>CAJOIH010000016.1 GCA_905234455.1 uncultured Bacteroidales bacterium | reverse complement strand
CCAAGGCGGTATGTTCCAATATGGAGCCACTCCGCAAGGCTTCGGCGCTCCCGCTTGGTTCGCCTTCGGCGGACAGAACCTCTGGGGCAACGACTTTACTGGTACCAACCCGATGCTGCCTCAGCACGGCCAGGATACCAACCAGAACGCCCCCCTCGGCTGCGGCGCCCTGCTGCTTATCGGCTTCGGCGCAGCCTACGCCCTGAAAAAGAGAAAGCAGTAAAGGTTGAAATATACTTAACCACCGGCGTGGGCCTTTCGTGGGCTCACGCCGGTATTTTTATAAATAGAATTTTTATCTAGCAATGAATTTTCGGAAAAAAGTGTCTATTTTTGTTTGTTAATTTAGACAATAGCAATATGGCACAAGCAGTAAAGATCGGCGGTTTCATCTACCGCATCAATCCCGCTGATGACCGGCAGTTACAGCGGGCCACCATGGGCAGCAACAGCTGGAGCCGCGTCACCGAGTTCAACGGGCACCACATCCTTGACATTCTCTTGGCTTCCAACGGCCGCGACATTGAAGTCTATACCGATTATGGGCTTTATATCAGGGAATATAGCGGGGGTGTGAGGAAGAAATAGTCTCACGCCGTTTTTTATTGTTTTGTTTCGCAACGATTTTGGAGAATTGTTTATTTTTGCAGTTTATTCTGACAAAAAGCATCTTTTATGGATTACAACTTTACCGAGATCGAAAAGAAATGGCAGCAGTACTGGCGCGACCAGAAAGTGTATAAGGTTGACATTGACCACGATAAGCCCAAGTTCTATGTCTTGGACATGTTCCCCTACCCTTCCGGCGCGGGGTTGCATGTGGGTCACCCGTTGGGGTATATCGCCTCTGACATCTATGCACGGTACAAGCGGCTGAAAGGCTTCAACGTGCTGCACCCGATGGGTTATGACGCCTACGGATTGCCGGCCGAGCAGTATGCCATCCAGACGGGCACCCACCCGGCAGTGACCACCGAGAAGAACATCAACCGCTACCGCGAGCAGATGGACAAGATCGGGTTCAGCTACGACTGGGACCGCGAGGTGCGCACTTCCGATCCGAGCTACTATAAATGGACCCAGTGGACGTTCCTCCAGCTGTTCAACTCGTTCTACTGCAACGGCTGCCAGAAGGCCCAGCCCATCAGCAAGCTGATTCACCGCTTCGAGGAAAAGGGCACCGAAGGCCTCAACGTGGCCGAGAGCAAGCCTTTGAGCTTCACTGCGGAAGAATGGAAGACCATGAGCGAGAAGGAGCAGCAGGAGGTGCTGATGAACTACCGCCTTGCCTACCAGGCCGAAGCCTTGGTGAACTGGTGCCCACAACTCGGCACGGTGTTGGCCAACGACGAGGTCGTGGACGGCGTCTCCGTGCGCGGCGGCTATCCTGTGGTGCGCAAGTCGATGAAGCAATGGCTGCTCCGCATCACTGCCTACGCCGAGCGGCTGCTCACCGGTCTGGAGACCGTGGAGTGGAGCGAATCGGTGAAGGAAGTGCAGCGCAACTGGATCGGCAAGTCGATGGGTGCTTCGGTGATCTTTAAGGTCGATGGTAAAGATATTGATTTAGAGGTATTTACCACACGTGCAGACACTTTGTTCGGCACCACTTTCATGGTGTTGGCACCGGAGCACGAGTTGGTTTCGGAGATCACCACCGAGGCGCAACGCGCCGAGGTGGAGGAATACATCACCCGCACCAAGAACCGCAGCGAGCGTGAGCGCATGGCTGAGGTCCGCAAGGTGAGTGGCGCCTTCACGGGCGCCTACGGCATCAACCCCATCACCGGGGCCAAGCTGCCCATCTGGATTGCCGACTACGTGCTCATGGGCTACGGCACCGGCGCCATCATGGCTGTGCCGGCACATGACAGCAGAGACTTTGCTTTTGCCAGACACTTCGACCTGCCCATCATCCAAGTGGTGAAGAAACCCGGCACCGAGCCGACCGACCCCGCCACGTGGGAAGAGAGCTTCGACGCCAAGGACGGCGAGCTGGTCAACTCGGGATTCCTCAACGGGCTGACCGTGAAGAAAGCCATCGAGCAGATGATCCAGGAATTGGAAAAACTCGGCGTCGGTACCGGCAAGACCAACTACCGCTTGCGTGATGCCATCTTCAGTCGCCAGCGCTATTGGGGCGAGCCTTTCCCGATTTACTACAAGGACGGCATGCCTTACGCCATGGACGAGTCGAAGTTGCCTTTGGAGTTGCCATCCATCAGCGAATACAAGCCCACTGAGACCGGCGAGCCGCCTTTGGCCCGCGCCAAGGACTGGGTCACCGAGGAGGGCTATCCCATCGAGACCAACACCATGCCAGGCTTTGCCGGATCGAGCGGCTACTACTACCGCTATGAGGATCCGCACAACGACAAGGAATACTTCAGCCGTGAGGCCAACGACTATTGGCAGAACGTCGACCTTTATATCGGCGGCGCCGAGCATGCCACCGGCCACTTGATTTACAGCCGTTTCTGGTGCAAGTTCCTCTTCGACCTCGGGCTGGCCTGCAAGGACGAGCCTTTCCAGAGGATGATCAACCAAGGCATGATCCAAGGCCGCTCCAGCTTCGCTTACCGTGTCAACATGGAGAAGCTCTGCGAGTACAACGTTTGGAACACCATCAAAGACAAGAAGCTGGGCGTAGAATTCGTGAGAGACTTCAAGGACGGTCGCCGTCGGTTCGACTTCTTCTGTCCCGAGAAAGGCATCCTCATCGAGATCAACCGCATGGGCAACCTCGAGAAGGTGGCTGAGCCTTGGGAAGAATATGCCAAGAGCAAAGGCTACAAGCTCCTGTTGGTACCCGTCATCGATGTTCTAAACGACTACAGGGACAAGACCCATTTCGTTGAGCAAAAGATCAAGGACTTGATTGCAGGCAAGGACGTCCCCACCTTCGTTGAAGGGGAAGGGTACAACAGAGGTCCCCTCTTTGTCTCCAAAAACGTTCCCGACCGCGAGCTGTTCAGCGACCCGATCCACGTCGACATCAACATGGTGCGCAACGACATCCTCGACATCAACGCGTTCCGCCAGTGGCGCGACGACCTTCACAACGCCCATCTCATCAAGGAGAAGGACAAGGACGGCAACGATGTGTACGTTTGCGGTTCAGAGGTGGAGAAGATGTCGAAGTCGATGTACAACGTGCAGAACCCCGACGACATCGTGGAGAAATACGGTGCCGACACCTTGCGTCTCTACGAGATGTTCCTGGGACCTTTGGAGCAGTCGAAGCCCTGGGACACCCAAGGCATCGAGGGCACGTTCAGGTTCCTGCGCAAGTTCTGGAAGCTCTTCCACAACGAGAACAACGAGTTCTGTGTGAGCGACGATCCTGCCACCGCCCCTGAGCTGAAGTGCCTGCACAAGCTCATCAAGAAAGAGGAGGAGGGTATTGAGAGCATCTCGTTCAACACGGTGGTCTCGGCCTTCATGATCGGCGTCAACGAGCTCACCGACCTCAAGTGCAACAAGCGCGAGGTGTTGGAGCCGCTGACGGTGATGATTTCGCCCTATGCCCCTCACATTGCCGAGGAGCTGTGGCATCTGCTAGGCCACAACGACTCCGTGGTGAGGGCTTCGTTCCCCGTCTACGACGAAAGCAAGACCGTGGAAAACAGTTTCAACTATCCTGTGAGTTTCAACGGCAAGATGCGTTTCAACATGGAGTTGCCCGTGACGATGAATGCCGACGAGGTCCAGGCGGCGGTGCTGGCGGCCCCCGAATCGGCCAAATGGCTTGAGGGCAAGCAGGTCCGCAAGGTGATTTACGTTCCGAAGAAGATCGTGAACATTGTTGTTGGATAAACACTAACAATATAAAATATAATACTATGAAAAAAATTCTACTACTCCTCATGGCGTTGGCTGCACTCGTTGCGGGGCAGGCCCAGTGGGTGAACGATCCCACGAACAACACCTTCATCGCCAATACCTCGACCGATGCAGGTGAGATCTATCTTGCCACCAACCCCATCACCAGCGACACTTACGTGCAATGGAACCAGTTTTTCAGCAACGGCTGGTCGCCGACCTTGCAGCGTTTGAACTTTGAGGGCGTCCCTCAGTGGGGGCCTGACGGCATCCACATTGGAGGCCACGAGTTCTCGAGCATGTCGGAAGGTTTGGCCATGGCCACGACGACTGATGGCGCCGTTGTCAGCTGTTTTGCCGCTTACGACGGCTACACCTATGCTGTGAAGATCAATGCCGATGGCACTTTTGCCTGGGGCGAGGGTGGCGTCAGGCTCTTTAGCGGACTAGGCTTCTCGCGCGCTGAGGTCATCGCCGGCAACAACGGTGGTGTCTGGTGCTTGGGCTTCGATTACACCAACCTTTACTTGCAGTATGTCAACGCCAACGGTACCACCAACCCCACGGTGACCATCTCCGACAACGGCGGTTACAACTGCATGTACGGAAAGCTCACCTTGAGTGACGACAACCGTGTCTTTGTGACTTACGAGAAATGCGGCAGTGGCTTTTACACCGACAAGCAGATCTTCGTCGCCGGTTACAACGTGGACGGCACGCAGTTCAGTCCCGAGACCCTGCTGATGTCGACGCAAACCTTCCAGGTGACTTATCTGCACCACGCCGTACCTGACGGTTTGGGGGGAGGTTACGTATACATCTGGCACTCCGGCCTCGGCAATGCCTTCAACACCTACGTATTCCACTTCAATGCCAGTGGTGCCAACACCATCCCTGACCTGAACGGTGTGCCGGTACATTCTCCTGATCCGGCCTATTATTGCCTTGACGCCTATGCCACGGTCAACCCCATGACCCATGAGTTGCTCATTGCCTACCGTCGCACCGATTCCGACACGGAGTCGCTTTACGAGCTTCATGTGAACTGTGTGGACGAGTCAGGTTTCCTGCCTTGGGGTGAGGATGGCAAGATGCTGTTCGACAGCGGCACCACTCCTTTCGGGGGCTTGCGCATTGATGCTTTCGAGTATGGCGAGGGCTTCTCGCTGATCTACCACAGAGGTGTCAGCATGTCCGGTTACGAATCGACTGTGGAGGCCTTGGGCTTTGACGACAAAGGCAACCTCCACTGGAACACCCTCATGTGTTCCAATGCCTATCCCAAGACCAGCGACCGCAACAGCACCGGTTTCCATTTTGGCCAGAACATTGTGGCTTGGGTCAACTCGGGCACCGGTGGCCTTTATGGGCAGAACATCGGGCAGAGCGGCGAGATGGGCGAGGTCACCCCTCCCACTCCACCCACGCCCTGCAATCCACCCACCAACTTCCAGGGGGATTATTACTACTCCAGCGAGATGTACGGCATTAGCGTTTCCTGGGATGCTCCCGAGACGGCTCCGCACCACTACAACCTTTATATCGACGAGCTCCGTGAGGTCATCCAGGTGGATGCCGAGTACACCTCTTATTTCCAGGAGTTGGAGCCCGGCGATTACATGATCAGACTCACTGCAGTTTATGAAGATTGCGAGTCGACGTATGCCTTGACACCCACGGGCAGTGATTATCTTTGGATTGAGGTGACTTCCATTGACGAGCAGACCCTTGAAGAGCCCGCAGGTGACGGCAGGATTTACACCATTGACGGGCGTTGCCTAGGCACCACCTTGCCGGAGAGTTTCCGTGGCATGTATTTCCAGAACGGAAAGAAGTACGTAAAGTATTAATGACAGCGCAATTCGAATACCACTGCGTGTGGCATTTCGAAGCTATTGGGGAAGTCGATCCGATAACGGTCGGCTTCCTTTTTTAGTGTCGCTTTTTGTTGGCTGCCCAGGACTTTGACTTTGCCTGTCTTGAGGTCCATGTCGGGGGCGTTGAACCAATAGGTGTCGGGCACTGGGGTTTCCTGTTCGTCGAGGAGGAAGATGGCGTACACCTTATTATTCTTTTGGGTGAAGCGGAACTTGCCGTAGGCATAGGGGTAGATGGGGCGGGTGCCGTAGATAGCTTCGCCGTTGGTGTGCATCCACTCGCCGATTTCCTTCATGCGGAGCAGGGCGGTGTCGGGCAGGTTGCCGTCGGCGTCGGGGCCCACGTTGAGGAGGAAGTTGCCGCCTTTGGCCACGATGTCGCAGAGCAGGTGGATGAGGCGGTTAGTGCTTTTATAGTGGTCGGTGGAGACGTAGGACCACGAGTCGCCCATGGACATGCAGGTCTCCCAGGGGTAAGGCAGGAGGCTGTCGGGCACTTGTTGTTCGGGGGTTTGGTAGTTCTCGTACTTCCCTCCCACGGAGCGGTCGACGATGATGAGGTCGGGGTTGTTTTCGCGGGCCATGGCAGCAATGCGGGGCATATCCACGTCTTGGATATAGCCTTGGCATCCCAGCCAGGGGCGGGTCTCTTCGTTGACGCTCCATTCGGGGCGGACCCAGCCGCCGTCGAGCCAGAGGATGTCGATGTCGCCGTAGTTATGGGTTATTTCTTTGATCTGGTTGAAGGTGAAGTCCTTGTATTTTTGGAAGCGTTCGGGGTGAACGGTGGGGTCGTAGTTGACGTTACGGTCGGGGGTGGCCCATTCGTGTGCCCAGTAGTCGTCGCAGTGCCAATCCGGTTTGGAGAAGTAGAGTCCGGTCCAGAAGCCTTTTTGGCGGAAGGCTTTGACCACTTCGCCGGCGATGTCGGCTTTCGGATTTGATGAAAACGGGCATGAGGGGTCGACGGTGGAATAGTTGGTTTCCTTGGTGTTGAAGAGGCAGAACCCGTCGTGGTGTTTGGTGGTGAAGACCACGTATTTCATGCCTGCGTCTTGTGCGGCTTCGGCCCATTTGTCGGGGTCGAAGTTTTTGGGGTTGAAGGTCTTGTTGAGGTTTTGGTAATCGGTTTTGTATTGGTAGTAGTCGGCGCCGTTTCGGTTGATCCAAGGTTCGTTGCAGATGGACCAGGATTCGACGACTTCCCATTGGGCGTAGATGCCCCAGTGCATCATGAATCCGAATTTCAGGTCTTGCCACTCGTGGAGGCGAGTGACGATAAGGGGGTCAGTTTCGGGGTTTTGGTCGGAGGTTTGGGTTGGTTGGGGTTGGGCGGTGCCCACGATGCCCATTAGTATGAGCAGGGCGGTGAAGATCAGTTTTCTCATGCGCCCATTTTAGCTTTGACGTCTTTGGCTTTGACAGTATAGATATTGCCTTTTTCGTCGCAGAAGCACATGGTGCCGTTATGGCGGCTACGCATGATCACTAGGCGGCGGAACGAGAGGTCGAGTCCGGTCATGAGCATTTTGGTCAGATCGGAGACCTCATTTTTCTTCGCATTCACTTTTACTGTTGTCATATTGTCTGAGTTTTTTAAATTTTTCTTCGTTATAAACCTTTACCGTATCATAGATGTTGCCTTCGGCGATGACTTCGCGGGGCATGACGGAGTTGTCGATCAGGATGAAATAATCGACGACGGGGAGGTAGAGTTTGAACAGGTTACGGATGCCGGCGGCGTAGCGGCGGCGGACGATGAGTTCTTCGACGTTATGGCCGCCGTTTTTCACACGTTCGGCCACGCGCTGCAGGGCGAGTTCGGGGCTTTGGAGCCAGAAGTAGAGCAGTTTGACGTCGTAGCCCTTTTCTTGGGCGTTTTTAACGAGAGCGTGATAGGATTTGGTAGCGAGAGTGGTTTCGATGGCGAAGTCGGCGTCGTGGGCGATGAGCCTTCTGATGCGGGGCAACATGAGCCTTGCGGCAGCGATTCTCGCGCTGTCGGGGTTGAGCGGGTTAAGACCTTTAGCCATCTCGTCGCAATTGACGAATTCGCGGCATTGCAGGGTTTCCGGCAGTACCGTCATTGAAGCTGTTGTCTTACCAGCGCCATTACAGCCTGATATGATGAACAGGTTAGGCATGAAATAAAAATATCTCTCTCGTTTTCAAAAATAAAGTCGGGATGACAAGATTCGAACTTGCGGCCTCTTCGTCCCGAACGAAGCGCGCTACCGGGCTGCGCTACATCCCGAAACTTTCAGTCTGCAAAATTACGAATTTTTAATAAATCAAGGCAAATCTTCCCATTTTTTTTTCAACAAAACGAATTCATCGTTAAAAACTGATGATGCCGAGATGTTCCAGTAGGATCTTTAACCCAATGAGTATCAGTATGATACCGCCGATGATTCCAGCTGATTTCTCGAATTTGGAGCCGAACACATTGCCGATTTTCACGCCGATGATGGAGAAAAGGAAGGTGGTGATACCGATGATGAGGATGGAGGACCAGATTTTGACTTGGATGCAGGCGAAGGAGATGCCGACGGCGAGGGCGTCGATGCTGGTGGCGATGGCCAGCAACAACATGGTTTTGAAACCCAACTGGCCATCTTGGGTAGTACTGGGTTGCCACGTCGCTCCGCTAAGCTCCGCTCCTCGCAATGACGACTGGACTTCTTCTTTTTTGGAGAGGGCTTCGCGGATCATGTTGGCGCCGATGAGGAAAAGCAGGCCGAAGGCGATCCAGTGGTCGACCGCCGTGATGTATTGCTCAAACTGCGCGCCGAGAAGATAGCCGATCAGGGGCATCAGAGCTTGGAAGAAGCCAAACCAAAGGCCGCAGGTTAAAGCCATTTTCCATGAGAACTGCTTGGTGGTCAAGCCTTTACATATTGAAACCGAGAAGGCGTCCATGGAGAGGCCGATGCCGATGAGGAGTATTTCGAGGAAACCCATAGCTTTCAAATTGAGCCGCAAAAATAGTCTTTTTTTGTTTTTCAAGAATCTTTTTTGTTTTTCAAGAAAGAGAAGTTTTCTTAATTTTGTCCCAAATTTCATCGTTATGAAGAAACATCTACTCATTGCTTTGGCGCTGTTGCTTTCGGTCAGCGCGTTTTCACAGAAAAAGGAAATCATCAAGAAAGGTTGGAACTTCGGTCCGTTGCCTGTGTTGGGCTTCGATAGCGACTTGGGGTTCCAGTATGGTGCCTGCGTCGACATCTTCAACTTCGGCGACGGCACCAACTATCCCCGTTACAACTACAAGTTCAACGTGGAGGTCTCGCGTTACACCAAAGGCTCGGGCGTGTTCCGTTTCTACAGCGACATGCCGCTTTTGATCAAGGATACCAAGCTCTTCTTTGACCTCACCTATAACTATTCGAAGAAGTTCGAGTTCTTTGGCTTCAACGGTTATGAAGCCGGCACCTTCGACCCCAACCTCTTTGCCAACGAGGGCGTTGAGGGTTACAAGAGCGGCTACCACTTCATCAAGCGCAACACCTTGCGTTTTGTGGGGTCGATGCAACGCTCCTTCTTTGGTGTGCCCAACCTGAACTGGGTGGCCGGCCTGGCCTATTACCACGTGGCGACCGACAAGATCAGCCTCGAGGCCTACGAGGGACAGGAGACCTTGTACACCAATTATGTGAACGCCGGGATCATCAAGGACAATGAGAAGAACGGCGGCAACATCGCCCAGCTGCGTCTCGGTTTGATCTACGACAGCCGCGACCACAACAGCGATCCCTCGAAGGGCATCTACGCCGAGTACACCCTCACGGGGTCGTCGGACTTCATTGACGGCAACGGCTACAACGCCTTGATGCAGACTTTCATTTGGCGCCAATACATCCCCATTTACCGCGACAAGCTCACCTTTGCCTACCGTTTGGGCGTGCAGCACAAGATTGCCGGTGAGAACCCCTGGTACATGATCAACAACATCAACACCCCGTTCTTCCAGAAGATGTACACCGAGGGTTTGGGCGGTGTGGTCACCATGCGTGGCGTGAACCGCAACGGCGTGTTGGGCGACGGCTTTGTGCTGGGCAACGCCGAGTTGCGTTGGCATTTCCTCGACTTCCAGTTCATCAACCAGAACTGGCAGCTGGCTTTCTGTCCCTTCTTCGATGCCGGCATGGTCATCCAGAAGTTCCGCGAGGATGAGATGATCCAGGCGCAAAACGTCTATGCGGCGACTGTTCCCGAAGGCCAAAAAGTGGAGGATCTCTACTACAGCGGCGAAAAAGAGAAGCCGCACATGAGTGCCGGTGCCGGCATCAAGCTCATCATGAACCGCAACATGATTTTGGCGGTGGACGCCGGTCGTGCCTTGAATCCCATTGACGGCGAGAAATTCAAGATCTTCGTGGGATTCAACTACATCTTCTAGATTTTCTAGTTGGCGTGGAAAATAGTGTAGACCAACGTGGCCTGAAGGGCGATGTTGAATGAATGCAGGAAATAGCTTCCTGCGCCTGGGGTCAGGCGGCAGGGGGTGAGGCTGTTCATGCTACGGATGTCGATGCCCAGGTGGTCGTTGAGGTCGAACTGCAGGCCCACGTTACCGGTGACGGAGAAAAACAGCCACGCTTTGTTGTCGAAGTTGGCGTCGAAGTTGGCCGATTGGGTGCCGCGGATGAGGAAGTCGCCGCTGAGGCCCAGTTCGAACGTAATGAAATCCAGCGTTTTACCATTGATATTCAGGCCGCCCAAGTTGTAATGGAACAGCAGCGGCAGTTCCAGGTAATGCAGGCGGATGCTCATGGGATTGAGGCCATAGTTGACTTCGTCGACGCTGGAGTGTGCGCCGAAGAGGGAGTATTTCAGTTCCATTTGCCATGAGGAATGGCCTTCGGTGGGGATGCGGCCGAAGACGCCGGCGGTGCATCCGAGCTGGTGGAAGCCGGCGTAGCCGTCGCCGTTGATCTGCGAGGTGACTGCCCCTACGGTGAGACCGCCGTCGAAGGTCTGGGCATGCAATCCGATGCCGATCCATGTCAGCACGAGCGTGATGAGGTAAAACTTTTTCATTTGATCACCTTTGAATAATATGAATAGCGTTTCTTGATATCTCGGACGAAGTAATAGGTCTGTTTGTGGGTGTAGTTTTCGACGTTACGGGTCCATAGGTTGGGGTCCTTGCCCTGTCTTTCGGCTTTGTCGCGGGCTTTCATGACGTGACCCAGTCCTCCGTTGTAGCTAGCCAGGATGAATTTGATGCGTTCGATGCTGTCGGTGATGCTTTCGGGCAGCTCGCCGTCGAAAAACAGGAGCAGTTTGCCTGCCACTTCGAGTTGTTCTTGGATGGTTGCGGTGGTGTCGAGCCCATATCGCTCCATGGTGACGGGCATAAGTTGCATGAGTCCGAAGGCCCCTTTTTCGTTGACGAGGTCCGGCTTGAAGTGCGACTCTTGGTAGATGAGCGAGGCCAGCAGCCTCCAGTCCCACCCTATCTTGGCGGCTTCGGTGCGGATGAGGGGGTCGAATGGGCTGATGTGGTCGATGGGCGGGTATTCGTATTTGACGCCTTTGACATCGAAGTAGCGAAGGTGAGTTGGTTTCTGGCACAAAACCAGGGCCAAGAGGAGGCAAAAACTGATATGAAAGTGCAAAAACGTTCTCATGCGACCGATTTTCGGTTCAAAATTACGGATTATTTTTGTAATATTGCAGTCTGATTTGAAATCATGGCTAAGAAGATTCAAGATAACAACCTGCTGTATTCGATTATCCGCCCTTACGCGGACTTCTGTTCCAGGAGTTCCTACCGGCGTTTCGAGGTGCATGGACAGGAGCATCTTCCCAAGGATGGTGCTTTGATTTATGGCATCAACCATTCCAACACCCTGATGGATGCGATGGTGGTGTTGGCGACCAGCCATCACAAGAAGGTTTTCATGGCTCGGGGCGACATCTTTGCGAAGCCCAAGGTGGCCGAATTCCTGAAGTTTGCCCGTATCCTGCCGCTGTTCAGGATTCGCAACGGTGTGGCGGCGGTACGCAACAACACCGATTCCATCGAGCAGGCCGTCGACGTGGTGCATGACAAGGTGGGGCTTTACCTCTTTCCTGAGGGCCGTCACCGCACCAAGCACTCGCTGCTTCAGCTGAGCAAGGGCATTTTCCACATCGCCTTGGACTCGAACCGCGAGTTTGGCAAGGAGCACCCCATTTACATCGTGCCGGTGGGCATCGAGTATGGCGACTATTTCCGTTACCGTTCCACCTGTATGGTACATTTCGGCGAGGCCATCAACGTGACCGATTTCATCAACAACAGCACTGAGGAGAACGAAGCCGTGCTGATGAACCAGTTGCGCGAGATGCTCTGGGAGCGCATCAGCAAGCTGATCACCTTCATCCCCGACGACGAGGATTATGATGCCAAGTGGGAGATTGTGAAGATGAAGAACGAGAAGCGGGTTGGGGGGCTTTACAGCAAGATGCTCCGCAACCGCGCCACGGTAGAGCGTATCGAGGCCTATCAGGAAGCGCATCCCGAAGAGGCCAAGAATCTGTATGCCAAGGTGATGGATTTCACCCAGGAGCGCATTCGCCAGAAAATCTCGGTGACTTCGACGGCGAAGAAGCGGCCGTTGGTGAACGCTATTTGGAAGATTTTGGTGGCGTTGATCGGGTTGCCCTATTTCATTGCCTCATCGGTGGTGAACGCCATCATTTGGATTCCCACGGTGATCATCAAGGCGAAGTTGAAGGACAAGGCTTTCAGCAACACGGTGTGTTTTGGCGGCAAGTTCCTATTGAGTCCGTTGGTGTTTATCGGTGGCACGATAGCCTTGTTCTGCACCTTGCCATGGTATTGGGCCTTAGGCGGCATGGTGTTGTTGTTCTTCTCGTACGACTTCTGGTACGATTACCAAGAGCTGGTCCGGCGGATGGTTTCGGACATCCGTTGGGCGTTCAAGGGGAAACTACGGAAGAAATACCGGGAGCTGAAGCTCAATCAATTGTTTTAATACGGTGCGAAGGTGACGCCGACGCTGAGGGGTCGGAGGACGGGAGCATTGTGTCCCGTTTCGAAGACGGGGACGAGTTGCATGGCGGCGAAGAGGCTCACCCATTTGTAGCCGACGCGAAGGGTGGCGGAGTAAGCCATGCGTTCGATGTTGTCGATATAGGTGTATTTCTCGTGGATGCGGATGCCGTTGTCGTTGTTGCCCACATATTTGGTCTTGGCGTTGACCATGTAGCCCACTTTGAATCCCACGCCGATTTTCCAGCCTTCGCCGAAGCGGAAGCGCATCTCGAAGGGCAGTTCGATGTAGTTGCAGTTGAGTTTATAACGCTTGAATCCATCGGCGACGGTGCCGTCGGTGCGATATTGAATAAACTGCAGGGTATCGGTGGCATAGGGGTCGACGATACGGGAATAGGAGAAGTAGTTGTGACCGGCGTAGCCCAGTCCGATGCTCATGGTATGGCGTTTGCTCTCGCCGAGGGGGAAGTTATAGGTGAGGGCGCAGCTGAAGCCTTGGTTGAGCCAGCGGGCGTCCCAATTCGTCTTGTCGCCGAGTTGGATGTCGTTGAAAAAGTCGAGGCTCATGGTGACCTTGCTGTCGGTCTTGTTGGCGATGAGTTGTGCGAAGGCGCCTGTGGTGAGTGTCAGGGCGAGTAAGGTAATCAGTATTTTCTTCATGGTAAATGACTTAATATTTGCATACGTTTGTCGAGCAGGTCGTCGATTTCCTGGTCGGTGAGGTCGGGGTTGCGCAGCAGGTTGTCGATGGCTTCGACGGTGGTGGCTTGGTCGATGGCGATACGGGGTTCTTCCTCTTCCTCATAGTAGCGCAAGGCATCGGGTCCCAGTTGCTGGCGGAGTTGTTTCACGAGGGAGGAGACCATCATTTTGGAGAACGGGTCGACGTGTACCTGTTCCACTTTGAGTTTTTCCTTCACGTCGTCGAACTGCGCCATGAATGCCTTCAGTTGTTCGAGCTGTTGCGGATCCATATCTTGAAGTCCTTCGGAAGCCTCTTTGTCGATCAGTACTTTAAACAGCTTGAAGAGGTCTTCCAATTCCTTTCTGAAATTTTCGTCTTCCATAAAAAATGCGTTTTCAATGAAAACAAAACGACAAATAATATGCAAAGGAAAAGATTTTTTTTGAAATAGAGGTGATTTCTGACAAAATTTCCGAATTTTGCGGTATGGAATTTAAAACGATCAAAATACAATTGGGTGAGAGCGTGGCCTGGGTCAACCTTGACCGGCCCGAGGTGCGCAATGCGCTGAACCCCGAGATGATTCACGAGTTGACCGAGGCGGTGGCTTGGTTAGGCAGTCGCGACGACATCCGTGTCATCGTGTTGAAGGGCAACGGCAAGTCGTTTTGTGCCGGTGCCGACTTGGCTTACATGAAGGCCATGGCCGGTTTCAGTTACGAGGAGAACGTGGCAGATGCCGAGAAGCTCTCGAAGCTCTTTCAGACCCTTTATTTTTGCGACAAGGCCATTGTGACGGTGGTCCATGGTGCCTGCGTTGGCGGTGCCAACGGCATCGTGGCCGCGTCGGACATCGTCATTGCCGGCGAGAACACCAAATTCGCCTTCTCGGAGGTGCGGTTGGGCATCACTCCTGCCACCATCTCGCCTTTTGTGGTCCAGAAGATCGGTTTGACGGCAGCCAAGGAGCTGATGCTTACCGGCAGGCGGTTCAGTGCCGAAGAGGCCAAGGCGTTCCGTTTGGTGAACGTGGTGGTCGACGAGGCCGGTTTGGTCGACATGGAGCGTCAGTACCTCGACCATTTCATGCAGGCTTCGCCCGAGGCGGTGGCTGAGTGCAAGCGATTGCTCCGTTTGGTCGATGGCAGCGACGATCCGATGAACCCCTTGTATCGCCAAACCTCGGTCATCATTGCCAACCAGCGGGTGAGCAAGGCCGGCCAGGAGGGGATGGAGAAGTTTTTTAAGAGTTAGGAGTGAGGAGTTAGGAGTTACATATATGAAAAAGATAAACAAGATATTGGTTGCCAACAGGGGTGAGATTGCGGTGAGGATCATGCGGACCCTCAAGCGGTTGCACATTGGGAGCGTGGCGGTATTTGCCGACAACGACGCCCAGGCGTTGCACCGGAGGATGGCCGACGAGGCGTATCCCCTGGGTGGCGGCAGTTTGAAGGACACCTACCTTAATATACAGAAGATCATCGACGCCGCCCTTGACAGCGGTGCTGATGCCATCCATCCCGGCTACGGTTTCCTCTCGGAGAACCCCGAGTTGGCCGAGGCCTGCAAAGCCAACAACCTGATATTCATCGGTCCCGACGCCGACACCATGCGGCTGATGGGCAACAAGATCGCCGCGCGGCAGGTGGCCATCGAGAACGGCATCCCTGTCACCTTCGGCTTGACCGGCTCGATCTGTGAGATCCTGGCTCAGGCTGACGCCCTACCCTACCCCGTGCTCATCAAGGCGGCGGCAGGCGGTGGCGGCAAAGGCATGCACATCGTGCGCCGCAAAGAAGACCTGAAGGACGAGTTGGAACGCGCTTCGCGCGAGGCCGAGAAGTATTTCGGCGACGGCACCGTGTTCGTAGAGCAATACATTGAAAATCCCCGGCACATCGAGGTGCAGATATTGGCCGACCATCATGGCCACGTGATCCATCTGGGTGAACGCGAATGCACCATCCAGCGGCGTTACCAGAAGATCATCGAGGAGTCGCCCTCGCCGACCTTGAACGAGGAGCGCCGGCAGCAGCTGTTGGCCACTGCGGTGAAGCTCTGCCAGAGCATTGGCTACAAGAATGCCGGCACGGTGGAGTTCATCGTCGACCAAGACCAGAACTTCTACTTTTTGGAGGTGAACACCCGCATCCAGGTGGAGCATCCCGTGACCGAGATGCGCACCGGCATCGACATCGTGGAGGAGCAGATCCGCATTGCCCGCGACAAGGAGATGGGTTGGACCCAAGAGATGATTCCGTTCCAAGGTCATGCCCTTGAACTTCGTATTTATGCCGAGGATCCCGAGAACGGGTTTTTGCCCACGCCGGGCAAGGTGACTGCCTACCACGAGCCTCAGGTGAGAGGTACCCGCGTGGACAGCAGCATCGACGGTCCTTGCACTGTGAGCGAGGCTTACGACCCCATGATTGCCAAGCTCATCTGCCATGGCAAGACCCGCCAAGCGGCCATCGAGACCGCGCAACATGCGTTGAAGGAGTTCATCCTGCAAGGGTTGACCACCAACAAGGCCTATCTTTGGGAAGCCATCAAAAACCCGGACTTTGCCGACAACAAGATCGACACCTCGTTCTGCGCCATCCATCAGGAGGCGTTGCTAAAAGCCTTGAATGAAAGCCGCAATAATTTGAATATCAATGATATAGCAATATCATTTTTAGTATATGACTTCAGTAAGAAGCGTTTCGAGCAGCAGACTGAGAATGTTTGGGAGGAGATTGGCTATTGGCGATATCACATGAATTTGACTGTAGATGTGGAAGGGAAGCGGATTCCCGTGATTATCACCGATGCCGAGGCGCACAAGATCAAAGGCACGGTCGACGACAAGCCTTTCACTGCGGAGTACCTCAGCCACGACGGCCATCAGCTGAAGCTCATGCTCAACGGAAGGACCGAGGTGGTATACTGTTCGGTGAACGACGAGCAGCGGACCATCGTGAACTTCCACGGGCTCAACTTCTGTTGTTACCGGACCGACCAGTTGAACGACGCCATGGACTATTCGTGCAAGGAGCAAGCCAACGACAAGTCGCGTTTGGTATCGCCCATGCCTGGCAAGGTGGTGAAAATCAACGTGAAGGAGGGCGATGAGGTGGAGGCTGGCACGGTGATGATTGTGGTGGAGGCCATGAAGATGGAGAACAACATCGTGGCCACGGCCGCTGCCAAGGTCAAGAAAATTTTGGTGGAGGAAGGCGAGATGGTGGACAATAAGAAGCGACTTATTGAGTTAAGTTGAAAGTGGAAACTATAAATAAGAAATATGAATTTCGATTTGACCAAAGAACAGGAGGCGTTGCGCCAGAAGGTGCGCGACTTCGCTGAAGCGGAAGTGAAGCCGGTGGCTCGTTACAATGACGAGCACCAGCATTTCGATACTGAGTTGACCTTGAAGATGGGTCAATTGGGGTTGTTGGGCATGACCGTGCCGAAGGAATACGGCGGTCAGGGCTTGGACAACCTGAGTTACATCATTGCCGTGGAGGAGTTGGCCAGGGTAGACGGCAGCACGGCTGCCACCATTGCCGCTGACAACTCGTTGGGCATCGGTCCCATCAAGGACTACGGCACTGAGGAGCAGAAGCGCAAGTACCTGCCCCAGTTGTGCAAGGATCGGCTTTGGGGCTTCGGGTTGACCGAGGAGGATGCCGGCAGCGACTCGCGTGGCACCAAGACGACCGCTCGGCTCGAAGGCGACACCTGGGTGCTCAACGGCTCGAAGATCTTCATCACCAACAGCGCCACGCCCATCACTTTGGGTACCAGTGTGCAGGCGGTGTCGGGGGTGAAGGACGGCAAGCCCGAGTTCACTGCCTTGTTGGTGGAGAACGGGGTGGAAGGTTTCACCCAGACCCCCATGGACGACAAGATGATGTGGCGTGCCTCGAACACCGGCAAGCTCGTGTTCGACAACGTGAGGTTGCCCAAGGAATGCATCCTTGGCGAGCCCGGTGAGGGTTCCCACATGATGTTGGCCACCCTTGACTCTGGCAGGCTTTCGATTGCCGCCATGGGTCTCGGCTGTGCCCAAGGTGCCTACGAGATGGCCCTTGCCTACTCGAAGAAGCGCGTTCAGTTCGGCAAGCCTGTGTGCAAGTTCCAGGCTGTGGCCTTCAAGCTCGCCGACATGGCCGTGAAGGTCGAGGCGGCGCGCAACCTGCTCTACCATGCCTGTTGGCTCAAGGACCAGCACAGGCCTTTCGGCAAGGAAGCCGCCATGGCCAAGCTGTATTGCTCCGAGGTGGCCGACGAGGTGTGCAACAACGCCGTTCAGGTGATGGGCGGACACGGGTTGCTCAAGGAGTTCGACATGGAAAGGTTCTACAGAGACCAGCGGATCCTGCAGATTGGCGAAGGGACGTCGGAGATTTTGAGGCTGGTGATTTCGAGGGCGATAGGGTGCTAGAGAGGAGTGAGGAGATAGGAGTTAGGAGTTAAAAGTTAAAATTAGATACTATGAAAATTTTAAACACCATTGCGATTGTTGCAATTATCTACAGTATTGTTGCAGCACTTTACAACAGCATGATCCGCAAGAGCAACAAAAGCGGAAAGACCATGGCCAACAGCATTTTATTGTGGCTGATTCCCGTTGTTTATTTGGCGGTATCGAGTTTCCTGACCATCATTCCTGCGCAGGAGTGCGGTGTGGTGATCACCCCGAGTGGCGTGAAGCACCAGACCTACCACACGGGATGGCATTTGATCTTCCCCTGGTACAATGTGCAGACCATGGACAAGACCGAGCAGGTGTACACTTGCGCCAAGCGTACCGACGTGAGCCGCAGCGACCCGAACTACAAGTCGTACAAAGCTGACGCCACCCAATCCGAGACCGTGTGGACCCCCACCATCGACGGTATCAAGATGGGCTTCGACATCAGTGCCTCGTGGCGCATCGATCCTGAATATGCCTGGTGGATCTATGACAACGTATCGGAGACCGACGGCAAGGAGAACGGCCGTTTCTACTGGCTTGAGGAGAATGTGATCAAGCCCAAGTTGAAATCAGCCTTGGCCCTGACCACCAGCAAATACACTCCCATCCAGGTGTACAGCACCAGCCGTGAGGAGATCCAGTCGATCGTTCTTGACAGGATGAAGAAGGACATCGAGTCGTACCACCTGATCCTGGACCAGATCGACATCCGCGAGGTGTACTACAACAGCGACTACGAGACCGCTTTGAACCAGAAGAAGCTCGAGGAGCAGAAGGCCCTGACTTTGGTGGAGGTCACCAAGCAGAAGGAAGAGCTGAAGAAGCAGGCCGAGATCGAGAAGGATATCCAGATCACCACTGCCGAGGGTGAGGCTGAGGCCCTGAAGATCAAGGGTGCCTCTGTGTCGAGCAATCCCAAGATCGTCCAATTGGAATGGATCAACAAGTGGGATGGCAAGCTGCCCGAGATCATGACCGGTGACGGTGGCGGGTTGCTGCTCAACCTCGAGAAATAACACCTCTTTGAATTATTCAAGAAAAAAGTAGGGACTTCCACGGGGAGCCTCTACTTTTTTTGTATCTTTGCGGCTTCAATTCAAGCATCAAGATGAAGCAGAATTACAAAGAGTATAAACAGCTGAATCTCACCGAGACAGCCAACGAGATCCGCAAGTACTGGGAGGAGAACGACACTTTCCAGAAGAGTTTGGACAACCGCGACAAGGACAATGCCTTCGTGTTTTTTGAAGGTCCGCCGAGTGCCAACGGCGTTCCCGGCATCCACCATGTGATGGCCCGTTCCATCAAGGATGTGGTTTGCCGTTACCAGACCTTGAAGGGCAAGCATGTGGTCCGCAAGGCCGGTTGGGACACCCACGGTTTGCCTGTGGAGCTCGGTGTGGAGAAGAAGCTGGGCATCACCAAGGAAGACATCGGCAAGAAGATCAGCGTGGACGACTACAACCGTGCTTGCCGCGAGGAGGTGATGAAATACAAGGACCTGTGGGATGACCTGACCCGCAAGATGGGTTATTGGGTCAACCTTGACGATCCATACATTACGTTCACCAACGACTATATCGAGACCTTGTGGTTCCTGCTTAAGGACTTGTACAACAAGGGCTTGCTGTATAAGGGCTACACCATCCAGCCTTACTCCCCTGCTGCAGGTACTGGCTTGAGCTCGCATGAGCTCAATATGCCTGGGTGCTACAGGGATGTGAAGGACTTGACTTGCGTTGCTTTGTTCAAGTTGAAAGGCATGGACAATACCTACGCGATTGCGTGGACGACCACCCCGTGGACTTTGCCGAGCAACACTGCTTTGTGCGTGGGTCCGAACATCGACTATGTGCTGTTGAAGACCGTGCATCCCTATACTGAGGAGCCCTGCTACATCCTGATGGCCAAGGCTTTGGTGGGCACCATGTTCAAGGAAGCCCCCGAGGTGGTGAAGGAGTTCAAGGGCAGCGAGCTGGTGGGCATTGAATACGAGCCGTTGATCCCGTGGGTCAACCCGGGACCCGGTGCTTTCCGCATCATCCCTGGCGACTATGTGACCACCGAAGACGGTACTGGCATCGTGCACATCGCACCCACTTTCGGTGCCGACGACAAGCGCGTGGCTTTGGCCGCAGGCATTCCGCCCTTGCAGATGATCGACAAGGACGGCAAGGCCCAGCCCATGGTGGACCGCACCGGCAAGTTCTGGAGGATTGAGGACCTCGATCCCGAGTTTGTCAAGAACTATATGGACGTGGAGGCCTACCGTCCCTACGCCGGCCAGTTCGTGAAGAACGCCTACGATCCCACCAAGACCGAGAAGGACAAGAGCTTGGATGTGGACATCGTGATGCTCCTCAAGGAGCAGGGCAAGCTCTTCAAGAGCGAGAAGCACGTGCACAACTATCCCCACTGCTGGCGCACCGACAAACCCGTGCTCTACTATCCCTTGGACAGCTGGTTCATCAAGACCACCGCGTTGAAGGACAGGATGATCGAGCTCAACAAGACCATCAACTGGAAGCCTGAGGCCACTGGTAGCGGCAGGTTCGGCAACTGGTTGGAGAACCTGGTGGACTGGAACCTCTCCCGTTCGCGTTATTGGGGCACTCCCCTGCCCATTTGGCGCACCGAGGACGGCAAGGAAGAAATCTGCATCGGCAGTGTGGAGGAGCTCCGTGGCGAAATCGAGAAGTCCATCAAGGCAGGCTTCATGACTTCGAATCCTTACGCTTCGGATGATTATACCAAGTTTGACTTGCACAGGCCTTACATTGACGGCGTGGTTTTGGTTTCGCCCAGTGGCAAGAAGATGTTCAGGGAGCCCGACCTAATCGACGTGTGGTTCGACAGCGGTGCAATGCCGTATGCCCAGTACCACTACATGGGTAAGCCCGGTCAATTGGGCAAGGATGTGTTCCCAGCGGACTTCATTGCCGAGGGTGTGGACCAGACCAGAGGTTGGTTCTTCACCTTGCATGCCATTGCTACGATGTGCTTCGACAGTGTAGCCTACAAGAACGTGATTTCCAACGGATTGGTACTTGACAAGAATGGCAACAAGATGTCGAAGCGTTTAGGCAATGCCGTCGACCCGTTTGGTGCCATTGAGAAATACGGTGCCGATGCCGTGCGTTGGTACATGATCACCAACTCGCAGCCTTGGGACAACTTGAAGTTCGACGAGGCCGGTGTGGACGAGGTGCGTCGCAAGTTCTTCGGGACGTTGTACAACACCTATGCCTTCTTTGCATTGTATGCCAACATCGACCATTTCGACTACAAGGAGGCTGACCTGCCGTATGCTGAGCGTCCTGAGATCGACCGTTGGATCCTCTCCGAGTTGAACTCGCTGATCCTGGAGGTCGACAACGCCTATCAGAGCTACGAGCCCACCCGTGCCGGACGTGCCATTGCCGACTTTGTGGACGCCCATTTGAGCAACTGGTACGTACGTCTGTCGCGCCGCCGTTTCTGGAGGAGTGACGACGACAAGGACAAGCTCTCGGCTTACCAGACCCTGTACACCTGCTTGGACACCGTGGCCCGTTTGAGTTCGCCCATTGCCCCGTTCTTCAGCGAGCAACTTTACCGCGACCTCAACAATGCCACTGGCAGGAACCAGGCTGAGAGCGTGCATCTGACCGACTTCCCCGTGGCCGATGCCCAGCTCATCGACAAGGATTTGGAGGAGCGCATGGAGGCTGCCCAGCTGATTTCGTCGCTGGTGCTCTCGTTGCGCAAGAAGGCCAACATCAGGGTACGCCAGCCTCTGTCGAAGATCATGATTCCCGTGGCCAACGAGACCATGAAGACCCAGTTGGAGAAGATCTCACACCTCATCATGAGCGAGGTCAACATCAAGGGCATTGAGTTCCTGGCACCTGACAACAACATCCTGGTGAAGAACGTGAAGCCCAACTTCAAGACCTTGGGCAGGAAATACGGCAAGCAGATGAAGCAGATCCAGGCCTACTTTGCCAACATGAGCCAGGACGAGATCCATGCTTATGAGAAGAACAACGGCACCCATTTGGATGTGGACGGTGTCGATGTCGAGCTGACCCTTGAGGACGCCTTGATCTCGACCCAGGACATCCCCGGCTGGGCTGTCACTTCCGAGGGCAATTTCACGGTGGCTTTGGACATGACCATCACCGAGGATCTGTTCAACGAGGGCCTTGCCCGCGAGTTGGTGAACCGTGTGCAGACCTTGCGCAAGAGCAGTGGCTTGGAGGTCACCGACCGCATTGTGATCTTCGTGGAGCGGAACGAGAAGCTCGCGCCGGCCCTTGAGAAGTACCGCGATTACATCTGCGGTGAGACCTTGGCCGAAAGCATCACGATGGTCGACCATGTGGAAGGCGACAACCGGTTGGAGGACGAGCTCACCGAGAACGTGAAAGTCGTCCTGCGGATTGAAAAAAAGAATTAAAATTTTGTTATTATCAGATAATTAACGTAATTTAGCACTCTCAAATCTTTGCGTTATGGAAGAGACCACTAAAGTTACGCCCACCGTAAGATATTCGGATGAGGAGTTGGAAGAATTCAAGGCATTGATTCTCGAGAAGCTTCGTTTGGCTCGCGAGAACCTGGCCTTGCTCAACGAGAACATTGCAGGCGGTGAGCACAGCACCGACGACACTGCGCCCACCTTCAAGGTTTTGGAGGAAGGCTATTCCGTGTCGCAGAAAGAAGAAAACGCCAAGCTAGCTGCCCGCACAGAGAAATATATCCAGAATCTCGAGTTTGCCTTGATGCGCATCGAGAACAAGACCTACGGCGTATGCCGTGCCACGGGCAAGCTCATTCCCAAGGAAAGGTTGCGTTGTGTGCCTACCACGACGATCTGCCTTGACGCCAAAATGAAGGAAAAGAAGAAAAAGTGACTAAGACTAAGCGCAAAGGCCTGATTGGCTCGTTTATCATCATTTTCCTGTTTTTATTGCTTGACCAGGTCCTAAAGGTCTGGGTAAAGACCCATATGTCCATTGGCGAGGAGATCCCGTTGTTGGGCAGTTGGTTCAAGTTGCTCTTCATTGAGAACGACGGCATGGCATTCGGGTTGATGGGCAACGGTGGTTTGGTGAAGACGCTTTTGAGCATCTTCAGGATTGTGGCTGTAGTGGCTTTGTTTTATTTGCTGTTCCGTTTGACCAAGAAGGGCACAGGGTTCGGGGTGTTGTTCGGTTTGTCGCTGATCACGGCGGGTGCCTTGGGCAACATCATCGACTGTGTGTTTTACGGCAAGGTGTTCCATTATGCCGGCTGGTTGCATGGGCGGGTGGTTGACATGTTCAGCTTTAGTTTTTTCCCTCCGATTTTCAATTTGGCTGATGCCGCGATCACTGTAGGGGTGTTTTACATGATCCTGTTCCAGTGGAAGTGGCTGAAGAGCCTATAACGTCAGGTCTTATACCTAAAAACCCCAGGTGAGTTCACCTGGGGTTTTTAGAAATCACGCCTCTTCGAGGCGTTCTATCTCACAAAAGATTATTTGTGGGCAGCCATGGCTTCCTTTTCGATGGCGCTTTGAGTCATCGGGCCGGGTTGGAAGTTGCCGTTGCCTTTGTGGCCTTGGTTGATGGTGAAGGTCAGGAAGGGATCGTTGGCTTCCACGTATTCCTCGCTGATCGGGTTGAAGGTGCTTTCGGCGTCGACTTCAAAGCGTCCCGAACGGGAGGCGATGAGGGTGCCGCCGTAGAACACGGTGACCACGTAGTTGGTGGCGATGGAAGGATCGCAGTTTTCAAAGAGATCCACATACACTTTATAGGTACCGGGGACGATGGTGGCGGTTTCGTCATCGTAGGTGATGTTTTCGTTGTTGATGTTGTCGATGCTGCAGCCGGGGTTCGAGTCGAGGTCGAGTTCGCCACCAGCCCAGCTCCAATGGTTGCTGTAGAAAATATGACGTCCATAGAACGGAACGCTTTCACCTTCATTATCATATTCCGGCTCGATTAAGTGGAGGTCGACATCCTTGGCGTTGTCGAAGGTGAGGCTCACTTGGAGGCCGCCGGTACCCACTTCGATGACTTCGACGGGAGCGCCCCAGATTTGGCTGATATTGCCGTTTTCATCCACGACGGCCACTTGGACGGTGAGGCCGGTCTGGCCTTCGGGAAGGGTGATGTTCTGGTCGATGTACATGATGAACGAGTAGCTGTAGTCGCGGTTGGACTCTCTTGGGATGTATTCCCAGTAACCGGTTTGGCCCACCAGGCCGATCAAGATCTTCTTGGTCACGCTTTCCGAGGCGACGGTGACATAGGATGAGCCGCCGGGGATGACGCTGCCGTTGATGGCGACGTCGATGGTCTGGTTAGAGGTGGGTGCAGGCATGTCCTGTTGGATCAACGTAGCGTTGTCGATCTTAAAGAACTTGTCGATAGTGGCTTCGTATTGTTCCTTTTTGCAACCGACGAAGATGATCGAAGCGGCAACAAGGATGACACCACAGAATAATGCAATTCTCTTCATGTTTTTCAAGTTTTAATTGGTTAATAATTAGATGAATTTCACTTTTTCCAATGTGCAAATATAGTTTTTTTTTAAATTTGAGCCGTTTTTCAAGGCACAAAATTTAAAATTTTACAAAAAACATACCAATGAAGAAACTGATATTAATACGTCACGGCGAGAGCCAGTGGAACAAATTGAACTTATTTACCGGTTGGACCAATGTGGATTTGTCGGAGAAGGGCATCCAGGAGGCCATTGAAGCCGGCAAGGTGCTGAAGGAGAACGGCTACACGCCTGAGATCTGCTTCACTTCGTATTTGAAGCGTGCCATCAAGACCTTGAACTATGTGTTGGATGCCATGGACATGGACTGGTTGCCGGTGTACAAGACCTGGCGGTTGAATGAGAAGTCGTACGGTCAGTTGCAGGGTCTGGACAAGAAGGCCACGGCTGAGAAGTACGGTGAAGAGCAGGTGCGTCTATGGCGTCGTGCTTTCGACGTGCGTCCCCCGGCGTTGGCGATGGACGACCCCAAGAGTCCCCGCATGGATCCCCGCTATGCCGAACTCACCGACGATCAGATTCCGTTGACGGAGGCTTTGTGCGACACCATCGACCGTGTGATGCCTTATTATCAGGACCACATCATGAAGGCTTTCGAGACCCACGACCAGGTGATGGTGGTGGCTCATGGCAACAGTCTCCGCGGCGTGGTGAAGGTGTTGAAGGGCATGACGAACGACGAGATCATTGCCTTCAACATTCCCACGGGCATTCCTTACATCTTCGAGTTTGACGACGAGATGCACTTGCAGAAGGACTTCTTCCTTGGCGACCCCGAGAAGGTGGCTGCGCTGATGGCGGCGGTGGCGAACCAGGGGAAGAAGTGAGGAGTTAGAAGTTAGAAGTTAGAAGTTATTGAGAAGCGACGGCGACGGCGTTCTTATAGGTTTTTAGGTTTCCCTGCATATCGAACACTTCGGTGAGGACGATGTAGATGCCTATGGGCACGCGGGAGCCTTGGCTGTCGAGCCCATTCCAGACGAAGTTTCCTTGATCTGACACCAGTTGGCCTTTGACCAGGTGGCGGATGAATTTGCCGTCGGCGCTGAAGACGTAGGCGTTGAGGGTGCAGCCTGTGGTATCGAGTTGGTAGGTGACCAGGCAGTTGTCGTCGAAGCCATCGCCGTCGGGTGAGAAGACCTGGGGTTCGATTTGGATGGTTTCAGGGTTTTCTGAGGTTGCAGTGGTTTCATGGGCGGCAGGCATCATGGAGTTGGGGAGGCCTGGGGTGCCGAAGTGGGCAGCTTCGGCGGCTGAGTGCCAGTTGTCAGGCTGGTTGGAGGGCGTTTCCCAGGAGACCCGTTCGAGTGATACCCCTTTGGTTTCTTTGAGGAGAGGGTAATGCATTTGTTCGTTGTAGTCCATTTGGTCGACCACGATCCCTTGGCGGCTCATGATCAGGGCGGTACCGCCTGAATTGGGATACGAGGGGAACGACTCCATGTCGAAGTAGTTATCGGGTTCACAGCCATAGTGTTGGCACACCGTAAAGCCGTCGGTGGAGAGCAGGAGGTAGCTGGCGGGGAGGAGCAGTTGGCTGTTGTCGGTGATGGTTTTCAGCGTGGTGTCGGCGGGTTCGGGGAAGCTCTCGCGGATGGCGCCCAGTTTCAGTTCGCTGAGGTCGAAGGTCTTGTCGGTGGGGTTATACAGTTCCACGAAGTCGGGACATGGGCTGATGGGGTTGAAAAGGATCTCGTTGATGAGGATGTCTCCAGAGGTGATGGGGTTAGGGATGCCGAAGCGCACGCGCGTGTCGGGTTCGACGGGTTGGCCGCTGCAGCTGGTCATGCCGTTGAGCAGCAGGGTATAGAGGGCACCTTCTTGGAAGTGGCAGTCGAAGGTCAGGCTCAGCGAGGTGTTTTCCACGGGGTTGAGGGTCACTTCGCCGGGGTGGATGTCGAGTTCCTGAACGAGGTAGTGTTGTGGGGCTTGGAGGCTGGTGCGGTCCATTTGCTGGTCGAACCAGAGCAGCACTGTATTGTCGCCGAGCACGCTGACCCGGGCCACTTGTGGGGCGGTCAGGTTGGGTGCGTTGATGGCGTTTTCGCGGCCTGGGGTGCCGCCGGAGGGGTCGGTGGAGGCGGACCAGTTGGCTGTGCCGGCGCAGGGGTTGAAGGGGTCGATTTGTTCGAGTGACCAGCCGCCGTTGCGTTTGTCGGGGTCGTGGTACCAGTTGTCGTTGAACGAGACCTCGGAGATGAGGGATTCGTCGGGTGCCTGTAGTCGGAGGGTGGTGCCGGCGTTGGTGATGGTGAAGCTGGAGAAGCCGCAGGTGGGGCCGTATTGGTTGAGTTCCGGTTGTGCGTTGGCTTTACAGAGGACAAGGTAGCCTAGGGGGCTGATGGTGACTGACGGCAGGGGTTTGACGGTGTTGCCGATGGTAAAGGTCCAGTCGCGGAGGTTGATGCTTTGGTCGGTGGTATTGAACAGTTCCACGTATTCCCATTCGGGCAGTCCCACCACGGGGGAAGGGTCGGCCATGATTTCGTTGATGACTACGTCGTTTTCGGCGGGTTGGTAGGTGATGGTGTCGTTGGTCTCGGGGCCGATATAGACGTCGTCGAAGAAGAACTTGCGGGCGTTGCTGGCGGTGTAGTGGAGGTGGAAGCCGAAGTAGCCTTCTGGGGGATAGGTGTCGTCGGTGCCTTCGGCTTCGACGGTATAGCAGCCTTGGTTGTTGAAGTCGGTGGCCAGGGTCCAGAGGCCTTCGGCGGTGCGGTTGACTTTGACGGAGGCTTTGAACGAGGAGGCGATGGTGGCGTCGGCGCCTTTTAATATAAGGTGTTGTTGTCCGTCGGGGTCTTGTCGGTAGAGTTCGATGGCGTCTTGGCTGCCGGGGGCGCCGAAGCGGAGGAAGTAACCACGGGAAGCTTGTGGGAGGTCGGCGGTGTCGGCGGCGAGCCAGACGTCGGCGAAGTTATTGGTGGAGGGGCTGAAGTTTTCCCTGATCCAGAAACGCCATTCGAGGTTGTTGGACGGGAGGAACGTTTGAAGGGAGGCCTGCGGCACTGCATATCTCCCTGCGGGAGATACGGCAAGGTGCCGCAGACCTCCCTTCACGTTCCTCCCTGCAAAGGGCGTAGCCAGCCAGGCTTCGCCGGCGGTGGTGGCGGCGGATTGCAGTTCGAGGTTGGTGTTGACGATGAAGGCGGTGTCGGTGCCCGACCAGGCGGGGTTGGAGGTGAAGTCGCCGTCGGAGAAGTCGTCGACGACTTGGGCGGAGGTACAAAGAGGCAGAATTAAAAAAAGTAGGAGTATCTTTTTCATATTATTATTATTTTTGCATTTGGGTTGGATTGTGCAAAGATACGAATAAAAGAACACATTTTGATATATTAATAGAAGATTTTATAATAATTATGAAAATAGCGGTTGTTGGTGCCACTGGACTGGTTGGCTCAAAGATGTTGCAAGTTCTTGACGAACAAAAGATTAAGATGGATGAACTGATCGTGGCTGCTTCCGAGAAATCGGTAGGCAAGGAGATCGTTTTCCAGGGGCGGGGCCATCGGGTGATCCGTGTGGAGGATGCCATTGAGGCCCGGCCTGACATCGCCATCTTTTCGGCGGGGGCTTCGGCTTCGAAGCAGTATGCCCCCTTGTTTGCCGCCAAGGGCAGTTATGTCATCGACAACAGCTCTGCATGGAGGATGTTTCCCGAGGTGCCGTTGGTGGTACCTGAGATCAACGCCGACACTATTACCAAGGACACGCACATCATTGCCAACCCCAACTGCTCCACCATTCAGATGGTGCTGGCTTTGAATCCATTGCATAAAGCATTTGATGTCAAAAGGCTGGTGATCGCCACCTATCAGAGTGTGAGTGGCAGTGGAGTGAAGGGGATTGGGCAGTTGGACCGAGAGGAAGGCAGAACGGAGTGTTCCTCGCTTCCCGATGCGTATCCGCATCAGATTTACAGGAACGTGCTGCCGCACGGCGGTGATTTTTGCGAGAACGGGTATACCACTGAGGAGGAGAAGTTGGTGAACGAGACCAGGAAGATTTTGAGGGCGCCGCAGATTGCCGTGACGGCGACGGTGTGCCGTGTCCCTGTGACGGGAGGGCATTCCGAGGCGGTGAATGTGGAGTTCAACAAGCCCTTCGAGTTGAACGAGGTGCGTCGGTTGCTTGAGAGCCAGCCCGGTGTGGTGGTGCAGGACGATCCCACGCACAACCTCTACCCCATGGCCATCACCTCTTATGACAAGGACGAGGTCTTTGTGGGCCGCATCCGCAGGGATTACAGCGTGGCCAACGGCCTGAACCTCTGGGTGGTGAGCGACAACATCCGCAAGGGGGCGGCCACCAACGCCGTGCAGATTGCCAAATACGTCATCGACCACATTTTATGAGAATCATCAACAACAGCATACAAGCCCGTGGCATCAAGAATGCCGTAGTCACGATAGGCACTTTCGACGGTGTACATCTCGGCCATCAGGCCATTTTCAAGGAGATGCGCCGTTTGGCCCAGGAGGTCGGAGGCGAGACCGTGGTGGTGACTTTCCACCCCCATCCCCGCCAGGTGCTCTCCATCGGCACGGAGCAGCTGCGTTTCATCTGTTCGCAGGAGGAGAAGCTCCAGAAATTCGAGGAATATGGCATCGACAATGTTGTCATCATCCCGTTCACCAAGGAGTTTGCCGGCACCCCGTCGGACGAGTTCATCAAGAGTTACATCATCGATCGGTTGCATCCCGCTGTCATCGTGGTGGGTTACGACCATCATTTCGGGAAGAACCGGATGGGCGACTTTGAGATGCTCAGCAGCCTCAGCCAGCAGTATGGATTCCGGACGGTGCAAGTCGAGGCCCAGTACATCCACCAGGTGGCGGTAAGTTCCACCAAGATCCGCAACTTCCTGTGGGCCGGCAACGTGAAGGCTGCCAACGAGTTGCTGGGATACCCCTACTCCGTCACCGGCACCGTGGTGCTGGGCAACCAGATCGGGCGCACCTTAGGTTTCCCCACTGCCAACCTCGACATTCCCGACGAGTACCTGATGATCAACAACCCCGGGGTGTATGCCTGCCAGACAGACATTGACGGGAAGGTATACAACGCCATGGCCAACACGGGGTTCCGGCCGACCATCGGCGACCGTGCCGCAGGCGATTTCATCATCGAGGTGAACATCTTTGATTTTGAGGGGGATTTGTACGGGAAGACCTTGAAGGTATGGTTCATCGACCGCATCCGCGACGAGGAGAAGTTCAGCGGCTTGGAGGCGCTGAAGGCACAGCTGCAGCAAGATAGAGAAAAAGCAAAAATAATATTATCATCAAAATAAAAACAACCATGAAAAGACTGATTACTGCGATGATGGCGTTGGCGCTTGTGTTTGCCTGGGGCGAAGCCAATGCCTGCACCAATTTCCTGATTACCAAAGGCGCTTCGGCCGATGGCAGTTGCATGATTTCGTATGCTGCCGACAGCCATGTGCTTTACGGCGAGCTTTACCACTACCCTGCCGCTGACCATGCTCCTGGTGAGATGCGCGATGTTTACGACTGGGACGGGGGTGCCTATCTCGGCCAGATTCCCGAGGTGGCCCACACCTACAATGTCGTAGGCAACATGAACGAGTGGCAGGTGGCCATTGGCGAGACCACCTATGGCGGCATTGAGGCTTTGTACAACGGGCAGGGCATCATCGACTATGGCAGCTTGATTTACATCGCCCTGCAGCGTTCGAAGACGGCCCGTGAAGCCATCAAATGGATGGGCGAGCTCGTTTACAACTACGGTTATGTGAGCGAGGGTGAGTCGTTCAGCATCTGCGACACCGAGGAGTGCTGGATCCTGGAGATGATCGGCAAGGGTCCCGACCGCAAAGGCGCGGTATGGGTAGCCCGTCGCATCCCTGACGGATTTGTGAGCGGTCATGCCAACCAGGCCCGCATCACCACGTTCCCGTTAGCTTCGCGCAAGTGCAAGACCAGTGTCACCTACAAGAACATCGACAAGCTTTTGAAGGACCCGAAGATCGACTGCGTGTATGCCGACGATGTGATCAGCTTTGCCAAGGAGATGAAGCTCTATGACGGTCCCGATGCACAGTTCTCGTTCTCAGACGTTTACAACCCTGTCACTTTTGATGGCGCCCGTTTCTGCGACCTTCGCGTGTGGGCCATGTTCAACAAGGTGACCGACAACATGAAGGACTATTGGGGCTATGCCACGGGACGCGACATCCAGCGTGCCCAGCCTTACACCGCCGGCATGTGCCAGACTCCGGCCAACTTCCCCTCCAACCGCATGCCTTTGTGGGTGGAGCCCAACAGGAAGGTCAGTGTGCTCGACATGATGGACTTCATGCGTGACCATTTGGAGGGCACTGAGCTCGACATGTCGCAAGACGTGGGTGCCGGTCCCTTCCACTGCCCTTACCGTTGGCGTCCGATGGACTGGGAGGTTGACGGAGTGACCTATGTGCACGAGCGCACCACGGCCACCCAGCAGACCGGTTTCAGCTTTGTGGCCCAGAGTCGCGGTTATTTGGAGCGTCCCATTGGCGGCATCATTTGGTTTGGTGTCGACGACACCGACAACTGCGTCTACTGCCCGATGTACACTTGCATGACTGAGATTCCCGAGTGTTTCCGTGAGGGCAACGGCTCGATGAGTGAGTGGTCGGAGACCTCCGCTTTCTGGACGTTCAACCAAATGAGCAACTGGGCTTACACCAAGTACAATTACATCCATCCCGAGATCCGCAAGATGCAGCGTGAGATGGAGGTGAAGTGGGTTGAGAACGTGATTCCCGCGACGGACAAGCGTGCGGCCACCATCAAGGGTTATGACGGCCAGGTGCTGGAGCTCACCAAGTTCTCGTGCGGGGCGGCCAGTGACATGACGGCCTTATGGAAGCGTTTCTACCACGAGCTTTTCATGAAGTACGTGGACGGCAACCTGAACACGGCGCAGCCTTTGAAGCCCGGCAGCAAGTACACCCCCATAAAGAGCGAGCATCCGAAGTACAGCGAAGAGTACTACCGGGTGTTGATTGAGAAGACCGGGGATAAGTATAAAGCGTATTGAGAAGAAGAAAGGGGTTGTTAAAGCAACCGTTTTTCGAACCAAAGAGCCAGCCGAAGAGGTTGGCTCTTTGATTTTTTGCATGGGGATAATGATTCGGGTCGCTGGTTGTTGAATTCTATTAATAAGATATGTCATTTGAAGATTTTCAAATCGAATAAAAGATTTATATTGAAAACTCTTGACAAAATGTCTTTATTATTGTATTTTTGCAGCAAATTCGAGTCACCATGGAAAGGAAAGATTTGATTGAAGAGGCCCGTCGTTATGTGGAGAACGCCCACGGTATTATAAAGAACAACGAGACTTACGACCCTGACACGCGCAGTTATGACGACAAAAAGTACGTGCGCCTTGCTGGACATTGCTTGTGGCACGCCGTCATGCTCGCCCTCGACTCGGTCTTCCAGGTGAGGAAAGACCGTCGTACCCGTATCGACATCGATGCTTACCGTGAGGCAGTGAGGAAGCGGGACCGCAAGCTATTGACTTTTCTGAACAACAGCTACCAAGTCCTGCACCTCGACATGGGGTATGACGGCATTCTAGTGAAATCGTCGTGCGACGAAGGATTCCGCATCACCAACGACATCATTGACCGGTGTGAAAGGTTACGGTCGTGACGCGGGTGGCCAATGCCACGAGATACAATAGTTTATTTGAGCAGCAGGTCGCGGTAGTATTCGTATTGCTGTTGGCGGAGGGTGGCTTGGCGGTCGAGGTTGGCGATATACTTATTAAAGGTGTCGGCGCCGTTGCGATAGTATTCGAGTTGAAGGCGGCGCAGTTCCGTTTGGCGGCGGTAGTTGTCGACGGCAGCCTTGAAGGCATCGAGGATGGCGGCGATGCGTTTTTGTTGGTTGAAGGCGGGGAGGTCGACGGTGATTTGTTTGACTTGTTTGGCTGAGAGGTTTTTGGTGCGGTGGCCGACGGTCTGTTGTTCGATGGCTTTCAATACGGGCACGAGGTAATGGAAGAGGTAGTCGGTGGAGGTGCTGTTGCGCAGGCCGCGGACGCGCATGACCCGTTGGTCGAGCAGTGCGTCGTTGTCGGCCCAGCGGTTGACGTTGAACTGGCCGCTCATGCTGACGACGATGTCGCCCCGTTTGGCCAGGAATTTCAAGGGTGGTGAGGGCACGGGGCCAATGTAGCGGGCGCTGGCGCGGCCTGCAGTGACGTCGCCCACGCGGACGACGGGGATGTTGTTTTGGGTAGCTTTGGCAGCGGAGGCTTGGGTTGTGGCGATGGGTTGGGCGCCAGTTTGTGGGTTGGCGTGATCTGGTTTGGAAGAAGTTATCAACAGGGGGTCCAGATGGGTCCCATATCGCACCGAGGCGGCTTCGGTCAGTGGCAATTTCCGTTTCATGGGCGTTCTTTTTTGAGCGCTTCGACCATTTGGGCGACTTCTTTTTTGAGCACCTCTTCTTCGGCCATAAGGCGCTCCAGCTCAGCTTCTACGCTAGCTATGTCGATGGGTCGATGACGAGGATGTGTTGCCACTGGGGAAACGGTTTATAATCAGCCCGCAAATATAGCAAAAATTTACTAAATAACTAATCACTTCAGCTACCGTGTGCCATATATATATATATATATATGATTTATTTCTATTTGTTGAAAGGTTGTTGATAATTTGTTTGGAAAGAACGTTTCTTTTTACTAATTTTGCACCCGCTTGAAAAAACGAAACATAAAATTATAAATCACTGAAATTAAACAACTTAAACAAAATGAAAAAAAATTTTACATTCAAATTCATGCTCCTGCTCTGCGCCCTCATAGTGGGATGCTCGAATGTTTGGGCAGATGAATACGAATTGTATTCTGGAACCATTACAGAAGGTGACTACGTTATTGTATATTCTGGCGGTGCTATGAATAATACTGTATCTTCAAGCCGTTTACAAATCACAAATGTGACTATAACTAATAACAAAATCTCTAATCCTGCTGCAACAATAGTTTGGCATATTGCCGCAAGTGGGGATTATTGGACAATTTATAATGCCAATGTTAACAAATATGCAGCTAGCACTGGTGTCAAAAGCAAAGCGCAATTACTGGAGTCAGGAACAGATGACATGTCACTGTGGACTATTACGGGAACCGATACTTATGACTTTGTTAATAAAAAGAATACAGCAGCTGAGGTTAACGCATACCTTAGAAAAAATGGCACTTACGGATTTGCATGCTATGCATCTGTTACTGGTGGAGCATTGAGTCTTTACAAAAAAGTTGAAGCTACAGGTGCGGCCACAACTGTTACTATAGATGACTCGGAACTTACAAACACCAATAAGTTCTTTGGAACAGCAGCGGGTACGTTGACGGCGGCCGTAACAGTTACATCTGGTGGTGCGGTTGTAGATGGTGCTACCGTCACTTGGTCGTCGGACGATGAGGATGTCGCTACTGTTGATGAAGATGGTGTAGTTACACTTGTTGGTGAAGGAAGTACCACAATTACAGCTTCTTATGCCGGTGAGACTGGTGTATATAAATCATCATATGCCGAATATGTGCTGAATGTTACCGATGAGAGTCCTTTTAACTATACATTGTGGAATGAGGATTTTAGCAGTTTTTCTAAAGACGATGTACCCGATGGTGGTACTTACGACTACTCCGTTGGTAACGGAAATGGTACAACAAAGATTTATGATGATGCAATGGCAGGAGGAACATCACCGGAATTGCTCGTTGCTAAGAGCAATGGATATTTTCAAGCAGAAATACCTCTAAATAATGTTCAAGGTGATTTGAAACTTAAATTCAAGAAATATAACAATGCTTTATCTGTTTCGACAAGTACAGAAGGTATCAGTATCTCTGGCACTGATTCATTCTCGGAAGCAGGAGAGTATACAGTAACCTTTACAGGTGTTACTACTAGTATGACATCAATCACAATTAAGTTTACTTCAACTTCTGGCAGCAATGTCCGCATTGATGATATCACATTGACAGGTGCAATTCCAGGTGACAACAATCATGAATTGACTGAGGATTTTACTATTCCAACTGGAACTACTTTTGATATTACTTCAGAGTTTATAATTCCAGATGGAATAACATTAACTGTTAACGGTACTCTTGAGAATGACGACCCTGCCAACCTTATCATCGAAGACGGCGGTCAACTCATTCACACTTCAGCTGTGAACGCCACCCTAGAAAGAACCGTTGTGTCAGCCGCCACCAACTGGACTACCAACAGCGAAGGTTGGCACTTCATCGCCTCACCGGTTGATATCACAGCAGCTGCTGCTGGTCTCATTACTGACGAGTATACAGCTCTAAACGTCACCAACGAAAACGCCACCTACGACCTCTTCAGCCTCGACATGACTGAAGACCTGCCTTGGAGAAACTACCGCGTATCCAATTTTGATCTAAAGAATGGCCAAGGCTACCTCTACGCCAACCGTACTGGTAAAACCGTCGAATTCGCCGGCAGCATTATGGCCACCAATGCCAACCTCTCATTGAATCTGAACTACGCCTCAACAGCTAACCAGCAGCCTGGCGCCAACCTAATGGGTAATCCATTTACCCGCAACCTCACCACTGGAGACATGCAAATCACAAAAGGCGAGACCACAACCGCCGTTACCTCTTATTATATGGTGGAAAACGGCGATGAGATCACTTCAAGCTTGATTGCTGACGCACCCATCAAACCCGGTCGCGGTTTCATCGTGTCGGCCACCGAAGCTGGTCAAAGCCTCGTGTTTAACCCCGGCGGTGCCAAAGGCAGAGCCACTGTCGAACCCGCCTACATCAGCATTGAGGCCGGCAACGAGAGCTTCATGGATCGTGCCTACGTTCAGATTGGCGAAGGCAACACGCTTCGTAAGATGACCATTAATAACAATGTGTCGCACGTGTATGTACAACAAGCTGAAGGCAATTATGCCGCCGCTACCATCGAGGCCGCCGAAGGAGTGATCCCCGTGGCATTCGATGCTGCCGCCGATGGCACCTATACCATCACCGTCAACGTCAAGGGTCTGGAGACCGAATACCTCCACCTGATTGACAACATGACTGGCGCCGACGTCGACCTGCTGGTCAACCCGAGCTACACCTTCAACGCCCGCAACAACGACTACGAGAGCCGCTTCAAGCTGGTGTTCTCGAGCAGCAAC
>CAJOIH010000015.1 GCA_905234455.1 uncultured Bacteroidales bacterium | reverse complement strand
AGGCTTCGGCGCTCCCGCTTGGTTCGCCTTCGGCGGACAGAACCTCTGGGGCAACGACTTTACAGGTACCAACCCGCTGCTGCCTCAGCACGGCCAGGATACCAACCAGAACGCTCCGCTCGGTAGCGGCCTCCTGCTGCTCGCCGGCATGGGCGCTGCCTACGCTGCCGCTAAACGCCGCAAGGAATAATCCCTGAACGAGCGTTATTCACTAGTAGAGCCGCAATTGCTTGCGGCTCTACTTTTTTTTAATAATTAATACACAAAAGTATTGACAAATAAGATGATTTGATATATCTTTGCCGCGAGATTACAAACGAACCAAATTCTCAATTTTTTGACTTTTTAAAATTAAAACATTATGAAAAAGAAAAAAACCATCGAAGAAGCAAGACGTTACGTCGACAACGCAAAAAAAGTTCTGAACGAAAACACCAAAGTTGACCCCGAAACAGGGTTTTATGAGGATCCGAAATACGTACGCGCAGCAGGTAACTATTTATGGCTAGGCGTGCTAATTGCTTTAGAAGCCGTATTCCATGTGGAAGAAAATAAGAAAGACAAAAAAGGAAAAGGTTCCCGCGTCAGTGTGAATGATTACACCGCCGCCATATCAAAACGCGACGAAAAGCTGCTCGACTGGGTGAACAACGGCTATCTGCTAATGCACCTCTCGATGAACTATGACGGAATCCAGGACAAAAAAGTCTGTAATCAAGGCTTCCAACTAGCCAATACCATCATCGACCGCTGCGCCATGATGCTGCCAAAAACAGCCTAAAACCACCTACCCTATCTTAACTTGATCTTCTGCCCGGGCTTGAGGGCTACACCGTCATCGAGCTTGTTGCGACTCATGAGCTTCTCCGGACGCACCGCATAACGCAAAGCAATGTCGCGCACCGTCTCGCCACCCTCCACAAAATGCTTCTTCGCCTTCCTGTTGCGCTTGGCCAAAGGCTCCAGATAAACCACATCGCCACTGTGGAACAAAGCCTCGTCGGGACGGGTGATCAAATTGTACTTGCAGAGCTTCTTCTTCTTGATACCGAACTCCTTGGCGATACTCTCCGGCGTCTCCCCCTCCTTGGCATACACAAAACGCACCCCGTTGTTCTCATAGATGAACCGCTTGTCGGCCGTCATGTCCACCAACTCGAACATCGAACGGTCAGCCGGCGAATAGGCCAGCTCCAACTCCGTAGAGACAGCATACACCGGCTTCGGATCCTTCTTCTTTGACTTCGACGAAGCCTCCGAAGGTGCCTCCTCGTTGCCCTCCATGCGCCGCTTCAACTCCTTCTCGCTGATCTTGCCCATGGCCAGCTGGTCGTACAAATAAAGCTTGTTCATGTTGATGCGGTTGATGAGCGCCGTCGCATACGTGGGACTGGTGGCATAACCCGCCGCCTTCAAGCCCTTGGCCCAACCCTCGTAGTCCATGATGTCCAACTTGAACAGATCGGCATAACGCGACCGGCTGGTCAGAAACTCCGAATGGTCGCGATACGACTCCTCCGCCTTCTTGTACTTGCGGAAACACTCATCCTTCTCATCGTCGTCCATCCGATACGTCTTCCCCTTCCACTCCTTGTGGCACTTGATGCCGAAATGGTTCTTGGCCTCACGCGCCAAAGCACTGTTGCCCGCCCCCGACTCGATGATGCCCTGCGCCAAGGTGATGGATGCCGGGATGCCATGGTCCCGCATCTCCTTCATGGCAATGTCCTTGTAGGTCTCAATATACTCTTCCACAGTGATCCGCTGCGCCATCCCCACCAGGGGAAGCAACAGCAAAAAAAGGCAAAACACGCGTTTCATAAGACAACGATTGAAAGTGTAAAAATACAAAACTTTTCATAATCGGCCAGCCGTATCCAAAATATTCCTATCTTTGTAAGTTTTAGAACAAGCGTGATTATGGACAGCACCCGTGTTTTCAGTTACTTCAAGGACCTCTCCGATACCCAGAAGGATCAGTATAACCAGCTGAAAGCCTTGTATTTGGACTGGAACAGCAAGATCAACGTCATCTCGCGGAAGGACATGGAACACTTCTACGAGCACCACGTGCTGCATTCGCTGGCCATCGCCAAATACTTCGACATCCTTCCCGGCATGAAGGTGATGGACCTCGGCACCGGAGGCGGATTCCCCGGCATCCCGCTGGCCATCCTGTTCCCCGACGCCCAGTTCTACCTCATCGACGGCACCGGCAAGAAAATCAATGTGGTGAACGCCGTGAAAGACGCCATCGGACTGCAAAACGTAGTGGCCGAACACAAACGCGCCGAAGAGGTCAAGGAAAAGTTCGACATCGTCACCGGCCGCGCCGTGATGACCCTGCCCGAGATCGCCAACCTGGCCGGCAACAAGCTCCGCATCCGCGGCGACGTGGAAGCCGGCGGCATCCTCTATTTAAAAGGTGGCGACCTCAAAGAAGAACTCCAAGCCATCTCCAAATACTGGCATTACAAGAAAACCCCCGTCACTAAATATTTCAAAGAAGAGTATTTTGAAGAAAAATATGTAATTCATTTATATTAATTAATTCATTATGAGAAAATTAGCATTAACACTGTTTGCAGTAATGGCCGTGAGCCTGATGGCTTCGGCCCAGATGCCTACTCCGATGGATCCCAACGTGAGATATGGCAAACTCGACAACGGCATGACCTATTACCTCCGCCACAACGAGAAACCCGCCCAGCGCGCTGACTTCTACATCGCGCAGAAGGTGGGTTCCATCCTGGAGGAAGAGAGCCAACGCGGCCTTGCCCACTTCCTGGAGCACATGGCCTTCAACGGCACCACCAACCTCCCGGGCATGATGCTCCGCGAGTACCTCCAGAGCCGCGGCATCAAGTTCGGCGAGAACCTCAACGCCGGCACCGGCATCGACCAGACCGTCTACATGGTCACCAACGTCCCCACCAACATCCCGGGACTCGTCGACACCTGCCTGCTCATCCTCCACGACTGGTCGAGCTTCATCGCCCTTGAAGAGGCCGAGATCGACAACGAACGCGGCGTCATCCTCGAAGAGCTCCGCACCCGCGAGGACGCCAGCGAGCGTATCATGAAGGAGATCCTCCCCATCATGTACCCCAACAGCCCCTATGCCAACCGTCTGCCTGGCGGCCTCCCCGAAGTGGTGGCCAACTTCGAGTACCAGACCCTCCGCGACTACTACCATAAATGGTACCGTCCCGACCTGCAAGGCCTCATCGTCATCGGCGACATCGACGTCGACGCCATCGAAGCCCGCATCAAGGAGATGTGCTCCGACATCAAGGCCCCGGTGAACCCCGCCCCCAGGACCCGCTTCATGATCGACGACAACGAGGAACCCATCGTGGCCATCGCCTCCGATCCCGAAGAGACCAACTACAGCGTTAACCTCTACTACAAGACCGACGCCACCCCCGACTCGCTGAAAAACGACATCAGCTACTGGATCACCCAATACGCCCTCTCCATCGTCACCCAGATGGAAATCAACCGCCTGCAGGAACTCACACAGAAGGCCAATCCTCCCTTCGTCTACGGCTATAGCTACTACTCCAACTACTACATCGCCCCCACCAAGGACGCCTGGTGCAGCATGGCCATGGCCAAGGACGCCAAAGGCATCGACGAGGCCCTCACCGCCCTCGTCACCGAGAACAAACGCATGCAGCAATACGGCTTCACCGCTTCGGAATATGAAAGAGCCAAGGCCGACTTCCTGAAACGCATCGAGAACCAATACAATGAAAGAAACAACACCGAAAACAGCCGCTACGTCAACCAATGCCTCGAGCACTTCCTCACCAACGAGCCCATGATGGGTATCGAGACCGAGTACGCCCTTTACCAGCAGGTGATTCCCAACCTGCCGCTCGAAGCCATCAACGGCATCGCCCATGAGCTTATCCCCGAGAACAACCTCGTCATCACGGTGACCGCCCCCAAGAAGGACGGCGAAGTGCTTCCCACCAGGGAAGAGATCCTGAAGGTCTACAACGACGCGTACAATGCCGAGGTGGAACCCTATAAGGAAGAGGTGTTCGACGGCCCCATGGTCGAGAAGATGCCCAAGCCCGGCACCATCGACAAAGAAGAAGCCATGCCTGAGTTCGACGCCACCGTCATGACCCTCAGCAACGGCATGAGAGTGATCTACAAGAAGACCAACTTCAAGGAAGACGAGATCCGCTTCAGCGCCACCAGCAAAGGCGGCCTCTCCGCCCTCAAGCAGGAAGACTTCGTCACCCTCCAGGAGCTCTCCGAACTCATCACCCTCGGCGGCGTGGGCAACTTCAGCGCCACCGACCTGCCCAAAGTGCTCGCCGGCAAGAAAGTCCGCGTCAGCCCCTATATCGACAGCTACAGCGAAGGCATGAGCGGCAACTGCTCACCCAAGGACCTGGAGTCGATGATGCAGCTCATCTACCTCTACTTCACTGCGCCCCGCTCCGACAAGGAGGCCTTCCAGTCGTTCGCACAACGCTCCAAGGCCGCTCTTGAGAACCAGGAACTCAACCCGATGATCACCTTCACCGACTCGCTCATCAGCGTGCTCTACAACAACCACCCGCTCCGCATGAGGGTGAAGGCCGAAGACATCGACCAGATCGACTACAACAAGGCCATGAAGCTCTACAACGACCGCTTCGCCGATCCCAACAACTTCACCTTCTACTTCGTCGGCAACATCAACCCCGAGACCTTCAAACCCCTGGTGGAACAATACCTCGCCTCGCTCAAGGGCGACAAGCGCCAGGAAGACTGGAAGGACATCGGCCTCGCCATCCCCGAGAAGAACAGCATCTGCCACTTCAGCAAGCAAATGCAGAACCCCAAGGCCAGCATCTACATGATCATGAACGGCGCCATGGAGTACAACTACCACAACCAGCTCTACATGAAGGCCTTGAGCGATGTGATGGACATCTACTACACCCGCACCATCCGCGAAGAGGAAGGTGGTACCTACGGCGTCGGCGTCATGGGCCAAGTCACCGACAAACCCAAGGATGCCTTCCTGTTCCTCGTCGCCTTCGACACCAACAAGGAGATGTACCAGAAACTCATGGGCAAGGTCTACGACGGCCTCAACGACGTGGCCCAGAACGGTCCCTCGCAGGAAGACCTCACCAAGGTGGTGGAGAACCTCTACAAGAAACGCGCCGAACAACTCGAAGAGAACAGCTTCTGGGTCAACGCCATCGACACCTATGAGGACGACAAGATCAACATCGTGGCCGAATACGACGCCATCGTGAAGAGCATCACCCCCCAGACCCTCGCCGACTTCGCCAAGGAAGTGCTGAAAGGCTATCGCAAGGAAATCGTCCAACTGCCTGAATAAATCTTTGAATCTTTAAATCTTTAAATCCAAAATAATGACCGAAAAACTCACTTTGAGAGACAATGCCACCATGCGGTGGATTGCCCTGCTGCTGTTGGCTCTGGCCATGTTCTGCAGCTACATCTTCATGGACATCCTGTCCCCCATCAAGGACCTCATGCAAACCGAACGCGGTTGGGACAGCCTCGCCTTCGGCACCATGCAGGGTGCTGAGACCTTCCTGAACGTCTTCGTGTTCTTCCTCATCTTCGCCGGTATCATCCTCGACAAGATGGGCGTGCGCTTCACCGCCGTGCTTTCGGGCGCCGTGATGCTCGTGGGCGGCTTGATCAAGTATTACGCCATCAGCGAGTCGTTCTACGGCAGCGGACTGGAAAACTGGTTCAACAACAACCTCAACTACATCCCCGTCTTCGAGGAACTGGGCGTCTCGCCCTTCTACCGTGGCATGCCCGCCTCGGCCAAGATGGCCGCCGTCGGCTTCATGATCTTCGGTTGCGGCACTGAGATGGCCGGCATCACCGTGAGCCGCGGTATCGTCAAATGGTTCAAGGGCCGTGAAACCGCCCTCGCCATGGGTTCGGAGATGGCCCTCGCCCGCCTGGGTGTGGCCACCTGCATGATCTTCTCCCCCTACTTCGCCAAACTCGGCGGCAGCATCAACGTGAGCCGTTCCGTGGCCTTCGGCGTGGTGCTGCTCTGCATCGCCCTGATCATGTTCATCGTGTACTTCTTCATGGACAAAAAACTCGATGCCCAGACCGGTGAAGCCGAAGAGAAAGACGACCCGTTCAAGGTCAGCGACATCGGCAAGATCCTCTCGAGCCTCGGCTTCTGGCTGGTCGCCCTGCTCTGCGTGCTGTACTACTCGGCCATCTTCCCCTTCCAGAAGTACGCCGTCAACATGCTGCAGTGCAACCTCACCCTCACTGAGCCCGCCGCGGGTTCGTTCTGGGCCGGCGACACCGTCACCATCGTACAATACATCATCATGCTCGTGGTGGCCGTGTGCTCCTTCGCCAGCAACTTCTCGAAGAAGAAAGGCATGAAGTTCGGTTTGATGGCCGTCGCCGTTGTGGCTGCTACATGGGTTACATGCGTGGCACCGCCGAGACCATCTTCGCCGTGTTCCCGCTGCTGGCCGTGGCCATCACCCCCATCCTCGGCAGCTATGTCGACAATAAGGGCAAGGCCGCTTCGATGCTGATGATCGGCTCGTTGCTGCTCATCATCTGCCACCTCACCTTCGCCTTCATCCTGCCCATGTTCAAGGGCAATGCCGTTGGCGGTGTCGTCGTGGCCTACGTGACCATCCTGGTGCTGGGTGCCTCGTTCTCGCTGGTGCCTGCCGCCTTGTGGCCGAGCGTCCCGAAACTCGTCGACGAGAAGATCATCGGTTCAGCCTACGCCCTGATCTTCTGGATCCAGAACATCGGCCTGTGGCTGTTCCCGCTGCTCATCGGCAAGGTGCTGGAGAACACCAACCCCGGCGTCGACGACCCGGTGGCCCTCAACTACACCTGGCCCCTGGTGATGCTCGCCTGCCTCGGCGTGGCCGCCTTGATCATCGGCATCATCCTCAAGCGTGTGGATGCCAAGAAGCACCTCGGACTGGAAGAACCCAATATCAAATGAGAAGAATCACCTTATTAGCGGTAGTGTTGTTGGCCTGCTGGGAACTGAACGCCCAGTGGGTCAACAACCCTGCCAACAACACCTTCATCGCCAACTGCAACAGTAGCGCCGCCGAGGTGTATGTCGCCACCGACCCCATCTCAGGCGACACCTACGTGCAGTGGCACTATCAAGGTGAAAACGGCTGGTCGCCCTGGGTACAGCGGCTCAATGCCGAAGGTGTGCCGCAATGGCCCGCCGAAGGCATCCACATCACCACCCCCGACTTCGCCACCTGGTCGCCCGGCTATGCCATGACTGCTGTAGAAGGCGGCGTAGCGACGGTGTTCCGCACCCTTGGCCCCCACCACTGGGCGGTCAAGATCAATGCCGACGGCTCCCTCCCCTGGGGCGAGCATGGCATCGTGCTCTTCAACGGTGAAGGCGGAGGCCGCTCCGAGATTCTGGCCGGCGATGACGGCGGCATTTGGGCCCTGGGCACCGACATGGACAGCACCTTCCTGCAATACGTCAATCCCAACGGCACGTTGAGAGCCTCCGTCACCATCAACGACCCAGCCAAGAAATGCACCAACGGCATCTTGGTACCCGCCGAAAACGGCGTGTTCGTGGTCTATGCCAAGCAAACCCTGCAAGGCTGGACCAACTACCAGAAGGAGATCTACGTCGCCGGATACGACAAAGACGGCGGACAGATCGTTCCTGAGACGCTGTTGCTCGGCCTGCAGACCGTAGGAGCCAGCTATGTGCATTATGCCATCTCCGACGGCAACGGAGGAGGTTATGTTTACCAGTGGCACAACGGCATAGGCGGCGTTTACAACACCTACGTCACCCATTTCAACGCCAACGGCGCACCCACCATCATGGACACCAACGGCGTCACCGTCCACAGCCATGATGCTAGCCATTATTACACCAATGCCTACGCCACCGTCGACCCGGTGAGCCACGACCTCATCCTCGCCTACCGGCAGACGGATTCAGATGTACAGGTCCAAGACATGGTGATGATGAACCGCATCACGGCCATCGGCGAAAAGCCCTGGGAAGAGGGTATAGAGGTGACCGACGCCATCGGCGACTACTCCGACATCAAAGTCGACGCCTATGAATACGGCGAAGGCTTTACCGTGATCTACAGCATCGGCGACAACGCCCTCAAAGCGGTGGGATACGACATGGAAGGTACGGAACAATGGAACACCACCATGACTTCTTCCAATGCGGCCAAGGCATTCAGCGAGAACAGCTCCGGCTTCCATCTCGGACAAAACATCGTGGCGTGGGTCAACAGCAGCAGTGGCGGCGTCTATGGCCAGAACATCGGTTGGGACGGCACCATGGGCGAGGTCACCCCTCCCACTCCGCCAGCACCTTGCGATCCGCCCACTGACTTCTATGGGTTTTACGCTTTCGACAGCCAATGCCAATGGTACGGTGTAGAACTCTACTGGACCGCTCCGGAGCGGGTTCCGCATCACTACAACCTCTACCGAGAAGACCTTAAGGAAGTCATCGAAATCGACGCCGACCAGACCTCCTATATAGAGGAGTTGCCTGCCGGCGACTACATCTTCAGGCTCACTGCCGTATACGACGAGTGCGAGTCGGACTATGCCCTGACGGCGGATGGCGAAGACTACCTCCTCATCACAGTGACCTCGGTTGCCGAGCTTTCCACCGAGGAGATCGTCAACGTTACCAAAATCTACACCCTGGGCGGCCAGCTGTTGCGAAACACCAACCTCGAAGAACTGGGGCGCGGCGTGTATATCGTCCAAGGCTACACCAAGGACGGCAAACTCGTCACCCGCAAACAACTCGTCAACTATTAACTGTTAGATGTAAACTGTAAACAAAAAACGGCAGGGATGACCTGCCGTTTTTTTTGTGGGAACTGTTGGACTCGAACCAACGACCCCCGCCTTGTAAGGGCGATGCTCTGAACCAACTGAGCTAAGCTCCCATTTTGTGGCGGCAAAGATAGGTATTTTTTGTTAAAACGGCACATTTTTTGAAATTATTATTATCTTTGCTTTTCAATATTCACCGACGATGAAGCACACTTTTTTTAAGAAACTCCAACGATATCTTCCCTTCGTGCTGTTGGCCGTCAGCCTCTTGGCCTGCACTTTGGCCTTTGGCGACGTAGGCAACCAGAACCGTTATAGCAGTGGCGGAGGCGACTGGGGAGGCGACGGCGACTGGGGCGCCATCATCGGCTACCTCATCGGCCTCTTCATCAACGATCCCGTCACTGGCTTCATCGTGCTGGCCATCCTGCTCGTCATTGTCTTCTTGCGCCGCAAGAAGGCCAAGAAACAAGCCTCCGACCCCAACATCATCAACCAAAGGGTGCAGAACCAGGCCCAGGCCGACATCACCTTCGACAACAGCGCCAATGTGGCCGCCCAGATCCAAGCCGTCGACCCAGCCTTCTCGTCCGACAAGTTCATCGGCTTCGCCCGTGAGGTGTTCATGACCATCCAGGCCGCCTGGACTGCCAAGGACTGGAAACCCATCCGCCCCTTCGAGAGCGAGACCCTGTTCAACATGCACAAGCAGCAACTCGACGAATACATCCGCCTGGGCAAAACCAACGTCATCGAGAAGATCGGCATCAAGCACTGCTCGCTGCACGAATTCCGCCAGGACGGCGACAAGGAAGTGCTGGTGGTGTGGCTCAACGCCGTGATGCGCGACTATGTGATCGACGACGCCACCAAGAAGGTGCTCGAAAGCGACCCCAACCGCGACTGGTTCATGAAATACGAGATGGTGTTCAACCGTAAGGCCGGCCTGAAGACCGACCTAGGCCGCAAAGGCAACTCCATCACCAACTGCCCCAACTGCGGCGCCCCCACCGAGGTCACCTCGTCGGGCCAGTGCTCTTATTGCGGCAGCGTCATCACCAATGGCGAACACGACTGGGTGTTGACCGATATACACTCGAGGAGTTAGGAATCAAGAAATCTCTAAATTAATAATTATAAACTAAATTAAATTAACATGGGACTTATCAAAGCTATAGGTAGCGCCATTGGCGGCACACTGAAAGATCAGTGGTTAGACCTAATCAAATGTGACAACATGGACATGGACACACTGATGGTGAAACAAACCACCAAGACAGGGCAAATCTCCAAGGGCAGCCGCATCATCGTGGCTCCTGGACAGGCTGTGGTGATTTACGACAGCGGCTCGGTGCTCGACGCATCGGCTGAAGAAGGCGTCTACACCTTCGACCAATCCTCGTCACCCTCCTTCTTCGGCGGACAGTTCGGCCCCGTATTCAAGGAAATGTGGCAGCGTTTCACATACGGCGGCACTCCCGCCAAGGAGCAGGCCATCTTCTTCTTCAACATCAAGGAGATCTTGGACAACAAGTTCGGCACCGCCACCCCGATCCCCTTCCAGGATTGGTCGCACGCCATCCCCAACCAGATGACCGGCTCGCTGAGCCCGATGGGCGTCAACGTCCGTTGCTACGGCAAGTACACCTTCCAGATCGACGACATGGGCATCTTCATGCGCATCCATGCCGGCACGGCCAACGTGGTGAAGAAGAACGACATCACTGAGCAGATGCGCAGCGAGGTCATCGCCGCTTTCCAGAACGTGCTCAACGAGATGGGCAACAGCCAACACCGTGTGCCCGTGCTCGAGCTGCCCAGCAACACCGACGAGATCAAGCAGGTGATGGACGAGAAGGTGTTCGACGAACCCATCCGTGCCCGTGGTCTCAAGTTGGTGAGCTTCACCGTGGAGTCCGTCTCGCTCGACGAAGCCAGCCAGGCCAAGATCGACCGTTACGAATACAGCTCCAACTCGATGATGCAGCAAGGCAAGATCATCGACGTCATGGGCGATGCTGCCAACAACCCCGGCGGCGCTGGTGGCGCTTTCATGGGCCTCGGCATGATGAACGCCGGTACCGGTGGCATGACTGGCGGCGTGATGCAGAACGCCTGGAACGGTCAGGGACAAGCCCCGCAGACCAACTACGACCCCTACAATCAAGGCGGTCAGCAGCCCCAAGGCGTGCCCTGCCCCAAGTGCGGCACCCTCATCACCGGCAAGTTCTGCCCCGAATGCGGCACACCCGCTCCGGCTCCCAAGGCTGCCAAGAAATGCCCGAAATGCGGCACCGAGACCACTGGCAAGTTCTGCCCTGAATGCGGCACACCCATACCGGCCGACGACGCACCGAAGAAATGCCCGAAATGTGGCACCGAGGTGACCGGTAAGTTCTGCCCCGAATGCGGCACACCTGTGGCCTAAAAACATTAAGGGGTTGCGCTTCACGCAACCCCTTAACTTTGAGCGAATAACGGGGTTCGAACCCGCGACCCTCAGCTTGGGAAGCTGATGCTCTACCAACTGAGCTACATTCGCATTCCGACTGCAAAAATAAAGAAAAAGTTTATGCCGATTACAGAAAGAGAAGAAAAAATCATCCGCCAGAGCTTCCAACCCAAGTCGTGGAACGACATCAAGACCCACGACTCCTGGTCGGTGTTCAAGATCATGGCCGAATTCGTCGACGGCATGGAGAAGATGTCGACCATCGGCCCCTGCGTGGCCATCTTCGGCTCGGCACGCACCAAACCCGGCGACAAATACTACAAGATGACCGAGGACATCGCCCGCGGCATCACCCAACTCGGCTTCGGCGTCCTCACCGGCGGCGGTCCCGGTATCATGGAAGCCGGCAACAAAGGCGCCAAAGAAGCCGGCGGCGTCAGCGTGGGACTCGAGATCCTGCTGCCCTTCGAAGGCAAATGCAACGACTACGTCGACTTCGATAAGAACATCCGGTTCAACTACTTCTTCGTCCGCAAAAACATCTTCATGCGCTACGCCCAAGGCTACATCGCCATGCCAGGCGGCTTCGGCACCCTCGACGAGATGTCGGAAGCCCTCACCCTCATCCAAACCGAGAAACTGTCCGACTTCCCCGTCGTACTCGTCGGCAAGGACTACTGGCAAGGGCTGATCGACTGGTTCCGCAACACCATGCTCAAGGAAAACATGATCAACGAGGAAGACTTCGACATCTTCCACGTAGTCGACACCGCCGAAGAAGCCGTCAAGGTAATCGAGGACTTCTACAAGCGTTTCAGCGTGAAACCCAACCTGGAACTCTGATGCAACTCCCCATCCGTCTTCTGGATATCGAAGGAGAAGGCTTCCATGTCATGGTCAAAGGCAAGATCAATGGCATGGAAGCCAATTTCTTGATCGACACCGGCGCCTCACGCTCGGTGTTCGACCCCACCGTCATCAGCCGTTTCGTCGAGCATCCCAAATTCGAGAAAAAAGAAGGCATCACCGCCGGCGTGGGTGGCAGCGATCTCGAAACCTCCACGTTTGTCATCCATGCCTTGACATTTGGCGACATCGAGATCAAGGATTACGAAGCCGTCGCCCTCGACCTCGAAAACGTCCACGAAACTTACCAAAAACTGGGACTCCCCGCCATCGACGGCATCATCGGCGGCGACCTCCTCTATCGGCTCAAAGCCACCCTCAACTACCGCTTGAGGAAAATCCGGTTCACCAAGCCGCGCTCCAAATCCAACACCAACAAATAAACCCCTTCCGACAAGGACGACACCTCCAGACAAGCTTCTTTCGCCTGGATGGGTATCCGCTTCAGCCTCCGACCGTACAGATCGGTGATGGTCACCGTTTTGATATCATCCTCTTTTGAGACGATATGGATTTGCGATGATACGGGATTGGGGAATATCTCCAAATTGAAATCTTCCTGGCTTTCCGATATTCCAATGTTATGGATGGGGATGTCGGCGTTGAAGAGCTGCAAGCCTCCGCCGAAATTGCCTACGAGAAGATCCAGTTGGCCGTCGCCGTTGAGGTCGGCCACCGCTGCCGACGAGCGCATGCCAAAGGAGGACGGTAGCTGTTCCGAGAGCTCGGCCCAACGCTCGGGAGCCTCGTGGAACAGGGCATTTTCTTCAGCCGTGACCCCTTCAAAGAGGAACACCTTGCCTGATTCAGAGCCCACCGCCAAAAGGATTTCGTCGCCATATCGGAACAAGGCAGGGACGCTATAGCCATAATACGAGGTGCTATAGTCACGAACGTCTACCCCGCCAAAAAACTCCTCACTCCTCACTCCCAACTCCGAACTCCTATAAAACGAAAGCTTGCCTGTGATGTTCCCGACCACGAGATCAACTGCACCATCTTGATCCACATCAAAAAAACATGGTGCCGAAAAGGGTTGATTATAGTGAAGGTAATCCTCATCGAGTATGGTGCCATCGTGGTCGTACAGCAGGAGACGCCCTTCGGCAGTGCCTACCAATAGTTCCTGTTGGCCGTCACCGTCAAGGTCGCAACAAGTCGGAACTAACCCTGTGAAGCCTTGGAATTCGAAAGGAACGTCTTCGATTTGGTATGACGGTTCCGTGGGCGTGCCCACATTCTTGAGCCATTTCAACCCAGGTTCATCCAGGGTGCCGACCAGGATATCCTGCAAGCCGTCGCCGTCCCAGTCCACCACCACAGGATAGGCCCCGTGTCCGAGGTCGATCATCTCTTCTTGGAGGAACGACTTGGTATAAAGTTGGAAATCAGGTTGAGCGTTGGTACCATGATTCAGATAAAGCCACACGCTCTCTCGTCCTTTCGAAGCCATGGGGTTAGGATCGAAGGGCGACACCAGCAGGTCGTCCACCCCGTCGTTGTTGATATCAGTAAAGAAAGGTACCGGCATCGAAGGCAGCTGCACCGGATGGGAAGGAGGGAATGCTTCGGTTTGGCTTACCATCAGCGGGTTTTCCGTTGAGCCACCATTAATTAATAGGGTCAATCCCGGGTAATCCACGTCGGCCAGCAGCAAGTCGAGCAGTCCATCTCCAGTGAGGTCGCGCACCGTCACCGTAGCCCCACGATGCCTGACATCATCTTTTGAGACCACCAATCCATGACCGAAGAGGCAGGTGTCGAGATACATCATGTTATCCTCCTCGCTCTCCGCCACGCGACCCCAGCAAAGGTCGGTGCGTTCAAACGCCAAGGAGTCACGGGTGCCGTAACGTTCCATGGAGAGGTTCAGGTGTTTCTCAATAAAGACACCCATGACGCCGAATGTCAGGATATCGAGGTCGCCGTCCCCATCAAGATCCACGATGGCTGGATAGTCGGCATCGGTGGCAAAGAGGTTCACCTCACCCCCACCCTGCCATGAGGTCAGATAGGGACTTGCCACCAGTTGGAATGCCGGCTGTCCGAAAGCGGAGCTATTGCGGTACACTTTGATCCCCGCCCAGCCTTTCGAGTAAGTGAAGATATCTTCTTTGCCGTCGCCATCGTAATCGGCAAACACCACCCATCCGTTCAGTCTCGGAAACGAAGCATCATATTGTGTGGTATATTCATAGCGAATCTCCCCTTCTGTCCCTTTATTGAGGTAACATACCAGCCGATCGCCATGCCTGTCGAATACCAGCAGGTCTTTCCGTCCGTCGCCGTCGAGGTCCATCCGCCCAAACTGACAGGCATTGAGTCCGCCCACCCAGACGTTTTGGGCCGGTAACATCAACGATACCAGGAGCCATATCGTTAAAAAGAGGTGTTTCATCGATTGCAAATTTAATCATTTTGAGAAAAATATGAAAAAAACATGAATAATTTAATTATTTGTATTACTTTTGCATTTGAATTTATATAAAAAACATTTAATATGTCTACAAGTACATTACAAATTCGGATTGAAGATAGTTTAAAAGAACAAGCAATTGCCCTGTTTGATCGTCTTGGTCTCGACCTTCCCACCGCGGTCAGGATGTTTCTGAAAAAGTCCGTTGCCGAAAACGGAGTCCCTTTTGAACTAAAAGAAAAGCCACATCTCTCAACCGAAGGACTTGAGTTGCTCTACGCATTGAACGCCGAAGCCCTGAAGAATGGCAAAGCCGGAATGACCGAGGAAGAGATTGAAGCAGAAATCGCTTCATTTCACGCCGAAAACAACTGACAACGATGATTTATGCTGTGATTGACACGAATGTGATTGTTTCGGCTTTGTTGTCACAAAACAGAACCGTTTCCGCTCCTTTTGCCGTTCTAAAAGCCGTTTTCCAAGGCATCATCACTCCAATACTCTCAGAAGCAATCCTGAAAGAGTATTCAGAAGTATTGAAACGAGAGAAGTTTGGCTTTGACCAAAAGAAAATCGAGTTATTGTTGGAACAATTAAAGGGACAATCGGTTTTTGTTCATCCGCCTCATACTAAGAAAAAGATACCGGACATGAAGGACATCTGTTTCTATGAGGCAGCTTTCGTGTATGAAGATATTGGTGGACTACTCATCACGGGGAATATGAAACATTTTCCGGATTGCCCTTTTGCCGTGACTCCAGCCCTGATGAAGGAGAAGATTCTAAACAAATAAAAAAGCTCGCTGTTGAGCGAGCTTTTTTGTGGAGATGGAGGGAGTCGAACCCTCGTCCAAACAAGGAACCCCCAAGGTTTCTACATGCTTATTCAGCTGTTGGTTTTCGTGCCGGGCAAGGGAGCTGACGCCCTAAACCCGACCTTATCTCCTAAATTTAACCCGCGCGTCGGAGCTCCGAGCGAGCGATCCCGAAATTGATTAGCACCCCGTGCTCAGGCCGGTTTCGTCCACCCACCTTGTGGGCGGATTAAGCCAGTGATCTACTGTACTTCGATCAGGCAGCGAAAGCGTAGTTATTTTCGCCAATTACTTTTTTGCAGTTAAGATTTACGAGCTTCGCTGCGAGGCTCGGCATGCTTCCGTGACGACTCGTCTTGCTGTCAAAACCGGTCACCCCCAAAAGACGCTGCAAAAATACATCAAATTTCGTTCCGCCGCAAGGGCTTTTTCCACTTACTTCAGCGGATTGCCAAAATGAACCACGTCATCTTTGGCGATGGTGGTGCCACAAAGGATCACCAGGCGTTCCACGATGTTGTGCAACTCGCGGATGTTGCCGGTCCACTGGTAGTTCTTGAGTTCCTCGAGAGCCTCGTCGGTGAAGGTTGGGGCGGCCTTGCCCATGCCCAAGGCGATGGTCTCCACGAAACTGTTCACCAGCAGCGGGATGTCGTCCTTGCGCTCCCTCAAAGGCGGCACGTGCACCACGATGACGCTCAAACGGTGATACAAGTCCTCGCGGAAGGCGTTCTCGTCAATCATCTTGCGCAGGTCCTTGTTGGTAGCGGCAATGATGCGCACATCCACCGGTATCTCTTTCTCACCGCCCACACGCACAATCTTGTTCTCTTGCAAGGCACGAAGTACCTTGGCTTGGGCCGCCAGGCTCATGTCGCCGATCTCGTCGAGGAACAGCGTGCCCCCGTTGGCCAGCTCGAAGTCGCCCTTCTTCTGTTTGATGGCCGAAGTGAACGAGCCTTTCTCATGGCCGAAGAGCTGGCTTTCGATGAGCTCGGCGGGGATGGCGGCGCAGTTTACCTCGATGAAGGGACCGTAGCGGCGCGGGCTGAGCTCGTGCAGCTGACGGGCCACCAGTTCCTTACCGGTGCCGTTCTCGCCGGTGATGAGCACACGGGCATTGGTGGGCGCCACCTTCTCGATCATGTCGCGCACCTCCATCATGGGAGCCGACTGGCCCACCATCTCGTTCTGACGGCTGACAGCCTTCTTCAGCGCCTTGTTCTCGGTGCTGAGGCTCTGACGGTCGAGGGCATTGCGCACGGTGATGAGCAACCTATTCAAATCGGGCGGTTTCTGGATGAAGTCGAACGCCCCTTTCTTGATGGCGTCGACGGCAGTGTCGATGGTGCCGTGGCCCGAGATCATGATCACGGGCGTGTCGGACGAGGCTTTCACCTGCTCAAGGACCTCGATGCCGTCCATGTCGGGCATCTTGATGTCGCACAAAATTGCATCGTACTCTTGGTCCTTCAGCATCTGCAAGGCGGTAGGGCCGTTGGCGGCATCGTCCACCTGATATTTCTCGTTTTCCAGAATGTCGCGCAGCACGCGGCGGATGGGATCCTGATCGTCGATGATTAAAATTCGTGACATATTGTTATTTCTTTCCTTGCAAAAATAAGAAAAAAACATGTATCTTTGTTTATTCATTTCACAAAGCCCTTTTTACCATGAGAAAATTTTTACCTATTTTGTTATCAATCATCGGTTTAGCATCTTCACTAAAAGCTCAGTGGGTCAGTCCTGACGAAGGCCTCACCTATACCTTACCCGACCTGGTGGCAGCCACTGGCGGCGTCGTCACCAACGACGGCAACGTGTTCACTATCCATCAGGACATCACCATCTCGGAAAGGGACGAGTTGCTCATCGACGACCAAGTGTCACGCATCGATGCGCCAGGAGTGCTCATCACCATCAACGGCACCTTCAACTGTAACATCGCTGGCGACCGCGTGAAACTCTACGGCACTGAAAACGAGCATTTCAGCATGAGATTCGAGAATGCCAAGAACTGCCTGGTCAACAAGATGTATTTCTCTGACGGCGCTGGCATTCAAGTGATTGAGTCGGATATCACCTTCGACGATGTCAAGTTCGTGTATTTCACCACCGATTACTGCAATGCCGTCATCAACATCTTCAACTGTGACCCCGTCATCAATAACTGCTTCTTCATGCTGAACCAAGGTGCCGCCATCAGCTCACCCGCCAACGGCCAGAGTTCACCGCAAATCACCAACTGCGAACTCGACGCCAATGTCAACGGCATGAACGTACCGCAAATCAACCTGGGTCCCGGTAGCGACGACACCATTCGCATCGTCGGCAACAACATCCACGGCACTTGGGCGCAGTTCCACACCGGTGGCATCTCGGTGGCCGACCTCATGGGCGTGGGCAGCACCAAAGTGCTTTTGAAAGACAACATCGTCAAAGACGGCCGTTACGGTTACAACCAACAGGGCATGACCATCTCATCGCTCATCGAGGGCAACCAGTTCCTCACCAACTACCATGAGGAGAACCCCATGAATGGCGGCAGCGGCATCTCCATCTACGGCACCTCTCTCAACAACAAGGCCATCATTCGCAACAACGTGATTGTCGGCAACTTATGGGGTATCACCGCCATCTACCTCCACGACATCGACCTTGGCACTGAAGAGGATTGGGGTTTCAACGAAATCCACGACAACGTGAACAACGGTGTGTATTACGACCTATACAACAACTCAGCCTGCAACATCATGGCGGTGGGCAACGACTGGGGCACCGTCAACCAGCGCGACATCGAGGGCCATATCGTCCATCAGGTCGACGACCCCAGCCTGGGCCTCGTCACCTTTGTCCCTTATGTGGGTTATACCGAATTGGATGAGATTCCGCTGGAATTAAGCGACATCGATCTCCATAAAGCACTGATTTACACCATCTCAGGACAGCGAGTCAAAAACACCGAAACGCTGACTCCTGGCGTTTACGTGGTGGTCACCGAACATGGCACTAATAAAATCATTATTCAATAGATATGTTACGAAAACTCCGAATCACCCTCGCCGTCATCATGATCCTGCTGATCACCCTGCTTTTTGTGGGTGTCGGCTACGGCATCAGCTATGAGGTCGGCCAAGGCATCGACCGTTGGACTGGCTGGGCGGCCAAGATCCAGTTCATTCCAGCCCTGCTCTCCCTGCCCTACGTGGTGGTGGCCATCATTATCGCCCTCACCTTGATCTTTGGCAGAATCTACTGCAGCGTCATTTGTCCGCTGGGCATCATGCAGGACATCTACAGCTGGCTGGGAGGCAAGTTCAAGAAAAACCGCTTCAGTTATGTGAAAGAGCACAAATGGCTAAGGTACACCATCTGTGTCATCTTTTTTGCCTGCCTCATTTTCGGCTTGGCACCAGTGACCACCCTGCTGGAGCCTTACGGCAACTATGGCCGTATCGTCACCAGCTTCTACCTGCGCAACATCACCCTCTCCATCATCGCCTGGGTGGTGATGCTCATCCTTGGCGTGCTAGCTTTCCTCTATGGCAGAGCTTATTGCAACTCCATCTGTCCCGTCGGCACCCTGCTCAGCCTCTTCTCCCGTTTCTCGGCGTTCCGCATCCAGTTTGACGAGAGCAAATGCAAGCACTGCGGCCTCTGCGAGAAGAACTGCAAGGCTCGGGCCATCGACGCCCAGGCTGGCAAGGTGGATTATTCGCGTTGCGTGGTATGCGGCGACTGCACGGCACAATGCAAGTTCGACGCCTTGCATTACACCACCAAGCGGCCTGCTCCCGCCCCTGTCGAGCCCGACCAAGGACGCCGTTCCTTCCTGGTGGGCGCGGCATTGGCCACCAGCGCTGCTGCCATGGCGCAGGTCGAGATGAAAGTCGACGGCGGTTTGGCTGCCATCACTGAAAAGCAAACCCCGAAACGTGAAACACCCCCGACACCGCCCGGATCAGCGTCAGCCCGGCACATGCAGCAACACTGTACTGCCTGCCAGCTCTGCGTGTCGGCCTGTCCCAACCACGTGTTGCGTCCCTCGACCGACCTGATGCACTTCATGCAGCCTACCATGTCGTTCGAAGTCGGCTACTGCCGTCCCGAATGCACCCGCTGCGGCCAAGTGTGCCCCACCGGCGCCATCCAACCCATCACCAAAGAGGAAAAGACCGCCATCCATGCAGGTCACGCTGTATGGGTGAAGGACAACTGCGTGGTGCTCACTGACGGTGTCAGCTGCGGCAACTGCGCCCGTCACTGCCCCACCGGCGCCATCCAGATGGTGGAATACCAGCACAACGGCCAGGCCGTCATGATACCCGCCGTCAACGAAAGCCGCTGCATCGGCTGTGGCGCCTGCGAGAACCTCTGTCCCTCAAGGCCATTCAGTGCCATCTACGTCGAAGGCAATACCGTTCACCAAAAGGATTGAAGCCATGAAAAGAAGAGAATTCATCAAGAGAATGGGCGGTGCGGCCGTAGCGACCTCGGTGGTGCTTTCCGCCTGCAAGCCAAATAAGAAACAGGAAATCATTCCTTTAGACGTCACCGACGGCCAAGGCGAGATGACCTACCGCGTCAACCCCAACAGCGGCGACAAGGTGTCGCTGCTGGGCTACGGCATGATGCGTCTGCCCATCGAAGGAGGAGCCGACCTGCGCCAGAACCCCGACGCCCAGGTCGACCAAGAGACGGTAAACGAGGAGATCGACTATGCCCTTGAGCATGGCGTCAACTACTTCGACACCGCCCCGGTCTATACCCGAGGCCGCTCCGAAGGCGTCACAGGTATCGCTCTGTCGAGACACCCACGCAACAGTTACTTTATAGCAACAAAATTATCGAATTTCAGTCCCTCTACCTGGAGCACCGAGGCCTCCAAGGCCATGTTCGAGCACTCGCTCAGCGAGTTGCGTACCGACTATGTAGATTATCTGTTGCTGCACAGCATCGGTGGCGGCAACAAGGAAATGAGCGGCATGGAGGTGTTCAACGCCCGTTTCATCGAAAACGGCATCCTCGATTGGCTGGTAGAACAGAAAAAGGCCGGTCGCATCCGCAACCTGGGCTTTTCGTTCCATGGGGAGGTGGAGGTTTTCGACACCATGCTGCGTTGGCATGACGAAGGAAAGTATCACTGGGATTTCGTACAGATCCAGATGAACTATGCTGACTGGAACTATGCCAGCATCATCGAGCCCGAGAACGTCAACGCCAGCTACCTCTATGAGGAGCTGCACCGTCGCGGCATCCCCGTGGTCATCATGGAGCCCTTGCTGGGCGGCCGTCTGGCCAAACAGCCCGACTTCATCGTGAAGCAGATGAAGGAACGCGAGCCCGAAACCCCCGTGGCCCGCTGGGCCTTCCGCTTTGCCGGCACCCCCGAAGGGGTATTGGTGGTACTGAGCGGCATGACCTACATGGAGCATCTGGTGGAAAACGTGGCCACCTACTCCCCTCTACGGCCCATCACCGAGGAGGAAAACGAGTTCCTGATGAAGGTCGCCGAAGAGTTTGTGGAGCTGAAGACCGTGCCCTGCACCGCCTGCAACTACTGCATGCCTTGTCCCTACGGATTGAACATCCCTGCCATCTTTGCCCACTATAACGACTGCATCACCGAAGGCAACATGCCGGCAGGCAACCCCGAGGCCGAGGAATACCGCCGCAACCGTCGGGCCTTCCTGTTGGGCTACGACGAGAAGCTGCCCTATGAACGCCAAGCCAGCCATTGCATCGGCTGCCACCAATGCGAGTCGCACTGCCCGCAGAAAATCGCCATCGCCGACGAGATGCGACGTATCGACGAATTCGTGGAGCACCTGAAACAAAGTTGAAAAACGGAAAACTGAAAGTTTTTTTTCCTATCTTTGCAGCGCTTTTGGCGCAGGGACCCGTAGTTTAATGGATAGAATAAAGGATTCCGGTTCCTTCGATCAGGGTTCGATTCCCTGCGGGTTCACGTACGAGACCTTCACTACCCCCAACGGAGTGGAGGTCTCTGTCGTTAATAGGCCATCGTGGATCGTACCAAAGACCCTCCCATCGCAATAGAGGATCTCGCCTTTCAGTGAGCAACGTCCCCTTAAAGTATCTCCATCAGAGATGAAAGTCAGCAACGAGTCCTTGCCGATCTCGATGATGTTGCCCTTTTCCATCTCGCCGTATTGACGCACCATCTCGGGAGTAGCCTTGCTTTCGTCGAATGCCACGTTGACCTTTTCAACCGTCCAACGGCCGATAAGCGCATCATTGTGGTTGCACGACGTCGCCACGAATAGCCACGTCAAGAGCCCCAACACCAAATTTGGCGATGGATGCCATTTTACTCTTTGTATTTCCATATTTCTTCAATTCTTCGATGATGGCGTTTTTCAGCACGCCGTTGCCCACGCCGTGGATGAAGGTCACCTTGGTATAGTCGGCGGCGATGGCGCTCTCCAGCATCTTACGGAAATAGTCCATCTGGATCTGGAACATGTCGTGACTCGAGAGTCCGGCAATATTCTCCACCAACTCGCCGATATGCAGGTCAACCGTGGCCTCGCCCGGGCCGGTACGGTGCTTGTCGATGGGCGACTCCTTCTTGATCAGGTCTTTCTTGGGTGCCTGCGAGCCTATGCCTTCCTTGGCGATCTTCATCAAGTCGGCTTCGCCACTTTTCAGCGCCACCAGCTCCGAGAGGCACACCATCACGGCTTTCTCGCCCAAGATGCCCGACATCAGATAGCTGCCTTCCTTGAAGAAGCGGTTGGTGCGCAAAGCAAAAGGAGCGTTCAACGGCAACAGCACACTGTCGGAACTATCCTTGGTGAAGATACCTTGCACAATGCCATTGCACCAGTATTCCAGATCCTCGCGCGAGATGGTCTCGACCACCACCTTCTCATATTTCTCCAGCTGGCCGTAATCCACATTGACAAACTGTTCGGTTTCCTTGATGGTGAAGGTGTACAGCATCTCGTAAGGGGTATGGTTCACCAGCATCACGTCCATGGAGCCCGTCAGAAGCCACTGCTGCTCGTGCGGCACAAAGGCCAGGTAGACGCCTTCTTTCTCCGCTTCCTTGGCGAAACGGCGGAGTCCGCCATGGCGGGCATCCTCCTCCTGTTGTTGTTGCAAGAGTTCCTTTTCCTTGATTTCCTGCTGCACCACGTCGGTGATCTGCTGCTGCCGAGCGGGTTGCGAACGGTAGTCGTACACCAAGTCGCTTATCAGGCACGGCACCTCGAAGCCGTCCTCAATCTCCACCATGACCATCCTCGAGTCGATGATCTTGGTCACCTTGCCGCCACCCGTGCTGCTGAGAAAACTCACACGGTCGCCAATTTTATAGTTTGCCATAATAGTCGATACTTTAGTTTCATGTGCAAAAATAAGCAAATTTGGTAAGAATTTTGTATCATTGCAGCGGAATTTCAAAAAGCCATGAGGACAAAGCCCATTATTGCTTTCATGTTGGCATTGGCTCTCGCTGCCACTGCCTGTTCCGACCCTGCCGGCAGCCTCACCCTCACCGTGACGCACGAGGTAGACGGCACGCCATTGGTTGTCGACGCCCTGCGTTATGCCAACGAGGCCGGCAACCCCTACCTCGTCAACGAAGTGCAGTGGTTCATCACGAATCTGGAGCTGGAGGACTGCGGCGGAAACCATGTCATGCTGGCGGAGACCTGGTATATCGACACCAACCTCCCCGAAACCCAGACCTTGCGAGTATCCGAAATACCGGCATCCTGCTATCGCGTCCTGCGCTTCACCTTCGGCTTGAACGATGCCGACAACCAATCGGGTCGTTTCAGCAACCCGCCAGAAAGTAACATGTTCTGGCCTGATGAACTGGGCGGAGGCTACCATTACATGAAACTCAACGGCAAATACCTCACCGCCGACAGCTTGCTCGCTCCCCTTGCCATCCATCTCGGCAGAGGACAAAACGAGGGTCACACCGAGTTTTATGACAACAGCTTCACTGTGGAGCTTCCTATCGATCTTGCCGTGTACGACGGCCAGGACTACCCCCTCGGCCTCGTCATGAACATCAACCAATGGTTCCGCGATCCCGTCGTCTATGATTTCAACACTTATGGCTCGGCCATCATGCAGAACCAGCAGGCACAACAGGCTCTTAGGACCAACGGACACAACGTATTCAGCGCTAAAAACCCAGAAGATATGAAATCACCTTTGAAAGCCACGGTTCAGCTATTCCAAAAAGCCGCACCCAAACCCCATTTCATGAGTTGGGACAACTTCAAGAACAGCCTTGAGAACCTCAAGGAACGCCTATGAGATGCCTCACCCTGTTCGGAATCCTCACCCTGCTGGCCCTCGCAGCCTGCAAGCCGGAGCCTGTGGACACCTGGCAGCCCACGCCGTACATATTGCCGACACCCAGGTATTTCCCCACGGCGAACAACATTCCTGCCGACAACCCGATGACCAAAGAAGGCGTTGCCTTGGGTGAGCGACTGTTCAACGAAGAACGGAGCTGTGCGATGTGCCACCATAAAGAATACAGTTTTGAGATGGGGCCAACGGGAACGCTGGAAAACCTAGGCACCCAGCACACCATACTTCCACTGATCAATCTGGCATGGAACACCACCGGGCTGGGTTGGAAGAGTCAGGTGGCTACCCTCGAGGAGATGGTGTACGCCGCCTACACCGACCCCACCGAGATCAACGCCGACACCATGGACGTCGTTAGGCGGCTTCTACAATCCACGCTTTATCACGACCTCTTCAAGAAGGCCTTTGGTACCGACGAAATCAGCTTTGTACGCGTAGAGAAAGCCATTGCCCAGTATGTGCGCAGTTTGGTATTTGCCAACAGCAAGTTCGACCGTTACCTGCGCGGTGAGGAACAACTCACCCAGGACGAGCTGATCGGCTACCAGCTTTTCGTTACCGAGAACGGCGCCGACTGTTTCCATTGCCACGGAGGCGGGGCGAATGCGCTGTTTACCACCAACTTACGATACAACAACGGCCTCGACACCAACGCAAGCGAAGAATTCAAGGCCCCCACGTTGCGCAACATCGCCCTCACGGCGCCTTATATGCATGACGGACGCTTCGCTACCCTCGACGAGGTCATCGACTTCTACTCCGAGGGCGTACAATACTCCGACCATATCAGCCCCCTGATGCACCACGTGATGCAAGGCGGCGTCCACCTTACCGAACAAGAGAAGCAACAGCTGAAGGCTTTCCTAAACACCCTGACCGATGAGTTACCTTAAATCGAACGACCTATTCAAGCGCATTCCCACGGAGGAGCTATACCAGCGCATTCCCCGGCCGATGCTCATCGCCGACCACCTGATGACCCCTGACAATCTGGGGGCGATGATCCGGTTGGCCGACAACATCGGGGCCACCGAGGTGTGCTTCCTAGGTCGTGAAGAAGAGCACCGCTTGGGCAAAATACGTCGGGCTGCCGCATCGAGTCGGGACAACATACGCTGGTATTTCAGCGAGGAGACCGACCTTCACCACCTTGTTCCCGAAGGCAAGACCCTCGTGGCCATCGAGACGGCCGACAACGCCACCTGCATCTATGACACGCCTTTGCCCGAAGACGTGGCTTTCATCGTAGGCAGCGAGCGCGATGGACTTAGCGAGGAACTTCTGAAACAATGCGACCTTGTGGTGTACATCCCCGTGCCAGGCCCCACCCGCTCACTCAACGTCAGCCACGCTGCCGCCGTAGCCTTGTTTGAATGGCAACGCCAAATGCTCCACAAATGAAACACTACCGCCATATCTTCTTCGACCTCGACCGCACCCTTTGGGACTTCGACGCTGCAGCCGAAGTGGCCTTTGAGCGTATTTACGACCAATATCACCTCAAAGATCTCGGCATCCCCAACGCCCATGAGTTCCATATGGTTTACCATCCCTTGAACGAGAAGCTTTGGGAGTTGTATCGCGCCGACCAGATCACCAAGGATGACTTGAACCGCACCCGTTTTCTGAAACCCTTGGAACACTATGGCATTCATGATGTGGCATTGGCCGACCATCTGAGCGAGGATTATGTATACTGGTCACCACGTATTGTGAGATTAGTCCCTGGCACCATGGAACTTCTTGAGTATCTCAAGCCCAAATACCATCTCCACCTCATCACCAATGGCTTCGAAGAAGTACAACACACCAAGTTGAGCGGCTCGGGCATGGAACCTTTTTTCGAGACCCTCACCGTTTCGGAGGAAGTCGGTGTGAAGAAGCCCAATCCTGAGATTTTCCATTATGCCTTAAGAAAAGCGGGAGCCACCCCAGAAGAGAGTCTGATGATTGGCGACGAAATGGCCGTCGACATTGACGGTGCCCGTGCAGCCGGTATCGACCAAATCTTCTTCAACCCCAGTGGCCAGCCCACCGAAGGTGAATGCACCTACGAAGTAAAAACGCTGCAGGAAATCACCTCGATCCTCTAAACCCTTAACTCTTCAGGACAGCCAGCACCGACGATTTGGCACGTACAATTTGGTGCATGTGGACGCTCACCTCTGCATCCAGGGGCAGAAACACATCCACCCGGGAGCCGAACCGGATCATGCCAAACTCCTCACCTACCACGGAGGCATCGCCAGGTTCCAGGTCGCACACAATGCGTCGGGCCACAAAACCGGCGATTTGTCGCACCAGCACCTCGCGTCCCTGAGGGTCCTGGACCACCAGGCTGTTGTGCTCATTATCGACCGAAGACTTGGGCTTGAAGGCCACCAGATACTTGCCCGGATGGTACTTGTAATAGGTGACCATCCCATCGAACGGGAAGAAGTTGATATGCACGTTGTAGATCGACATGAAGATGGAAATCTTGCGGCGTTGCTCGTGGAAATACTCGTCTTCCATCACCACCTCATCGGCCGAAACGATGCCGTCTGCCGGCGACACCACTGCATTTTCGAGGATGGTGGTCTTACGGTGGATGGGCACACGGAAGAACCGCACCACCAGAACGAGGACGACGGCGAAATACACATAAACCAGCACATGCCAAAACGTTTGCACAGGCCACAACAAGTTCATGCCAACTATTACCACCGCAGCAATCAAGAGCGCTACAATGATTGCACGCGTTCCTTCTTCGTGTATTCTTTTATGGATCTGTTTCATGAAAGCATCATTAAATAAACACAGATAAACGGCATGCTGAACAGCACCGAGTCGAAGCGGTCAAGGATGCCACCGTGGCCGGGGATCAACCGGCCCGAGTCCTTCACTCCGGCTTGGCGTTTCAGCATCGACTCGCAGAGGTCGCCCAAGGTGCCAAACACTACGGCGATCAGTCCCATGCCGATGGCAACTTTCATAGGTAGCCAGTCGGCAAAATGGCTATACACCACGATTCCCAGCAAGGTGAACACCAGTCCTCCGATGCTGCCTTCGATGGTCTTGCCGGGCGATATCCTCACGCAGAGCTTGTGTTTGCCAAGCAGGCGACCAGTGAGGTAGGCGAAGGTATCGTTGGCCCACAGCAAGATGAATACCAGCAACAGCATCTTAGGGGAATGGATCTCGCGCAGCCACACCATGAAATAGCAGGGCAAACTCAGCAGGGCGACGGAACCGAAGTCATAGGCAGCGATGCTCTTGAAGTCGTCGGTCCGGGAGAACAAGGCGAGCAGGAAAGGCAGCATGGGCAACAGCAGCAACCAACTGAAGACCGGCCCGTTGCCCAGCATTCCCAGCGAAGCGGCTGCAAAAGCGCCCATGGCCAGCAACTCGCCGCAGAGCACCTGCCACCGGCTCTTGAGGTGCATCAGACGGCTCAACTCGAAGGTGCCTATGGCGACGATGAACAAGGCCAGTGCCCAGCAAGACCATGGGGAGATGAAGATGCAGGCGACGATGACGGCCACCAGCACTGCGCCAGATAGGGTTCTAACCAACAGCTCTTTCATGCTGCAAAAATAAAAAAAGCCGCCCAAAACTGGACGGCTTTTTCAAAATCTTTACTTAAAGATTATTTGGCGATGACGACACGCTGGACGTTGTTGCCGCCGTTGTTGTCGTAAATGCTGAAGAAGTAGACACCAGCCTCGACGTTCATGTCGATATTGTTGACCACGTTGTTCAGCTTCACCACGCGGACCAGCTGACCGGCCACGTTGTAGATGGCGACATGGCTGAGGTTTTCACCCTTCAGGGTCACCATGGTAGTGGCAGGGTTAGGATAGATCTCGTAGGCCTCGTTGCTGTTCTCGGCAACAGAGAGGTAGTCGACAAACAGGGTGATCGGCACACGATACTCTTCGTTATCGGGATCGTTGGTCTTGAAGATCACTTCAGCTTCCTTACGGGTCTGGTCGGCCATGCCGATGGAGTTGAAGTTCACCAGCACCTCGTCGGTATCGCCAATGGCGATGGTACCTTCGGGTTTGCTCAGGGTAGCCCAGGTGGATTCGACGGGAGCACCCACGGTGTTGATACGGATGTGGAAGTTGCCGTAGTCGGTTGAGAAGGTCTCAGCGCATCTGTTGAATGCGCCGCCGCCGTTGGTACGATAGTAGTCACCATAGCCAGAGTTGGCGCCTTCGTCGAAGTTCATCGGATAGCCGCTCACGGCTTGGGTGAATTCGCAAGTAACCCACACATTGAAACCGGTGAGGTCGACAGGAGTATCGAAGGTAGCGATGGTCCAGTCGTTAGCAATGATTTGGTTGTAAGGAACAACCTTTTCGGCGAGGACTTCACCAGGTTGGCCATACATGCCCTGACCGTAGATACGGAAGGTGACAGGGGTGTTGGGCTCGAGGCCGATACCGCTATCGGTGCCTTCGAAGAAGGTGTACTGAGCGCTCACGATCTTGGCACCCATGGCAGCAGCGGCGTAGGCGTTGCCCGGGAACATGGCACCAACCTCAACGAGTTCGGCAGCATCAATGCTCAGGCCCACCAAAGCGATGTTGGCGCCAGTGGTCATGTCGGGATCAAGGTCATAGTTGAGTTGGTTGTTGCCAGTGGTGACGGTGGTGGTACCGAAGTCGATCCAACCAGTCCAGTCGCCGATGGAGGTGCCGTTCTCGTTGCTGATTTCAATCTCAACGGAAGTGGCGTCGTCTTCACCAAGTTCAACATAGATGTCGCTGGTGTCGAAGTCGAGGGTGGCGTGGGTTTCCTGACCGATTCTGGTGTATCTGAAGTTGTCGAGGTAGTAGCAGCCCAGGGTGGCGTTAGGAGCATAGAAGTCCATGGCATCCATCTTACGGCCAACGACGTTGTTGCCGAAGCTATCCAAGCTCCACTGCCAAGCAACGATAGAGATTTCTTCAGGTTGAGTGGTTTCGGAACGATAGAAGAGTTCAGCTTCGTCGGCGTCGAGATCCACATGGATGCGGAAGTACATCCACTCGTTCACCACGGCGGGGATGTCACCATTGCTGTTGGCACCAGCGTGGACGGTACCATGGCCAACGGAATAAGTTGTGGAAGCGGTGCTGCCATCGTTGGTGGCATTCAAGTAAGCCTGCATGGCCCAAGTTGAGCCGCTACCATTGAACTCGTGAAGGATGTTGAAGTAACCATACTTGCCTTCGTCGCAGTAGATGGCGAATTCGAGGTCGTAGGTACCAGATTCTTGGCCACCAAGGAGGAGGACGTTGTCATTGCTGCCGGAGATGTAGCCGCACTGGGTGTTGCCAGCCTCGGCGATGACGCCGTCTTCGTTGCCACCAGGTTGGTTGGTCCAAGTGGTCCACCAGTCGTTGCCAATGGCGATGGCGCTCTCAGCGATCTTGCCGCCCAGAGGATAGGCCTCAAAGTCGTCGTCGATCAGCACCTGGTCGTCAGCACCGCTGATGATACCGATGTTGTCGATGTAGAATTCTGAAGTGGCGGCATTCTCCGGAGGATAGAAGTCCATGGCGTCGAGGGTACGACCCACGGTGTTCTCACCGAAGCTGTCGAGGCTCCACTGCCAGGAGCAGATTTCCTGTTCCTCATCACCGGCGACATTCCAGTAAAGGGTAGCCAGGTCTTGGTCCATGTCGATGTGCACTCTGTATTGCATCCATTCATCCCAAACGCAGGGGATGTCGGCGGTGCCGGTGCTACCAGCGTGAACGGTGCCGTGGCCAACGCCAGGAGTGGTGTTCTGGCCATCGTTCGAAGCGCAGAGAAAGAACTGGGCAGCCCAAGTGGAGCCGCTGCCAGCGAAGTGGTGCAGCACGTTGAAGTAACCGTTCTTGCCATTCGGGACGAAAGCGTCGAACACGAGATCGAACACACCGCTTTCGATACCACCAAGTCTCAAAACCTGGTCGTTGCCATAGGTGAAGTGAGCAGCCATGGAGCCGTCGGCCATGTCGAAGACACCGTCTTCAGCGCCACCGGGAGCGTTGCTCCAAGTAGTCCAAGGTTCACCAAGGGTCTGAGCAATCTTGTTACCAGCAGTCTGTCCTTCGAAATCGAAGTACAAGGACTGAGCGAAAATATTGCCGCATGCAAAGGCAATCATCGCAATGAGTAAAGATAATTTCTTCATAATGAGTGATTTAGTTAATAATTAAAGATTTTAGTAATGTCTATTCAATCATATTTCGGGCTACAAATATAACTATTTTTTGGAAAAATGCATGTTTTTTTTTCATTTTTCCTTGGCTTCTTTCCAAAGCGAAATCATCTCGTCGAGGGTCAGGTGTTGCACGCCTTTGCCTTGTTCGCGGGCTTTTTGCTCCAGGTAGCCGAAGCGGCTCTTGAATTTCCTGTTGGTTTTTTCCAGAGCATCGTCAGGATTCACGCCGATATAGATTCCGTAGGCTGCGAGTGCAAACAGCAAGTCGCCGTATTCAGCTTCAATATTTTCTTGATTGTCAGGTTTCTGCAACTCATCAAACAATTCCTTCCTCTCCTCCTCCACCTTGTTCCAGGCAGCTTCGGCGTCAGGCCACCTGAAGCCCACGCCTGCAGTCTTTTGGTGCATCCTGTAGGCCTTCAGCAGGGAGGGCAAGCCTTGGGGCACGCCGCCCAGCACGCTACGGTTGTGTTCGCGTTCCAGCTTGATCTTTTCCCAGTTCTGCTCCACCTGTTCGGCATTCTCCACATGCTCATTGCCGAAGATATGCGGATGGCGCACCACCATCTTGTCGCAGATGCCATTGAGCACATCGGTGATGTCGAAAGCGCCTTTCTCGCTGCCGATCTTGGCGTAGAACACCAGATGCAGCATCAGGTCGCCCAGCTCTTTCTTCACCTCATTGAGGTCGTCGGCCAAGATAGCCTCGCTCAACTCAAAGGTCTCTTCGATGGTGAGATGACGCAGACTCTCGATGGTCTGGGTGCTGTCCCAGGGACATCCCGCTCTCACGGCATCCATGATGTCGAGCAGGCGTTTGAAAGCTTCTAAACGTGGATCCATAGCAATAGTTTTAAGGCTGCAAAAATAAGCATTTAAAATAAATTGAGTAACTTTGCAGTTTTATCTGAATGAAAATCTTGAAAGCACATAGGGTCCTTTTGCTTGTTCTGCTGATGGTCGGTTCCATCAGGGTCTGGGGACAGGACTATCCATGGCTTTCCCACAACAACTTGATGGTGGAAGCTCGGGGACATGTCGGCGTGTTCTGGCATCACCATTTCGAGATGCAGCGGTTCAATGCCCGTTATCCCGCCTTCGAGGCCTCCATCTACCAAAGCACTTATGGCAAGAACGACTGGGAGTCGGACTTCTTCTATCCTTATATGGGAGTCACCTTCTACTATGCCAACTTCGGTTTCAACTTCGAGAACCATCCGGAGGTAGGTGACGCCCTGGGCAGTGTGTTTGCCCTCTACCCTTTTATCAACTACCCCCTCAACCCTGGTGAGAACAGCCAGCTCACCTTCAAGCTGGGTGTCGGGTTGGGGTATCTGACCAAACGTTTCCACAATTTCGACAACTATTACAACTTCTCCATCGGTTCCCACCTGAATGCCGCCGTCAACCTCTCGTTCGAATACCGGCAGCGCTTCACGCCGCGGCTGATGGGGGTGGCTTCGTTTGGACTCACCCACTTCTCCAATGGCTCCACCAAGCTGCCCAATTATGGGCTGAACACCTTCAGCGCCGCTTTGGGACTCGCCTATTACCTGAGGGATCCGCGCATCAACCAAGCCATCACCCGCAGACCCGAATACAAGCCTTTCGAATTCGACAACAAGCACTGGCTCTCGCTCGACGTGAACTATGGCATCGGCTTCAAGAACGTGTCGCAGACCCTGGGTGGCGACTCCACCCATTTCTACCGCGTCCACGACCTTTCGACCTACCTGCTCGCCCAGTTCACGCCTCACAGCCGCGCGGGCGTGGGCTTATCGCTGGTGCTGGACCTCTCCGACGACAAGACCATGCCCGGACGCGACACCATCTTCTTCGAGACCTACCAGTTGACCAGGCTCAACTTCAACCTCTGTTACGTCTTGACCATGGAACGGCTTTCCTATTACTTTGAGTTCGGCTGGCACCTGAAATACAACCACATTCCCCTGTTCAAAGGCAATATCTACCAAAAAGTCACCGCCCGTTATCAGCTGAGCGACAACATCTACGCCCATCTCGGCTTGATGACCCATTTCGGAAGGGCCGACTATCTTTGCTTCGGACTCGGCTACCGTTTCAATCAAAAATACTATTTCAACCATGAAAAGAGCACTAAACATCGTCCTCCTGGTTTGCACTAGTGTCGTTTTGGGTTCCTGCAACAAGTTCTCCAACGGCGACACGACGACCTTTCCCCCGCGCCAGCTCGATGCACCCTTCCAAATCATTGAGATGCGCGACGACATCGATGTGGTATTGAAACACAGCGATGCCGCCAACCCGGCCGGCACCGTCATCATCACCACCGGCGAGAACCTGATTGACGGCATCAGCACCGAGATTGAGCCCGTAACCTCATTCACCACCCATAACGGCATCACCGACAGTATCATATTCAACAAGCTCGTCCTCCGAAACAACAACACCCTAGGGTTTCTGCGGCCCTACGATTACACGCTTGAGATGACGGTATATTACGATACCCTATTTGAGCTCATCTTCAACTCCAATGGGGTCGTCACCACTGACACCTTAAGAGGCTATAACCATTGGACCAATTTCTCAAGCCTCAATGACACTGCATTAATCACCGTCGATTCCCTCACGGCCAACCTGCTCATCGAAATCCAAGGAGGGTCGGGCAATTTCACCGTGCTGACGAATTGTTTCCGGTTGATGACCCATTATCAACATGGCACTTCCGACCTCACCATAAGCGGGAAGGTAGTACGCGCTGAAACCAACGGAGACTATGACAGCCATGGCATCATCGATGGTTTCGACTTGGAAGCCTCTTCCTACCATTTGGTCAACGGCTACGGGACGAACATCATCATCGCAAAAGCCTTCAACCAAATCATTGCGCGGAACGAAAACATCGGCCACATTTATTATGTAAGGTACAGCAAGCCGGGGAAAGTGATCCACTGGGGACACTTCGAAAACGGCCACTGGATTGAGAACGACACGGTCGACACCCTCTATTGGTGCCCGCTGAGCGTCACCAAACGGGGTGCTTACATGGATAGCATCACGTCGATTCGCAGTCGACCGTAACCGGCATCAATAGGCTTTGGCAAAATACACCCTCATCTTGGCGGGTTTGCCCGAATACACATCGACGCCCTCTTCTTCCTTGACATCCAAGGGGATGAAGCGCAAGGTAGCCTTGGTCTCTTCCTTGATCTTCAGTTCGGTCTCGGTAGTGCCATCCCAGAAGGCATGCACGAAGCCACCCTTTTCGATCTGATCCTTGAACTCGTCCCAGGTGTTGACATCGTAAGTGTTGTCGTTGCGGTATTTCAGCGCCTTTTGGTAAAGGTTCACCTGAATCTCGTCCATCAAGCCCATCACCTTTTCGACGATTCCTTCGTAGGAAGCCGACTCCTTGGTCATGGTATCGCGGCGAGCCACTTCGACGGTGTTGTTGGTCACGTCGCGGGGACCGACCACCAGACGTACCGGCACGCCCTTAAGTTCCCACTCATGGAACTTGAAGCCCGGCTTCTGGGTGTCGCGGTCGTCGAACTTGACACGCAGGCCCGCGTTGACGAGCTGTTGTTTCATATCCTCGCAACGGGCGAAGGTCAAAGCCTTTTCCTCGTCATTCTTATAGATCGGCACGATCACCACTTGGATCGGGGCGATCTTGGGAGGCAGCACCAGGCCGTCGTCGTCGGAGTGCGACATGATGAGAGCGCCCATCAGACGGGTGGAGACGCCCCATGAGGTAGCCCACACGTATTCGAGTTTGTTTTCCTTGTTGAGGAACTTCACGTCGAAAGCCTTGGCGAAGTTCTGTCCCAGGAAGTGCGATGTGCCTGCCTGGAGGGCCTTGCCATCCTGCATCATGGCCTCGATGCAATAGGTGTTGAGGGCGCCGGCGAAACGCTCGTTGGCCGACTTCACACCCTGATAGACCGGGATGGCCAGCCATTTCTCGGCGAAGTCGGTGTAGACGCCCAGCATTTTCTTGGCTTCGGCCTCAGCCTCTTCCATGGTGGCATGGGCGGTATGGCCTTCTTGCCACAGGAACTCGGCGGTACGGAGGAACAGGCGGGTACGCATCTCCCAGCGCACCACGTTGGCCCACTGGTTGCAGAGGATGGGCAGGTCGCGGTAGCTCTTCACCCAGTTGCGATAGGTGTCCCAAATGATGGTTTCAGAGGTGGGACGGACGATGAGTTCCTCTTCCAGCTTGGCTGAAGGGTCGACCACCACGCCGTTGCCGTTGGGGTCGTTCATCAGGCGGTGGTGGGTTACCACGGCGCATTCCTTGGCGAAGCCTTCCACGTGGTCGGCCTCACGGCTGAAGAAGCTCTTGGGGATGAACAGGGGGAAGTAGGCATTCACGTGGCCGGTCTCCTTGAACATCTTGTCCAAAGCGTCATGCATGAATTCCCAGATTGCATAGCCGTAAGGCTTGATCACCATGCATCCTCTCACGGCGGATTGCTCGGCCAGATCAGCCTTCACGACGAGGTCGTTGTACCATTGCGAATAATTTTCTTTGCGGGTAGTTAGTTCTTTTGCCATCTTGGTATAGTATTTGTATAATTTCACTTGTTTTTTCGACTGCAAAAATAGAAAATTTAATCAATACACAACAAAATGAAAGCAATAAGAATCATCCCCATCATGCTGGCAGTCCTTGCCATCGCAGGTTGTTCATCGCACAAGCGGATGGCCTACGACGACACCTACTACTCGCCCTACAACCCACCGCGCGGCTACCAATCGGACCGCACGGTCACACCGAGCATCAGCAGTAGCAGCACCTATGACTACCAGGCTTATTATTCTGACAGCAAGAACTACGTGCCCGCCACCGAGCCGGTATATCAATCGACAGAGACGGTGACTGACACCAACGGCGTGGTCTACACCACCACCGAGACCTATTACGATGCCGACTTTGCCGCCCGCATCAAGCGTTTCGGCACCGGGGCCTCCTCCACCATGGACTATTATGACGACTATTACACAGGCAACACCTATGTTTATGTCGGCGACTCATGGAACTGGGGCTTCTATCCTTACAGCTATTATGGATATTACTATCCGCGTTACTATTACGGATTCTACGACCCTTGGTACTATGACTACTACTGGTACCGTCCTTATTACTGGTACGGCTATCACTGGGGTTGGTACAGCTACTGGTATCATCCGTATCATCACCATCACCACCATCACCACCACGACTATTGGGGTTATGGACATGGACACGGCCATGGACACGGCAACCACGGCATGGGTCCCGGCGGTCACAACGACCTCACCAGCTACGTGGCCAGTGTGCGCCGCAACGGCAGCAACACCCCGGGCTCGATGAGCTACCGCACGCCTCAGAGCAGCACCACAAGAACTGCCAGCGCAGGTGTCTCAGGAAGAATTGGCGCCTCGGGAAGAACAGGTGCTTCGACAGGCGCAGGCGTCACGGCACGTCCAACGACGACCACCAGCCGTCCGACAGTCAGCGACCGTCCTTCGACCACCAGCCGTCCGACCATCAGCGGTCGTCCCGCCAACACCAGCCGTCCGAGCAGTAGCGAGCGCCCAAGCAGCAGCGAACGTCCGAGCAACGGCACCAACGTGCGTCCCAGCACAGGCTCCAGCAATGCCTCATCGAGCCGCAGCACCTACACCTCGCCCTCCAGCAGCCGTCAGTCACGCTCCAGCTCTGAATACGTACGTCCGCAATCCTCGAGCAGCAGCCGTCCCTCCTCAAGCAGTGGCGTCAACCGCTCCTCTTCAAGCAACAGCAGAAGCTCATCCAGCGGCAGCTACAACCACAGCAGCTCTTCGTCGAGAAGTAGTTCCAGCTCAAGCAGCCGCAGCAGCGGAAGCAGCTACAGTAGCGGCAGCAGCAGCCGTAGCAGCGGTGGCGGAGGCAGCCACAGCAGCGGCAGCAGCCATAGCAGCGGCGGAGGTCGCAGCGGTGGAGGAAGAAGATAAACAAAAAAGGACTATCTTTGCACGACGAAGATAGTCCTTTTTCATTATGAAAGCAACGAAGATCCTCATATTATCCGCACTATTGTCGATCGGCCTCGGGCTTCATGCCCAAGGGGTCGACGACGCCATTCTCAACTCCCAAGTCATGTACGAGGGCACAGCCCGTAGCATGGCCATGGGCAATGCCACGGGGGCCGTTGGCGGCGACCTCACCGCCGTGTGCATCAACCCTGCGGGTCTGGGCCTCTACCGTTCCCAGGAGATCACCTTCTCGCTTGCACCGCAGTACCACTTTTGCATCACCGACTATTACGGAACCTCACATTACACCCAGAAGCTGAGGGCTACGGTACCCAGCATGGGCCTGGTCATTGCCGCCGAGTCGAGCAACTACAAGCCGCTGCGGTATTTCCAGCTCAGCATCGGGATGACGCGTACCAACGAGTTCAGCTACCGGCAGCAGACCAAGGGGCTCAACCCCGCCAGTTCCATGGTCGACTCCTACATTCAGACCGCCAACGGCATCGATGAGCTGGTCAACCCCATCATCGACCCGGGCAGGTATCTGAAGGACAACTACCCCTACGACCTCAGCCCGGCCTGGGAGACTTACCTCATCGACCGTTTCACCGACTCGCTGGGCAACCTCTACTTCAACAGCCCAGTACCCCAAGGCGACGTGTGGCAGACGGACAACATCACCTCAAGAGGCCGCTCCGAGGAGTGGACCATCGCCTTGGCCACCAACTTCTATGACAAGTTTTTCTTTGGCACCAGCCTTGGATTGGCCCACATGAAACGCATCAGCACCCGCAAATACGAGGAAACCCCCAACGACGCCAACAGTAACTTCTTCAACTGGGAGCACACCGAGGAGTTGGGCGACACGTCCTGGGGCGTCAACCTCAAGATCGGCGTCATTTATTACCCTGTTTCGTGGCTTCGTGTGGGAGCGGCATGGCACTCACCCACCCTTTACTCCATCGGCGAGGCTTGGTCGACCGAGACCCAGACCACCCTCAAAGGCGACCACGGAACGCAAGACTACCATCGCTACCTCTCCCCGACCCTCGACTGGTCGTACGAGTTCTATACGCCGAACACCTTCATCGGTAGCATGGCCTTCATCATAGGGCAGCACGGGATGGTCTCTGCCGACGTGGAATACATGAACTACGGCGCCTCGAAGTTCAGGTTCGACAATGAGGAGCAAGGCTTCAAAGAGGTGCTGAAACCCACCTTCAATTTCCGCGCAGGCACCGAGTGGCGCATCCGACAGTACTTCCTGCGTTGCGGAGCAGCCTATTACGGCAGTCCCTACGGCTTTGGCAAGAACTATGGCAGCGTGAAGAAGGTGGGGCTGGGATTCGGTTATTCTGTCAGTCAGGAGACCTCTTGGGATTTCGCCTACGAGCTCACCCAGTCGACTACGGCATACACGCCCTACCAGTATTACGTCGACGGCCAGAACATTGTGGAAGACGCGGTGCGGCACCAGTGGCGCAACAAGCTGGTGGTCACCTTGAAGGTGAGGCTTTAAGCATAAAAAAAGCCGCTCGGTTGAGCGGCTTTTTCATTATTCCTTGTATTTGTCGATAATCTCTTTATCGACGAGGATGCGTCCGCAATACTCGCAGACGATGATTTTCTTGTGGGTGCAGATATCGAGTTGGTGTTGCGGAGGGATCTTGTTGAAGCAGCCGCCGCAGGCGTCGCGGTTGATGCCCACCACTGCCAAGCCGTTGCGGGCGTTCTTGCGGATGCGCTTATAGGCCACCAGCAGACGTTCTTCGATGAGGCCTTCGCATTCGGAAGAGCGTTTCAGCAGGGCTTCTTCCTCTTTCTGGGTGTCTTCGATGATCGACTGAAGCTCTTCTTTCTTGGCGGCAAGGTCCGACTTGCGTTCTTCGAGACGCTGTTTGGCAGCTTCGATCTTCAGGTTCATCTCTTCCATCTTGGCTGTGGCCTCACGGATCCTCTTCTCGCAGAGCTGGATGTCGAGTTGCTGGTATTCGATTTCCTTGCTGATGGACTCGTACTCACGGTTGTTGCGGACGTTGTTCTGCTGTTCCTCGTACTTCTTGATCATGGCTTCGGCTTCCTTGATACGGATTTTGAAGTTGGCGATCTCGGTGTTGAAGCGTTTGGTGTCGTCCTCGAAGTTGCCGATACGGGTTTCCAGTCCGGCCACCTCGTCCTCGAGGTCCTGGACCTCCAGGGGCAGCTCGCCGCGGTAGGCGCGGATCTTGTCGATCTTCGAGTCGACCTGCTGCAAGGTATATAAAGCCTCTAATTTCTGTTCGATGCTGATCTCAACTTGTTCTTCGTTGGTCGTTGCTTTCTTTGCTTCTTTCTTTGCCATAATATGCTCAATTGATTATTTCTTGCAAAAGTAATGAACCGCATTGGTAGGGGTCGCGGCAATTTCGGCTGCAAAGGTAGGAAATTTTTTCTGAATGATGTCCCTAATTAATTCTTTTGTAAATTGTTCGGTCTCAAAATGTCCTCCGTCCACCAGCAGGATGTTGCCTTCGGGCACGAAAAAGTCGTGGTATTTGATGTCGGCGGTGAGGTAGGCATCGGCTTTCTGGCGCAGGGCATCGGACATGAAAGGCGTGCCCGAGCCACCACACAAGGCCACGGTTTTGATGGTCTTCCCTGTGAAGGCGGAGTGTTTCAGGCAAGGCGAGCCCAAGGTGTTAGCCACCAGGTTCAGGAAATCCAGCTCCGCAAGAGGAGTGCCGAATTCACCGATCATGCCGGCGCCGCAGAGCTCGGGTTCAGCTGCAGACGGCTGCAAGAGGCGCAGGTTTTTTAAGCCTAGCCTATCCGCCAGCACGCGGCTCACCCCCAGGTAGCTGTTGTCCAAGTTGGTATGCATGGAAATTATGGCGATGTCATGTTTCAATGCCTTGACCACGGCGCGTTCGATATAGGTTTCAGGGGTAATATGCTTCAGTCCGTGGAAGATCAAAGGATGATGGCTGACAATGAGGTCGCAACGTTTGGCGACGGCTTCGTCCACCACCGCCTCGGTGATGTCGAGGCAGATCAAGGCTTGATGGACCTCTGCGTTGAGGTCGCCCACCTGCACACCGGCATTGTCGTAATGCTCCTGCCATTTCAGGGGGGCTACCTCGGTAATGCAGTTCAGGATGTCGTTAACAATCATATTTTCAAAATTTGGCTCAAAATTAGAGAAATTTATTTAATTTTGACCCCATAATGAGAATTTTGCTGCTACCCATATCGTTTTTTTATCATATCGCACTGGTTATCAGGCATAAGCTCTATGATTGGCATCTGTTGAAGACGAAACGTTTCGACCAGCCGGTGATTTGCGTAGGCAATCTGGCTTTGGGTGGCACAGGAAAGACGCCCCATGTCGAGTATTTGCTCGACCTCTTAAAAGAGGGCCGGCATGTATGTGTGGTCAGTCGAGGCTATGGTCGGAAAACCAAGGGGTTCCAGTTGGCCAGCATCGATTGCTGTGCCGAGACCATCGGCGATGAGCCCATGCAGTATGTGGGCAAGTTCAGCGACGTGATGGTGGCGGTCGACGAGAACCGCAACCGTGCCATCGAGCTGATGAACTCGATGGACCGTCCACCGGAGGTTTTTGTCTTGGACGATGCCTTCCAACATCGCAGCACCCAAGCAGGGCTCAATCTCCTGCTCACTGCCTACGACAAGCTGTATTGCGACGACTGGTTAGTCCCCGCAGGCACCCTGCGAGACATCAGAAGCGCCGCCCGCCGGGCAGACCTCATCATCGTGAGCAAGGTGCCGGAAGGGCTGGACGATCTAGAGAAGGCGGAAATCATCGGGAGGTTGCAGGTCCTGCCTCACCAGAAGGTGTTTTTCTCCTCCACGGTGTACGAGCCTCTGAAAGCTGTCAGCCCAGTAGCCTTGGCGATGGATCCCAAGGCTGCCGATTCCGTGTTGTTGTTCTGCGGCATCGCCAAGCCCGAGCCGCTTGTCAAGGAGTTGAAACGGCATTACCCTCATGTGGAAGCGATGACGTTCCCCGACCATCATCCTTACACGGAAAACGACGTGAGAAGCATCATCGCCAGGGCTGAAAAACTCCCCGGTGAAAGAAAAATCGTGGTCACCACCGAAAAAGATGTCGCGCGTTTCACAAATTCTCCTTATCTTTGTAAGTTTGATTCGGTTCCGCTGTTTGTGGCACCCATCAGCATAAAAATGGATCAAGAAGAAAAGTTTAATGAAGAAATATTGAGTTATGTACGAAAAAATGCTCACCACGGTTGATTACATCAACATGAAAACCAACGGGTTCAAGCCTGAAGTCGGCGTTGTGTTAGGCTCCGGCCTCGGCGGATTGGCCAACGGCATTGATGTAGAATATGCCTTGCCGTACTCGGAGATTCCCAATTTCCCCGTCTCCACCGTCAAAGGTCACCAGGGACAGTTGTTGTTCGGCACCATCGCCGGACGCAAGGTCATTGCCATGCAGGGCCGCTTTCACTATTATGAAGGCTATCCGATGAATGTCGTCGTCTTCCCCATCCGCTTGATGATGATGCTTGGCATCAAGTTCCTCATCCTCAGCAATGCTGCTGGCGGACTCAACCCGGATTTCCATGTGGGCGACATCATGATCATCACCGACCAGATCCACGCCATGCCCAACCCCTTGATTGGGCCGCACGACGACCGTTTCGGCGAGCGCTTCCCCGACATGAGCGAGCCTTACGACAAGCGTTTGATCATGTTGGCTGACGAGATTGCCATGGACAAGAACATCTGGGTGCAGCACGGCGTGTACTGCTCCACCACGGGTCCCACCTACGAGACACCTGCTGAGTGCCGTTACTTCCGTACTATCGGGGCCGACACCATCGGCATGTCCACCACTCCCGAGGTCATCGTGGCCCGCCAAGGCAAGCTGCCGGTGTTCGGTCTGAGCATCGTCTCCGACATGGGTAACATCTACGGCATGAATCACACCAGCACCATCACCCACGAGGAGGTCATCAAGGCCGTGAACGCCGTCGAGCCCAAACTCATCACCCTCATCACCGAGCTCATCCGCCGCAGCACCGAAATCAAGTTCTGATGGCCGTTTACTTCGTCACCGACTTCCATCTGGGCATCCCCACCCTTGAGGACAGCCATGAGCGTGAGCTGAAGCTCTTGCGGTTTCTCGACGCCATCAAGGCCGACTGCGAGGAGTTGTTCCTGATGGGTGACCTGTTCGACTTCTGGTTCGAATACAAGTCGGTGGTGCCAAGAGGTTATGTGCGCATTCAGGGCAAGTTGGCCGAGTTCACCGATGCTGGCATTCCAGTGCATATGTTCATTGGCAACCATGACTTGTGGTGCTTCGGGTATTTGCACGATGAGATTGGTTTGCAGCTACACCGCAAGCCAGAGGTCATGATGCTGAAGGGCAAGAAGTTTTATCTGGTTCATGGCGACGGTGAAGGCCCTGGCGACAAAGGCTACAAGTTCTTGAAGAAGGTGTTTTCAAGTAAATTTAACCAGTTTTTGTTCCGTTGGATCCACCCTGACATCGGCATCCGTCTAGCCCTGCGCTGGTCGCACAACCATCGCCTGAAAAAACTCAAGAACGAAGTGGAACGAGGGTATTATGACGACGTTCCTAACACCCGCCTCTACCAATACGCCGCCGAGCAAGCCGCCTTGGATCCTTCCATCGATTTCTTCGTCTTCGGCCACCAGCATAAGCCGATGCAATACCCCTCAGGCGACCACGCCTTGACCACCGTGGTAGGCAACTGGATTTACGACTTCACCTATGCGGTGTTTGATGGGGAGACGATGGAATTAAAGAGGTTTGAATAAGAGTGAAGTGGTTACGAATTGTAACCAGTTGGCCTACTAGGCCATTGCGTATTCCTTAGGACGACCAGCAATCAAAATAATATCCTCACCCAAGGCAACGGATATCTTGCATAGCGTTGCCATGGTGAGGTTATGTGTTCCCGAGAGCCAACGGCTAACCTCAGTTTCCGTTTTACCCATCAACTGGGCAAAGTCTTTTTGAGACATATCCTTTTCTTCAAGGATGTCATAAATCCGGTTAGCTATGGCCACCGAAAGTTCCATTTGCATCTTTAACGCTGGAGGAATGGTTCCGCGTATCTCGTCCATGATTTTGTTTGTCTTCATTTGATATGACATTTATGGTTCATCGTCTATTGAAAAGGTAAGCGTACCCAGCAGTTTTGTTCCACTCACTGTGATAATCCTTTGTTTTTCTTTCTGCTTCAGTTGGATATCTATTTTCTGAAGCGTCTGAACACACCTGTTTAAATGCGCATCTTCCTGATAGGTAGAGGTGGTTTTCAATCCTCCATTCCCTAATATCAATATCTTGGCATTGATGTTCAAAAGATACAACCGAAGTGATGTCGTTTCCAGATGAGAAGGCAAAGCCATCACCCTATCTCTCATTTTTCCTTCATATCTGAAATGGCGGTCTTCAGCTCCGTCACGCTTTATGATGTCAAGCCTGTAAACCAGCTGACGCACATCATTAGGATAAGAATCTTTATAAGCCAAAAGGAATTTCTCAAATTCCGAATACGCTTCACCTTCAAAATGAGGAGAATATAGGCTCACTTTATTACCGTCCTCCAGTAATTCCAATAATAAGTTTCTTACCATAACTCAATTTTTTCTTGCAAAAATAAACATAAAAGTTGATTTCCGCAAGAGAATCAATCAATTTTTTAATTATCTCACCAATTTGAGATATGGAGGTATGGCTACCTATTTCGGTGTTTAACGGGGAGACGATGGAGTTGAGAAGGTTTAAAGAAGGTTGAATCCGCGACCGATTTGTCACGGGTTGGCTCTAAACAACATACAACCAAAGCGAACCCCGAAGGAATGGCCTTTCAGTTCTATTGGCTGCGAACCCATACCCATCCATTTTAGAGCGAGATTATGTGTGTGGTTGTATTCATAGTATGCGTTGACGAAAACAATATCACCCAAGAAAAGGTTCAGTCCGGCATTTAAACTACCGTGAACATAATAACTACCGCTGAAGTTTTTCAGTTTGGTGATTTTAAAAGCATCCCAACCGCCAGTTATTTCAAGATGATCCGATAAAGGTATGTGGATTTGCATTGTACCCAAAGCAGGAATGAGAAACAGTGCTCCCTCTTGTGGGGATAGGTTGTTTATTCCGTTGAGGAGCATTCCCGGCATAAACCAAAGCAAGCCGAAAGGGCTATATGAAATATAATCCGGACCGTAAGTCACACCTGCTTTCCCACCTGCGAAACTATACAATGCTTCCATTTGGAATGATCCAGCGTTATAGGGACCAGTGGGAAGGTTCAGATGTTGGTAGCCGACCGAGAAGAAGTAGTCGGTGTAGGAATCGTGGTAGGTGGGCTGCGCCATCATGGGCAATGCAGCCAAGGCAAGTGCCAAAAAAAGTATGTATTTCTTAAGGCTTTTCATTTTGATTATTGTTTTTTAATTTTTCACAAAATAGCACTTCCACCCACCAGAATTGTTATTTTCAATAACCTTTGCACAACCATGATCATTTGCTTCCACTACAGTTTCGTATTTACTATTACCTAAAGCACGCCAATGTTTGATACACATACCTTCTCCAACAAGTTTTTCATCATCATATTTCAATGAAAAAATATACTCATCGATAACATGCATACCCTCATACTCTCGATTAGTTCCAGAATAATGCTCATATGATTGAACACAACAAACACTAAATGTTATTTTATCGGAAATATCAATATCAGTCGATTCATACCAAATATAATCAGGGGTCTCACCCAAAGCAGAAGTAGAACTAGGATACGAGATACCTCGTTTATACTTTGCAGTATAAAGCCCATGGTTTTCTTCAATTTGCACATCGAACAATTCATCTCTTTTGCCGTTACTATAGTAGAAGAGCCATCGCCCAATCAACACTCTTGGGTCAAAAGCCTTTTGTTCCTGTTCCACCGATTCGATGTCGGTCATATCAAAGGACAGTGTTCTGCCGTTTTCGGTTTGTACCGTAATTTGGTTTTCGGTACGACCAATAACTGTTCCTCGGGCATCAAGACCATTTTTCAAATGAATTACATCAATGGTTTGAGAATAAATTGCTGATGCCATGAAGCATAGCAGCAATGATAATACAACTATTTTCATGACTAAGTAGTTTTAGTACCTTACGAAATAGACATTTCTTTTACCACCAGGGCCATCGGAAAATACCGTTCCACACCCATCATTTAACGAACTTGTCACACTCCCATAGCCTTCACACCCCAAAGCATGATAATAATTCAAAATATCAATACTACCTTTCAACTTTCCATCAATATACCTAAGGTCAATGTCGCAACTATATTGAATTAGATTTATGGACTGCCTCCTTTTGCTATCGGCGTTCATTTTACACCATTCCACTTGGTAAAAATAGTAAGACACTTTACCATCTTCCACTTCTATATCCTTATCAGCATCAATTGTATTATTAGGTGTTTGAGAAGGGAAACCTAAAAGACAGTTATCATAACTAACATAATTCAGCATAGTCTTATAACTTACCGTATAAAACCCTTCATTTTCAATGATTTCCATATCATATCTTGCATCTCTTTCGCCATTGGCCTTATAGCAAGCCCATCGACCAATCAACGCTCTTGGGTCAAAAGCTTTTTGTTCCTGTTCCATTGAGTCGATGTCGCTCATATCGATGGTTAGCACACGGCCATTTTCGGTTTGCAAAGTGATTTGACTTTCCGTGCGGTTGGTTATCGTCCCTCGGGCATCGAAGCCGCTTTTCAGATGAATGACATCTATTGTCTGAGCATAAATTACTGATAATGATAGGCAAAATGCTATCAAGAGGATTATTCTTTTCATGGTATTTAGTGCTTTTATTGACTTACTTTTCCTGTGCCATGACATTTTGGACAAGTCTCTACGGCCGAATACTTATCAACGCCAGTGCCACTGCAAGCGCCACATCTCTCGGTTTTGGGTACTGTGATTTTGCCATTCTTGCACAATGGGTAATTGCATGGCGCATCTACCAATTCTCCGTTTTTCACGACCTTCATTTTTGTAGTACCCTTACATTGAGGGCATGTTTGGGTCTCATTGACAATCACAGTTCCTGTGCCTTTGCATGAAGAGCAGTTTCTTGATGCTTGAGCACGAATTGTTCCACTCCCGTTACACCGACTGCAAGTAACTGGGGTTTGTGCAAACATAGTGGCAGTGAAAACAGCTAAAAACATAGTTAAAAGTAGTTTCTTCATTATTGTTTTTGCCCAGTTATATACCCATCAGGCACGTCGGTTTCGTTTGTTAGATTACTATGATTCAGTTCATTGTAAAAAAATTGATGGCAGCAATACCACAAAAGGCCACCATCATTGTTGAAAAAAACATTATTTAACTTGTACGCTTTTTACTTTATATCTAGTCGTATTGTCATCATAATAATTACTATATTGACCGACAATTGGAGAGCCGCTACGATTCCAAAGCGTACAAGTCGTTTCCTCTTCTCTTACGGATCCGTTTTTACCATTTTTGACAAGGTAAGTAATTTTAACAACCACAGGATCAGCACAGTTACAATCATACGAAATCCTAAGATACCATCCATCATTAGTCTGTCCATCCCCGTAGACATTATAACTGCACTGTGGATTGGTTAACTCGACTTTGTTGTTGCTTTGATTGCTTAACACAAACGAACTACATAGTGCACACATGATAATTGCAATGGGTAAAAATAATAACTTTTTCATTCTTTGCTTTGCCCAGTTATATTCCATCAGGCTCATCGGTTTTAGTTGATAATAAGACATTACAAATTTATCTGAAAACTTTGATTATCAACTAAATGTACAATCAATCGTTCCTTGATGAAATTGTCAAGCAATCCATGACAAGACTGCCAATCATCACTTGTCAATTATTCTATTCTGAGGTATTCGCTGTAAACCTTGAAGAAATCAACATCCAAAATCTCACTGATCTTTAGCAAGGTATCGGTGTAAATCCAAGGATGCTCAAAGATGCCATACACATTCTGGCGGGAACAATGCAACTGTTTGGCAAGCCAAGTGACAGTCCGCCCTTGACGAGCAAGTTCTTCCTGTATAAGGTGTCCGATATGTGGTTCGTGCGTGGCCATGACCTTGGATTTTGGGTATAAAAAAGCGTGGAATTGTTTCCTTGCTTGAACATCAGGGCTTCCACACCCCACTCATCTAACAAGTTATTCCACGCCGTGCCATACACGACATTAAATAACTGATTCTTGATGAGTTTTGCCCTCAAAAGAGGGCGTTAGTGGAAGGTTTGATGTTCAAGAACAGTTACAAACGCTATTTCTTTAATATGTCAGTTAATCTATTCTCTTGTATATTAGATTTCGTAATTATTATTCAAATATTATTCGGTCAGATTCTTATTCAAAAAAGAGCAGTATTCATCCAATGACCTTTGCATTACCTCTTGTGGTATCAGCTTGCTTCGGTACTCAGCCACCATTGTGGGACTCAATGAACGACTCAACGTATATTCCACCATGCTACGGTCAGCCGATGGACAAAGGATGATGCCAATGCTTGGGTTTTCATTGTCACGCTTCACATCACGGTCAAGGGCTTCCAGGTACATATCCATCTTTCCAACAAACTCCGGCTCAAAATCAATGGTTTTCAACTCAATGGCAACGAGACACTGTAACGCTCGATGATAAAACAACAAATCAATGCGTCTTGTGGAGCCACCTACTTGAACGGCAAATTCGCTTTCCACAAACAGGAAATCCTTGCCGAGCTCAAGGATGAATTCCTTCATGTGCGCAAGCAAACCCTTATGAAGATGATGTTCGTTGTGCTTTTGAGGCAAATCCAAGAAATCAACGATTGCCTTGTCTTTCAAAACAAAGTCAATATTGGGATACTTCTCCCTCAAATTCGGCGACATCATCTTGTCTTTGTCGAGAAGCGTTGCATAGGTCTGCGTCACGATGCTACGACGCAACTCCTCCGTCTTCAATCGCTGATGGGCTGCGTAGAGCATGTAAAAAACGCTTTCCTCAAAAGACTTACATCGATTGAATATTTCCACATGATTTGTAAAAGTGGTGATAGCCAAAATATTAGGAAGAGGCATCAATGGTTGGTCCACTAATTGTGCAATTGGTAACTGCACAATTTCATCAGATTCAATTTGTGCAATTGGCAACTGCACAATTTCACCAAGTTTAAGCCTTTGGACAAGATCAGTAAACTCAACAGCACTATAGATGTCATAAAACTTCACCATATTATATAGGTTCCGTTTCCCAAATCCCCTGCGCTTGGGATTCTGCCGTTTCAGGTAATCAGCCAAATCGCTGACCACCTTGGAACCCCATCGGGAAGATTTCAACTGAATGGAAATATACCTACCCACTTCCCAAGCAGTCAGCAACGATTCCACATTCACCTTGGCAATAGCCGTCGTGCGATGCCTGTTGATAATGGAATCAACGTAAGCAAACTGCTTTTCAAGTTCAATCAAATCAGTTGAAACCGCTTTTGACATTTATCTATTCCCACTTTAGTTTTGCTTTGCAAAGATAAACAATTTTCAAAAGAAATCCATATCTTTGCCTATCATTTTCAAAAACTATAAATCCTAAACAATATGAAAGTCACCGACAAGTACATCAAAGACAACAAAGATCGCTTCCTTGAGGAACTTTTTGAACTGATTCGCATCCCCTCCATCAGCTCGGAGGCGGAACACAAACCTGACATGATCCGCTGTGCGGAATGCTGGCGCAAGCACTTGCTGAAGGCTGGCGCCGACAAGGCTGAGGTGATGCCTACCGACGGCAACCCCATCGTGTATGGCGAGAAGATCATCGACCCGAAGAAGCCCACCGTATTGGTCTATGGCCACTACGACGTGATGCCTGTGGATCCCATCAAGTTATGGAATACCAAACCCTTTGAGCCCGTGGTGAAAGACGGCCGCATCTGGGCTCGTGGTGCCGACGACGACAAAGGCCAGTCGTTCATGCACGCCAAGGCTTTCGAGACCATGGTCAAGACCGGCACCCTCCCCTGCAACGTGAAGTTCATGCTCGAAGGCGAGGAAGAGATCGGATCCGGCAGCCTCGCCAAATGGATTGTGAAATACAAGAACTTGGTGAAGGCCGACGTCATTCTGGTTTCCGACACTTCGATGATCGCCACAGACGTACCTTCGATCACCACTGGCTTGCGTGGTCTTGCCTACTGGGAGATCGAAGTCACCGGTCCCAACGCCGACCTGCACTCGGGCATCTTCGGCGGCAGCGTAGCCAATCCGCTGAATACGCTCTGCGAGTTGATCGCTGGCTGCATGGATGAGAACAACCACATCACCATCCCACATTTTTATGATGACGTGATCAACTGCTCACGCAAGGAACGTCAACTGCTGAACATGGCCCCTTACGATGAAAAAGCCTATAAGGAAAGCCTCAACGTGAAGGCCCTCCGTGGCGAGAAGGGATACACCAAGATCGAGCGTGTCGGCATCCGTCCGACCTTCGACCTCTGCGGAATGTGGGGCGGCTACACCGGTGAGGGCAGCAAGACCGTGTTGCCCTCTAAGGCCTACGCCAAGCTCTCCTGCCGTCTGGTGCCTAACCAGGACCACGAGAAGATCGCCAAGCTGGTGAAGAACTACTTCGAGAAGAAAGCTCCCAAGTACGTCACCGTGAAGGTCACTCCGTTGCACGGCGGTCAGGCCTATGGCTGCCCCATCGACCTGCCGGCCTACAAAGCCGCTGAGGCCGCTTACATGGACACCTACGGCAAACAGCCCATCCCCATGCGTTCTGGTGGTTCCATTCCGATCATCTCTGAATTCGAGAGAGTGCTGGGCATCAAGTCCATCCTCATGGGCTTCGGCCTCGGCGAGGACGCCATCCACTCCCCCAACGAGAATTACCGCCTCGACCACTTCTACAAAGGCATCGAGACAATCATTCAGTTCTACAAGCATTTCGCTGAAGGCAAGTAACTCATTAAGGGACAACAAACGCCCCATAGGGGCGATTATCCTTCTAGCCCAGGGCAACGCCCTGGGCTTTTTATTCCACGACAAGTTTTGAAGCCAATACTTTGTCAACGATTACCTTGTTCCTATAGGTATGAAAGAAGATGCTCCATTTCTTGTTTTGAGTAATAAGCACCTTTTCTCTTTTGCTTCTACTATATTTTCTGGAAATGCTCCATCCTGTAACCTTGATACTGTCCGCTAAATACGATAGAGAGAGGATTTCATTATATAGTTCAGCTGCGTATCGCTCGGCGTTTTCGCGACTTGTTTTCTTAACAATAAAATCCTTGATTTGATCGATATCAAGTTTTATCTGTTTGCGAAATTCGATTTCATACCTTTTCATAATGTTCCCTGATCTTCTCGTTGAGGAGGTCCTGGAATTCTTCAAATGAAAAGCAACCTTTCAAAGTCTTTGGGTAAGACTTTTTTTCTGGACGACTGGGATTCGTATTTGCCTTTTTTGTTGTAACCATTATGGTTCGCATATGATTTCCTTTCTGACCTACAAAAATAAAACAATAATTGATTAACTACCATTATTACTCGGATTATTTTCGAGCAATTAATATTTTAGGTCACAAAAGTAATAATAAATTAATAACTTGTCAATGCTTTTGACAATAATTTTGAAAGAAATTATTCTTCTTCTAACAAAACCCGATAATTCTCCCTAATAAACGTATCAACCCAATCATAGTAGGATTCCATTGATGCAGCGTCCTTCGGATGTTTGCGGAATTCTTTCAAAGCTTCCTCGCCTCGGCGCATCACTTCCGCTTCAAGGGGAAGGATTCGCTGGAGGATGCCCGTGCCTTTTTTGTTGAAGAGGACAGCGATGTTGCAGTACGAAGTGGTGTTGCCGCGCTTTAAGGAGAAGGCACGTGACTTTAATTCCAGGCCTTTCTCGCAAAGCCAAGAATGGCCAGTGCCATCATTGGTGACGATGGAAGGCAACTTGCCAGAAGGGGTATGCACCAACGGCATGGCAATGGTAGTCAAAGGCCAGCCCATGATGGTCCAGCTGACGGTATTCAACGGCGACTCGCCGGGTCTCACACCTTGTACGAGGATCACCGATGCCGTGCTATAACGGACGGTGTAATCGGCAAAGGGGAAAAACGTGGTATCGGATTCCGTTTCCGGCATGAAATCGTAGATGTTCATCTTGGTCAGGCCATGGGTCATGTAGCGTGGGATGTGCGTGACCAGATAGTCATGGTCCAGATGGCCTTCCCTGCAAGCCTCCTTCATGAAAACGGTGATGGCTTGATACCGCTCCACACCGACATCCAGCTTATGGTTGCCTGTGGTGCCGAAGTTGGTGCGCATCAGATAGCCATCAGGTGCCACTAAGGTGTCATTGGCATCGAACTTCACAAAACTGTAATTGCCCGTCTCGTAATAGGCACAACCTCCCTGGGCATCGAGTACGGCAAAATTGGAATTCACGTCCATCGGCTTCTTCACCGTGTCGATCAGGCGTTCAAAGTCCTCAAGAGTAGCGCAGAGGCCCAATGCCTTGCGCATCAGGATACCGTCGCCGTCGGTGTCGCCACCGTTACCATTCAAATTATACGCTGCGGTATTGACAATGGCGAAACCGGCCTCGTTGTGGCCGCCCCAAACATCTAACGGGATGGTGTCTTTGGCATTGACCAACCCCAGGTAACGATACCGAGGGCCCTGAACCACGATGGTCATATTGCTTAAGATCCTGGTGTCGCGGTTCTTATAAATCAGTGGGCGACCATCTTTGGTGACGCGACCAGAGACGATGACGGAGGTGCAGGCCAGCACAGGCTTGACCTCGACCAGCATCACTGCCAATGCGAAAAAAGCCAAAAGCAGTTTTCTCATGGCTATCTAGATTAATCTAGAACATGTTGGAAGAACGTGCCTTCCTGGAAGTGCTGCAGACCTTCCTTCAAGAAGTTGACAAAAGCATCTTTATCGAGGTCGTAAGCCCGGGGCTTCATCAGCAGGTTGCCGTTGTGGTCCATCAGGCAGTAGTACGGCTGGGCGTTGGTACCGAACTTGGCAATCTGGAAGTCGGCGTTCTTACGGCCGATGGTCTTCTTCTCCTTGCCGTCGTAAGCGGAGGTATACCATTCCTCTTGAGGCAAAGAAGTCTTGTCATCAACATACAAAGCGCAGAGGATGAAATCGTTGCGCAGCATATCTTTCACTCGGGAATCGCTCCACACGTTGGCTTCCATCTCACGGCAGTTCACGCAGCCGTGGCCGGTGAAGTCGATGAAGATGGGCTTGCCTTGGGCTTTGGCGCAGGCCAGCGCCTGGTCATAATCGAAGTAGCCTTTCAGGTTATGGGCCAAGTGGAAGAGGTCGGCGTACTTGGGATCCTCACAGGAATAGTTGGCATCGCCTTCCATCAGCGGGGTCTGGGCGTTCGCCGCCACCGTCATGTTGGCGAATTTGGCATCCACGTAATCGATCACCTTTTCGCTGTTCTCCTCGATGATACGATTGAGGTCGAAGTCGAGAGTTTGTTTCGGAGGCAGATAGCCAGAGAGGGCCTTCAACGGAGCACCCCACATACCGGGGATCATATAGACGACAAAAGTGAAGTCAATGATGATGAGAATCAAGCGGAACACACCCAGTTCCTTGACTTCCTTCTCGCCTTTGAAGCGGATCTTGCCGAGAAGGTAAAGACCCAGCAGGGTGAAGCACACGATCCAGATGCCGAGGTAGACCTCACGGTCGAGCAGATGCCAGTGATAGGTTTGGTCGGCAACGCTGAGGAACTTGAAGCCGAGGGCGACCTCGATAAAGCCCAGCACCACCTTCACCGAGTTGAGCCAACCGCCGCTCTTGGGCAGACGTTGGAGCAGGTTCGGGAAGAAGGCAAAGATGGCAAACGGCAGGGCAAAAGCCACGGCAAAGGCAAACATCGTCACGATAGGTGCCCAGAACTCTCCCGAAGTAGACTTGATCAACACCGTGCCCACGATGGGACCCGTGCAGGCAAACGACACTAGCACCAGGGTCAAGGCCATGAAGAAGATGCCGCCGAGATTCTTGGTATTCTGCTTACTGTCGCTCTTGTTCACCATATTGCTGCCCAGGGTGATCTCGAAGGCGCCGAAGAAGGAGGCCGCGAAGACCATGAACACCAGGAAGAAGATGATATTCGGCAGCCAGTGTGTGGCCAGCCAGTTGAAGATGTCGGCCGTGACGCTATTACCACCCACGAGCCAAGTCACAATGATGATGATGGCGATGGGCAGGGTGTAGAGCAGCACGATGAAGAGGAAGTACATGAAAGCCTTGAAACGGCCTTGTGCCTTGCTCTCCCCTTCGCCGTGCATGAAGAACGACACCGTCATGGGGATCATGGGGAAGACACAGGGGGTCAGCAGGGCGGCGAAACCCCAGAGGATGGCCTCGAGGATCATCGTCCAGATGTTCGACTTGGCGTGACCGCCGACGCCTTCGTCAGCAGCTTTCAGCACTCCGTAGGTTTGTTCGATATCTTCGGTGAGAGAGACACACATGCCGTCCTTGCAGGCCTGGTAGTTCAGCTCACCCACAATCTGGAAGGGACCTTCCTTGAGTTTCTTGAATTTCTGACCAAACGAAGCAGTACCCGAGAATTGATAATAATCCGTCTCGAAGATATCATCGTGAAACAGAGGCACCTCGGTGAGGTCATATCCTTCACCCACGGGCTCGTAATACTCGGTAGCCTCGAAGCTGAACACCGTAGGCAGCGGCGCCAGGTCAGGCATTTTGGTGGAATAGATGTGATAGGATGGCTCAATGGTCGCGGTGGCCACCAGCTCGAACTCGTTGTCGTTCAAGTCATTGAACTTGAGCCCGGGATTGAACAGCGAAAGCGGTCATGAAGACCAACAATAGCGACAGAAACAGTTTCTTCATATCGGTAGGTATTATTCTCAAAAGGAAGGTGCAAAATTAAAAAAAACATTAAGACCTCCGCACGACCAGGATGGTTTTTGTTTGATCCGTCACCTTGAAACGGTCGTCGATCCGTCTGCCCACCACCCACACAATCTCGTCATTAGCCGTAGTCAGCACCTGGCATTCATCTTTTTGTCGGGTGGTCATCTTTTGATCTACGAAGAAGTCGCTCAGCAGTTTGGAGCCGTGCATTCCGAGGGGATGGAACCGGTCGCCCGCCTGCCATTTCCTTAGCTGTAACGGGAAGGTCAGTTTATCGTAGTCCAGTTGGGCCACTTCGGGGGATTTATCCATTTCGAAGTTGGCGTCATTCTTTAATTGTTGGTAAGTTAATTCAATATTTATATTGACTTGTTGACAAATCGGTTTCAATTCCAAACCGTCGCGTTCAATGGTCACCCGATGGGTTGGGGAGAAGAAGCTGGTGCCAGGCTGGCCGGTGTTTAGGGCTTCATGGATGAAGTGGACTTGGTCGGTGTTAAAGCCATAACCTCTTAACCATTCGAAAAGAAGTTGCTCAGAGCACCCTGCTCCGCTTAGCTCCGCTCCTCGCAATGACGTACCCGACGCTTCTTGCGTCACCAACTGCGATAGTTTTTCCTTCACCAATTCCCGAAACAACGCATTCTCTGAAGCCAGATGGCTCATGGATTTCAGGATGGAGCCCCTCCCCTCTTTGGAGATGCTGTCGATCACAGGGAGCAGTTCATGACGAATCTTATTGCGAAGGTATAGTGTTTCGGCATTGGTAT
>CAJOIH010000014.1 GCA_905234455.1 uncultured Bacteroidales bacterium | reverse complement strand
CACCTTGTCACCCACGGCGAGGTTGGGGTTGGTGCGGAATTCTGCAATCGGGATAACACCATCCGATTTGAAGCCGATGTTGACAACCACTTCGCGGTCGGTCTTGGCCACCACGACGCCTTCGATGACCTCATGGTCGGCGACTTGGCTCATGGTGCCTGCATACTGCTCCTCGAGCTTGGCGCGCTCGGCGTCACTGTAGTTGTCGAATTTCTTGCTGGAAATGTTCCAGTCGAAGTTCTCGTCCGGGACGGGTTTCTGTTTCGGAGCTTCGTTGATGATGTTTTCGTTTTCTGCCATTTGTTTGTTTTGTTGTTACTTGTACCCGTTTGGATACCGGACCATCCAACCGAGGAGGTTATACAATGATTATTCAACCTAAACCGCTGATTTTGCAATCATTCCGGACTGCGGTTCAAATTGGGCTGCAAAGATACGAAAAGTTTTTGAATTAACAAGCGACTTGTTTGAAAAGTCTTTACTTAATGAGTTTCGCGATTTGTTCTGCGATGTCATCGGCGGCATGGGGACGTGCGAAGGCCACGATATTCTGCTTCATGGTCTCCTGTTTCCCTTTGTCGGCAGCGAGCTCGAACAGTGCGGGCACCAGTTCCTCCTTCACCTTGTCGTTCTTCACGATGAGTGCGGCTCCGGCGTTCACCAGCTGCATGGCATTCTTGGTTTGATGGTCCTCGGCTGCCGAAGGCAAGGGCACGAAGATCACCGGCTTCTGCATCAGGGAGAGCTCCGATATCGACATGGCGCCGGCACGTGAGATGACCACGTCGGCCACGGAATAGGCCAGATCCATGCGTTCGATGAAGGCCACTGGCTTCACCTGATCCTGCAGTCCCAACGCGTTCACTTCTTCCTGCGCCTGGCCTTGATAGTCCTTGCCGGTCTGCCAAATGAACTGCAAGTCCTTGTCCTTAAAGGCTGCCAGCTGCGCGCTGATGCCGTGGTTCATGTCCCTGGATCCCTGGCTGCCGCCGATGAGCAGGGCCACTGGCTTTTCAGGGTCCAGCCCGAAGAAGGCTGCAGCTTCTTCGCGTGGCATCCCCGAAGCCACCTTCGACCTCAGGGGGTTGCCTGTATACACGACCTTGTCGGCCGGGAACCACTTGTCCATATCGGGATAGGCCACACAGATGACGCTGGCGCGTTGGGCCAGGTTGCGGTTGGTCTTGCCTGGGATGGAGTTTTGCTCCTGAAGGACGGTGGGGATGCGCAGGATGTTGGCCACCTTCAAGGTGGGACCGCTGGCGAAGCCACCCACGCCGATCACCACGTCAGGTTTGAAGCGTCGCAGTATTCGCGCCGCCTTGTTGAAGCTGCTGAAGAGCTTCGCCGGTAGCGTCAACGCTCTCCTATCGCGGGTCAACCCGCTGATCCACAGTCCTTCGATGGGATAGCCCGCCTTGGGCACCTTCTCCATCTCCATGCGGCCCTGGGCGCCGATGAACAGGATCTCGGCCTGGGGAAACTTCTTCTTTAAGGTATCTGCAATGGCGATGGCCGGAAAGATATGGCCTCCCGTGCCGCCGCCGCTAATGACGAATTTGGGGGTTTCTTTCATTTCTATCGATTTCAATACTTCATACAAAATTACGAAAAAACTAGTATTGACAATAAAAAAAACATATCTTTGCATGAATATTAACGAAAGGAGTCTTTATGAAGAAGCTTTTACTCGGAGTGATGTGCCTCATGATGATGGCCAGTTGCTCGTCACTTCAGGTGGTTGACCAGAACGCTGCCATGAACGCCACCGCAGCAGCAGCGCAGGCATTGATGATCAGCGATGCCCAGATTGCGCAGCTGTGCAGCGAATACATGGTCCAGATGGACAAAGAGAACACCATCGCACCTGCCAGCAGTGAATACACCCAGCGGCTTAACCGCATCATGGCCAAGTTCCACAACGTCAGCAATTTGAATTTGAATTATAAGGTCTACCAGTCGAGCACCGTCAACGCCTTTGCCAGCGGCGACGGCAGCGTACGTGTCTATAGCGGATTGATGGACGTGATGAATGACGACGAAGTATTCGCCGTGGTGGGACATGAGTTGGGACACCTGGTCAACAAGGATGTCCGCGACGCCTACCGTGCCGCCTACATCGTGGTGGCCGCCCGTTATGGCATCGCTGCCTACAGCCAGACCGGTGGAGCCCTTTCCACGGGATTCTTGGGCGACTTGGGCCAACAGCTTGCCAGCGCCGCCTACTCACGCCGTCAGGAGACTGAGGCCGATGAGACCGCCTTCCAATACTGTGTGACGAACGGCGTGGACCCGTTCGCCATGTACCATGCCCTGAACGTGCTCCTCAGCCTGAACGGCAGCACTGGACAGCAAGGCACCTTGGCACAAGCCTTCTCCGACCATCCCGACACCCAGAAACGCGCCACCCACATCAAGGAGCTAGCCGAAGCCGCTGGTTACACCTTGAACAGCACCGGTAGCGCTGGAGGAAAAACTGGCACGGTTTCTGTTGGTACCAAGCCCGCCAAAAAGAAAGGCACCAGTGTCAAAGTCAGCGGAAAGAATTGAAACTAAATATTCACTCAAACTTTTAACCCATGAGAAAATCTCTGTTTTTGGCCCTCGCAGCCTTAATGCTGCTGGCCGGCTGCAAGAAGGAAAGCAGCGAAAAGAAGATCCTCAGCTTCAAATTTGCCGCTCCGGCAGTTGAAGCCACTATCGACGAGAGCGCCAAGACCATCGTGGCCGTCGTTCCTTTCGGGACCAACGTCACCGGTCTGGTGCCCATGATCACCATTTCTGAAAAAGCCTCTGTGGTTCCCGCCTCGGGCACTGTGGTCGACTTCACCAATCCCGTCAACTTCACTGTGACCGCTGAAGACGGCTCCACGGTCGTTTACAAAGCCACGGTTACCGTTGATCCGAACGGCGGTGGCGGCGGTGGCGGTGGCGGCGGCGACCCCACTGATCCCACCACTTGGTCAGGCAGCATCTCTGCCAACACCACTTGGCCCGACCTCGGCCTGCCTGTTGACTATGTCATCGATGGCTGGTTTTACATCGAAGGCAACGCCCTCCTCACCATCGAACCCGGTGTCACCATCATGTTCTCCCATGAAGGCGACGGCTTTGACGTAGGCCCTGACGCTGGCCTTCGCATGGTCGGTACCCCCGAGAAACCCATCCGCCTCATCAACGCTGTCGGTAACCCGAACCCAGGCGCTTGGGCAGGCATCGCCGTATACTCCGAACGCAACGACAACAGATTTGAATATGTCGAATTTGTCAATAGCGGCAACGGCGAGAACGTTATCTATGTCGGTGGCAAGCTCTCCATGAAGAACTGCACCATCGATGGTGCCTTGCATAATGGTGTGGGACTGGGTACCGAAGCTCAGTTCACCGCTTTTGAGAACAACACCATCAAGAACTGCGGTGGTTATCCGCTGTGGCTGGGTTATCCCGAAAAAGTCAACAACCTTGGTAGCGGCAACGTCTATGCCAACAACGGCAACAACATGATTGTGCTGGATTATCCTTGGCTTTATTTCGACGCCACCTTCTCCAACCAAGGCATTCCTTACTTTATCGCAGATGGTCTTTCCGTGGAGGATAATAAAAAGATGACGGTTGATGCCGGCGTGGAATTCGTGTTTGAATACGACCAGGATTTCGCCGTCGGTAGTGATGCCCGCATTGAAGTGAACGGCACTGCCAGCCAACCTGTGGTATTCAGAGGAAAATCCAACGAAGACCTTTGGGGCGGCATGCATATCTACAGCAATCGTTCAGGCAACGTCATCAACTATGCCAGAGTCATGAACTGCGGCATGGATTCCGATTGGTATCGCAGAGCCTGCCTCTTCATCGGATCGGAAGCCAAGCTCACCCTTACCAACAACGTGTTCGGTCCCAGCGCCTACACTGGCGTGGCCATCGAGAGCATCTCGAATTGGGGCAACGTGACCCATAGCGGCAACACCTTTATGGAATGCGGCATGGAGAACGTGTTCATCTGCTGGGAAGGCGAATGGAACGGCGAGTACTACGGCGAACAGACTTCACTCGACGAACTGCCGTAAACATCCAACCCATCCATCAAAAAAAGCCGGAGGTTTTCCTTCGGCTTTTTTATTGATGGAACGACTGCGCCAGCTGCTTGAACTTCCGGCCTCGTTCCTCAAAATTCTTGTATTGATCGTAACTGGAGGCCGCTGGCGACAAAAGGCAGACATTGCCCGACTTGGCATGCTTTCTAAGGTAATCGAAAGCCTCCTCCATGGAGTCGTATCGGACCTTCTGCGCGCTGATGCCGTTCATCATCGCCATCATCCGCTCACCGGCTTTGCCCGTGAAGAGAAGATGGGGCACCGTTTGTTCCTTCATGTAATCCACCAAGGGCGTATAGTCAATGTCGCGATCAAAGCCACCCAGCAGCAGGAAATCGACTTTTTGAAGCGTTTGGCAAGCCGCAATGGCAGCTTGAGGGATCGTTGAAATACTATCGTTGACAAAAGTCACCCCGCCAAAGGTGCCCACTGGCTCCAAGCGGTGCTCCAAAGGCTTGAAAGTATAGAGATGCGGCACCAATTCCCTGACATCTACGCCGTAGGCTGCGCAGGCACACAAAGCGGCTTTGGCGTTCAGGAGATTGTGCGGACCCAATATCGGCAGTGCTTCCTCGTCGATATTGAAATCCATCCGCGAGAAAGTCACACTATTAATGCCCAGGTCCAAAGTCTCCATCATCAAGGAATCGTGCACCACGGCGTAATCGTCTGGTCCCATAAAGCGCAACAAGTTGAACTTGGCATGCTTGTAACGCTCAAAGGTGCCAAAATGGTCCAAATGCTCCTCAAACACATTCAGCAGCACCCCTACGCGAGGGCTGTTATGTACATATTCCAGCTGATGTGCCGAGAGTTCATACACCACGATGCTTTCCTCATGGATCTGCTCCATGATATCGAAGCAAGGAATGCCTATGTTGCCTGTAAGGATGGCATCACGGCCGGAAGACTTCAGCAGATGGTAGATTAATGAAGTGGTCGTACTCTTGCCTTTGGTACCTGAAATGCCGATGGTCTGGCCATGGAACTGGCTTAGGAACAAGTCAGTCTGCGAGGTAATCTCAACGCCTTTGGCATCGAAGTCCTTCAATGAGATTCCCGGGGTCTTGATGACGATATCATAGTCATATACTGCCTCCAGATAACGTTCTCCTGAGTGCTGAACGCCTTCCATTGGGTTTTTGTCGGCCACTGCCACTAGAGCTTCAGGAAGATAATTCTGGAGAAAAGCCTTGGTAGACCGTCCTTCGCGTCCGAAGCCGAGAATCAAGATGCGTTTGCCGCGGAGCCGGTTCAAAATCAGGTCAAACATGGAGTTTTGATTTCAAGATTCTCACAAACTGCTCGGGAAGGAAGTTTTCCTCGTTGAAGCGTTTCAGTATCTCTTCCACCGAGGCCTCAGCTTGAGGTGAGACCTCCGCTATCGTCCCTTGGCGGTCCTTCATATCATCCACGCAGGCCCTCACCTCCTCCACGGTTCCCACGCACTCGAAAGGCTTCACCGCCGAGGTGCCGTTGAGTTCCTCAAAGATAGGTCTTAGCTCGGGGTCCGTCAACAGGTCTTTGCCAAAGATTTCCGTGAGGCGTTGGCGTGAAAGGAAGGGTGAAAGGATGATCCAAGTGAACAGGCATTTGGGACATTTGCCACACCATGAGTCGGTCTTGCTGCCCGCATTGCAGCTACGGAACACCTCGTGATAGGCGTCACAACGGCTGAACAACGAAGCAATCTGCATTTCATTCAACGGCCTTAAGAAGCTGAAATATTGCATTTCATCACTCAAGTGTTGCTTCACATAATCGCGGAAATCACGCTCAAAATCAATTGATTTGCTATATTGGTGGTTGATGTCGGTACCTGGCACGGTGCTTTCGTTGGCGCTCGATTCGTTCGACAGGGCGATGTATTTTGCGCCAGTGCCCGCGCTGATCATCAAGGTCAGGAAAGCCAGCAACGCAGAGAAAGGGGTGTGTCCGTTGAGGAAGCCCTCGTTATTCAAACGAAGCATGGTCGGGTCGAGGGTACGGTTGATGACGGCCACGTCGTCCATGGTGTAACCTGCCGCCTCGATGCAGCTGACAGTAGCGCCTCGGGGGTTCAGAATCAACGGGATAACGGGCATCTCACGACGGAGACATTCAAGGGTAACCACCGAGTCCTTGCCACCCCCAACAGGGATCAGCGTCTGTTCCTTCAACGGCACACTGACGGGTTTGAAATCACGATTGGTCCCCGACTCAATCCTTAGGAAGTCATGTTCCGAGCATTCGATTCCGTTCAGGTAACGGAACTCCCCCAGCCCTTCATAATACAGATGCCGCCACCATTTCTTCTGGCAGAGCTTCAAGTCAAAAGGCTTCACCACGATGGTCTTGGGACAGGCCAACTTCCAGTAGCTCACCAATTCCACCATGCCGATGTGGAATGCCAGTGACTCCAGCTGGTCATTGGGAACCTGTTCCCAATGGTAGAACGGGCGGGCGGGAATGCACATCGTGGGATGGAAGTAATACCTATCGTCCAGGCTGAAGTGGAAGGTCATGCACAACACCCCCTCTTGTACATCCACCTCCTGTTGATAGAAAGTGAAGTTCTTGAACTCCTCCCTAAAGGCATCAAACCGCTGCTGATTTTCCGTTCGTTTCAAAGCCGATGAAATTTCCTACAAAAATAAGAATAATTCGTAAATTTGCACTTCGAGAGAAAAACAAATGGACTTCAGGGACCTCTTTCAGATCAGGAGCAACACGCTTGATCCCCAGGCAGGCGATCTGCTGCTTTCGGAACCCACCATGAACGACCTTCATTTTGGCCGTTCGGTGGTGCTGTTGATCGACCACAACGCGGTTGACGGTACGTTTGGCATCATCATGAACAAGCCCCTGCGTACGCGGCTGAACGAAGTCACGGAAGTCTTCGATGGCTTCGATGCACCTCTTTATCTGGGAGGACCCGTGGCTGAGAACCAGATCTTTTTCATGCATACTCTGGGAGACCTCATCCCCGAGTCGGTAAAGGTCCTGGAGGGACTCTATTGGGGAGGCGATGCCGAGGTACTCAACACCTTGATTGCCACCGGCATTGCCACAAACGACAACGTCCGTTTCTTCATTGGTTATTCCGGTTGGGAATCCGGACAACTCACCGACGAGCTGGTGCGCAACTCCTGGGCGGTATGCCGGTCGAATGCCAAAACGTTGTTCAACACGGCTTCGGGTCAGCTTTGGAAGACCCTGGTCAACCGTTTAGGTTCGGAATACACCATGTGGAGCCGGTTCCCCCGTAATCCCGAGGACAATTAATTCCCCAACGGATAAGCTTGATATAGGACATCATGGAGCTGGGTGCGGATGCTGAGGCTCATCAGCTGCTTGCACTCAGAGCTAGGATGTACGCGGTTGGAAAGGAAGACGATGATGAGGTGGTTCTCAGGATCGTTCCAGAAGAAGGTGCCCGTGAAGCCGGTGTGGCCGTAGCTGGCCATCGAGGCCGACTTGGAGGCGGTGGCGGGACCTTTCTTACCCAAAGGAAGCTTGTCGAAGCCCAGGCCGCGACGGTTGTTGTTGTCGGTAAACGGCGCCGTGGTGAAGTATTTGATGGTCTCCGACTTCAGCAGTTGCTTGCCTTCGAACTTGCCGCCGTCCATGAGCATCTGGGCAATCACCGCCAAGTCGTGGGCATTGGCGAACAAGCCGGCATGACCCGAGACGCCACCCATCAGGGCCGCCTGTTGGTCGTGCACATCACCCCAAAGCAACTGCTTGCGGAACACCTGGTCGTCCTCGGTGGGAATGATGGTCTCGCGGGTACGCCAATGCAAAGGACAGTAGCCGATGCAGGTCAGATGCATGGGATCATAAAACTTCTCGTGGAGGTATTCCTCAAGGGTCTTATTGGTAAGCTGTTTAACCAATTCGGGGACAAAGTAGAAGCCCATGTCGCAATAGACATATTTCTTCTCCTTCATGGGGCTCTTCATGATGGAGTCGATGATTTTTTCCTTGTAGTCGTTGACGAGGTAGAGATTCTCGGCCACGCGTATGGTATGGGTCTCGTTGATGCTGTCGGTGAAGAACTCCTCCAGCGGACCGTCCTCGTTGATGAGTTTCTGGTGGAATGGGATCCAGGACTTCATGCCCGACTGATGCGTGAGGAGGTCAATGATCTTGATGGCCCCTTTGTCGGAAGCGTTGAGATAGGGGAAATAATCGCCCATGGTCTTGTTTACGTCGAGCAGGCCATCCTCGTAGAGCTTCATGATGGCCAGCGTGGAGGCGAAGATCTTGGTGAGCGAGGCAATGTCGTACACATCTTCGGGCACCACCTTGGCACCACCGCCGTAGGTGAAGTTGCCGAAGCACTTGTCGTAGACCACCTTGCCATCTTTCAGGGCCATGATCTGGCAACCGGGATAGGCGCCCACGCTGATGCCCATTTGGGCGATGGAGTCGAGTTTGAGTTCGTATTTCGCTTCCATCGTGCCCTTAGGCAGCGGTGTCATCGTGATCTTGGGAGCAACAGGTTGGACGACCTTAGCCGGGATCGATTCGGATTCAGGGTCGGGGTCGAACTTGGGGGTCTGATACTCGGCAGGTACGATGCCTTCGCCGCAGCTGAATTTAGCAGTGCTGACGGGCAGCTTGCCATGGGCCGTGCGGTTGCCCGTGAGGATGCCGCTGACGGCATTCAGGGCACAACGGTCGTCCTGATAGCCCACTGTAAGGCCGATGACGCTGTTGTTGATACGGAACTTGTCGAGGGCATAGGGGCAAGCGAAGAGGTTAAGGATCACGTCGTTCTGGGCCACCAGCTTGTTGAAGAAGGCCACCGTCTCGTCGGTGATACCAAAGCCCTTGGAGGCATTGATGGACGACTGCATCACGTTGACCACTACCAGATCATAGGCTTCCAGTTCCTTGAGCCAGATTTTCGGGTCGGCAACTTTGCCCTTGTCGGTGCAATAGGCCTTCACGGTGATGCCATTGGAGGTAAGGATGTCGGCCATGCTCTGTGAACTGCCGGCACTGCCAATGGTCACCAAAGCCACCTTCTTGCCTGCCTTGAGTGGGATGACATCGTCAGTGTTGCGAAGCAGGGTGACGGCCTCGTTGTAAAGCTGTTGCTTGAGGTCGAGGTACTCGTGACGGTTGAGGTCATTCACGAGATTGGCGGTGCTGATGGGCTTGCAATCCCACAATCCGGCGCGGTATTTGTACTTTAATACCTTTTTGCAGCTCTCCTCCACCCTGGCGGCAATCTCGGCATCGCGTTGCGCACCTTCCTTGATCTGGCGGATGGCCTTAGGCACATCGTGAGGCAGGATCAACACGTCGTTGCCAGCCAGGAAGGCATAGTAGGCCACGCTGTCGGCGGGGATGGTCTGCGACACGCCTTTCATGTCGAGTCCGTCGGTGAAGATCAGTCCCTCAAATCCCATCTCGGTCTTCAGCAAGTCGGTGACCACGCCTTTGGAGAGCGACGAGGAGGTGTTCTCCACCTTCTCGATGGCGGGGAAATAAAGGTGACCCACCATGGCGCCGTTGATGCCGCGTTTGATGAGGAAACGGAAAGGCGCCAGTTCTATATCCTTCACCTCGTCGTATGAGCGGGTGACGGTAGGCAGGGTGAGATGCGAATCGGTGTCGGTGTTACCATGGCCCGGAAAATGCTTCATGGTGGTGACGAGTCCCCGGCTTTGCATGCCCAGGGCATAGGCGGCAGCCTTTTCCCCGACATTCAATGGATCCTCTCCGAAGCTACGCACCCCGATAACCGGGTTTTGGGCGTTGGAGTTAACATCAGCCACAGGGGCGAAGTTGGTTTGGATGCCCATGCGCAGGCATTGGTCGGCAACCTGCTGGCCCATGAGGTAAATCAGGTTGTTGTCGGCCACGGCACCCAAGGTCATCTGGTAAGGATAGGTCATCACCTCCTTCACACGCATCGCCACGCCCCATTCGGCGTCGAGGCACACCATCAACGGGGTTTGGGCCATGGCCTGCCAGGCGTTGGTCTGCTCCACCTGGGGCACCGCATCGGCCTTGAAGAAGCACACGCCTCCGATGTTGTATTGCTTGATGTAGTCGCCCACGGCTTTCTCGAAGGGCTTGCCGGGGTTGTTGGCCCGCATACAGATGAGCTGGGCCACCCGCTGTTCGAGGGTGAGGCTATTGTAGACCGAGTCGACCCAGCGGGTTTCAGGGTTTTGGGCGAATAGGGTTGAAGACAATAGTAAAAGTCCAAATACGAAAGAGCGCGTGCGTTTATTCATGAGTTATCAAAGCTTTAAATTCATCCCAGTCATAGGCTTCGCCAATGATGTTTTTATCTTTATCGAGGAGAATCACCGTGGGGGTGATGTTGATGTCATAATCGAGGAAAGGGGCGCTATCCCAGCCAGCGGGATCGAAGAAGTGATAGCCATGGAGACGCAGCTTTTTCGCTTCTTTCCGCACCTCATCGGGATTGTCGGCAAGGGCAAAAGTCACCAGTTCATAGCCTTTGAGACGACAGCGGTGGCGGCGGAGCGACTTCAGGAAATCGTGGCAGTAGTCGCAATCCACAGCCCAGAAGCAGAGGATGACACGTTCTGCTTGAGTGTCATAGAGATGATAGGTCTCGCCATTGACGGTTACCCCTTCGAAGTCCAGGGCTTTGTCGCCAGGTTGATGGAGATACTGTGCCCGCCCTGTCATCGCAGCGAACAGGACAAAGAAAAGCAACAGTACCCCTTTATATCTCATCTTCAATAAATTGCATAGTTAAACAAAGCGTTTCCCACCCCCGTAATGAGGTTGATCTCCTGGTCGCCGTGCAGGCTTCCCACGGCGAATGGGGTCTCCCCTACCAGTCCCGAGTTGACGATCATCCGGCCCTTGCGATCGATGAGGGTGATCTCCCTGGCTTTCTCGGAAACGACGCCAAGCAGGCGTTTGCTACGGGAGATCCTATAAAACACCGGCTTGGTGGTGATTTCCACATCGAAATGGTGGCTGAAGAGCTCTTTCTTATAGCGATCGAACACCATCAAGTCCTGCCCATCGAGGTAGATAAAGTCGGGATCTTGGTCGCCGTTGAAGTCTTCATAGAGGAAGAAGTGTTTCTCGGTGTAGGCACCAAAGTCGGTGCGATTCATGGCACCGTCTGCGGTGATATAGAGCAGCTTACCCTCCTTGTCGGAAGTCAGGAAGAGGCCTTTTTTGGCATTGGTGGCATTGGTATAGATGTCGCTTCGGGGTGATTTCTGCATGTCGGAGGTCAAGGGGATGCGGATGCGGCCTTGCCTATCGAGGATGCGGACACCTCCGCTAACGTCGGCGACGATGAGATAGTCCTTGTTGTCGGCCACCAGATGTTGCACGGGCTGACGCACCTGGTCCTCGGCACGATGCCTATTCCAGCCCTCCACCTCCACACCACGGATGTTGTAGTTATAGAGCAGCCTGTCGGCGCCGCAAAGCAGAATGCGGTAGTCGCGATTGCCGTTGTAGTCGAACACCGAGAGGCCGTTGGTGGCCTCAAAGGGCAGTTGCATTGGATAACCAGCCAGGTTGTTGCCGTGGCGGTCGATAAGCTGGATGGTATGGGCTGTATTGAATAGCAGCTGCGTCTGTCCGTTGTTGACGGCATCCACCGTGAAGACCCCGCTCATCGGAGCTTCATCCAGCTGTTTTTTCCACAGGATGGCACCATTGCTGTCGATGAAATACATCGTGTTGGTGCGGTCGAAGACCACCACGTCTTTATTGGAACCGCTTTGGCTTTCAACAATATAGGGTTTCCCTTCGAGGGGTGCGTCGAGGTTTACTTTCCAACGGATGTTGTTCTCGCTCTTCACCTCGGCACCTTGGCTCAAACAAATGTTCACATACACCAAGTCCTTTGATGAGGCCAGCTGCAGGGCTTCCATTCCATCGTTTTTCACCTCGAAAAAGGTGATGTTGGCCGATTCAAGCATATTCTGTTGGAAGCCGCGGAAGCCCTCGTTGAGGTCAAGTGTGCGACCCGAGCGGTAACCGGCAATCACCTCCTTGATGGCATCCATACTGGCGGCCATCACCAGGTATTGGTCGACGATGGCGTAACAGCAGCGTTTCATGCCTTTGAAGTCATCACCGAAGGTGTCCGCAATGAAGCTGCTCTTGCCCAGGTCGTAAAGCGTGTAGCCTTGGGCGTTCTGCGAAGCCACGACACCCATCTTGGAAGCTTGGCGGTCCATGAATTTGATCACCGCGGAGGGGTCGTTCATTCGACCCACGAAGACCTCTGTTTGGTTTTTGCCAAACTTGCTGTAGGAGACCTCGGAGAGGTAGTTCAGCAGTTTGCTTTGGGTATCGCTGAACGACTCCCAATAGGAGGCGTAGTCCGACATGCCCAAATGGTGCATATAACGGGTATCGGATGGCAAGATGTTGACTACCGAATTCTTCACCGGCAGCTGGTACTTCAGCGGGCGCCAGGCCGAGGCGGAGTCGGCGGCGATGGCGTAGCCGTTCATCACCAAGCAATGGCCTTCGGGCAGCACGTCGAGCATCATCCAGCCGTTGGGATGCCTATAGTAATAGTGCGCTTTCACGTTTTGTCCGAGGGTCTTCTGCAGGCGGGCGAAGTCGGGGTCATCGTAGATCTTCTGCTCCTGGACGTTCCTCTTCGAAGGTTTTGTCATCAGTTGCCATTCCTCTGACCGTTTCACGAGGGCCATAGGTTGGCCGTCCCTGACGAGATCTTTGTCGACATGGGCGCCCATCAACGAGTCGATCATGACGATCACCGCTGAGTCGGACGATTCCACGATGACTTCGGCATCGACCGGCACCACGTCGAGCAGCGACACAACTTTCCTCTTACAAGCAAAGCATGTTGCCAGAACGATCATCAGTATGGGGAGGATCCATTTGCGCATAGCGCAAAAATATAACAAAAAAATGGATTCCCCTGAAGTTTTTTATCAACAATTTTGGCTTATCAGAACTCCAGACGCATCTGGATTGCCATGTTGAATGATTTGCGGTGAAGGTCGGTGATGCCGTATTCGGCGATGGCTTGCTTGTGCTCGGGGGTAGGATATCCTTTGTTTTTCTTCCAATGGTAAGCAGGATACTTCAGGTCATATTCTTCCATGAGGAGATCACGGGTGGTCTTGGCCAAGATGGAGGCTGCGGCGATAGGCTGGTATTTGGCGTCACCGCCAACGACACAGAGATGTTTGATATCGTGGTATTTGTTGAAGCGGTTGCCATCAATCAACAAAAACTCGGGACGGACTTTCAGTTGGTCGATGGCACGATGCATGGCCAAGAAAGAGGCGTTCAAGATATTGATCTCGTCGATTTCGGCAGCCGTCACGATGCCGATGCCATAGGCCAAAGCCTCGTTCATGATCACCTCACGCAAGGCCATACGTTTCTTCTCAGTCAACTTCTTAGAATCGTCCAACTCGGGGAAGTCGGCCCCAGGTTTCAAGATGACTGCCCCTGCCACTACAGGACCGGCCAAACAGCCACGTCCGGCTTCGTCGCAGCCCGCTTCAACCAGGTCGGAATAGTGCGTCAGGAGATTCATTGTTTAGATGAAAAGGGGAACGTAATGAGAGGCCAACACAGCCAACAACAAAATGACAAAAGTAATGTTCGCCCACTTCAGCCGTTCGATATAGGCCAGATAGTAGGAGAACAAGATGCTCAGTGCCAGGAAGATCACTCCGGACTGCATGGGATCGCCGCCGATGAACAGCAAGAAGATGCCCAACAGCAATAGGTTGTAGGTCATAGCAATCTTGGTGCGCACCGCCACCGAGCGCTCCAGGTTAAAGTGGTGCGACATCACCAAGGGCACAAACAGCACCAATACCAAAAAACCCAACAAGGCGATCGTCGGCCAGCTGAAACCACCAACCGTTAGCCTTAGACTGCTGAAATAATCGCCATAGGCTTGCCAAACCTGCAAAAGGTCGCCCATGACGAAATGGGCAGAGAAATAGAAGAAATAGGGCAGCAAAAGGCCGACAAAAGGAATGACATGAAACCGTACAGACCCCTTGTGAATAATGCTCAGGCCAATGATGCCCCAAACGGCGAGCAACAGTGAAGGAAGCCAACACATGCTCGCAAACGAGATGTAGAAACCTGCGTTGAGCAGATAAAGCTCAGGACGGGGTGTTTGGTAGATGGCGAACATCGTGTGGATGAACATCAGCAGGAACACCGATGAGAGCAGGAAGGGATAGAAAGTGGTTTGCACAGGCATCATGTTCAGCATCAGCAGGAACGTCACCGCACCAAGCGTATGCACTCTTCCGATGACTTGGTTGGAAGTCAAGATGGAGTTGAAGAACAAGGACTCGAAGCCTATCAACAGCATCGAGAAAATGAGCATGGCTGGGGGCCAAAAGTCCAAGATGTTGGCCACCATGTTATACAAAGGAGTTACCCCTGTGCGATAGGCGGGATCGACGTTACCCGTGATGAACGAGGGGATCCACAACGCGATGACCAAGAGGGCGATGGCCAGGTATTGGATGAGATAGCTATTGCGGAAAAACTTGATCAAAGGGAGTGAGGAGTTAGGAGTTAGAAGTGAGGAGTAGGTCTAAACCGATGTCATTGCGATGGTTTTCGCCTTCGAATTGTATTTTGACGACGTTCTCGTAGGCTTTGGCGCGGGCTTCGGTGATGCTGTCGCCCAGGGCAGTGACGGCAATAACACGACCACCCGCGGTGATGGTTTGTCCTTCGGCGTTGAAGGCAGTACCCGCATGGAATGCCACACAGTCTTTCAAAAGTCCCATCCCTGTCATCACCTTGCCTTTTTGGTAGGCCTCAGGATAACCGCCGGAGACCAGCATCACGGTGAGGGCGGTGCGGGGACTTTGGGCATAATGCACCTTGTCGAGGCAACCATCGGCGCAGGCGTAGAGCAAGTCGGCGAAGTCGCCCTCGATGCGGGTCATTACGGCCTCGGTCTCGGGGTCGCCCATACGGACGTTGTATTCAATCACGTACGGATCGCCACCACAGTTCATCAAACCCAGGAAAATAAAACCTTTGTATTCGATACCTTCGGCTTGGAGGCCTTTCAAGGTTGGCTTCACGATGCGGTCTTCCACTTTCTGAAGGAACTCAGGGGTGCAAAACGGCACTGGAGAGACAGCACCCATGCCACCGGTGTTCAATCCCTTGTCGCCGTCACCGATGCGCTTGTAGTCTTTGGCCTCAGGGAGCAACACGTAATGCTCGCCATCCGTCAGCACAAACACTGAGCACTCGATGCCACTCAGAAACTCTTCGATGACCACAGTGGCAGAGGCTTCGCCAAACTTGCCGCCAAGCATGTTGCCAAGCTCGTTCACAGCTTCTTCCAGCGTATCCAAAATAAGCACGCCCTTGCCGGCTGCAAGGCCATCGGCTTTGAGCACGTAAGGGGCTTTCAAGGATCTCAGAAAAGCCTCACCTTGGGCGAGGTTGGTTTGGTTCACCGTCAGACAACGTGCGGTGGGGATGCCGTTGCGGGCCATGAACTCCTTGGCGTAGGCCTTGCTGCCTTCCAATTGGGCACCTTGCCTGTCGGGACCGATGATCCGTATCTTCTGCAACTGGGCATCGCCTTTGAAATAATCGACAATGCCATCCACGAGGGGTTGCTCGGGACCGACCACCACCAGACCGATTTCGTTGTCAAGACAGAATTTCCGTATCCCCTCAAAGTCGCCGACTTTGATGTTGACGTTGGTACCGACCTCGGCTGTGCCGGCATTGCCAGGGGCGATGAACACGTGGGCACCTTCGCCTTGGGCGAGTTTCCATGCCAAGGCATGCTCGCGACCGCCTGATCCTAGAACCAGTATGTTGCGAACGACAGCTGTCAAATGCTGGCCTTGGATGGCTTTCCAATCGACCGCCTCTTTGGAGGTATCACCGGGATACATTATAATATTTTCCATGTTTATATTGTCTTTTCTATAGTATTCCAAATCTTATTGGCGGTTTGGTCCCAAGAGAAATCCCGAACTCTCACACGACCTTTTTCGATCAACTCCTTACGGATTTCGGGGTCGAGGACCTGAACCATGGCGTCGGCGATGGCGTCTTCGTTGAAGGGATCGACAAGAAGGGCTGCATCACCGGCCACCTCAGGCATAGAGGTCACGTTGGAGGTGATGACCGGGGTGTCGCATCGGAAGGCCTCCAAGATGGGAATACCGAAACCTTCGAAGTAGGAAACGTAAACCGATGCCAAAGCCGCTGCGGTCACCTTATGGAGATCCTCAGCGCTCAGACGGCCGGCAAACACCACGTCGTCCTTGCAGCTCATGGCATCGTAAGCCTGTTGTATCGGCTCGGTCCACCACCGCTTCTCCCCTACAATCACCAGCTTCACGTCGTTCTTACAGCGTTGCTTGAACCTATCGAAGGCCGTAAACAAACGGGCGAGGTTCTTACGGGGATGCAAGGAGCCAACAAACATGAAATAGGGATGGCCGAAGCTGTAATGCGCTTTTACCACCGACTGCTCCTTTTCCGACAAAGGCTTGAAGATTTCGTTCACGCCGTTGTAGGCCACGACAATTTTCTGAGGATCGACGCCATAGCATTCCACGATATCCTGCTTGGAGAATTCAGAGACGGTCACGATCCGCTTGGCTTTTTGAGCGAACTTAGGGAAGAACTTCTTGTAATGCCAAAGGTGGATCTTGGGCATGTCGCCGGGAAAATGCTCAAAATTCAGGTCATGGAATTCCACCACTTGCGGCACCTTAGTGCGCAAGCTCAGATAGCCGTCGGGTGAATAGAACAGGTCGGCTTTGATCTTCCTCAATGCACGGGGCAACGAAAGCTCAAAGAACCAGACGAAAAGGAAGGGATGTCGAGCTTGCGGGAACAGCACTACCGGCTTCACATTGTCGGCAAAAAGGAACATGGGATTGGGCTGGCGGTCGAAGATGAAATAGAACTCCACCTCCGGATGGGCCAGCACGATACGCTTCAGCGTCTCGAAGGTCACCCACCCGATGCCTTCCAGCTTGCCTTTCAGCAGCAACCGTGTATTGACGGCGATCCGCATCGTTAATAGCGGTAGATGTCGGACTTATAGGGACCCTCAACCGGCACGCCGATATAGTCGGCTTGCTTCTGGGTGAGTTTGGTGAGCTTCACGCCGATCTTCTCGAGATGCAGACGGGCCACCTCCTCGTCGAGATATTTGGGCAGGCAATACACGCCGACCTTGTATTCGTCGCGTTTTGCCCAGAGGTCCATCTGAGCCAGGGTCTGGTTGGTGAACGAGTTGCTCATCACGAAGCTGGCGTGACCTGTGGCACAGCCCAGGTTGACCAGTCGGCCCGAGGCCAGCAGGAAGATGCAGTGGCCGTCGTCGAACACATATTTGTCGACCTGAGGCTTTATATTAATCTTTTCGCGAAGGTGTTCGGTCTTCTCAAGACGGTCCACTTGGATTTCATTGTCGAAGTGGCCGATGTTGCACACGATGGCCTGGTCCTTCATCTGGAGCAGGTGTTCCAGTGTGATCACGTCGCAGTTGCCTGTGGTCGTCACGAAGATGTTGCCTTCCTTGACAGCCTCTTCCATCGTGGTCACTTCGAAGCCTTCCATGGCGGCTTGAAGGGCACAGATGGGGTCGATCTCGGTGACGAGAACGCGGGCGCCGTAGCTCTTCATGGAGTGCGAGCAGCCCTTGCCCACTTCGCCATAGCCGCAAACGACGACGACTTTACCGGCAATCATCACGTCGGTGGCGCGCTTGATGCCGTCAGCCAACGACTCGCGACAGCCATAGAGGTTGTCGAATTTCGACTTGGTCACCGAGTCGTTCACGTTGATGGCAGGGACGAGCAATTCGCCGCGTTCCTGCATCTGGTAAAGGCGATGCACGCCAGTAGTGGTCTCTTCGGAAACGCCTTTCCAGCCTTTCACCACGGTATGCCAGAACCCAGGGTTCTCCTTGTAGGTGGCTTTGATGACGCTCATCAGGGCGCGTTCTTCCTCGCTGCCGCAAGGCGCATCCAACAGTTTGGGATCGTTCTCGCAGGCATAGCCTTTGTGGATCAGCAGGGTGGCGTCGCCCCCATCGTCGACGATAAGGTCGGGACCTGTGCCGTCAGGGAAAGTGATGGCGCGTTTGGTGCACCACCAGTAATCCTCGAGGGTTTCCCCTTTCCAGGCGAACACTGAGGTACCCGTCTGGGCGATAGCCGCGGCGGCGTGGTCCTGGGTGGAGTAAATGTTGCAGCTGCACCAGCGCACGGTGGCGCCAAGCTTTACCAGAGTCTCGATGAGGCAGGCGGTCTGGATGGTCATGTGTAGTGAGCCCATGATCTTGGCACCTTTCAGCGGCTTGGTGTCGCCATATTTCTGGCGAAGGGCCATCAGGCCCGGCATCTCGTGTTCAGAGACTTCAATTTCTTTTCTTCCCCAGTCGGCCAGCTTGATGTCGGCTACCAGATACTGGAGGTCTTTATTCAGGAGTTGGTTGTTCATGTTTCGATTAGGTTGATAATAACTTGCAAAGATACAGTTTTTTATTTACCTGACTACCAGTTTTGCCAACTTCGTGTCATTTTCACTGTCGAGACGTATGAAATACATCCCTTGTGGCAATTCCAAGGTGGCTTTCTCATGAATCTCCAAAACCCTTACAAGTTGGCCCAGGACATCAAACACCTGGAGGGAGCCCGTTCCTTCCACGGCAAAGGCACCGTTGGTGGGATTGGGGTAGACTTTCAGCGTCATCAGGGTTTGTTCGCCCACTGAAAGGTTGTTGGCTCCCAGGATAGGATAACCATCGTTACTATTGAGGGTATCTGCACACCATACGTCAGTTTCAAAGTTGAGGACATTCACAAAAGCGAGGTCGCGCATCTCCTCGGCGGTCCTAGGTTCACCTTCGCCTGTCCCTCCGCAGGTATTGAGGTAATAGCTGTTGGTCACTTCTCCTTTGAAGGAACCCACCAATGCGCCAGGCTCAACAACTTCGGCAGTAACGGTTCCGCTGTTGTAGCTGTTGGTCAAAGCATTGTTGCCACCCAACCAAGCGATGCCCACCAGACCACCGACAGGGCTCTGGGGAATATTGTTGGGAGCCATGGTTCCAGTCACCGAGACTTCGCCTGAGTTATAGCAGTTTTCCAGCCTGACATTCCTCATGGCCAGGCCGCCACCGAGCAATCCGCCTCCAATCCCCTGACCCGAAACAGCTCCAGTGTTGAAACATTCAATTATTTCGTTGACTGTTTCTCCTACAATACCACCAACGCATGACGATCCGTAGACAGATCCTATGTTATTGCAGTTATAGACTCTATCGGCAGTACCACCCACGATACCCCCTGCGGTATTGCCTTCAATCATAGCACCATTCAAACAACGGGATATCAAACAGTTGCGCGACACTCCCTTTCCAGCGATTCCACCACTTGTCAAGCCTTTGACATAACCACTCATAAGGAACAGGTTCTCCACCACGGTCGGGTTTTCAGGGTCGCCGCTATCGCCCAACATTCCGAATAGGCCCACCACGCCTCTGTCTTTATTGATATACAGGTTGAAAATGCAGTGGTTGTCACCGTCGAAATGCCCTTTAAAATACAAATCAGTACGATCAGCGAGACAGACCGGAACGGCATTTCGTTCGCAACCGTCCTCATAATAGGCATCACCCAACAGTCCGATGGGAATCCACTGCTGGTCCTCGTTGCCGTTCAGATCGATATCAGTGGTTAGCCTGAAATACAATCCGCTGGTATTGAATCCTTTACCAACCATATAAGAGAGATAGGCCAGATGGGCGGCTGATTCAATGAGGAACGGGTCGTCTTGACTACCTGTGCCACGGGTCCACAACGCTCTTGAGCCATCCCAAACGCTTTGGGCTTGGGCAAACACTCCTGTCAACAGAAGAATTACGATCATCAAAGTCTTTTTCATGGCAATACTTATTTAAAACTGTTGAACAAAGAGGTAATGTGGTCAACAAATTCACCGATACGGTCTTTCGCCGATGCTGCGCTGCCTTTCCAGACGGTGATTTCAGCATAATCCAGTTCCTGTTTGCCGCCTGCCGGGAAGCGGAAGGGGCCCACCATGGCCAATCCGCGGCGATCGCTCGGTTGGTTCCCAGTGGTTTCTTCCGTCCAATACTTGCCATTGGTGTTGTATCCCTCGTTGGGGGCAATGCCGTTGGTTCCCAAATTATCGGGGTCGGAGTCTCCCGGGAACATATAATTGCAGTCAGGTCCGACAGTTCCTTCTATGCCGGGATAGCCGATGCCGCCGTACTGGAGATGGGAGCCGTCTTTCCAGCGGGCTTGAAGAAGGTTGTAATAATCCGGTGCATTTTCCGGATCACCGATCGCGGAATTATCATTGTTATGGTACAAGAATCCCGTCATCCTTTTGCCCTCCGGGCCGGAGAGCACGGTCGCGACTTGTGAAGGAGGATTATCGCCATAGGAAGTGGGTTCGCCACTGCCATCGAAAGACATGCCATTGTATACAAAGCATGAGTTGCGTTGCACATCGCAACCCACGTAATCATCGTTGGCGTAACCGAGATCCCAGTCGAACCACAGGCCCAGGTAAACGTCATGGTAATCGTTGGAGGAGCGGTTGAAGAACTCAAAATGGGTGAAAACGGTATTATTGAGTGCCTCATCGAAAGGATCCTCAAAGGCATACACCATGACATGCACCTCGAGGCCAAGCTTTCCACCAAAGGATTCGCCATGTTCCTTATAGCTGTCGTTAAAGATGAAGAACAGGCATTGGTCGCCTTTGATGTCGGGATAGTCACCGTCGGCTGGGTTATATCGGCCGTCGTTATTCACATCAATATAAGGAGCCAGGTCATGGGCATAATCACCCTCACCGTGGGCCGGCCAGGAAAGGATATCTTCGGGAACCGGATAGGAAGGGTTGTTGAAGTTGGTTTTAAACTGCTCGATTTCAGCCCGTGTTAGGCTCCACACATGGTGATACTTCAAAGCGGTCATCAAATCGATGGAGGCGTCGGTGGTTTTCAACGGGCCTGCCCAGAAATCCTGCCCACCGCTCAGGTAATGACCCTGACCATACCGCATCGCTGCCAGATGAAGGCTATCGGCGGCATCAAGACCACCAAACCACAATGCTTTCTGGAAGATGGTGGACTTGCCGCTACCGGCAGGCACTTCCCAGGTAGGACAGGGATTGGGTTGAAGAACGCCGTAGTTTTCAGGCCAATTCAAAAAAGCCGTGCCGTCACCAAGGATGACTCCACGCACATTGTTTGCCTCGATATGTGCAATGGGAGGCACTTGTGCCATCGCCACCAACACAAAACCACTCAGCATCAAACAAAGCAGCAATCTTTTTTTCATAAAAATATCTTTAAAAAATGAAACATTCCCTGTTTTTTGTTACCTTCGATAAAGAAAGCGGGGTATCTTTTGTTGCCGCTCCACTCTTTAGGTCCTGAGAAACCTGCACAAGGAACAAACAGCATAGATATCCCCGCTTTTCAGCGGGGGCATCTACCTCTGTTTTGTTTCTGTTTGTGCAATTTTGAATTTCTCAGGTTCAAAGAGTACAAAAACAAAGGTGGCAAATGCCTCACAAAAAAAGAGCCCCCATTACCTAAAGAGGCTCATAACAGAAAGCCTGGATGGGCAATGGATTGATGGTGCAAAGGTATAAAAAGAAATGGAAAAAACAAATATCAATAGCGATAATTCAACATCACCTCAAAACTCCTTCCAGGCATCGGACGCCATAAGACGTTTTGGTAATCCTTGTTAGTGAGGTTGTTACAACGCAGTTCAACGCGGAAATGAGGCCATTGCTTGCCGAGAGCCACGTGGTGCAACACATAGGCGGGCAGGTCGAAGGCATAGAAGTCGGCGTAGGAAGTGTTGCGTAGCCCAGTGACCTCCAGTGTGTAGCTAAGGTCCCAGGTCGTCCACCGGACGTTGGCAAACAGGTTGCCGTGATGACGGGGAATGTAGATGAGTTGTTTGCCGAGGTTGCCGTACGACTGGGCGTTCTCACTCTCGTCGGTGGTGAAGGTAAACACGTAGTTGCCCGAGAGACTATACTTCCAATCCCCGTAAGAATAGTGTAAGTCGATGTGATTCTCAATGCCTCGGGCAAATACTTTGGCTACGTTCTGAGGCACCCAGTAACGGTACGAGGTAGGCACCCACTGAATCCAGTTTTTCACCTTGGAAGCGTAGGCTCCAGTGCGAACGTCGAGCTTCAGGCCTCCTTGGTTGAGACGATAGTTGAAAGCCAGGTCCACCGTGCGGCCATCCTCAGGCAAAAGGTCGGGGTTGCCACCAGGATACCAGTAGAGATCGTTCAACGAAGGGTTACGGTAGTTGTGGCTGTAACCCAAAGTCACACCCAAGCCCACTGGGAAATGGTACGAGAAGGTGGCCGTGGGAAACACGCCCATCGACTTGGCATCGACAATGTCGTAACGGGCGGTCACAGCCAAATCGGCGTTATTGAAGGGATTGCCCTCCACAGCGACGTAGGTGCTGACCATGTTGCGCCGCTTGGTGTCGGCATAATTGTTCGAGTTGACCTGCTCGCGATCCCATTGGAGCTTCCCCTTGAGTTTCCAGGAGGCGTAGAGTTGCTGCTCCACATTGGCAATCTGGTGAAGGACAATGGCATCGTTGATGGAGTTGATGCTGGTAACGACAACGTCAGGATTGAGAGGTGAGCGGGTTTGAAGGAAATAATGCTGGTTTTCGATGAAGGCTGCCGACTTCAACTGAAGGTTGCCCGTAGACCAGAACAGCTTGTATGACAACATGTTGCGCGAGAAGTTGTCACGAGTCCATTCCTCCGTATTCACATTGACCACGTTGGGCATGATGGGCGGCAAATTGCGGTTGTTCCATTGATTCCATGAGGTGAGTGACAGGATGCCGTGCTTTAACATCACACTCAACTCAGGCATCACGCCATAGTCGACGAAGTCGGCATTCTGTTGTTTCATGCTCTTAGGAGGCAATAATGCGCTATTGTAGTATTCGAAGTCGTTGTCGGAGGAGTTGCGATAGGCTTTTATCCGGAACGCCGCTTTTTTCCAGCTGTAGCCGGCCGTGACAAAACTGCCCCAGGTGTTGAAGCTGCCATAGGTTTGCTTTAGATCGAGAATGAGTCCTTTGCCAAAGGTGTTCTTGCTGTCGATGTTGACCGAACCGCCCAGTCCCCCGCTGTTGTTTGAGGTACCACTCCCCCACTTCAAGTCGATGTCGTCAGCCAAAAACACAGGGATGGTGCTGAAGTCGACCTGTCCCAAACTTGGGGCATTCAACTGGAAGCCATTCCAAAGCACCAGGGTATGACTTGCAGTGGTACCACGGAACGAAGCTGTGGAAATACCGCCGGGTCCGTAAGTCTTGATAAACACCGGACTATGTTGAATTAATAATTCCGAAAGCGTCGATGTACTTTTTGCTTCAAGCACCAGCGAGTCGACTTTCTTCATCACCAGAGGATTCAACGGCTGCGCTTTCAGCAGGTCGGCGGTCACGTCAACCACATTGAGTGTGATCGTATCCTGGGCATGGAGCGAAAGGCAGACCACGCCAAACAACAAAGCCGACAAAAAACGCAAAAAACGGGTCACTGCTTTTTCACCTCTTTCTTCTCAGCTTTATCAACGACTTTGATCTCCATATTCTTCACTTCCTTGAAGTCAACTTCCTTGATGTCAGCCTTCATCTCCATTTCCTTCTTGATTTCTTCCGGCTTCTTGTCCTCGTATTTCTTCACTTTACCGGAGAGTTTGCCGTTCTTGTAGTTGCTCTCGGACATGATGGCACCACTCTCATAGTATTCGACGGCGGGACCGTCCTGTACGTTGTCCTTATACATCTTGGAGCTTTTCAGCCGATTGCCTTTATAGTAGGTCTCCTGTTTGCCGTCGAACTTTCCTGCTTTGTATTCGATGGTCATCACCATGTTGCCGTTCTGGTCGAACCAAATGGTCTGTCCCTCGCGCTGTCCGTCCTTGTAATTGGCAATCTCGCGGGTGGCACCCTGCTCATAGCAGGCGATCTGTTCACCGTCGAGGACACCGTTCTTGTAACTGTTCTTGCTGGAGAGGCGTCCACCGCGGAACCAGGTGTACGACGATCCGTTGAGCTGGTTGTCGGCATACTCGCATTTCTTCACCAAGGCACCGGTCTCATCGATTTCCATATAGAGGCCGTTCTTCTTGCCGTTTTCGTATTGCACCACCTTGCGGATCAGGTTCTTGTTGACGTCAATTTCGTACCAGGTGCCTTCCTTGAGGCCGTCACGAATCTCTCCTTCTTCCTTGATTTGTGCTGAGACATTCAGCGAGAGCAACAAGGCTGCTATGATAAACAAAGATTTACGCATCGTGATTGTTTTTTATTAAATTTGCATCAAAATTACAAAAATTCCCGAACATGAAACCCATAGAAGTAAAGAATTTCAAGCTCTACACCACTGCAGTCATCAGCATTGAGTGGAAGCAGGATCTTTTGAATGTGAACCTCGACTTGGCCATGATGCTCAAGATGATGGAAATTGAGGGACTCACCCCTGCAGATGTCCAGAAATATAGCGACGCCGGAAAGCCCATACCTTTCAAGAAGGTGGTGCTGCAGTTATTCACAGACGACGGAAAGCCGGGACAATATTACACCGACGAGTCGTTCTGCGAAGAGGACGACCCGACGGTGTTCTATGTGGAAATCAAGAATTAAAGCCCTTTAATATACTCGTCGATGGCCTTGGCGGCTTTCTTGCCGGCGCCCATGGCGAGGATCACTGTGGCTGCGCCGCTGACCGCGTCGCCGCCGGCGAAGATACCCGGACGTGAGGTGGCGCCCACTTCGTCAGCCACGATACAACCCTTGCGGTTGAGGTCGAGGTTACGTGTAGTGCTGCCGATGAGCGGGTTCGGCGAGGTGCCCAGGGCCATGATGATCATGTCGACATCGAGGATGAACTCAGAGCCTTCGACCGGGACGGGGCTGCGACGGCCTGAGGCATCGGGTTCGCCCAGTTCACAACGGACGCACTTGAAGCCTTTCACCCAGCCGTTCTCGTCGCCCAGCACCTCCACAGGAGCGGTGAGCAGGTCGAATTGCACGCCTTCTTCCTTGGCATGATGCACTTCCTCCACACGGGCAGGGAGTTCCGCTTCGGAACGACGGTACACGATGTGCACCTCAGCACCTAGACGCAAGGCGGTACGCGCAGCATCCATGGCCACATTGCCGCCGCCGACCACGGCCACCTTCTTTCCCACATAGTTCGGGGTCTCAAAGCCCTCCTTGTAAGCGAAAAGCAGGTTGTTACGGGTCAAGAACTCGTTGGCCGAGACCACACCGCAGAGGTTCTCACCTGGTACGTTGAGCATCATTGGGAAACCAGCGCCTGAGCCCACAAACACAGCCTCAAAGCCCTCGCGATGCATCAGCTCGTCGATGGTGATGGTACGGCCGATGACCACGTCCTTCTCGAACTTGGCGCCCAGCTTACGCACACTCTCCACCTCTTTCTTCACCACCGTGTCTTTCGGCAGACGGAACGACGGGATGCCATACATCAGCACGCCGCCAAGTTCATGCAAGGCCTCAAAGATGGTGACGTCGTAACCCATGGAAAGCAGGTCCTTGGCGCAAGTAAGGCCCGAAGGACCAGAGCCGATGATGGCCACCTTGTGACCATTCGGGATGCTTTGGCTGCTGAAATGCAGGTCATGTTCGATGGCATAGTCACCCACGAAGCGTTCCAGCTTGCCGATGGCGATGGGCTCGAACTTCTTGCCCATGATGCAGCTACCCTCGCACTGGGACTCTTGCGGACAAACGCGACCGCAAACGGCCGGCAGAGCGGAGTCGCAGCTGATGACGCCTGCAGCACCCTCGAAGTCACCTTTGGCCACACGGGCGATGAAACCCGGGATGTTGACATTGACGGGGCAATGCTTCACACACTGAGGATCCTTGCAGTTGAGGCAGCGCTGAGCTTCCATGATGGCCATGTCGGCCGAATAGCCCAGGCACACCTCATCGAAGTTATGCGCACGGACCTCAGGTTTCTGTTCCGGAACGGGAACTCTATGTTTCTTGTCGAATGTTTCTTCAGAGATACCACCCACATGGCACTTGTGGCCCTCGGCCTTTTCTTCGGCTTGAAGCTGTTTGCGGGTCACCACGTTGTTGTACATGGCCTGACGCTTCATGGCTTCGTCGAAGTCGACATCCTTGCCCAGGAACTCGGGACCATCGATGCAGGTGAACTTGGTCTTGCCTGCGATGCTCACACGACAAGCGCCGCACATGCCAGTGCCGTCGACCATGATGCTGTTGAGTGAGATGGTGCAGCGGATGCCCAGCTCCTCACAAGTCTTGGTGGCGAACTTCATCATGATCATCGGTCCGATGGCCACGGCCTCGTCATAGATTTTGCCGCTGGCCACCAACTGCCTGAGGACGTCGGTCACCAGGCCCTTGCGACCCGTGGAGCCGTCGTCGGAAGTGACATACAGATGGCAGTATTCCGAAAGTTCCTTCTCATAGATGAGGAGGTCCTTGGTACGGGCGCCGATGATGCAGTCGGCCACAGCGCCATGTTCATACAACCATTTCACCTGCGGGAAGATGGGCGCGATGCCCACACCGCCGCCAATGAACACGAAAGAACGTTTGCGGAGCTCCTCGGCCGTCATGGTGGCAAACTCGGAGGGTTTGCCGAGAGGACCTACCACATCGTGGAAGCGGTCGCCGACTTTATACTCAGCCATTTTCTTGGTGGATTCGCCGATGGCCTTGAAGACGATGGTGACGGTACCTTTGACACGCTGGTAATCACTGATTGTCAATGGAATACGTTCGGAGTTTTCTTCCATCTTGATAATAAGGAACTGACCCGGAAGAGCAGATTGGGCAATTCTCGGGGCGTAAACGTCCATCAGGTAGGTTTCCGCCGCAAAAGTTTTCTTTTGTACAATTTCGAACATGGTGATATGGGTTTAAAGATGGCCAAAGTTAGTGATTTTTTTTCTTAAAAAAGGAAAAAACAATAATTTTTCAAGTTTCGTAAGTGATGCCGTTTTTTATTTCACAACGATCTTCTGCGTCTTCACTTCTTCACCATTAATCAGTCTCAACACGTAAACTCCTAAGCGGAAGTCGGCTGTTGGAAGTTGGGAGTTAGTTGTTGACAGTTGCTTAGAAACGAGCACCCGTCCCATCATGTCAACAATCTGCAGTGTGCCTTCTCCTGTGACGATGAGGTGACCGTTGATGGTGAAAGCAAAGTCGTCATTTTTTTTACCGTCGAGGTTGGCGTTATTAGCCATGAACACCAGCTTGAAGCGCGAAGTGTAGTCGGTGCTTTTGGCGAAGAAGGTGTAATTCGGCGAAGCCAACACATCCAAATCAGCACCCGTCAAGTTGTCAATCAGGTGCAGATAATTCATCTCCAAATTCTCGGGATTAACGGTAATCGTGTATTCGCTGTTCTGCATTGCCTTGAAGTTGACAGGTATCTCTGCTGTAGAGACTGTGTGTACACTGTCTCTACCCACGCAGGCAATGGCGTAGTCCTTGCCGTTTTGCGGGATGTAGAGCTTGCTGTCATCCTCGCGGAGTGAAAATGCGCCGAGGGTCTCGCCATTGTCGAAGCGGACGATGGCATTGGAGAGGACCTCGCCACGGTTGCGGATGAGATTGACGTTGATCATGGGAACCTCGCTCTTTTCACCGCCTCGGTTGTTCACTTGCGTGAAGAGCGCCGTTTGTCCCTCCTGCGTGGCTTGTACAAACACACCTTCCATGGCTGCCACGGTGTTGCCAGCTTCCACTTGGGCTGTGAGTGCCGTTCCGCCTTCGTTCATCCTGAAGAAAGGCTTGTCGATAGTTGCAGCCGTGGCGAAGGGGTTGCCGATGAGGTTCATGCCGTGCATGTTTTCATTCTGATTAACGGTGGAATACTCCAAATTGACGGTGCCGTTGCCGCTGTAAGGTGTGCCGCAGAACATGAGCGTGACATTCCCGCTGTTGGCGTAGAGATAGCCCTTGCCCGGTTCGAGGTCGAAATGGTAGTGGTCGTCGTTGTCGACGTGGCTCTTCCAGTTCTCCCATTCCAATTCGGCACTTTGGTTGAAGCGATAAAGGTCGTAGGTGTTGTTGAGGAAACCGTTTTCAGTAGACGGAACGAATGCTTTATCAAGAGGGGAGGCAATCAGGTACCAGCCGTTGGTCACACCTTGTCCTTCGCTTTAGGCGTTTATTTCCTTGGTGATGCCGTTGGATAGGCCGCTAATCTCGATGTTGTAGGCCTGCATGGTGAGGGCGTAGCTTCCGCCATTCGCCTCGAGGGTGCCGTGGTTGGCTACATAGCCCGGGGCGCCGCTGAGGGCAAGATTGAGGGTCTTGCCATCGCCGCCATAAACAATGTTGTAAGCCTTGATGCCTGTCCATGCGCCTTCGTAGCCATAAATACCGCTGCAAGAGTACAAAACGGGTTGTCCGTTGGCTATGTCAACGCTGACATCGCCGGTGCCAGTCACTTGATATGCTTTGCGGGCATCAGTAGTGACTATGTTATTAATCTCATCATACTCAGCTTCCGGTTCATCGCAGAAATAGTAGCAGTCGCTCAAATTGGCGGTAACACTGTATTCTCCCGTCTTGCATGCCACAGGATTGAAAAGCACGCCCGCATAGTCAGGATTGCTGCTGCCGATAACACCGTTGCTACCATTGTAGATGCAGTCGGTGATGTTGAGGATGGGATTGTCGCACCAGCCCACCAAGCCGCCCACACCACGGTTGGGGTCGTTGGCGGGAGTGGTGTTGATGATATTGCCGTCATAAACGCAGCCTGTGAGGTTGAGGGTTGAGCTTTTGGCATGGGCCACGATGCCGCCACCGAGCGTGGTGATGGTGATGTTGGTGCTCACGAGGCAGTTTTCGATGGTGTTGGTGCCGCTCCAGGCAAAGCCCACAAGGCCGCCGGTGTGGTAACCGCCCTCCGTGGTGTTGGTCTCTACAACAGAGCCTGTCACCTTGAGGTTCTTGATGGTGGCTCCGCTGATGTAGCGGAACGGTGCGGCTCCCGCTTCATCGCTTTGGATGCTTACGGAGAGAGTATGGCCTTTGCCATTGAAAGTGCCCATGAAGGGATTCTCCTCGGTGCCCACCATGGTAGTAATACTAATATCTTCATTCAACTCGATGTCATCGAGAAATATATGACCATTATTCACATGCTGGGTAAAATCGTTCCAAGTCATTTGCGTGCTGGGGTCAGTCACGGTACTGACGATTTGGTTGGCGGTGACAGGGACAACATCTTTGATGACGATGTCGTCAACGTAAGTGGGGCGATTGTAGGATAGGCCTTCGAAAATCAGATAGACAGGGCCCGTCATCGTGACAGGACCTATTTCATATTGATACCAACCGGAACTCGAAACTGTTTCAGGATAAGGTTGGCGGGTGCTGCTTGAATATCTGCCCAAAAGAACGGCGTTGGAGCCAATGTTGTTGCAATCGCTGGCATACACATTGAAACCGTCTGGTTGAGAGTTGCTTTCGTCTCTGTAAATCCAGAACGACAGCATAAAGCTATTGGTGTTGGCGAAATTCATTTCGGGGAACACCAGCATGGTTTTGGCGGGATTATTATCGTTGCCCTTATCGGGTAGAACCAAGGCCTGTTCGCCATTATGTTTATAGAATCTGGAAGTACCCCACAAGTATTGGTCTAAGTAATTTCCAGTGGACACGGTGGTTTCGTTTCGCCAACAGTCGCCAAATGGGTTGGTCGTGGGAGCTGAGGCATAATATGGGAAGCCTTCCGAAGTTTCAAAGCCGTAGGTTAAGGGGAAGGTGCTGACAACACACTCGGCAGTGTGGAAGGTCAGCATGGCTTCATCACTAAATTCCTCGTTGCTGCACTGGGCGCGCACATAGAAATCGTAATCGGTGTCGGGCTGGGCAGGTTGTCCGGTGCAAGCATAGATATTGGCAGGTACGTTGATGGTGGTGTTGGTTGTTTGCACGCTTGTACTGGTCCAGTCGGGAGTGTCGCCGTGGGCCACGGTGATGTATTGCCAGGAGGTGGCACTGTTGGTGGCATCCCAAGTCAAATAAGCGCTCATGCTGGTAATGTCGCTTGCGGTGAGGTTTCTCGCAGGGTCGCAGCCCGCTTCGGTGGTGAAGGTGGTGGAACTTACTGCGCTGTTGCCTAAGCGTTATTCGGCATACACATTGAAAGTGTAATCTGTGCTGGAAATAAGGTCGGTGAGGTCGACGGAAGCTGCTGTGGTGCTAAACCATTCTGACATGCTGCCGCCAGTGGGTCCGTATTGGTAATGGTAGCACACCAAATAGGAGTAAGGATAGGCCATCCAACTGACAGTGGCTCCGAATGCGGAGATGTTGCTCGGTTCAAAGAGAGACGGCGCAGAGAGGCCACTGGGAACAATGGCAAGCTGGATTTGGTTCTTTAAACCCACAAACTGTGAGTTTGAAGCATTTGGAGAAAAAGGATCGATGTTCGTTTCATCATAAAAGCACAAAGCTTGGTAGCGATCAGAGGAAGGGTAGAAAGACTGCCAATTCGTTACCGAAGAGTGGCTTCCAGTATTGTCATCAACAATAACGACAAGGTTATCTCTGTTAAAGGTGAAACCGTTACCAGCCAACGGGATGGTGGTCCATTCGTTGGCTGTAAAGGTCACGCTACCGCTGAATACTTGGGTTCCTGATGTATAGTAATCGCTTGTACTTGAGAAGTAGCCTTTGCTCGAGTCGGTCATATAAATAACCAATTCACGGGTGCAATTTTTGTCGCCTTTGAAGGCGATACTTTTTATCTGGCCCTTTCCTCCAATCTCATCAATGGTATAAATCTGTTGCGTGCTTGAATAATTAGAGTTCGTTATGGAAGGCAGCTTGATTGTTGTGCTTTCATAATTAAGATCAGTGATGGTCACGGTTACCTCCTGTGAATTCGCTGCCCAAGGCAAGCAGAAGGTAATTAACAGCAAGAAAAGTAAAGACTTTCTTTTCATGGTTTTTTATATAGTATTTTATTGATTATCAAATTGTTTAATTTTCTATAATTCTTCCTTCTCTTTTAACTTCTTACTTCTGTCTTCTCTTCAATGCGTAAGCCGCTCCGAAGCCGATGAGCAACAGGGCACCAGTGCCAAGGGGAGCTGAGACGTCGTTGGCATCGCCGTGTGAGCCAGGAAGCATCAGGCCGTTGCCAGTGCGGTTGTCGTAGACGTTATAGGTTTCATCAATGACAGCACCGCGTCCGAAGAGGCCGCCACCTTGCTGTTGCGCCATGCCTGCGAGGCTTATGCCGAGGATGATGGCGAGGGATAAAGTTAGTTTTTCATTTGTTCGTTATTTAAGAATTTATGATTTCAAGGGAAAAGGCAAAGCGGTCTACTTGTTTTGAATTACGCCACAAAATTACCCATTTATTACAATTAAAACAAATATGGGGAAATATTTCTTCAGCAATCGGCGTTGAGGCACTAAAAAATATGCATGGCGATCACAGCACAAGCTTCGGCATCGTCGAGGGCGTTGTGATGATTTTTCATCTCATAGCCGAAATATTTGGCCACGGTGTGAAGCTTGTGGTTTTCAAGGTCGGGAAGATATTTTTGCGAGCCTTCGTTGGTACAATAGAACGTATAATTTGGATACGGCATTTTGTAGAGCTCGTGAAGCGCTTTCAAAACATGCTGGTCAAACAGCATCCCATGCGCCACAAAAGGCAGCCCTTCTACCCTATTCTTCACCTGATTCCAAAGATAAGGAAACGTTGGAGCCTTTTCTGTATCAGTCTTCTTGATGCCGTGCACCTTTGAATTGTACCAGTCATAACGATTTGGAACAGGCTTCATCAAACCATAGAAACGCTCCACGATCTCATTGTCGCGAACAATGACGATTCCCATGCTGCAAGCGCTGGTGAAAGCAGCGTTGGCCGCCTCAAAGTCGATGGCTACAAAGTCATCAAGATGGCCGTTCGGGAGGTACACCGGCTTCTCCTTGGGTTTGCTCTCCTTCTTGCGCCACCGCTTCTTCCGCGGCTTCTCTTGTTTCCCTATATCGGTCATATTTGTATCCATTTCGACTGCAAAGATAATTTTTTCTTGTTTTTCAGAAAAATATCTTATCTTTGTCAATTGGACAATCATCAAATCATCAATAATCAAAACAACTAGTATCATGGAATTAAAAGGTTCAAAAACCGAAGCCAATTTGATGGCTGCTTTCGCAGGCGAATCGCAAGCCCGCAACAAGTACACCTATTACGCCTCCAAGGCTCGCAAGGAAGGCTACAACCAGATTGCCGACCTCTTTGAGGAGACCGCCCGCAACGAGATGGAACATGCCAAGATTTGGTTCAAGCTGCTCCATGACGGCGATGTGCCGGACACTCCGACCAATCTGAAGGACGCCGCTGCCGGCGAGAACTTCGAATGGACCGATATGTATGCTGGCATGGCCAAGACCGCCCGTGAGGAAGGTTTCACTAAGATTGCCGTGCTGTTCGACCTTGTTGGCAAGATCGAAAAAGAGCACGAAGCTCGTTACCTCAAACTCCTGAAAAACATCGAAGACGGCATCGTGTTCTCTCGCGACGGCGACATGGTGTGGCAGTGCTCCAACTGCGGCCACATCGTCATCGGCAAGAAAGCCCCGCAGATGTGCCCCGTGTGCAACCATCCGCAATCCTTCTTCCAAATCAAAGCTGAAAACTATTAACTGCTAACTATTATGAAAAAGTACGTTTGTGACGTTTGCGGGTACGTTTACGACCCGGAAGTCGGCGATCCCGATGGCGGCATCGCCCCTGGAACCCCCTTTGAAGCAATCCCTGACAACTGGAAATGCCCGCTTTGCGGCATCGGCAAGGACAGTTTCTCAGTGATGGAATAAACCGAATGATTGTAGAGGCGTGACTTTGGTTGCGCCTCTTTTTTTGGATAACTGTTGTCACGGGCAACAAAAACAGATGATTATGAATACCAATGCTTTGTTTAACATAGGTTATGGCCTATATGTGCTGACTACTCGACATGGCGATATTGACAACGGCTGCATTGTCAACACGGTGATGCAGGTTACCAGTAGTCCATTACAAATCGCCGTATCGGTCAATAGAAACAATTACACCCACGACCTTATCAAAGAGTCGGGTGTTTTCAACGTCAGTATGCTCACCACTGAAACACCCATGTTTGTTTTTGAGCATTTTGGTTTTCAATCTGGCCGTACGGTCAACAAGTTTGCCACTTGCGAAGCAGAGCACCGAGCCGTGAACCAGGTGCTCTACATTCCAAAATACACAAACTCATATTTGGCCTGCCGTGTTGTGAGAACCATTGATTTCGACACTCACACCATGTTCATTGCAGTAATCATGGATGCCCAAGTGCTTTCCGACAAGGCTTCGTTGACATACGATTATTATCAACAGCACATCAAGCCGAAACCGCAAGCCGATGCTATCAAAAGTGGCAAACGGTGCTGGGTCTGTAAGGTATGTGGTTATGTCTACGAAGGCGACTTTCTACCCGACGACATCGAGTGCCCACTTTGCAAACACGGCAAAGAGGAGTTTGAAGAAATGATCGTTGAGGCTTGTTCACTTTCTGTCCCCGTTACGACTGGACGAAACAAAAGCGCCGAATGCGAATTAAATTATAATAATACATATTTATTAAATAACATGAAACAAATTCAATTAACCGAAAACATATTTTATGTTGGCGTAAACGACCGTCACACCGACCTCTTTGAAAACCACATGGAGTTGCCCAACGGTGTCTCCTACAACTCATACCTCATTGTAGACGAGAAGGTGGCGCTGATCGACCCCGTGGAGGCCAACTTCCTTGAAGACTATTTATTTAAGGTCAAATCAGTGCTTCAAGGCCGTAAAGTCGATTACCTTATTATTAATCACGACGAGCCCGACCATAGCAGCACTGTTGCCGCTGTGCTAAGGGAGTATCCCGAAGTCCAAGTGGTAGGCAATGCCAAGACTTTTGCCCCGTTGGAGGCATTTTACGGGCCTATCGAGAACAAAAAGGTGGTGGCCGAGGGTGAGACCTTGAGTTTAGGCACCCACACACTGCAGTTCTTCATGGTACCGATGGTCCACTGGCCCGAGTCGATGGTCACTTACGAGCAGAACAGCAAGATTGTGTTCAGCAACGACGCCTTCGGCGGCTTCGGCGCCTTGAACGGAGGCATCTTCGATGACCAGGTCAACCTCGCCTTCTATGAGGACGACATGCGCCGCTACTATGCCAACATCGTTGGCAAAGTGGCCATGCAAGCCTTAAAAGCCATCGAGAAACTCGGCGGTTGGGAAATCAAGATGATTGCACCGTCACATGGCTTGGTGTGGCGTTCGAACCTCGACTGGGTGCTCGGCAAATACACCCAGTGGAGCAAACAGGAGTCGGAAGAAGGCGTGGTCATCGTCTATGGATCAATGCACGGCAACACCGCACGTATGGCCGAGATTGTGGCCCGTGGCGCAGCCGAGGCCGGCATCAAGGAGGTCAAGGTCTATGATGTAGCCAAGACCGAAGTCTCATTCATCATGAGCGACATCTGGAAGTACAAAGGCGTCATTATTGGTGCCTGCGCCCATTATGCCAACATGTTCCCCAACATGACTTTGCTGGTACATGAGATTAATGAGTTCAAGCCCAAGGACAAATGCTATGCTACTTTTGGCGGCATGAGCTGGAGCGGCGGCGGCGTGAAGACCCTCGCCAAATATGCAGAGGAAGGCAAATGGAACCTCGTCGCCGAAAGCGTCGAGGTGAAAGGCGCGCCCATCCGAGAAGAGGACTGGGACAAGCTCTACAACTTAGGCAAGGCTGTCGCCGAAGCCGTTAAAGGTTGATTTCGAGACGAAGTAACATCCGTAAGCGTACGAGGTACCCCAAAAGGCACATTAGAAACGGACCACAGGGAGTTTCCTAGTGCCGTTGGGTTACCTCGTTAAGCTAGGATGTAAATTATTTCTTCTTCCTTCCAGATTTCCGAAGCGCCTCAGAGATGATCCACTGGAGCTGGCCGTTGACGGAGCGGAACTCGTCGGCTGCCCATTGCTCCACCGCTTCCATCGTCTCGGCATCGACACGGAGCAGAAAGGTCTTGGTGCTATTATCCTTTTCTTTGGCCATGGTCTATCGTTCCAATGAGGCTCCAAGGGTTTGGGCAAAGATCCGTTCCTTCGCGATGAACCTGTCGTAGACCCAGCAGCAAACAATGGCCAAAGCCAGCACGATGAAGCCTGAAAGGCCAGTCATCCCATTGACGAACTCGTTACCTCCAAGGGTGAAATAGATGGTCATTCCGGCCACCGCATTAATGGTGCCGTGCATCACCGCCGCCACAATCATCGACTTGGTCTTCAGCACAAAATAAAGCTCTAGGACACCGGCCAGTACGCAGAACACCACCATCAGCAAAACGCCCCAATAAGGCTCATTCGGGTAGTTGTGGCCCATCAGGATCAGCGGTAAGTGCCAGATACCCCACACAAAGCCGATGAACAAGGCTGCTGACCAAAACTTTTTCTCTCTCAGTGCGTTCACGAGATAGTTGCGCCAACCATATTCCTCACCGAAAGCACAGAATGCGTTGACGGAGACACCTGCGATCAAGCCACTGAAGACAGTGATCACCGCCATCAGCCAAGCCGGGAACTTCATCATCTGTTCGCGCACCAGCTCCTGCTGGTCTTCGGGGATCTGACCTATATTAATAAGCTGTTCGGCATTGTATTTCAGTTCCACGCCAGGCATCAGGCCGTTGACAAGGATACAGACGAAAACCATCACTACGGGGAGCACCCAGGCTACCAGCCAAGCCCCACTGAACTTGAAGTTGACCAGCCCGGTATGGTTGAATTTTTCCTTGTCGATTTTTTGCAGCACCAAGGCAGTGGCAAGCGGGAAAAACATATATGCCGTAGAGAAAACCATGAGTCCCGCAGGGGTGTCGGCTCCCATGCCGAATCCCCAGTGGGCAATGGCTGCCATCGCCCAGCTGAACAGGCAGACGGTGATTGAAAACCTTATTGCTTTTTTCATTGGTTTATTAATGCTTTTTCTTTGATTTTTGAGAGTATTTCGATGGTTTCCTCTTCGGTATCACCATTAATATAATATAGGTTGTCGGTCGTACGTAACTCGATGTAAGGGGCCCGGTTTCGGATAAACATCATGCAGCTCTCGCCATTGGTCAGTCTGAAATGGCCCTTGTTGTACTTTCCTGTGCTGGAACCGTTGGTACGGATGGCGACGGACGGCATCTCTTCGAGTAGTTCCACGGAGACGATTTCCGACATCGGAATGTCACGACCATACATACCCGAAATGCTGAGGTTCTCCTCTCCCACTTCGATTTTTGTCGGTTTACTTGCAAGCAACAGGATGACGACGACAAAGGCCATCGACACTCCAACGATCACCCCCGTAAGTCTCGAGTATTTTTTCTTCTTCTGTTCAGGGGAAAGGACTCCTGCAGCATCGCGGCCCCAGCCGTTGTGCCGTTGCATGGCAATGAACAAGGGGATGATCATGCTCAGGCCGATTACCGTCAAGAAGAGTCCGCTAAGATTCTCGTCCAAGACCTTGAGATAACCCAGCAAAGCTGTGAGTAGCAACAGGACGCCTGCCACCGTCATGATGATAGCCGTCGACCATTTCAGGCCCTCGATGTCGACTAGGGCTTTCCGTTCAGGCGACATGTTGCCGTAAGGGTTGATCAGGTTAGGGAAGCGATAGCATAGCCAGCCCATCGCAATCAAGAGCAACCCCGTTCCTAAATTAAGATAATCGATGACGTTCATTTTCCCAATATTAATAAAGAGATCCTGTATTCACCACGGGTTGGGCGGATTCGTCAGCGCAGAGCACCACCATCAGGTTGCTCACCATGGCGGCCTTGCGTTCCTCGTCGAGTTCGACGACGCCTTCGGCCTTCAGTTTATCAAGGGCCATACGGACCATCGAAACGGCACCTTCCACAATCTTCTCACGGGCTGAGATGATGGCAGCCGCTTGCTGGCGACGCAGCATCACCGCAGCGATTTCGGGCGAATAGGCCAGGTAGTTGATACGTGCCTCGAGCACTTCCAGACCCGACATCGAAAGCCTTTCGTTCAACTTGGTCAACAGCACCTCATTGATTTCCTTGCCACCAGAGCGGAGGGTTAGTTCATCGGCTTCAGCCTCATTCTCGTCGTAGGCATACATGCCAGCCACCTCACGCAGGGCAGCGTCGCTCTGCACTTGGATGAAACTCTCAAAGGCGCGCATCCGATTCGACACCGACACCGTGGCTGTATTGCCAGCTGAACCGCCCGCCATGGTCTGCGAGTCGATCTCGAACATGGCCTTGTAGGTATCCTTCAACTTCCAAACCAGGATCTGGCCAATCATGATTGGGTTACCCGTCTTGTCGTTCACCTTGATATTATCCGGATTGAGGTTACGGGCGCGCAACGAGACCTTCTTAGAGGTCATGAAGGGATTGACCCAGTGGAAGCCCGTCTTGGTGAACGTGCCTTTGTACTTGCCAAAGAAGATCATCACCATGGCTTCGTTCGGTTCCAGCTTGCGGAAGCCGATGGGAAAGATGATGATGGCCAACAAGAAACAGATGACAGCGAACAGTAGGGAAATCGGATAATTTTCTGTGAAAACCAATAAAACAACTGCCAAAGCCAGAAGGGCAAGGTCCATAAACAAAGCGACGAATCCATTCATCGCAAATCCTTTAAATTCAAATTCTTTTGATTCCATATCTGATATTATTTTGATATTATTTTGATGTGGCAAAAATACAAAGATTTTTGAATATGCAAGGATTTTTTAAAAAATTTTTCTGGAGGACAAAAAAACCTCCACCCCAATCGAGGCGGAGGTTTTTAAAGAGATTCCTAATTAATATAGGATCATTTGTATTCAGCGAGCACGTCCTTGACGCGATCGGGGGTCATACGGCCATAGACCTTCTCACCGACTTCGATGACGGGGGCCAGACCGCAGGCGCCGACGCAGCGGAGGCAGTTCAGTGAGAACTTGCCGTCGGGAGTCACCTCACCGACACCAATGCCCAGCTGACGCTTCAGTTCGTCCAACACCTTCTCGGCACCACGCACGTAGCAGGCGGTACCCAGGCAGACGCTGATCGGGTGCTCACCCTTGGGCGTCATGGTGAAGAACGAATAGAACGACACGATGCCATACACCCTGGAGACCGGGATGCCCAGCTCCTTGGCCACGAGCTCCTGGACCTCTGCCGGCAGATAGCCGAACTCGCCCTGGACCTTGTGCAGCACGTTGATGACCTCACCAGCTTTGTTGCCGTGCTCTTTGCACACGTTCTTGATGAAGTTGATCTTCGATTCTGATAATTTAATAACTGCCATAGTATATTTCCTTTCTATTATTTACTGGTTATTAATCCTCGCTGATCTCAACGTGTTCCGACTTGTCGAAATAGTGGGTGTGCAGCAGTTCATGTGACTTGTGACCGCAAGGCTCACCAAAGTACTCCTCGTAGATCTTCTTGATGGAAGGATTCTCGTGTGACTTACGGATCGGTTTGCCAGCATCCTCACGGTAGATGGCTTCCGTACGTTTCTTGATGATCTCGCTGTTGCCATGGTGGTAAGGCTGACCAGCGCCGCCGACGCAGCCGCCGGGGCAGGCCATGACCTCGATAGCATGGAACTGTTCCTTGCCTTCGCGCACTCTCTCGAGGAGCTTGCGGGCATTGCTCAGACCGTGGGCGATACCGATATGGATCGGCGTGCCGTCGAAGTCAACCCAAGCATCACGGATACCTTCCATGCCACGGAGTTCGGTGAAGTCGATCTTAGGCAGCGGTTTGCCGGTGAACACCTCGTAGGCAGTACGGGTAGCAGCCTCGATCACACCGCCGGTAGCACCGAAGATGACAGCAGCACCGGTGGATTCGCCGAGCGGGTCGTCGTAATCCTCTGAAGGCATGTCCTTCAGGTCAAGGTTGAATTGTTTGATCAGGCGGGCCAACTCACGGGTAGTCAGAACGTAGTCGATATCCGGGTTGCCGTCCTTGTAGAATTCCTTACGCTTGCTCTCGTACTTCTTGGCCAAGCAAGGCATGATGGAGACGACGACGAGGTCTTCTCTCTTGATGCCCATCTTGTCGGCCCAGTAGTTCTTGGCGACAGCGCCG
>CAJOIH010000013.1 GCA_905234455.1 uncultured Bacteroidales bacterium | reverse complement strand
AGTGGCTCCATATTGGAACATACCGCCTTGGGCGAAAGCTCCGAAACTCAATCCGAGAACGATTGCGATTGTTAAAGCTAATTTCTTCATGGTATGATTGTTTTTAATATTTAACTTTTCACTGTTCACTTGACGACGATCTTTTGGGTTCTCACGTTGTCGCCGTTGATGAGGCGGAGCATGTAGACGCCGGCGGTCAGATTGTCGGTGGCGATGCGGTTGGCGCCGTTGGTGCTGCTGATCATGCGGCCTGTGACGTCGAACACTTGGACGGTGGTGTTACCGTTGACACCGTTGAGGATGATTTCGCCGTTGCTGATGAAGGCGAAGGCGTCTTCGATGGCGTTTTCGTCGACGTTGTTGGCGCTGAACACGAGACGGAAGCGGCTGGCGTAGTCGGTGGTCTTAGCCTCGAAGCTGTAGCTCGGAGTGGCGAGCAGGTCGACGTCGTTGCCGGTCAGGTTGTCGATCAGGTGGAGGTAACCCATCTCGGTGTCTTTCACATCAACGTTGATGGTGTAGTTGCCATTGGCGGCAGCCTTGAAGTTCACCGGCAGTTCGCCTTGGGCTTCGCTACGCACCACGGAGCATTCTTTGCCTTCTTGTGCAAGGCTTAGACGGGTAGCGCTTTCGCTGAGGATCATCTTGCCGAGGGTGCCGCCGTTGTTGAAGCGCACGCGGGCCACGTCGGCCACTTGGTTGTTGCTGATCACGTTGATGTTCACCAGACTGTTATGGTCGCTTGGGCCGTGTTGGGGCTGTGTGGTGGCGAAATGGACTTTAGCCATCGTGGATTCACCAGTAGTCAACCATTCTTCAGGATCGTCCTCTTCAATCACCACGAAGATGCCTTCACAAGGTTTGATTACGGCTTCAGTGGCAAGCACGATGGCATCGCCAGTGGTATTCACACGGTAGAAGTCGCGTTCGCTTGACAGATAGGCGTTGCAGGTGAATGGGTTGCCAATGAGTTCCCAACCGACGAATGGGCTGGTTGTAGTAGAATAGCGTATAGCCAACACTTCGGCTTCTGTTGAGGTGGCAGGGAAAAGATGCTCGCTTTCACCATCAGAATATGTTGCGAAATTAAGTGTGTCGTTGTTTATGTTGGCATAGAGATAACCGTGATTGGCGGTAATGCCGAACGTGGCAAAACTCTCATTAATCTTTTGATTCTGCCATTCTTCTCCAGGATTTTGTTGGCTGAACTCATATAAGTCGATGCCATCGAAATCGGGTGATTCCGGGGTACCGTTCAGCATGCCGGCCTCTATGGCACGATCAACATTAAAGGTTCCAGGTACCGGTGACTTGAGGAGGTAATAACCCAAGTTGGTGTCCCAGTTATCTTGGCCAACGCCAACGATGATCTTTTGGATGGTACCACGCACTTCGTTGGGAGTCTTCAGTTGGGCGCCGTCCATGATGATGAGGTCGTCGGCGGTTCCGTAGTTGTTCAACATTTGAGTGATGTCGAGTGTGGCGCCGCTATAAATGGTGCAGGTTCTATCAGGAGTAATGTCGAGTGCAGCGGTGGAAAGGTCGCCATAGATGTCGTAGACAATGCTGGCGTGGATGTTGCCGAGACCGACGTTACCATTGTCCTTATTGGTGTAAACCCATTTGATGTAACGCACCTCAGTGTCCAGGTCGACAAGGGTGTAGGTGAGGGTTTTGTTGTTGAGCGTGTAGGTGGCATATTCGGCAAGGTCTACATAGTCCACGCCATTAGCTGAGGTTTGTACCTTAAATACGCCATTAAGGTTGGAAGTGCCATTGCCTTTAAGGGTATAAGACAGCGAAACCGGGGCTTGGTCGAGTTTCAGGACAAGGTTGTCGCCTGAGTCATCAAATTTCATTTTTGGAGAGGATCCGTATGTTCCTAAATCTGTAGCAGTGAGACCTGTGGGAAGTTCACCTGTGCCATTGCCGTCGTATTCGAACGGCAGCGTGGCGTAGTCAACAACGAAATGCGCTTGGGTGACGGTAACGGTCTTGTCTTCAGCACCGGGATAAGAGAGTGTTACGGTGGCAACACGGTCTTCATCGCCTTGGTTGACGGTAGTAGCGAAGGTAACCAATTCCTCAGCCACTGAGATGTCGCTGATCCAGTCGACATTGGTGGTGACTTCTAAGCCAGCACCGACAACGGGATTGGTGATGGTGTATGGAATCTCACCATAGGTGGCATCATAGGCCAGTTCCACATCTTCGGCATCGATGATCGGGTCGGTGGTGAACTTGGTGATGGTGATGGGGCCGACACCCACGTTGGAGCCTTTCTTGAAGACCATTTTGACGTATCTGTCATCCTCGCCGAAAGGACTGGAGGTTTCAAGGGTAAGCACAGAGTTTTGTGCTCCGCTGATGGTCAGAGAATCGATGAGGTTGAAGTTTTCGCCGTCGGAAGAACCTTGGACAAAGATAGTAGAGGTGGTGGCGCCGCCGACCATTTTCACACCCATGGTGACCTTGGCAGGTTGACTGTCGGTCTTCACCAGGATATAGTCGCCATCGCTGTCAAGTTTCATTTGATATGTAGTTTGGTTGGGATAACTTCCTACGCTATAAAGTGTAGTGCCGGTTATTGTATCAAAGTCAGTTGGCAGGCCACCTCCCCATACGAATGGCAATACTGCGAAATCACATGCGGCTTGGTTGATGGTGAGGAGGTTGGAGTAGACGGTGTTTTGCATTTCATCGTAGGCATAAACCTTCAAGTAAGCAGAGCGGGCAGCACCATCGTTGGCGGATATCATTGCCATGGTGACATTAAATCCTTCGGTATCCATTCCGGTGATACTTGCCAGAAAGATCCATTCGGGCTTGGTTGTTGGTTCGTTGTTGTCATCATAGAACTGGATATGGAAATCTTGGTAGCCTCCGACTTCGAAGTTTTCGTAGGTGAAAGGTATTTCATAGGCTAATATTTCTCCTGCCTCCAAATCAACTTCATCCGGGTCGAAGGTGATGGATGCCTCGGGAGCTACATAAGCCGCTTGGTTGATGGTGACTAGTTCGGAGGACACCTCTTGTTGTTCGGGTCCATAGCCGTATACCTTCAGGTAAGCGGTGCGGGCCGTTGATCCGTTGGTACCCATGAAGAAGTGTACATCCCTATCACTGTCGAGTTCAGCTTCAATCCATTCGTATGTCAACTCTTCGCCTTCGTCGTCGCAAAGCATGACATTGGCGGTTTCACTGTCAACCAGGTTGTAGGTTACCGTGATGTAACCATCGTGTTCCTCTGCGTCATAATTGAATTCGTATTCACTAAGTGTGATGGAAGGATTCGAGACTTCCTCGTAGCTTTCCATCATAGCAGTAAACACCAGATTTGTGGTGCCGCTGTAACCAGTGAAGAAGCCGTGGATGCGCACGGTCTTGTTCACCAAATTATCCAGATCAGCCACTTGTTCGTCAGTAGGATAGGAGATTCTGATTTGGCTTTCGCCAACGGCAACAAGGTAATTGCTACCTGATTTTGTCAACGTTCCTTCAAATTGGAAATAGTCGCTCAGATGGTAACCTTCGGTATAATCCGGAACTTCAGTGATGACCGTATAGTCAGGCCAATCGAAAACAAATTCTTCAGCCTCCTCGATTTCAGCGGGAGTAGAGGTGTTATATGTGGTGAACTGGATGACATGGCCATAGCTGGTTGTCGTGCCCGAAATACGGACGAAGTCACCCAATTGCTGTGTCGGGAGGGCGTTCAAATAGGTATAGACCAATCCCGTTCCGTCGCAAATGATAAAGCCCTTGGCGCTGGTAGCCACAACCATACCTTTCACATGGTAGTTGGCACCGACTTCCGTGATGTCAGAAATGTTGTCCACTATGTTCGGGTTGCCTTCTTGGGTGATGGTTACGTTTTGGCTGACAGAGGTCTCGCCGTAGTAATAGGTGAGGGTGATGATGCCAGTACGGCTAGCAGCAGCATCATTCGTCGTCGTGCTGAAGGTAATCATGTTACCTGCAGTGGCACTCTCCATGACGTCGAAAATCCAATCCACATCTTCAGTGAAGCCAAGCTGTCCACCGCTGACGGGGTTGTTGATGGTGTAGCTGAAAGAGCCGTTAGTGGCATTGTAGTCAAGAGGTTCGTTGTTGGAAATGGTGATGGAGGGAGTTGAACCTCCACCAGTAGAGTAAGTAACGCTAATTGATTTGATGTAAATTGCTTTTGATGATGTTTGCGTATAATTAAAAGCAATTGCGCCAGAAGCTGATCCAGAAAATGTATACTCAGTGGCGGTAGATGTTAAGGTAATTTGATCATCGTAAGCATTTCCGCCAACAGTAACATTCATGGTTGCAGCAATACTGTTTGCTCCGCTAGTGTTCACTTTGATTTCTGTAATTGTTCCGGGAATACCTGAAGTGGAAAACGTAATGGCAGAATATGGTTTATTACCACTTCCAAATTGTTGTCCTTTTGTATTGTCATAACCAAAGTAGTCGCCTCCTGTTCCAGCAAAAGTCCAATCAACATCATTCAATGTTATTGTTTGGTTGTTAGCAGAAAACTGTTTGGCTGTAAACGTGTAGGAGTACGAATCTTTCGTCTGTCCAATCGCCCTGTTAGGTTGGGCAATCATCGTCAGCAGCGCGAAGGCTGCGAGCAGAAAGGTAAATCTCTTTTTCATAGTTAGTTTGTTAGTTATTAGATTGTTAGATTTGTTGATTGTTTTCAATATTTCAAACCGTAAAGATATGGCAAAAAAACGGGTGGGATGCTATAGTTTTTATTTTTATTTATAAACAGTTCGAGAAGAATTGTTGATAACTTTTTTCTGGAGAGACCTTGTAAGATGATAAAAATGCTGTACATTGTGCAAAACAAAACCATCGGACGGGGAATGCCGGATAGCAAGCCCTATATTATTCCGATGGTTTTCGTGTTTTTAGTGCTGTAATACAAAATTGAATATAACTCCAGTTTGAATTCAACAGCAAAGATACTATTACCATTTATAAAATGTCAATATAAATATAAAGATATTAATTATTTATTTATCAACATGTGTTGATAAATATTTTTTAAATAATACTTGATAGTAAAAGAAAATTATTTTATAACCTTGCCAATCGCCTCCAACACCAACTGCTCCATGAGGAAGTAAGTGTCCGGCAACGGATGGCAGCCGTCTTCGCTGAGGGAGCGGGGCAGGGCACCGTGCTCGTCGGCAAGGGCGGCGTGGAGGTCAACGTAGATGATAGCGTTGGCCTCAGCGTAGGCTTTCAGGTTCTTGTTGATCGTCATGATGGTCTGCGCGGCATCTTGGATCTCGAGCCTCCACCGGAATGAGGCACAGGGTGGGATGGAGGCGATGATGGGCACAATGCCGTTGGCACGGGCAATGTTGCACATGGCCACCACATTGTCGACCACCCCGTTGGGCTCCACCCAATAGGTGTTGTGGGCCACGTCGTTGGTGCCGGCCATGATGACCACAGCCTTGGGATGCAACTCGACCACGTCGTCGGTGAATCTCACCAACATCTGCGCCGAGGTCTGACCGCCGATGCCACGCCCACAGAAGTTGTGCTTGCTGAAAAAGCCGGGATGATAGTAAGCCCAGTTCTCAGTGATGGAATTGCCCATGAAGACCACTTCGGGGAAGATACCGCTCTCAATGATGCGGGCATTGTCGGCATGGTAACATTGAAAGCCGAACCAATCTTGTGAATAACCTGAAAATGACATTGTTAGCAGAATAAGAATCAATGATGTTTTTCTCATAAGTTGGATTTGTTGAAAAATTTTTGCAAATATAACATTTTGTATGGAAAAAATGTGTATTTTTGCACGCTTTTTCAAAAAGGTATAAAACATGATCAATATAACCTTCCCTGACCAGAGTGTCAGACAGTATGAATCGGGAGTGACTCCGCTCGACATCGCCATGAGCCTGAGCGAGGGCCTCGCACGCAACGTGCTCGCCGCCAACGTCAACGGCATGAAGTGGGATGCCATGCGCCCCATCACCGAGGACGCCACCGTGAAGCTCTTCACCTGGAACGACCCTGAAGGCAAAGCCGCCATGTGGCACTCGTCAGCCCACCTGATGGCCGCCGCCATCGAGGCACTGTACCCGGGCGTGAAGTTCGGCATCGGTCCCTCGGTCGACAACGGCTTCTACTATGACATCGACACGGGCGACATGACCCTCACCGAGGCCGACCTGGCCAACATAGAGAAGAAGATGCTGGAACTGGCCCGCGAGAAGCAGACCTTCGAGCGTGTTGAAGTGAGCAAGGCCGATGCGCTGAAGTATTTCACCGAGAAAGGCGACCCTTACAAGGTGGAGCTCATCAACGACCTCGAGGACGGCACCATCACCTACTATAAGAATGGCGCCTTCACCGACCTCTGCCGCGGTCCACATATCCCGAACACCGGCTTCATCAAAGCCGTCAAGCTGACCTCGCTGGCTGGCGCCTACTGGCGTGGCGACGAGAAGCGCAAGCAGCTCACCCGCGTCTACGGCATCACCTTCCCTAAACAGAAGGAACTCGACGAGTACCTCGTGCTGCTCGAAGAAGCCAAGAAACGCGACCACCGTAAGCTGGGCCGCGAGCTGGAACTCTTCATGTTCAGCGACATGGTGGGCAAAGGCCTCCCGATCTGGCTGCCCAAAGGCACTGAGCTCCGTCTGCGCCTGCAGGACTACCTGACCAAGATCCAGAAGGAATATGGCTACGAACAGGTCATCACCCCACATATCGGCGGCAAACAGCTCTATGTGACCTCAGGTCACTGGGACCACTACGGCGCCGACAGCTTCCGCCCCATCACCACACCGGAGGAAGGGGAGGAGTACCTGCTGAAACCCATGAACTGCCCGCACCACTGCATGATCTTCAAGAACAAGCCGCGTTCCTATAAAGACCTGCCGTTCCGCTGCGCTGAGTTCGGCACAGTGTACCGTTACGAGCAGAGCGGCGAGCTCCACGGCTTGACCCGCGTGCGCTCGTTCACCCAGGACGACGCCCACATCTTCTGCCGTCCCGACCAGGTGAAGGAAGAGTTCATCCGCGTGATGGAGATCATCGAGATCATCTTCAAGGCCCTGAACTTCCAGAACTTCGAGGCACAGATCTCGCTGCGCGACCCCAACGACCATGAGAAGTATGTGGGTACCGACGAGAACTGGGCCAAGGCCGAAGCCGCCATCCAGGAGGCCTGTGACGAGAAGGGTCTGCCGGCCCATGTGGAATACGGCGAAGCCGCCTTCTACGGTCCCAAGCTCGACTTCATGGTGAAGGACGCCCTCGGCCGCAAGTGGCAGCTGGGTACCATCCAGGTCGACTACAACCTGCCGGAGCGTTTCGACCTCAGCTACATCGGCGCCGACAACGAGAAACACCGTCCCGTGATGGTCCACCGCGCCCCCTTCGGCTCGATGGAACGCTTCGTGGCCGTGCTGCTCGAGCACTGCGCCGGCGAGTTCCCGCTGTGGCTGGCCCCCGACCAGGTGATCATCCTGCCGGTGAGCGAAAAATACATGAATTTTGCCGAAAAAGTGCAATCGTATCTGAAAAAGTGCGATATTCGCAGCCTCATTGACGAACGCAACGAGAAGATCGGCCGTAAGATCCGCGACGCCGAAATGAAGAAGTATCCCTTCATGGTCATCGTGGGCGAGAAGGAAGAAGCCGAAACCGCAGTCTCCGTCAGAGCCCACGGCCAAGTAGACATGGGTTCGATGAGCCTCGAGGCCTTCGCCAAGATGATCAATGAAAAAGTGAAAGAAGAACAAAGCATCCGTTGATGCATATATAAATAAGGTGTTTAACAAACGAATAGGAGATTAAGACAATAGCACAGCTCCCCAACAGAGGAAACAATTCGCCGCGTAACAACAAGAAAGGCGAAAACCAGCATCGGATCAACGAAGAAATCAAGGCTCCGATGGTGAGACTGGTAGGCGAAGGTATCGACACGAACATCTATCCCGTGAAAGAGGCGCTCCGTATCGCCGAAAGCATGGAACTGGACCTCGTGGAGATCTCTCCCGACGCCAACCCGCCGGTCTGCAAAGTGATGGACTACAAGAAGTTCATCTTCGACCAAAAGAAGAAACAGAAGGAAATCAAGTCGAACGCCACCAAGATGGTGGTCAAGGAAATCCGCTTGGGACCCCAGACCGACGACCACGACTTCGAGTTCAAGCTGAACCACGCCAAGCGCTTCCTGCAGGACGGCAACAAGGTGAAGGTCGAAGTGTTCTTCAGAGGACGTTCCATCGTCTACAAGGACCAGGGTGAGATCATCCTGCTGCGCTTCGCCCAGGAACTGGAAGAGTTCGGCAAGGTGGAAATGATGCCCAAACTCGAAGGGAAGCGGATGATGATGATGGTAGCTCCGAAATCGAACAAGAATTAACTCATTTTTAAACTTAAAATAACTAGTAAAAATGCCGAAAATGAAGACCAAGTCCGGCGCCAAGAAACGTTTCGAATTAACCGGCACCGGCAGAATCAAGAGGAAGCATGCTTATCATGGCCACATCCTGACCAAGAAAAGCCAGAAGAGAAAACGTAACCTGGACCACACCGCCATCGTTGAGGGCGTTGATGAAAAGGTCGTTAAGAGAATGCTCCTGAAGTAAATCAATTGTTTAACTTTGTCTCAGCTGAAAAGTTCCCGCAATGGGGCGGGGCGCTGAACGAAAAAAATCACAAAAAATGACAAGATCAGTCAATGCCGTGGCCTCAAGAGCCAGGCGCAAGAAAATCCTCAAGAAAACCAAAGGTCAGTTCAGAACCAGAAAGAACGTCTGGACTGTGGCGAAAAACTCCTACGAAAAAGGACAAACCTACGCTTACCGCGACAGAAGAAACAAGAAACGCGACTTCCGCAGCCTGTGGATCGTCCGTATCAATGCCGCTGTCCGCGCTTACGACATGTCGTACAGCGTGTTCATGGACAAGCTCAACAAAGCCGGTATCGAAATCAACCGTAAAGTGTTGGCCGACCTCGCTTTGAACAACCCTGAGGCTTTCAAGGCCATCGTTGAAAAAGTGAAGTAAACCACACGCTTACAAAACGATAAGAAAACGCAGCCTTCGGACTGCGTTTTTTTATTGAAATTTTTCAAAAAACACTTGCACGTATCAAAAAAAGAAGTATCTTTGCAGCCGATTTCCTGCCCAGGTGGTGAAATTGGTAGACACGCTACTTTGAGGGGGTAGTGCCGATTACGGCATGCAAGTTCGACTCTTGTCCTGGGCACCTTTGAAATAAAATCTCCTTAGCCCCGATGGCGGAATTGGTAGACGCGTACGTTTCAGGTGCGTATTTCGAGAGGAGTGCAGGTTCGACTCCTGTTCGGGGCACAACAAACCGCAATCTGGATTCAGGTTGCGTTTTTTGTTTATGAAAACTACAGTCAAGACACCTTCAAAACTCATGGAGTTTCTCCTGAAAACGATGGACGGCATCAGCCGTACCCGGGTGAAACACCTGCTCGCCAACGGTAACGTCACCGTCGACGGTGAACGTACCAGCCAATTCGACTTTGAACTGAAACCGGGCATGACCGTCGAAGTGGGCAAACCCTCTGCCAAAGAACGCTTCTACAGCAAATGGCTCAAGATCGTGTATGAGGACAAATGGCTGGTGGTCATCGACAAGAAGGAAGGACTGCTCACCAACAGCCCTGGCAAGGAACAGGAAACCGCACAAAGCATCCTCAACCAATACTTCATCGTGTCGCAACAACGCTGCCGGGCCCATACCATCCACCGGCTCGACCGCGACACCTCAGGACTGATGCTCTTCGCCAAGGACAAGAAAATCGCCATGTCGTTCGAGGAGAATTGGAAAGAGAAAGTGTACGACCGCCGCTATGTAGCAGTGGTGGAGGGGAGACTGGAACCACGACAAGGTACCGTCAAGTCGTGGCTCAAGGACAACAAGATGTTCGTCACCTACTCCAGCCCCACCGACAACGGAGGCAAACTGGCCATCACACATTACCAGGTGCTGGTGAGCAACAACAAATACTCGCTGGTCGACTTCCACCTCGAGACGGGCCGCAAAAACCAAATCCGCGTCCACGCCCAAGACCTCGGCCACCCCATCGTGGGCGACGAGAAATATGGCAGCCACGACAACAGCCTGGGACGCCTCTGCCTCCATGCTTACAAGCTCTGCTTCATCCATCCCACCACCGGCAAGGAACACGAGTTCGAGACCGATTTCCCAAAAATTTTCGAAAAACCGTTTCCGCAATAAAAAAAATTGTATATTTGTGCCACTAATACAATTATTAACCCTAAATTCAATACCATGAAAAAGATTCTTAATGTTTTAGTGTTGTTTGTTGCAATTGCTTCCATGGCAACCATGACCTCATGCAAAAAGGACAATGCTGCCCAAATCGTTGGCAAATGGCAATTTGAAAAAGCTACTGTTTCGGTTTCCGTGGATGATCCGGAGCTTCAAGCCACGATTGACGAGTATGTCAATTGGATGGAGATGGAACTCAATGAAGAGAACGGGAACCTTACTATTGAATTCAAATCCGACAAAACCTGTATCGCGACTTCAGAAGGTTTATCAGAGACAGGTACATGGTCAATTGATGGCAACAAACTTACTATGGAAGGCGAAACTATGACCATTAAGGAGTTGACCAACAAAAAACTTATTTTGGAACAAGCCGAATCATTTGCTGAAGATGGAGTTGAAGGAAACGTAAACATTTCTCTTGAGTTCAAGCGCATCTAAGCAATCTTTCTTTAGAACCCCCAAAAAAGAGCGAACAATTCGCTCTTTTTTTGTAAAAAACAATGATATATGGAAATCAATGAATTGAAACGTGTAGCCTCACAGGTGCGCCGCGACATCATCCGTATGGTCCACGGATGCCAGTCGGGACACCCGGGTGGCTCGCTGGGCGCCACCGACCTGATCACCGCGCTCTATTTCGACCAAATGCAGATCAACCCCGCCCAATTCCGCATGGACGGCATAGGCGAGGACATGTTCTTCCTCTCCAACGGACACATCAGCCCGATGTTCTACAGCATCCTGGCCCGCAGAGGGTATTTCCCGGTGAACGAACTGGCCACCTTCCGTAGGTTGGGGACCAGGTTGCAAGGTCACCCCACCACGGCCGAAGGATTGCCCGGCATCCGCATCGCCTCAGGTTCACTCGGACAAGGTCTCTCTGTGGCCGTCGGCGCCGCCCAGGCCAAACGCCTCAACAACGACCCGCATCTCGTCTTCGTGCTGATGGGCGATGGCGAACAGGACGAGGGCCAGATCTGGGAAGCCGCGATGTACGCCGGCGCCAAGAAGATCGACAACCTCGTGGGTATCCTCGACTATAACAAAAAACAGATCGACGGTCCCACCGACGTGGTGATGCACCTCGGCGACATGCGCGCCAAATACGAGGCCTTCGGATGGAAGGTCATCGAACTCAACGGCAACAACATGCAGCAGGTGGTGGATGCCCTCCGCCTGGCACGCCAAGGGGCAGGGCAGGGGCAACCCCAGCTCTTGCTGGCCCACACCGAGATGGGCATGGGCGTCGACTTCATGATGGGCACCCACAAATGGCACGGCACCCCGCCCAACGACGAACAGGCCGCCAACGCGCTTTCACAATTAGAAGAAACTTTAGGAGACTATTGATTATGGAAACTTACGAGAAAAAAGATACTAGATCAGGATTTGGAGCTGGCCTCCTCGAAGCCGGCCGCCACAACCCTAAAGTCGTCGCCTTCTGCGCCGACCTCACCGGTTCCCTTAAGATGGGCGACTTCGCCAAGGAATTCCCGGATCGTTTCTTCCAGACCGGCATCGCCGAAGCCAATATGACCAATATGGCCGCCGGCATGGCCCTCAGCGGATTCGTGCCCTTCACCGGCACCTTCGCCGCCTTCGCCACAGGACGTGTCTACGACCAAATCCGCCAATGCGTGGCCTATTCCAATAAAAACGTCAAGATAGCCGCTTCACACGCTGGTGTGACCCTCGGCGAAGACGGTGCCACCCACCAGATCCTTGAGGATATCGGCCTGATGAAGATGCTGCCCAACATGACGGTCATCGTGCCTTGCGACTACAACCAGACCATGAACGCCACCATCGCGGCAGCGGAATACGATGGCCCAGTATACCTGCGCTTCGGACGTCCCAAAGTACCAAACTTCACGCCTGCCGACCAGAAGTTCGAGATCGGGAAGGCCCAGATGATCCAAGAAGGCAAAGACGTCACCATCTTCGCCTGCGGACACCTTGTATGGAAGGCGATGGAAGCCGCAGAAATCCTCAAGGAACAAGGCATCGAAGCCGAGCTGATCAACATCCACACTATCAAACCTCTCGATGTGGAAGCCGTGTTGAAGTCGGTGGCCAAGACCCGCTGCGTGGTCACTGCCGAAGAGCACATGCGCAACGGCGGTCTGGGCGACAGCATCGCACAGGTGCTGGCCCTCAACAACCCCGTACCTATGGAGATGGTCGCTGTCGACGACGTGTTCGGCCAAAGCGGCACCCCCGACGAGTTGTTGAAAGCCTATCATCTCGATACCCCCGACATCGTGGAAGCAGTAAAGAAAGTGATTAAACGCAAATAGAATCCAATGAAAAAAATAGTCTTGTTTTCCCTGGCCCTAGCCCTGGGACTGTATAGCTGTACTCAAAAGAAAGTGGAAGAGGCCCCCAAGGCCGTCAATGTGATTTATATGATTGGCGATGGCATGGCGCTGCCTCAAGTATATGCCACCATGTTGGCTACCGGCGAGGATCTGGCGTTCTGCCAGTTCCCTTACACTGGCATCGTCGACACCCACTCGGCAAGCAATGACATCACCGACTCGGCGGCAGGCGGCACGGCACTGGCTTGCGACAAAAAGACCAAGAACGGTATGGTGGGCATGGATCCTGATACCCTTCCTATGCCAACCATTCTCGATGTCCTGGCTGAACACGGCAAGAGCACGGGGATCGTGGTGACCTGCTACTCAGGACACGCCACGCCGGCCGACTTCTATGCCAAGGTGCCGAAACGCAGCATGTATGAGGATATCGCCATGCAGATGGCCGAATCGGACAAGCTCAACGTGATGATCGGCGGAGGACGTAAGTATTTCGACCACCGCAAGGACAGCATCAACCTCATCGAGCGGATGGAAACCGAACTGGGATGGAAGGTCTACGACACCCTGGCCGATATCGATACCGCCTGCATGAAATATGCGGTGTTGGCAAATAAGGGCCACATGCCTCACTATCCCGAGCGTGGCGAGTTCCTGCCAGAAGGGGTGAAGACCGCCTTGAAGACCTTGGAGCAAGACGAGGATGGTTTCTTCCTGATGGTGGAAGGCTCGCAGATCGACTTCGCCTGCCATGCTGCTGACTCGGCTTGGATGGTGAATGAGACCGTCGATTTCAGCAATGCCGTTCAGGTAGCCCTCGACTATGCCAAGACCCATGGCAACACCCTGGTGGTAGTCACCGCTGACCACGAAACAGGTGGCCTCACCATGATCGACCGCCAAGGGAAATACACCAACGTGGAGTTCGACTATTCCACCGGCAGCCATACCTGCCTTCCGGTGATGATCTATGCCTACGGCCCCGGCGCCGAGCAGTTTACCGGCTGGATGCAAAACTGTGACGTGAAAGCCAAGATCTTGAAGGCCTGCGGCATCGAACCCACTGCCATAGAATCCACTACGGGTGACGAAATCGCTCCCGTGATGGGCAATTTCGACTCCAAACCGGATTAATTCTCCAAATAGGTATATCCGTAAAGGCCTGAGCGGTAATTGGAGAGGAATTCCTTGCCTTCCTCTACCGTAATTTTGCCTTCCTTCACGCACTTGGTGACCCAAGTCTCCACGGTGCGGACCAGTTTCTTGGGACTGTACTGGACGTATTCAAGCACGTCGGCCACGGTTTCGCCATCGATGACTTGGTCGATGTAATAGCCCTTTTCATCCACCGAGATGTGCACGGCGTTGGTGTCGCCAAACAGGTTGTGCAGGTCACCCAGAATCTCCTGATAGGCACCCACCAGGAACACACCGATATAATAGTGTTCCTTGTCGGTGAAGCTGTGCAGCGGGATGGTATGTTGGGTCGACTTGGCCACGAAGTTGGTGATCTTGCCGTCGCTGTCGCAGGTGATGTCCTGTAAGGTGGCCAGATGGGTTGGGTTCTCGTCCAACCGCTGGATCGGGATGATGGGGAAGAGCTGGTCGATGGCCCAGAGGTCGGGTAGCGACTGAAACAGCGAGAAGTTGCAGAAGTATTTGTCGGCCAGCAACTTGGGCAGCGAGGTGAAGTCCTCGGGGACCCGCTTCAAACTGTTGGCGATATGGTTCACCTCGCGGGCGATGCTCCAGAACAGACGTTCGATCTTGGCGCGCGATTTGAGGTCGAGCAGGCCCAAGCTGAACAGGTTGAGGGCCTCTTCACGAATCTCTTGGGCGTCGTGCCAGATCTCCAAGGAGGAATTGCGGTTCAACTCATCCCATGAGTCGTAAAGCTCCTTGATGAGTTCATGGTCGTTTTCCTCAGGCTCCTCGTTGTCGTCCCATTCGGGCAGTGAGGTCTTCTCCAGCACTTCGAAAATCAGCACGGAATGGTGTGCGGTCAGTGCACGGCCCGACTCGCAGATGACGTTGGGGTGGGGCAGCTCGTTCTTGTCGCAGGCATCCACGATGGTGTAGATGGCGTTGTTGGCATACTCCTGGATGCTGTAGTTGACTGAGCTGGCGCTGCTGGAGCTGGTGCCGTCGTAGTCGACGCCCAGGCCGCCGCCCATGTCGACGTATTCGATATGATAGCCCATCTTGTAAAGTTGCACGTAGAACTGTGCCGCTTCACGCAGGGCCACGTTGATCTTCTTGATCTTGCTCACCTGGCTGCCGATATGGTAATGCACCAGCTTCAGGCATTCCTTCATGTCGTGTTCCTCGAGGAAGTCGAGGGCTTCGAGCAGTTCGGAAGAGGTGAGGCCGAACTTGCTGCCGTCGCCGCCTGACTCTTCCCATTTGCCGGCGCCTGAGCTGGCCAGCTTGATGCGAACGCCGAGGTTCGGGGTGACCTTCAGCCGGCGGGCGATCTTGGCAGTGATCTTCAGCTCGTTGAGTTTCTCGATGACGATGATGATCTTACGCCCCATCTTCTGGGCCAGCAGGGCGAGTTCGATGAACTCCTCGTCCTTGTAGCCGTTGCAGATGATCAGCGAATCCGAGTCGGTGCCCAAGGCGATGATGGCATGGAGCTCGGGTTTGGAGCCGGCTTCCAGACCGATGTTGCATTTCTTGCCGTGGCTGACGATCTCTTCAACCACGGGGCGCATCTGGTTCACCTTGATGGGCATCACCACGAAGTTCTGGCCATGGAACTCATATTCCTTGGCGGCTTCCTTGAAACAGGAGTCGATCTTGTTGATGCGGTCATCGAGGATGTCGGGGAAACGGATCAGCATGGGGGCCGACACGTCCCTGAGCGACAGCTCGTCAACGAGTTCCGGCAGGTCGACGGAGGCACAGCCTTCCTTGGGCGTCACCACCATGTGACCCTTCTCGTTGATTGAAAAATAGTTACCGCCCCAGCCTTTCACATTGTAAAGGTCCTCGGAGTCTTCAATACGCCATTTTCTCATGTCAATAATTCTTGTTTTTAAAACGCGTGCAAAACTATTAAAAAAATGGTTTGTTGTGGTTGATTTTGTGAATTATCTCTATATTTGCAAATAAATTCAACATTATGAAACTCATTGTTGATGCGGGTTCCACCAAGATCGAGTGGGTGTTGCTGGGAGATGGGAATGAGGTTAAACGTTTCATTACGAGAGGTTTTAATCCCAACTACGGCAAAATCATCGACTTCATTAACATCCTCTATAAGGAACTCCCCATGGATTTTCCCGTCGTGGATGCCGTTTATTATTACGGCTCCGGCTGTGGCAATGAAAGTGCACGGCAGGAAATGCAGCAAATCCTGAAAGTTCGTTTTGAGGAAGCCAGCGAAGTTTTCGTGACACATGACCTTATAGGAACCTGTCATGCGGTGTTGGGGCACCAGAAAGGTATCGCCTGCATCTTGGGTACTGGCGCCAACTCCTGTGTTTTCGACGGTTCTGAAATCACCCATCAAGCCGTGTCGCTGGGCTATCTGGTCGGTGACGAAGGAAGTGGCTGTTACATAGGACGCAAGCTGACAAGAGCCTATTTCTATGAGCTGATGCCGGCTGAGCTCAAACTAGAATTCGATCATACTTATCATCTGAATATTAAGGAATTCATTGATAAAGTATACCATCAACCAGCGGCCTCGAAATATCTGGCTGGATTCACAAAGTTTGCCGGTGATCACGTGGATCATCCCTTCATTCAGAACCTTGTGAAAGGCTGTTTTGCCGACTTCGTCAAAGTGTTTTTATTGCGTTACGAGGAGTGCAGTGCGCTTCCGGTTGGCTTCGTCGGTTCGGTGGCCTATCATTTCCAGGGGCTGCTTCAGGAATGTCTGGCTTCCGAGGGGTTGACGATGGGGAAGGTGATGCGTTCGCCCATGGACGGGTTGATCCAGTTGTATTCCTGATCTTTGCGAAGCCAGGTCATCTGCCGTTTGGCGTAGTGTCGCGTGTTCAGCTTGATCTGCTCGATGGCCTCGTTGAGGTTGCATTTTCCATCAAAATAGTCGAACAGTTCCTTGTAGCCCACCGTATTGAGCGCATTGCGGCGACGGTAGGGTACCAGGCTTCGGGCTTCGTCGACCAAGCCTTGCGCCAGCATCACTTCCACACGCTCGTTGATGCGGTTGTAGAGTTCCTGTTTTTCGCGGAACAAAGCATATTTCACGATGTTGAAGTCGCGTTTCGCCGGCTGTTGGGTGCGGAACGAGGTGAAGGTTTGTCCCGTCTGGTAGCACACCTCCAACGCCCTTTGCAACCTGCGGGGATTGCGTTGGTCGACCACGGCCCAGTACTCGGGGTCGAGGCGCTGTACTTCGGATTGTAAGGCTTCCAGTCCTTCTTCTTCCCACATCCGGCTCACCCGCTGCCTCGTGGCCTTGGAGATGTCGGGCATGGGGTCGATGCCCTTGCACACCGCGTCGATGTACAAACCCGATCCGCCAACCATCACCACCTGGTCGTGTTCTTTGAACAACAAGTTCAGCAACTTCAATGCATCGCGCTCATAATCGGCAACATCGTAATTGCTTAATATACTGATATTCTGAATAAAATAATGCTTTACTTCACGTAATTCTTTAGGTGATGGAACAGCGGTGCCGATACTCATTTCCTTATAAAGCTGGCGGCTGTCGGCGGAGACGATGACGGTCTTTAGCTGCTTGGCGAGCTTGATGGCTTCGGCGGTCTTGCCCGAAGCCGTGGGACCGGCGATGACGATGAGGGTGGGTCGGCTCATAGGGTTTCGGGTTTCTGGGGTACGGGACCGTTGTTGTTGACGACCACGGGCGCCTCAATCTCTTTCACCACCTTCAATCCTTGTTCTGCTCCGATCTTCTTCATATACGCGTAGGCGTCCTCGAAGTTGTTCCCGATGATGCCGTCGAGGATGGCCTCACGGATGGCGTTTTTGATGACGCCGACTTCGCGGCCTTCGCTGATGCCGAAGGCTTCCATGATGGCTATGCCGTCGATGGGCGGCTGCCAGTTGCGGAGGTGGTCCTTAGCTTCGATCTCCTTGAGCTTTTGCTCCACGATCTCGAAGTTGTGGTGGTATTTCTTGATCTTCTCTTCGTTTTTCGAGGTGATGTCGGCATGGCACAGCAGCATCAGGTCGTCGATGTCGTCGCCGGCGTCGAACAGCAGCCTGCGGACGGCTGAGTCGGTGACGAGGTCCTCGGCGAGCACGATGGGGCGGAGGTGGAGCAGCACGAGCTTCTCCACGTATTTCATCTTCTCGTTGAGGGGCAACTTCAGTTGGGCGAAGATCTTGGGCACCATCTTGGAGCCTTTGAACTCATGTCCGTGGAAGGTCCATCCGATGCCGTCTTCCCAACGTTTGGTCTGGGGTTTGGCGATGTCGTGCAGCAGTGCGGCCCAGCGCAGCCACAGGTTGTCGCTCTTCTCGGCCACTTGGTCGAGCACCTGTAGGGTATGGTAGAAGTTGTCCTTGTGTCCCCGGCCGTGGATGACTTCCACGCCTTTAAGCAGGGTGAGTTGGGGCAGCACGTGTTTCAGCAGCCCGCACTCGTCGAGGAGCAGGAATCCCGTCGAGGGGCGTCTGGCCATCATGATCTTGTTCAGCTCGTCGGCGATGCGTTCTTTCGACACGATCTTGATACGGTCGACGTTGCGGGTGATGGCTTGGAACGACTCGGGGTCGATATAGAAATGCAGTTGCGTGGCGAACCGGATGGCCCGCATCATGCGTAGGGGGTCGTCGGAATAGGTGATGTCGGGGTCCAAGGGGGTCCGGATGGTGAGTTCCTCGAGGTCGTTCATCCCGTCGAAGGGGTCGAGGAAGGCCCCGAAGTCGTCTTCGTTGAGGCTGATGGCCATGGCGTTGATGGTGAAGTCGCGCCGGTTCTGGTCGTCCTCCAGCGTGCCGTCTTCCACGACGGGCTTGCGGCTATTGCGGTCGTACGACTCGCGGCGTGCACCCACGAATTCGATCTCCATGCCCTTGTAGTTGATCATGGCGGTCCCGAAGGCGCCGTAGTATTTAGCCTCTTTGTGTCCCGGCAGGTGCGATGCCACCTTCTTGGCCAGCTCGATGCCACTGCCCACGGTCACGATGTCGATGTCGTTCGACGGCCTGTTCAACAACAGGTCGCGCACATAGCCACCTATGACGTAGCCCCTGACTCCCAGCTCTTTACAACAGGTGGATACCAGTCTGAACAACGGTGTGTCGATATGTTTCTTGAAGTCAAACTGCATCGATGTTCACCTTGATTTCTTGTTGTTCCTCGTCGAGGTCGATATGGATCTGGCTTCCGGTACTGGCGGGGTGGGCGATGAGTTCTTCGGCCAGTACGTCTTCCACATATTTCTGGATGGCGCGTTTCAGAGGACGTGCGCCGAACTGGTCGTCCCAGCCCTTGTCGGCGATGAAGTCCTTGGCTTTGTCGCTGAGTACCAGGGTATAGCCCATCTCTTCCACGCGTTTGAAGATGTTGCGCAGCTCGATGTCGATGATCTTGTGGATGTCCTGGCGTTGAAGCGAGTTGAACATCACCACGTCGTCGATACGGTTGAGGAACTCGGGGGCGAAGGTGCGTTTGAGGGCGTTTTCGATGACGCTGTGCGAGTATTCGTTGGCCGAGTTGCGTTTGGCCTCGGTGCCGAAGCCCACGCCTTGTCCGAACTCCTTCAGCTGGCGGCTGCCGATGTTCGAGGTCATGATGATGATGGTGTTCTTGAAGTCGACCTTGCGGCCCAGGCTGTCGGTGAGCACGCCGTCGTCGAGCACTTGCAGGAGCAGGTTGAACACGTCGGGGTGTGCCTTCTCGATCTCGTCGAGCAACACGATGGAGTAGGGCTTCCTACGGACTTTTTCGGTGAGCTGTCCGCCTTCTTCATAGCCCACATAGCCTGGGGGTGCGCCCACGAGGCGCGAGACGGCGAACTTCTCCATGTATTCGCTCATGTCGATGCGGATGAGTGCCTCTTCGCTGTCGAAGAGGTATTTGGCCAGCACTTTGGCGAGGTATGTCTTGCCCACGCCGGTGGGACCGAGGAAGATGAATGAGCCGATGGGCTTGTTGGGGTCCTTGAGTCCTGCGCGGTTGCGGCGGATGGCCTTGGTAACCTTGCTGATGGCGTCGTCCTGTCCGATAACGGTGCCGGCCAGCTCGCTCTCCATGTTCATGAGGCGGGAGCCTTCGTTTTGTGCGATGCGTTGCACGGGCACGCCCGTCATCATGGCGATGACTTCGGCCACGTCCTGTTCCGTTACCGGGGTGCGGTTGGTTTGGCTGTCCTTGTCCCAGGCACGTTTGGCGTTGTCGAGTTTCTCGGTGAGCCTCACCTCCTGGTCGCGGCACACGCCGGCGTCTTCGAACTTCTGCTCGGCGATGGCCTTTTTCTTTTGCTGTTTCAGCTCTTCGATCTGGTGTTCCAGGGCGGTGATCTCCGATGGCACGTTGATGTTGCGGATATGCACGCGGGCTCCGGCCTCGTCGAGGGCGTCGATGGCTTTGTCGGGCAGATAACGGTCCGACATGTATCGGTTGGTCATCTTCACGCAGGCTTCGATAGCTTCGGGCGTGTAGCTCACGCTATGGTGTTCTTCGTATTTGCCTTTGATGTTGTTGAGGATCTCGATGGTCTCCTCGGGGGTGGTGGGGTCGACCAGCACTTTCTGGAAACGGCGTTCCAAGGCGCCGTCTTTCTCGATGTACTGACGGTATTCGTCGAGGGTGGTCGATCCGATGCACTGCAGCTCGCCGCGGGCCAGGGCGGGCTTGAACATGTTGGAGGCGTCGAGCGATCCGTTGGCGTTGCCGGCGCCGACCAGGGTATGGATCTCGTCGATGAACAGGATGATGTCGGGGTTCTTCTCCAGCTCGTTGAGGATGGCTTTGATGCGCTCCTCGAACTGTCCGCGGTATTTGGTGCCTGCCACCACGCTGCCGATGTCAAGCATCACGATGCGTTTGTTGAGCAGGGTGCGCGACACTTTATGCTGAGTGATGCGGATGGCGAGGCCTTCGGCGATGGCCGACTTGCCCACGCCGGGCTCACCGATGAGGATGGGGTTGTTCTTCTTGCGGCGGCTCAGGATCTGGGCGATGCGTTCCAGCTCCCGTTCACGTCCCACGATGGGGTCGAGGCGGTTCTCCTCGGCGGCCCGGGTCAGGTCGCGCCCGAAGCTGTCGAGCACCGGCGTCTTGCTCTTGCCGTTGCCTTTCGCCTTGGGCTTCTCCTGCTTGGGCTTCACGTCTTCCACGTCGTCCTCCTCGTCGTCGCCGAAGATATTCGACGGCACGTCGGGATCGGTGGCGTCCTTGGGCAGCTCGAGGCCCATCTCGGCGTTATAACGGATGAGCTCGTCGCGGAAATTCTCGTAGGTGACGCCCTCGAACTCGAGGTTCTGCGAGATGATGTTGTTGCGCTCATGCAGGATGGCCAGCATGAGGTGTTCCGACCGCACCATGTCGCTACGGAATTCCTTGGCTACGATATAGGTGTATTTCAGCACGCGTTCGGCCTGCTTGGTCAGGGGAAGGTTGTCGCCCACCGGTTTCGACACGTTGACCACTCGGATCGAGGCCTCCAGCTTCTGCTGGAAGATCTCGATGTTGAGGTTCAGGTTGTGCAACAGCTGGATGGCGCTGCTGCCCCCTTCTTTCAACATGCCAAGAAACAGGTGTTCCAACCCTATGTAGGGATTTCCCAGCCGTACGGCCTCGCTGTGGCTTAGTGACATAATGTCACGTACTCTGGGAGAAAATTTGGCGTCCATAGATTAAAAGTTGAGAGTTGAGAGTTAAAATTAGATGCAAAAATAAGAACAAAAATCGCTCCTTGCTCGTTTTTTAGGCCTTTTTGACAAAATTTCATGTTTTTTTGGGTTTCCCGTGGTCTGTAAAGGATTTTTTTGTACCTTTGCGCTCTCTAAGAAAAATGCCCTTAAAATGGAAGACAACAATCAGAACGAAGAACTTCAGTCTGGTGAAAAAATCATCAAGGTTAACCTTGAGAACCAGATGAAATCCGCATATATCGACTATTCGATGTCGGTAATCATTTCGCGCGCCCTGCCTGATGTCAGGGACGGCTTCAAGCCGGTCCACCGCCGTGTGTTGTACGGCATGTTGGGACTGGGTGTGAGCTCGCACAGCGCTTACAAGAAGTCAGCCCGTATCGTCGGTGAGGTACTCGGTAAGTACCATCCGCACGGCGACTCGTCGGTGTACGACGCCATGGTGCGTATGGCCCAGAGCTGGTCGCTGCGTTACCCCCTCGTCGACGGACAAGGCAACTTCGGTAGCGTCGACGGCGACAGCCCCGCCGCCATGCGTTACACCGAGGCACGTCTGAAGAAGATCGCCGAGGAGATGCTCGATGACCTCGACAAGGACACCGTCGATTTCCAGAACAACTTCGACGACTCGCTGCAAGAGCCCACTGTGCTGCCCACCCAGATTCCTACGCTGCTGGTGAACGGCTCCAACGGCATCGCCGTGGGTATGGCCACCAACATGGCACCCCATAACCTCAGCGAATGCGTCGACGGCATCATCGCCTATATCGACAACCGCGACATCACCGTCCAGGAGCTGATGGAATACATCAAAGCCCCAGACTTCCCGACCGCAGGTGTGATCTACGGCTACGAGGGTGTCCGCGAGGCCTTTGAGACGGGTAGGGGACGCATCGTGGTGCGTGGCGAGACCAGCATCGAGGAACACAACGGCCACGAGCGCATCATCGCCCATTCCATCCCTTATCAGGTCAACAAGGCCGATATGATCAAGAAGACCGCCGACCTCGTCAACGACAAGAAACTCGACGGCATTGCTGATATCCGCGATGAGTCGGACCGCAAGGGTATCCGCATCGTGTACGAGCTGAAACGCGACGCCAACGCAGAGGTCGTGCTCAACAAGCTGTTCCAGATGACCGCCCTCCAGAGCTCGTTCAACGTGAACAACGTGGCCCTGGTCAACGGCCGCCCGCATACCTTGAACCTCAAGCAGCTCATCGAATACTTCGTGGAGCACCGCCACCAGGTGGTCATCCGCCGCACCAGGTTCGACCTGCGCAAAGCCGAGGAACGCGCCCACATCCTCGAAGGCCTGGCACGCGCCATCGACATCGTCGACGAGATCATCGCCACCATCCGTGCCTGTAAGGGCGGCTCCGCCGAAGCCAAACAGGCCATCATGGAACGCTTCGACTTCGACGACCCGCAGGCATCCGCCATCGTGGCCTACCGTCTGGGACAACTGGCCGGCCTCGAGATCAAGAAGATTATGGACGAGTTGGAAGACCTCCGCGAGAAGATCCGTCATTACAACGACGTCCTGAACAACGTCGACATGCAGTTCCAGATCATCAAGGACGAACTCACCGCCATCAAGGAGAAATACGGCGACGAGCGCCGTACCCAGATCGTCCCCGCCGCCGGCGAGTTCCGCATCGAGGACATGATCGCCGACGACACCGTGGTGGTCACCATCTCCCACCTGGGCTACGTCAAGCGTACTCCGCTGAGAGAATACCGCAGACAGAGTAGGGGAGGCAAGGGCTCCAAAGGCTCGTCCACCCGCGACACCGACTTCATCGAGCATATCTTCACCTGCACCAACCACAACTACCTGCTGTTCTTCACCGAACAAGGCAAGTGCTACTGGTTGCGTGCCTTCGAGATTCCCGAAGAAGGCAAGAGCAGCAAGGGTAGGGCCATCCAGAACCTGCTGAACGTCGACAAGGACAACAAGGTGATTACCGTGTTGAATGTCCGCGACTTGAGGGACGAGGAGTTCATCAACAACCACTATGTGATCCTCTGCACCAAGAAGGGTATCATCAAGAAGACCACCCTGGAAGCTTATTCGCGTCCGCGCAAGGCCGGCATCAACGCCATCACCATCCGTGAAGGCGACGAGCTGCTGACCGCCAACATGACCAGCGGCGAGGACGAGGTGTTGATGGCACTTCGTTCAGGAAAGGCAGTCCGTTTTAACGAAAAGACAGTTCGCCCGATGGGCCGTAACGCCTCCGGCGTGAAAGGCATCACCTTGGCTTCGGAGAGCGATGAGGTCATCGGCATGATCTGCCTCCACGATCCCGAACAGACCGTGCTGGTGGTCTCCGAGAAGGGCTTCGGCAAACGTAGCGGCATCGACGACTACCGCATCACCAACCGTGGCGGCAAGGGTGTCAAGACCTTGAATATCACCGAGAAGACCGGCGACCTGATCGCCATCAAGGACGTCACCGACGAAGATGACCTTATTATTATTAATAAGTCGGGCATCCTGATCAGAATCGGCGCCGACACCCTCCGTGTGATGGGCCGTGCCACCCAGGGCGTGAAACTCATCGACTTGAGAGGCAACGACGAAATCGCCGCCGTGACCAAGGTGAAGAGAGAGGACGAGGAAGAAGAGGTCCAATACGACGAAGAGGGGAACCCGATTGTGGTCGAGCCAATGGAAGGGGAGGAGACCCCCGGAATTTTGGAACAGGATTTGCAAGACACCCCTGATGTTCAAACTCCCACTGAGGAAGAATAATATTGTATCACCATAAATTAAAACTGAAAATGAAGAAATTAATGATCTTAGTGGCCATCGCTCTCACCGCCAACGTGATGATGGCTCAGAAAATGGACCGCACCAACGCCTACAACTACAATAGGAACGGTCAGTATGCCAAGGCCGTTGAATCTATTGAGAAGTGCGTGAACCACGAGGGCTTCCTTGGCATGAAACCCAAGGATCAGGCTCAGGCTTGGCTCTATCGCGGCATGATTTACCTGAACGTGCAGCAGGATGCCGAACTCGCTGCCCAATATCCCAACGCCCTTGACCTGGCTTACGAATCACTGACCAAGTGCATCAAGGCCGATGAAGGCTACACCAAGGACAACGCACAGGACATCTACCAGAGGATCGGTGCCATCGCCGTCAAGTATTTCCAGGCTGGCGTGGAGAACTTCAACAATGAGGTTTATCCTGAGGCCGCTGTGAACTTCCGCAAATCCTACGACATCTCCTTGAGTGGCACGGCTCCCGACACTTCCGCTCTGATCAACGCCGCCCTGGCTTACCAGAGAGGTGCCATGTATCAGGAAGCTTTGGCCAACTATCAAGACCTGAAGAGCCTTGGCTACAACAAGGTGGATCTCTACAAGAACATCGCTGCTTGCTACATCGGCATGAACGATGACGAGAATGCCCTTGCTGCCATCCAGACCGGCCTTGAAAAGTTCCCCGGTGACCAAAGCATGATCATCGAGAAGGTGAACCTGTATCTGAAGCAGGGTAACGGCGAAGCTGCCATTGCCGACCTGAACCAGCTCCATGACATGGATCCCAACAACGCTTCGATTCTGTTCATCCTGGGCACAATCTTTGGCGACGACAGCCATGAGATCTTCGATGCCGAGAAGGCTATCCAGTATTACAACCAGGCTCTTGAAGTCAATCCTGAGTTCTACGATGCCGACTACAACCTGGCTGCTTTGTATGTGAACCTTTCCAACAAGAAGAACGCCGAGGCCAACGAGATCACAGGTTTCTCGAAAAAAGAGATCGAGCGTTACGATGCTTTGGTGAAAGAAGGCAACGATTACCTCGAAGCCGGTCTTCCTCATGCCGAGCGTGCTTTCAATGCTCAGCCCAGCAAAGAGTTGGGTCAGGTGCTGAAGAGCATCTATGTCCGCCTGAAGATGATGGACGAGTCCAAGGCCCTCGAGCAGAGACTGCAAGAACTCTAATTCTAGATCATCTAGATAATAGGAGACAGAAGCCGGGTATTGCACTGGCTTCTGCTTCTTTTTAACACCATATATTTAACATAATATTGATTATATTTGAAAAGGGTTAATTTTTTGGAAACTAAATAATTAGTATTTTCTTTGGAATTGTTTTCAACAAAGTGAACATTTTGGGACAATTCTGCTTATATTTGCAATAGATTTTGAAAATAGCTATTTCACATTCACCTTACTTCTCTATTTCAAAAATTAATAATTAAAAACTTGATATTATGGAAATTACAGGAAAAGTCGTGAGACTCGGCGGTCTCACCGAAGGTACAAGCGCCCGCGGTCCTTGGCGCAAACAGGATTTGATTATCGAAACCGACGAACAATATCCCAAAACGGTCTGCCTGACCTGCTGGACCAACCAGATCGACGAGATCCAGAAAATGACTCCTGGACAGCTTATCAAAGCACAGATCGACATCTCCTCACGTGAATTCAACGGCAAATGGTACACCGACGTCCGTGTATGGCGCTTCGACCCCGTCACCGCTGCCGCTCCGGGTCAGCCGGAACAACAGCCCGCTCCACAAGCCGTTCACCAGACCCCACCGCCCGTCGGCGGCCCCGAAGAGTTCTTTGGCCCTGATTCCAACAACGGCGACGATCTGCCGTTCTAAACGGAAAACTCCCTTGTAGCCTCCTCAAAGAGCTTCCACTGCGCCCTGGTGCGAACCAGGTTATGCTCCGGATACTTCACCTTATAATAGGTATCACCATTAATATAATCCGCGAAGAACCGCACCGCCTGCATGTATGGGAACAACCGTGCAGCATACGGCAGCAACTCGCGCTCCAAGGGCGTCAAGAAAGCCTTCGTCCCTTCCAAATAACCTTCTAAGAAGGATTCATAAACCGTCATATCGAAATGGATATTGCCAAGATCGGGGTCGTCCTCGGCCCCGGTATTGGCTGCCGAACGCAGAAAATCACCGAAATCGGAAAAGACGAAGCTCGGCATCACAGTATCCAAATCGATGATACACAGTACGTTACCGTATTTGTCAAAGAGCATGTTGTTTACCTTGGTGTCGCAATGGCAGATGCGCTTGGGCAGCTTGCCCTCGCGGTACAAACGCTCGCCAAGGCACATCTCCTCGGCATGGGCTTTGATCCGCGCCACGTAATCCTGCACTTCCGGGTCTTTCATCCGGCCAACGGCATCGGCAGCGATGGCCTCGTCCAACTGCTGCAGGCGGAACTCGATGTTGTGGAAGTTGGGGATGATCTCCCCTATCGGCTCCTTGACATCGGCTAACAGCGACTCGAAATCGCCGAAAGAACGGCCGGCGTCATAGGCCGACTGTGGGGTGACAGCCTCCTGGGTCACGCTGTCGGCGATGAAGTCCATCACACGCCAGTACTCCTCTCCCACCTTCACGTAGGTCTTGCCCGTGTCGGCCTTCACGAAATGCAGCACCCGACGGTCGATGTCGGGCATCCCTGAAGCCTCGTATTTGCAGCGGATGTGGCTGGTGACGATCTCGATGTTACGCTGAAGCATCTCCACATCGGTAAACACCTTGTCATTGATGTGTTGGAGGACGTAACGTGGTTGCTCCTGCCCTGGAGCCATGATCTTATAAGTGTCGTTGATCAAGCCGTTTCCCAAGGGCTTGATGTCGGCGATCAAGGCAGGGTCAACGAAACGGGAAGCGATGGAAAAGAGTGAGTTCTTGTCGTGCATAGTTTTTTATTTTTGACAAAGGTACGTTTTTATTTTTTATATTTGCCTGTCAATCACTAAAAACTACACCTATGAAAACAAAACTCTTCGCATTGCTTCTCGTGGCATCTGGCCTCTTTGCGGCTTGCACCAACCAGCCCAAGGAAGACCGTCACGGCAACTATGTCATCAAGGATAACACCATCGTCTTCGACGAGCCTCAACGTCAAGAGGGACAAAAGAGCGTTCTCCAGTTCACTGTCGACCCCATCGAGAACGTCCGCATCGGTTTCATCGGCCTGGGCATGCGTGGTCCGGACGCGGTGGATCGCATGACCTACATTGACGGTGTGACCGTAGTCGCCTTGTGCGATATCGAGCCCGACCGTGTGGAAGCGGTGCAGACCAACATCTTGGAAGCCAAGGGACTGCCTCGTGCTGCTGCCTACACCGGTCGTGATGCCTGGCGTGAGCTCTGCGAGCGCGACGACATCGACCTCGTGTATATCGCCACCAACTGGCAGACCCACGTGATGATGGCGGTCTACGCCATGCAGTGTGGCAAGCACGTGGCCGTGGAAGTGCCGGCAGCCACCTCCATCGAGGAATGCTGGCAGCTGGTCGACGTGGCCGAGCAGACCCAGCGTCACTGCATGATGCTCGAGAACTGCTGCTATGACTTCTTCGAGCTGACGGCCTTGAACATGGCGCAGCAAGGCCTGTTGGGCGAACTCATCCACGGCGAGGGTGCCTACATCCATAACCTGGAGCCCTATTGGCACGAATACTATGAGAACTGGCGCCTGGAATTCAACCAGAGCCACATGGGCGACGTCTACCCCACCCATGGCCTCGGACCCCTCTGCCAAGCTTTCAACATCCATCGTGGCGACCGCATGAAGACCTTGGTCTCGATGGGCACACCTTCCTACAAAGGCAAGGAAGTGGCCAAGGAGATGATGGGTGTGGATGACTTCGCCAATGGCGACATGACCACCACCATGATCCAGACCGAGAAAGGCAAGACCCTGCTCATCGAACACGACGTCTACACCTACCGTCCCTACAACCGCCTGTACCAGTTGACGGGTACCACGGGCTTCGCCAACAAATACCCCACGGAAGGTTTTACCGTACTTGAGGAGAAGCTGCCGGCGGGTTTCCTCGATGGCTTGATGGAAGAAGGCAAGCATCTGAATCCTCATGGCTTTGTGCCTGCTGCGGTGCGCGACAAGATCTTGAAAGAATACCTCCACCCCATCGCAGTGGAGATTGAGGAGAAAGCCAAGGAGGTCGGCGGTCATGGCGGCATGGACTTCGTCATGGATTATCGTTTGATCTATTGCCTGCAGAACGGCCTGCCGCTCGACCAAGACGTATATGACGCCGCCGAGTGGTCATGCCTGGGCGAGCTCACGGCCGCTTCCATCGCCAATGGCGGCATGCCTGTGGCGATGCCCGACTTCACCCGCGGGGATTGGGACAAGGTTCAAGGGTATAAGCACGCTGTGAAGTAAACGGAACGGCGTTAGCCCTCACCGACCGAAGGAAGGTAAAGCTATTTTCCGGAAATGGATTTGAAGAAGATCTCCGCGTCCTTCCACACGGTGTAGTCGCGGGCGTATAGCAAATTCAACTGATTTTGTAACTCGGTATCGATCGCGGTGCCGAGTTTTTCCATGGGTGTGGCGGGCGAATATACGCCACGGCGGATCTTAGGAAGCCTCTGGACCTCGTCGGAGGCGTTGCAGTATCCTACCCAGGTGCGGCGACCCAATACCACCAGAATGGCGTCTTTCAGGAAACGCACCGGCTTCTTGACCACCAAGGCCAAAGGCAGCCAGAACACAAGGCTGAAACCCGACAGGATGAAGTCGAGCAGCCGTTTGTTACGCCGGTTGGCCACGGTGTCGATGGCCTTGATGTCGACGGTGTAGAGGTCGCCCCGGGTATTGATGCTGTTGCTGCCGATGATGGATAGGCTGTCCTCGGGAGCGATCTTGTAATCCACGTTGGAGGCGTGCCATTCCACCATCTTGTCGATGATGACCTGATGCGGCACGTCCTTGGAGCAGAAAATGATCTCCGTGATTTTGTAGATCGTGATGATGTCGGGCACCTGGTTGATGTGTCCGATGAACCCTTCGGGGGTCTCCCCTTTCGTGTCCGAGCTCACCAACCCGATGAAGTCGGGCTTGATGGAGGTGCTCTGGATCAGCGACTCCACGCGTTGGGCCTCGTCGGGACTGCCGATGAGGAGGAAACGTTTCTTGGCATGGCGTTTCGAGAGGAACGACTCCATCCCCATCGCGATGCCGATCAACCGGGTCACGCTCATCTCGATGGCCAGCCAAAGGGTGCCGAACAATATCAAGGCACGCGAGAAACGCAGCGACTCGGGCAACAAGGCGTAGAGCATCAGCACGAAGACGCTGCCCATGGCCACGCCGAACACGCCTTTGCTGATGCTGTAGGGCTTGTCGTAACCCCCAGCGAAATAGGTGCTCAACAGCCAGATCAGGATATAGGCCGGCAAGACCAAGGCAAATAAGGTCGTGGGATAGCTGCCCGTGCCGTCATACACCATGCTTCGACCCCAGAAATAGCTGATAGCCGCCAGACCCCCATAGCCCAGCACCGCGTCGAGGAACGGGATGGCGATCTTGTGGAAAAACTGGCTCAGCAAGGCGAGGAAGGCCTTGAAGTAAATGGCGATGTTGATAAAGAAGGAGAACCAGAAGGCCCGTTTCTGTCCGAAGTGCTTCTTGGCGAAGATCTCCATGGCCTTATAGAAAACCAGGACGTAGTTGACGCTGGTCTTCTTGGTGCTCTCGCCTTTATAGTGGATGATGCGGGTCTCGGGGAAATAATAGTTCTTGTAGCCTCCCAGCGTGATACGGTACGAGAGGTCGATGTCCTCGCCGTACATGAAATAGGTCTCGTCGAGCAGCCCCACCTTGTCGAGGGTCTCGCGGCGCATCAGCATATAGGCGCCGGCCAGGATCTCGCACTCGTTGGTCTCGTCGTTGGAGAGGTGACCCATGTAATAGCGGGCGAAGCGCTTGCTGTGGGGAAACAGCTTGGCCAGGCCGAACATCTTGTAGAAGGCCGCTGCCGGTGTGGGCAGACCGCGTTTCGACTCTGGCAGGAAGTTGCCCTTGCCGTCGACCATCTTCACGCCGAGTCCGCCAGCGTCGGGATGGGCGTCCATGAAGGCGATGCATTTGGCGAAGGTGTCGTCCTCCACCACCGTGTCGGGGTTCAACAGAAGCACATATTCGCCGGTGCTGACGCGGATGGCCTGGTTGTTGGCACGGCTGAAGCCCACGTTCTCCTTGTTGGCGATGACCTTCACCTCGGGAAATTTCTCCGCCAGCATCTTCAGGGATCCGTCGACGGAGTTGTTGTCGACCACAAACACCTCGCCCTCAATGCCTTGCAAGGCACGGCGGACCGAATAGAGGCACTGTTCGAGGAAATACTCGACGTTGTAGTTGACGATGACGACGGAGAGCTTCATACCAAAAAATCGGTCAAAATTAGGAAAATTTCTCACAGGATCCGTACAATTAACGAATTATCCCGAAAAGAATTGTAATTTTGAAGCGAATAATTCGTTGACGAGACATGGAACAACAGCTCACCCCCTTGCGATTCGGCATCATGGTCGATGACCTCACCATGGAAGCCTGGAAAGTGGAGACCATCCGTAAACTCGTGGACGGCGGGATGTGGTTGGCCTACATCATCCGCAACACGGAGACCGTTGAGAAGAAAAGCTTCTTCAAGAAGGTGAAGACCCTCCCCGTCCGAAGAGCCTTCTTCCAACGCTGGAACCACTACCAGTTCAAGCCCGTCGAAAAACAGCTGAAACCCCTCGACCTCGACTTGACCGATGTCCCCATTTTGGACTGTACTCCGGAACATAAGAATACTTCAACCTTTATTTCAAATAACGATATTGAAACCATTAAAAACCAACAACTTGATTTCATATTAAGATTTGGTTTTGACATCGTTCGCGGGGAGATTTTGAATGCGGCGAGATACGGCATCTGGTCGTTCCATCACGACGATGAGATGAAATATCGTGGAGGTCCTCCCGGCTTCTGGGAGTGGATGCACGACGACCCTCTCAACGGCATCATCTTGCAGCGGCTGACGGAGTCGCTCGACAAGGGCTACATCCTCAGCAAGCGCTATTATCCCACCGTTTTGCATTCCTACAAGGCCCATCTCGACCAGCTGCTTTCGGAGAGCACCGACATGCCCTTGCAGGTCTGCCGCCAGATCCAATGCACGGGCGAGCTCAAGGAACAGCTTTCCGAGTCGCAGGCCCCGCTCTACCGTCCTCCGTACAACTATCAGATGCTGGGTTACTGGATCCGGTGCCTCACCCGCCGCTGGAGGTTCCACCGCCACGACCTGTTTCGCCAGGAGGACTGGAACGTGGGTTATGTGGAGGTGCCATTCATCGAGTTCCTGGAGGAGCCCGAAGGCCATCTGGACGATATCAAATGGCTGAACAAGAAACGCCGTTCAGAATATAACGCCGATCCTTTTGTCATCACCACCGAGAACGACACCTATCTCTTTTACGAGAGCTACAGCTACAAGAAAGGCAAAGGCTGCATCGAGGTGGTGCGCAAGTCGAAGAAATACCGCAAGCCCAAGGTGGCCCTCGAGGAGCCGTTCCACCTCTCCTATCCCTATGTGTTCGAGCACGAAGGCGAAGTGTATTGCATCCCGGAGAGTCATCAGGCCGACCGCATCAACCTCTACAAGTTCAACGAGAAGGAGCTGAAGCTGGAACAGGAGTGCGTCCTGATGGAACACATCCAAGCCGTCGACCCCACCTTAATATTCCACGAAGGCAAGTGGAACCTGTTCTTCACCCAGAAGGACCAGCCCAGCGTGAAGCTCTACCGTTATGTGGCTGAGGATTTGAGGGGTCCCTATGAGCCCTCTCCGCTCAACCCCATCAAGGTCGACTGCACCGATGCCCGCATGGCAGGCGCCTTCTTTGAAAGGGACGGCCAACTGATGAGGCCCGCCCAGGAATGCATCCGCTACTACGGCACGGCGGTGCGTCTCAACCGGATCGACCGTTTCGACGAACTCCACTACGAAGAAACGCAAATCGACCAGATCCAGCCCATCAAGGAATCCAAGTTCAACAAAGGTCTGCACACCCTCAATGGCAACGAGCAGGTGACCGTCATCGACGGCAAGCGCTGGCTCTTCACCTTCATTGGGATGTGGCATCAGGTCCGACAAAAAGCCAACCGACGCAAGGAGCATGTTTAAGAAGATACTGGGCACGGGCATTACGAGGGTGCTGAACCTGCTGATCGGGTTCGTCACCATGCTGATGGGCACCAAGGTGCTGGGGGCCGCCGAATGGGGCATTGGCTTCACGGTGCTGACCGACGTCACCTTCCTGCTGATCGGCGTGGAGTTCCTGGCAGGCAGCGGACTGGTGTACTTCACGCCCCGCAAGAAGCTGTCCACCCTGATGTCCGTCTCCTACTCCTGGATCGCCCTGGTGATGGCCTTCTACGTGCTGCTGTTCTGGGTACTCTCCCACTACCCTGTCACCTTCGACCGCATCGTGCCTCACGGCTACGAGGCCCTCACCCTGCTGTTGACCTTTGTCTACAGCTTCCACAACTTCAACCTCAACGTGTTTCTCGGCAAGGAGAAAGTGGGTACCTTCAACTGGGTGTTTCTGCTCCAGATCTTCGTGCAGGTGAGCTCGATGGCCCTGTTCATCTACGTGTTCGGCATCCGCGACGCCCATGCCTTCGTGTATTCGCTGCTGTGTGGCTACATCACCGCCTTCCTGGTCGGCTTCGTGCTGATGATACGGATGTACAATCGCGAAGGCCGCGATCCTTTCTTCCTGACCGCCAAGGAGATGCTGAAATACGGCTACGTCATCCAGCTGTCCACCCTGGTGAGCACCTTGAACCGCCGCATGAGCATCTTCCTGCTGCGGCGGCATTGCACCGACGATGCGGTGGGCGTGTACGGCGCCGGCACCCAGGTGGGTGAAGGCGTTAAGGTGTTCGGATTGAGCGTCTCGATGGTGCAGTTCTCCCGTTTGAGCAACCTCACCGACAAGGAGGAAATCGTCAGCCTGACCATCAAATTCCTGAAAATCACCGTGGTGTTGACTTTCCTCGCCCTGCTGGTGCTGGTCTGCCTGCCTGTGGGTTTCTTCGAGTGGCTCTTCACCGATGCCTTCGGCCAGGTGAAGGATGTCATCCTCCTCATGTCGCCCGGACTGCTCTGTCTCTCCGCCCACATGATCTTCACCCATTATTTCTCCGGCACCGGCATCCCGAAATACAACCTCTACGCCTCGCTGGTGGGTCTGGCCGTGACCGTCCCCGTGACCTTCATCCTCATCCCCATGATCGGCATCCTGGGCGCAGCCATTTCATTCTCTTGCACTTACGCCGCTATCGTCATCTACCAATGGTTCGTGTTCAGGCGCATCGCCGAGGTCAAGGCCAAAGATTTATTGCTCTCAAAAGACGATTGGGCGTGGTGTAAAGCCGAATTTTTCGCTATTTTTGCAAAAAATAAAAACTGATGGATAACGAAGTATTAGATCAAGATATTTTCAATCAACCCGAAGAGAAACCCGTGGTCGTTGAGGACTATGGCGATGACAAAATCGTCCACCTCGAGGACATGGACCACATCCGCCGACGTCCCGGCATGTACATCGGCAAGTTGGGCGACGGCGCCTCACAGGACGACGGTATCTATGTGCTGATCAAAGAGGTGATCGACAACTCTATCGACGAGTTCACCTCCGGTTACGGCAAGCGTATCGAGCTGACCATCGACAAGGCCGAGAAGAAGGTCATCATCCGTGACTACGGCCGTGGCATCCCCATGGGAAAGCTGAAGGAAGCTGTGTCGCAGCTCAACACCGGTGCCAAGTACGACAGCAAGGTATTCCAAAAGTCGGTCGGTTTGAACGGCGTCGGCACCAAGGCCGTCAACGCCCTCTCCTCCTACTTCAAGGTGCAGAGCATCCGTGAGGGCAAGACCCGCATCGTGGAGTTTGCCCAAGGCAAGATGACCAGCGACACCGGTATCATCCCCTACGAGAAGGCCGATGAAAGCGGAACTCTGGTGGAATTCATCCCCGACAGCGCCCTGTTCGGCAACTACCATTATGTGGACGACTACGTCGAAAAACGGGTCTGGAACTATGCCTACCTCAACCGCGGTCTGACCATGATCTATAACGACAAACGGTATTACTCCCGGAACGGCTTGCTCGATCTCTTGCAGAACAACATGGAAGGCGAAGGCCTCTACCCGATCATCCACATCAAGGACGGCGACTTCGAGGCGGCCTTCACCCATGTCAACAACCAGTCGAGCGACTATTTCTACTCCTTCGTCAACGGCCAGCATACCACCGAAGGCGGCACCCACCAGTCAGCCTTCCGTGAGGGCTACGCCCGCGTGGTGCGCGAGTTCTTCCAGAAGGAATACGAGCCCGCCGACATCCGCCAGGGATTGGTGTGCGCCTTGTGTGTGAGGATCCAAGAGCCCGTGTTCGAGGCCCAGACCAAGACCAAGCTCGGTTCCACCCACCTCGCCCCCAACAACCCCGACGGCTCCAACGACAGTCCCGTGTTGAAGACCTACGTCTTTGACATCCTGAAGCGGCATCTCGACAACTATCTGCACAAGAACCCCGACACCGTGGCCGTGTTGCAGGCCAAGATCCAAGCCAACGAGAAGGAACGCAAGGAGATTGCCGGCATCAAGAAGGCCGCCCGCGAGAGTGCCAAGAAAGTCAGCCTCAACAACCGCAAGCTCCGCGACTGCCGAATCCATCTGAATACCAACCACGAGAAGCGGCTTGAGAGCACCATCTTCATCACCGAGGGCGACTCCGCTTCGGGAAGCATCACCAAGAGCCGCGACGTGCAGACCCAGGCCGTGTTCAGCCTCAGGGGCAAGCCGTTGAACTGCTTGGGCATGACCAAGAAGGTGTGTTACGAAAACGAAGAGTTCAACCTCTTGCAAGCCGCCTTGAACATCGACGAGGACATCGAGAACCTCCGCTACAACAACATCGTCATCGCCACCGATGCCGATGTCGACGGCATGCACATCCGCCTGCTCATGCTCACCTTCTTCCTTCAGTTCTACCCCGACCTGGTGCGTAACGGCCACGTCTACATCCTGCAGACCCCCTTGTTCCGCGTGCGCAACAAGAAGGAGACCTACTACTGCTATTCCGAGGAGGAACGCGTCGACTCCATCCTGAAATGCGGCAAGCAGGCCGAGATCACCCGATTCAAAGGCTTGGGCGAGATCTCCCCCGACGAGTTCCGCGCCTTCATCGGTCCCAACATGCGGTTGGAGCCGGTGATCCTCCAGTACGACTTCGGCATCAAGGAACTCCTGAAATACTATATGGGCAACAATACTCCTGAAAGACAAAGGTTCATCATTGAAAATCTTCGTATTGAAGACGACACATATATTGATAAAATATGAAAAAAGCATTACTCGTTATGGGAAGCGTCATCGCTTTGGCTGCTTGCACGCAGCAACCCCAGCCACGTTACCAGGTGGCAGCCTACCCTGAGGCCTTCAGGGATGAAACTGTTGTGGACGACTACTTCGGCACCCAGGTGGCCGACCCCTACCGTTGGTTGGAGAACGACACCTCGGCGGAGACCAATGCCTGGGTCGAGGCCGAACGCAAGGTCACTGACGACTACCTCAGCCACATTCCTTTCCGTGGCGCCATCAAGGACCGTCTCACCCAGATCATGAACTACGAGCGTTACAGCGCCCCGCACAAACGTTTCGGACGTTACATCTACAGCAAGAACGACGGCTTGCAGAACCAGAGCGTCATCTACCTGCAATACCCAGGCCAGGAGCCTGAGGTGCTGCTCGATCCCAACAAGCTCTCCGACGATGGCACGGTGGCTTTCGGCGGCGGCTCGCAGTCGAACGATGGCAAATACTACGCCTATCTGATCCAGCGCAGCGGTTCCGACTGGGTGGAGATCTACGTGATGGACATCGCCACCCGTGAGCTCCTCCCCGACCATATTGAATGGGCCAAGTTCACCGGCGCCTCCTGGTACAAGGACGGCTTCTTCTATGCCGCCTACGACAAACCCGTCGCCGGCAAGGAGTTCAGCAACGTGAACGAGAACCACAAGATCTATTACCATAAGCTCGGCACCTCGCAGGACCAGGACCAGCTGTTCTACAGCAATCCCGCCCAGCCCCGCTATTTCCATCAGGTCGACTTGACCGAGGACGAGAACTACATGTTCCTCTTCGAGAGCGGTCAAGGTGCAGGCAGCACTTTGTGGATCAGGGACATGCGTGATCCCAAGGGCAAGTTCGTGCAGATGGCTTCCGACATGGATTACTTCTACAATCCCGTCGAGGTGATCGACGACATGATCTACCTCTTCACCAACTACGAGGCACCCAAGGGCCGTGTGGTTTGCGTCTCTGCCAAGGCTCCGCAGATGGAGAACTGGAAGGACCTTATCCCTGAGAGCGACAATGTGTTGGTCTCGGAACAGATGGCCAATGGCAAGATGATCGTCACCTACGACAAGGACGCTGCCAACCACGCTTATGTGTACGACCTCCAAGGCAAGCAGCTTCAGGAGATTGCCCTGCCCACCTATGGCGAGGTCGGTTTCAGCTGCCGTTACGACGAGCCTGAGGTCTACTATGCCTTCACCTCGTTCGTCTACCCCACCACCATCTTCCAATACGACATGGACAGCAACACTTCCACCGTGTTCCGTGCTCCTGCCGTCGACTTCAAATCCGACGAATACACCACCGAGCAGGTCTTTGTCACCTCGAAGGACGGCACCAAGGTCCCGATGTTCCTGACGTACAAGTCCACTTTGAAGAAGGATGGCAAGAACCCCACCCTGCTGTATGGTTACGGTGGTTTCAACATCACGTTGAATCCCGGCTTCAGCATCTCGCGTCTGCCATTCCTGGAGGCTGGCGGCATCTATGCCCAGATGAACCTCCGCGGCGGCAACGAATACGGCGAGGAGTGGCACCAGGCCGGCACCAAGCTGCAGAAGCAGAATGTGTTTGACGACTGCATCGCCTGCGCTGAATACCTAATTAAAGAAGGTTACACTTCGGCCGATTACCTGGCATTGAATGGCGGCTCGAATGGCGGTCTGTTGGTGGGTGCTGTGGTCAACCAGCGTCCTGACCTCTTCAAGGTGGCTGTGCCTCAGGTCGGTGTGATGGACATGTTGCGTTACCACCTCTTCACCATCGGTTGGAACTGGGCTAGCGACTATGGCACCAGCGAGGACGACGAGGCCATGTTCAAGGCTTTGTATGCTTATTCGCCGTTGCACACCATCCAGAGTGGCGAGAACGTGCATTATCCTGCCATCATGGTGACTACGGCTGACCATGACGACCGTGTGGTGCCCGCCCATTCGTTCAAGTATGCGGCCACTTTGCAGGCGGCCCAGACCGGTTCGGAGCCCAAGATCATCCGTATCGACTCGAAGGCTGGTCACGGTGGTGGCAAGCCCGTAGCCAAGGTTTTGGAGGAGCAGGCCGACATCTATTCGTTCATCCTCTATAACATGGGCTTGACCTACTGATCGAAGGATTTTCATTCCTTTAGCAAACTTGAGGTCGATATTTTCGGCCTCAAGTTTTTTATTTCCATTTTTTTCAGGAAACCCTTGCGAGGTATGGAAAATGTTGTTTATCTTTGCGGGGTCTGATCTCGCCCAGGCCCTCACATCTTGCGGTATTGTGTGTTGGGTAGCTAACAGACAGGCCGAGCAAGCGGTCTCGTAACTTGGGCAACTACGAAATAAAGGGAGGCTACGGCCTCCTTTTTATTTCTTCCAAATTAATGGAATCTTTTGTAAATCAAAAGATTTAATAGAATGAACTGTGGTGACAAGCCAAAAATTCTCTCTTTTACTATAAAACAGATGTACGGCAGCAATATGATCATGGTCGTCAATGCGAGTCACTGCGAGTATTAAAGAGAAAGGCTGATTTCCTAAATGGATTTCATTATAATTACGAGCAACAAATTCGGCATAATCTTCTTTTGTTAGACCGAGTAGAGATAATTGTTTTTCCATCTCTTCCATGTGTCGTAAATTGTGCTTAATGGTGTTTGTTACATTGGCTCTAATGGTACGCACATTGTCAGGTAACTCCATCACTTCTTGGATTTTCCTCAACGCCACCACCGGAATACGTCCTATTGCCTTGTACTTCTTTTTGAGTTTTACTTTGTTTTTGCTATGTTTTACCATGTTTTTAATTTGAGTGATTATTATTAAAACATGGTTCACTTGCATCTCGCTGCAAAGATAATAAATAATTATATATCATTATTATTTAAATTAATATTTTAGTTATCGAAATTTAACGTATTAATATAGTTATTACCAATAAATATTAAATAATTATCTTTGCAGTTGAAATTTTATTCCCTTAACAAGATCAATAGGCCCCGAATAATATACCCAATTCCCTTATTCCCGTAAGGCTCAGCTGAGTTATCAACAGCCTATCAATAATTGTTTATAAATAAAAATATATAAACACTAGCTTAAATACATCATTTGATGTAATTTTGCACACCGAAAAAATTATAGGCGAAATAATCATTCATTTTGATTCAATCAATTGATAACTAATAATTAACTAAAACAAAAAACAAACGATGAAAAAGAGATTTACTTTTTTGATTGCAGCGGTGATGCTGCTTGCGTTTTTGACTGTCCCAATGGGAATGAGGGGACAAGAAACCAGTACCTTGACTTTTACTACTGCATGCGGCGGTTCGGGTACTGCAGACGATGGTGCTGACTGGACGGTAACATCGGATGGAACCGAGTCCTCTTTTGATAACACTAAAGGTATTCACTATGGAACGAATAGCGCCCAAGTAAAATATATCCAACTATCCACTTCTGATATTTCAGGCACGATAACCAAGGTTGTGGTTAATGCTTCTGTTGCTTCAGGAGTATCAGCAACAGTTGGCGTAACCGTTGGAGGGTCTGCTTTTGGAGGGGATCCACAATCTCTCACAACAAGTGCAGCCAATTATACTTTCACTGGTTCGGCTTCTGGAGAAATAGTTGTTTTGATAACAAAGCCTTCGAAAGCAGCAAGGGCCTTGTATTGCAAAAGCATTGCGGTCACCTATACTCCAAGCGGATCTCCCTCCTACACCATCACCGCTGAAAGCAACGACGATTCGTATGGTGAGGTTTCTCTTTCTGGTACTACTATCACGGCTACTCCTGCGAGTGGCTACCGTGTGAGCACAACAACACCATACACCGTTTCGCCTGCCAACTCAGCCACAGTAGCTCAAAATGGCAATGAATTCACTGTCACGGCATCAGCTAACACTACGGTGACTATCAATTTTGAGCTTATTCCGACATATACTGCAACCTTCTCCGTGAATGGTACTACCACTTCGGCAAACTATGCCGAAGGTGCCACCATCAACTTCCCCGATGATCCCGCTGATATTAATGGTAAGACTTTCGTGGGTTGGACTACTGCTACTATCACTGGTATCACCCAAGAAGCTCCCACTTTTGTCACATCTGCAATTATGGGCACTAGTGCTGTTACCTTCTACGCAGTGTTTGCCAATTCCGAGACTTCACAAGGAATGGTAGAGCATGAACTGACTATTGAACCATCAGATTTTACATATCTGACAGGCAGTTATGGCGAGACTTCAACAACCAAGACTGTTGAAGGTAATAGTTATACTATTACCATTCAAGCCTGCACCCAGAATAGCCAAATTCAGATGCGCGATAATGCTACTATAAGCTACATTTATTTCCCAACGTTACCTGGTGATATTAAAAGGGTCTATACCACAGCCTGTAATAACGCAGGAACAAACCCTTATACCGGGACTATTCATTTGAAAAACAAAAAGACCCGTGGTAATACGAACGATGACGATATTACAAGCGCAGTACTAAGTTCAGTTAATGAGTTTAGTATTAGCATGCCCGCGGGCAACAAGTTTTTCTACTTCCTTACAAGTGCCGGCTTGCGTCTTAGCGACTTAACCGTGGTTTATGAAGTGTCAGGTGAAACGACCGTCTATTCCAACTACTGCACCACTGTTCCGTCATTATCCACTTGGTTCGTCACCTACGATGGCAATGGCAATGATGGTGGCACCGTGCCGACGGACGGTACCGAATACAATTCCAGCAACAATACCGTCACCGTTCTTGGTCCTGGCACCCTCACCAAAACCGGATACAGTTTCTTCTGCTGGAGCGATACACAAGACGGCAGTGGCAATCTTTATGAAGCCGATGATACCTTCACCATCAGCGCAAACACCACACTCTATGCACAATGGACGATTAACTCCTACAGTTATACCTTGAACGTTACTGGAGACGACACTGCTGCTACCGCAGAATTAGAGGTTGACGGTTCGACAGCAGGTGCCACCATCACTTACGGTAAGGAAGTTGAAGTGGTGGTTGTAACGAGCACTGGCTATAATTACTCCATTTCAGTTATGGATGCCGACAATAACGACGTTACTGTCGCTAACAACAAATTCACCATGCCCGCCAGCATTGTTACCGTTACCGTAACGACCGCCATTATTCCTACTTATACGTTGGTAACATCGACTGATCAACTTGTTGCTGGTAAGCATTATATTATTGCCAGTTCTAAAACAGCAGGGGAAGCGGATGCTATGGGAGCGCAAAGTGGCAATTATAGAGGAGTCGTTGCAGTGACCATCACCAACACAGGTGGTGTGACAAGTATTGAAGCTGTGGATGGCATCAGAGAGCTTGTGCTCAGCGGAAATACTGGCAATTGGACATTATATGACAATGAGAATCCCGGATTCCTTTATGCCTCAAGTAAAGATAGCAACAACATAGGAACAAGAGATGGTAACGGTGACGAAGATAGTCAGTGGGCCATTAGTTTTAATAGTAATCAAGAAGCCGTGATTATTGCACAAGGAGAAAACACCCGTAATGTTATTAGATATAATGCTGATAATACTCGTTTCTCTTGCTATAGAGAATCCGGGTCTTCGATTGAGAACTATGTTTACCTTTATGTCAAAGCGAACGACAAGAACTATGAGTTCTACAGCAATACCACTTTGGGTACCGCTACGGTTGCCAGCAATGAAACCTACACGATAAAGAACTCTGCTGATTACTCACCAGTGCTCACCGTCACAGGAACCCTTACCGTCAACGGTACTTTAACCAACAACGGCACTGCCGCCAATCTCGTCATTGCCGACGGCGGTCAGCTCGTTACCAGCAATAACGTGCAAGCTACTGTTCAGAAGAGCATTGCCAAATGGGATGACGGTTCAGTGAACGGCTGGTACTTTATAGCTTTGCCTATCGCTGGCTCAATCGATCCCGATGACGCGGACCTCATTACCGACAATTTGGGTTCAACTGCCACAACTGAAACTGCCACTTACGACCTCTTTGCGCTTGACATGAACCAATCAGATAAGCAGTGGAGAAACTACCGCCAAAGCCCAAGTACATTTACACTGGATAACGGTATGGGTTACCTCTACGCCAACAAGAGTGCCGTTACCCTCAACTTCACGGGTGCTGTTGTGCCCAGCAATGAGGACAAAGAAGTGAAGAACCTCCTAGCCGACGAGTTCAACCTCGTGGGTAACCCCTTCACCTGCAACGCTTACCTCAATCAAGCTTATTACACGCTGAGCCAAGCCAATGGAGGTATTACTCCAGGCACTACTGTACCAACCGCTGTTACCGAAGCTATCGCTCCTTGCACCGGTGTAATTGTTGAAGCTGGTTCAACCGGCAAGGTCACCTTCAGCAAGACCGCTCCTGCTGGCGCTAAATCCGGTAACATCAACGTCAACCTCATAGATTCTCAAAACGAAAACGGCACCGTTGACAAAGCCATCGTGAGCTTCAACGAGAACGTCCAACTTGGCAAGTTCTACTTCGGTACGCAGAACGCCAACATCTACATCCCGCAGGGCAACAAGGAATACGCTGTGGTGAGCGCCGAGCCTTTCGGCACCATCCCGGTGAACTTCCGTGCTGAGAAGGACGGCCAGTACACCTTGAACATCGGCGTGGAAGAAGCTGAGATGAACTACCTCCACCTGGTTGACAACATGACCGGCGCCGACGTCGACCTGCTGGTCAACCCGAGCTACACCTTCAACGCCCGCAACAACGACTACGAGAGCCGCTTCAAGCTGGTGTTCTCGAGCAGCAAC
>CAJOIH010000012.1 GCA_905234455.1 uncultured Bacteroidales bacterium | reverse complement strand
GAGACTCGAACTCGCGACCCCGACCTTGGCAAGGTCGTGCTCTACCAACTGAGCTATTTCCGCTTGCGAATTGCGCGGCAAAGATACAACTTTTTTCTTTTCCGCAACGTTTTTTTGAAAAAAATTATTTGTTCAGCAGCTTTTTGATCTCGTTGAGCTTCATCAAAGCCTCCACGGGAGTGAGCGTGTCGATGTTGGTGTTGAGGATGTCTTCCTTGATTTGCAGCAATAGTGGATCATCCAACTGGATGAAACTCAGCTGCATGGGTTCCTCAGGCTTCAGTGCGGCCTTCTCCACCTGGTCGCCGGTGTGCGACTTCTCCAAGAGGGTTAGCAGCTTCTCGGCACGCTCCACCACCTTGCGGGGCATGCCTGCCATGGCCGCCACATGGATGCCGAAGCTGTGGGCACTGCCGCCTCGTTTCAACTTGCGCAAAAATACCACCTTGTTGCCGACTTCCTTGACCGTTACATGATAGTTCTTGATCCTGGCAAACGAGGCCTCCATCTCGTTCAACTCGTGGTAATGGGTGGCAAACATCACCTTGGCGCGACTCACCGGATGGTCGTGCAGGAACTCGGTGATGGCCCAGGCAATGCTGATGCCGTCATACGTGCTGGTGCCACGCCCGATCTCGTCCAGCAACACCAAACTCCGCGACGATACATTATTCAATATACTCGCCGTCTCGTTCATCTCCACCATGAAAGTGGACTCGCCCGACGAGATATTGTCGGAAGCGCCCACGCGGGTGAAGATCTTGTCGACCAACCCGATCCGTGCCGAAGCAGCCGGTACGAAGCTGCCCATCTGGGCCATCAACACGATCAAGGCAGTCTGCCTCAGCAAAGCCGACTTGCCCGACATGTTGGGACCGGTGATTACGATGATCTGCTGCTTGTCCTTGTCCAAATAGACGTCGTTGGCGATATAGCTCTCCCCAACCGGCAGCATCTGCTCGATCACTGGATGCCGCCCGTCCTTGATGTCAATCACGTACGAATCGTCAATGACCGGCCGTGTATAGTTGAATTTCAAGGCGATATCGGCAAAACTCACCAAACAGTCCAAACGGGCCACCAAGGTGGCATCCACCTGGATGGGCTCCACAAACTCCGATACCGCCGCCACCAATTCAGTGTAAATCCTTTGCTCGATGGCCGCGATCTTTTCTTCCGCCCCTAAGATCTTTTGTTCATATTCCTTTAACTCTTCCGTAATATATCGTTCTGCATTGGCTAGGGTTTGCTTGCGGATCCATTCGCCCGGCACCTTGTTTTTATGGGTGTTGGTCACCTCCAGATAGTAGCCGAACACATTGTTGTAGCCCACCTTCAGCGAGGAGATGCCTGTCAGTTCCATCTCGCGTTGTTGGATGCCTTGCAGGTATTCCTTGCCCGATCGCGACAGGCCGCGGAGCTCATCCAACTCGGCATCCACCCCTGAGGCGATATAGTTGCCTTTCGAAAGCAGGGCAGGGGCTTCGGGGTTCAAGGTCTTCTCGATGCGTTCGCGAATGGCAGGGCAGGGGTTGAGCTGGTCGGCAAAGACCTTCAATGCCTCATGCTGGCTTTCCTGACATAGCTTTTTCAGGATCTCCACCTGGTCCAAGGCCCTTCCCACTTGCAGCAGTTCCCTGGGATTCACCTTCGAGAGCGACACTTTCGAGATGAGCCGTTCCAAGTCGTTGATGGCCCGGATGGCCTCCTGGAACGGGTCGATGGCCTCGCGGTGCTGGGTGAAATACTCTACCACGGCATAGCGTCCCTCGATCTGTTCCTTGTTTTTCAAGGGCAAGGCGATCCACCGCCGCATCAACCTGCTACCCATGGGGGAGACCGTTCGGTCGATGACGTCGATCAGGGTCTTGGCGTTGGCATTGAAGGTGTGCAGCAACTCCAGGTTCCTGATGGTGAACTTGTCCAACCACACAAACTGCCCTTGGTCGATCCTTGCCAAAGAGGTGATGTGGTTGATCTTGTCGTGATGGGTCTCTATTAAATAATGTATGCACACGCCCGCGGCCACGATGCCCTTCGGGAAGTCGTCCACTCCAAAGCCCTTCAACGAACTGGTGTTGAAATGCCGGTTGAGCACCTCGTTGGCATAATCCTCGGTGAACACCCAATCGTCGAACACGGTGAGGAACTGCTTGCCCCCGAACAACTCGATGAAGTCGCGCCGCTTGTTGCGCTGCACCAGCACCTCCGAAGGGTTGAAGCTCTGCAAGAGCTTGTCGATGTACTCGTTGTTGCCCTGGGTGAGGTAGAACTCGCCTGTCGACACGTCTAAAAAGGCCACGCCCGAGACGTCCTTGTCCAAATGCACCGAGGCCAGGAAGTTGTTCTCCTTCTGTTCCAACACGCTGTCGTTGTAGGTCACGCCAGGAGTCACCAACTCGATCACCCCCCGCTTCACCAACTTCTTGGTAAGCGCAGGATCCTCCAGCTGCTCGCAGATGGCCACCTTCAACCCCGCCCGTACCAATTTGGGTAGGTAAGTGTCGAGGGCGTGATGGGGGAATCCCGCCATGGCCTGCTCCGCGGCCGCCCCATTGTGACGCCGTGTCAATACTATGCCGAGTACCTCGGATGACTTGACGGCATCCTCACCGTAAGTCTCGTAAAAATCACCCACCCTGAACAGCAGCATCGCATCAGGATACTTCGCCTTGAACGCATTGTACTGCTTCATCAGCGGGGTGTCGCTGGTTCCTTTTGTCATCTCAACCTAATAAATATTGTACAAAGTTAGAATTTTTTATTTTTGCGCCGTAAAAAAATGTGGACTATGCGAAAACTGACCATGGAAGAGCTGCATCGGCTCTCGAAAGACGAATATGAACACGTGGAGAAACTGCCGGTGGTGTTCGTGCTCGACAACGTGCGCTCGCTGAGCAACGTGGGCGCAGTGTTCCGTTCAGCCGACGCCTTTCGGATCGGCGAACTCTTTCTCTGCGGCATCACCGCATGTCCGCCGCACCGCGAAATCCATAAGACCGCCTTGGGCGCCGACGAGACTGTGCCATGGCGCTATTTCAGCTCCACCGTGGAAGCCTGCGCCGAACTGAAACGCATGGGCTATAGGATTTATGCCGTCGAACAAGCCGAAAACAGCATCCTGCTTCAAGACTTCAAGGCAGCCCCGAATTGCGCCTTCGTCCTCGGTAACGAAGTCGAAGGCGTGGCCGACGAAGTGCTGCCTTTCTGCGACAATGCCATCGAAATTCCACAAGAAGGTACCAAGCATTCCCTGAATGTTTCAGTTTGCGCAGGAATTTTTATGTGGAATGTTTTTAATCAACTCTACCTAAAACGTTGAAAAAACATCCTCGGTAAACTGGGCTTGTTGAAAAAAATGTTGAAAAAAAAGTGAAAAATTTGCTTGGAATCAAAAAATATCCTATTTTTGTTCGACTTTTCGTGTAGAATGCATTAAGAAGGATTCAAATTAATTATAAACTTAACTATTTACGTTATGAAGAAAGTTTTGACTAAACTCATGCTGGTTGCCCTCGTGGCAATCCTTCCTCTGAGCATGTTTGCCCAGAAGAAAAAGAGCGTCCCGGCTGAAAAGTACTTCTACATCTCAGCTGAAGGCGGTCTCTCCGTCAACCACACCGACTTGGCCAACTATGGCGGCCCTGCCTTCATCCAGAATGGCACCTTCACCATCGACGACTACTTCCTGAAGAACTTCGATGGCAAACTCGGCCTCGGTTATCAACTCGGCAAAGTGATCGGTATCAACGCCAAATTCGGTTACGCAACCATCGCCGGTGAAAAACACGGCCAGGAAGTGATCGGTGTCGACGCAACAACCATACCTACCATCTATGCCAACAAAGGTTTCAGAGATGCCAAGTTCGATAAGACCAAGTTCATCGAAGGCAACCTCAACCTGACCTTCAACTTCGCCAACCTGTTCTTCGGCTACAACCCGAGAAGAGTGTTCAACTTCATCCCCCATATCGGTGTTGGCGGTCTCGGCTTCGTCGCTGGTGAAGTCACCAAGACCACTGACGGTTCTAAATACCTCGACGCAAAGACCGATCGTGAATGGGCCCTCACCGTTCCCGTTGGTGCTGAACTCAACTTCAACGTCGCCCGCAAGCTCGACATCTTCATTGACTATACCTACACTTGGGCTGGCACCGATGCTCTCGACCAGGTGAAAAAACACCCCGCCGACAACATCCAGATCGTCAACGATATGTACAGCTCGATCAACGCTGGTCTCCGCTACAAATTCAACAAGAAGCCCTGCGACATCGAAGGTATGGCCGCTCGCGCCAACGAAATTGGCATGAGAACCAACCCCGCCCAGCTTGAAGAAAAAGACGGTAAGGTCTGCTTCGACGTGATCTTCACTGTTCCCGCTGAATACTTCGAGAAAGAAGCCGTCATGAACATCACTCCTACCTTCACCTACAACGGTGGCCAACTCGAACTCGAGCCCGTCACCTTCGTCGGCGAAAAGGCCGAAGGCGGCGACTTCCAAGTCAACTACAAGAACGGTGGCGAATTCACCAAGAACTACTGCATCGACTACCAACCTGAACTCGAAAGCGCCAAACTCATGGGCAACCCGATGTTCTATGTCTACAACGGCCAGATCTATCCCACCCAGGAAGAAATCGTGAAGAACGCCTACTTCACCCAAGGTGGCGACCGCCTCATCAACCAAGGCGTCCTCGTCCCCGTCGCTCCTAAGTGCGAAGTCAGCAACATCAGAACCACCACCGGCGAAAACAGCGTGACCGTCACCTGGAACGGCGACGCCGAATCCTATGACGTGTTCTTCGGCACCGGCACTCCCGATGCAGCCACTGTCACCGGCCTGAAAGCCACCACTTACACCTTCAACGATGTCGAACCCGGTAAGTACAACGTCTACGTCAAACCGAACTGCAACAACGGCGTCCTCGGCGAATGGCAACAAGGTGCCGCTGCTGAAATCGTCGCCAAGAGAGAGCCCATCGCCATCTTCTACTTCGACTATGAATCAGCCGCTCTGAAGACCAACGCCAAGATGAACAAGACCGCCCTCAAGGCTGTCGCCGAAAAACTCGCCTCCGGCCAAGCCATCACCGGCTTCGAAATCGAAGGCTGGGCTTCACCTGAAAACGGTGACGGTAACAACAACAAGCTGTCTGCCGACCGCGCCGACGCCGTCGTGAAGGCCATCAAAGACCAGCTGAAGAAAGTGAAACTCAACGAAAAAGACTTCACCTTCTCCGCTCAGGGCTTCGGCTCCGACTGGAACCTCTTCAACGAACTCGTCCAGAGCTCCAACATCAAAGACAAGGATCAGATCCTCCGCGTCATCAACAACGCCGGCTCTGCCTCCAAGAAGGAACAGGAAATTCAGAACATGAAGAAGGTCTATCCTGAACTTGAAAAGAATATCCTCCCGCTGATCCGTCGCGCTGAAGTCTATGTCAAGTAATACTTGAACAGACAATGAACAAAAAGGCCGCTCCACCGAGCGGCCTTTTTTATTGGGAGTCGAAAAAACAAATAGTCAGAAAGTGATGCGGTGAACCCCAATGTCATATGGCTGGTCAATCGCCTCAATGATCTGCTGGTAATCCTTCTGGTTCGCCACAAAATCAAGCTTGTTCGTGTCCAATATCAAAATGCGCATGTCATCCTGCTGCTGCCTGATGAAATCGAAATACCCCTGCTGCACACTCTCCAAATACTCACTCGTGATGTCCTGCTCATACGTGCGGCCTCGCTTGCGGATGTTGTACTGCAAGTGGTCCACGTCCAAATACAAGTACACCATCAGCTCAGGCTTGGGCATGGTGGAGAAAATGATGTTGAAAAAGCGGGCAAACAGCTGATACTCGTCTTCGTGTAAGTTGTTCCTGGAAAAAATAAGCGACTTGGCCACATAATAGTCGGAAATGATGAAGTCGTGAAACAAGTCCAAATTGGCCAACTTGTCCTTCAACTGCTGGAAACGCAAGGCCAAAAACGTCATCTCCACCTGAAAGGCATACTTGTCAGGCTCCTTGTAAAACTTGGGTAGAAACGGGTTCTTGTCAGCCTCAAACTCCTCCAACACCAACTTCCCGTTGAAATCGTTGGCAATGCGCGTCGAGAGCGTGGTCTTGCCCGCGCCGATGGTCCCTTCGATGGCAATGAAATTATAATTCATAGTTTCTCAAGCAGTTGCGTTTGACTTAAGTTGAATACGGGGTGCAAGAAGTCGGGGATGACCTCACACAAAGGCTCCAAAGCAAACTTGCGCAGATGCAGCCTGGGATGGGGGACAATCACTTTCTCGGTGTGGATGACCTTGTCCCCGTAATACAAGATGTCCAAGTCGACCGTGCGCGACGTGTAACCCTGCACCTCGGGATACCGTACCCGACCCAATTCAGCCTCGATGCCCAACAGGGTGTCCATCAAGGCGTCAGGTTCCAACTCGGTCTCTACCACCAACAGCTCGTTCAGGAACCACTCGTCAGCCTCGAACCCCCAGGGCTCCGTGAGATAGGCCGACGAACGCTCCACCAACAACCCACACCTCTTATTAATAAGGGCACAGGCCTGCTCCAGCAAAGCCTCCTTGTCGCCTTGGTTCGACCCGAACAGTAGATAACATCTTGTCATATTGCAAAGATAAGGATTTTGTTTAACTTTGCATCGACATATCAAAACTCTACGATCATGAAATTTTCAAAAGTATTGCTTGCCGCTTTCCTAGGTACCCTGATTGCACTGCTGGTCACCTTCTTCGTGAAATTCGGCATGTATTCAATCTTGCTCTCCAGTTTGACAAAAGACGCGGAGTCTTCCACCACCGTAAAACCCAATTCGGTGCTTTATATGAAACTGGATTACGAAATCCCCGACAGGACCATCGACAATCCTTTCAAAAGCATCAACTTCTCATCGTTTGAAACCACAGAGTCCTCGGGCTTGAACGTGATTCTCCGTAACATCGAACATGCCAAGACCGATGCGAATATCAAAGGTATCTATCTGGAACTGAGCAGTATACCTACCTCTACGGCGACCTTGCAGGAAATCCGTTCCAAGCTGATGGAATTCAAGGAGTCGGGCAAATTCGTGGTGTGCTATGGCGAAGCCTATGCTCAAAGCGCCTATTACCTAGCCACCGCAGCCGACCAGATCTGGCTCAACCCCGAAGGATTGATCGACCTCCACGGCATGGCCTCGCAGATCATGTTCTACAAACATCTGCTCGAAAAACTCGACATCGAGATGCAGATTGTGCGTGGCCCCAACAACCGCTTCAAGAGCGCCGTGGAACCTTATTTTCTCGACAAGATGAGCGAAGCCAACCGCGAACAGATGGAAAAGCTGCTGGGCACCATATGGGGCGAAATCCTGAATGGCATCAGCGAAACGCGCGGCATCAGCGTGGAACAGCTCAACGAGATTGCCGATAAGCTGGAACTGTTGACCGATGCGCAAAAGGCTTTGGAATATGGCTTGGTGGACCAGCTATACTACAAAGATCAGGTGCTGGCCGAGTTGAGGACGTTGACAGGTGTCAAGAAGAAAATCCACGCCATCGGCAACGACGATTATGCGGATTCCTATAAGATCAAGAACCCCAGCAAAAACGAGGTGGCAGTCATCTATGCCTCAGGCCAAATCTACGACGGCAAAGGCCAGGAAGAGGACATCTATTCCGAAGATCTCTCCAAGCTGATCCGCAAGGTGCGTGAGGACAATGACGTGAAAGCCGTGGTGCTTCGCGTGAATTCCCCCGGCGGCAGCGCCGTGGCCTCAGCCATCATCGGCCGTGAACTCGACCTGACCAAGGAACAAAAGCCCCTCATCGTTTCCATGGGCAACTATGCAGCTTCGGGCGGCTATTGGATCTCGGCCAAGGCCGACTATATCTTCGCCGATCCCACCACGCTCACCGGTTCCATCGGCGTGTTCGGCACCTTCCCCAATATGAAACGTTTCTTCAACGACAAGCTGGGCTTGACCTTCGACGTGGCCAAGACCAACGAAAATGCCGACTTTGGTTCCGTGGCCGAACCGCTCACGCCGTTCCAATATGCCAAGTTGCAGGAAAATGTGGTGAAGACATACGACGACTTCACCCGTCGTGTGGCCGAAGGCCGTGGCCTGCGCCAGACCTACGTCGATAGCATCGGCCAAGGCCGCGTGTGGGCTGGAGCCGACGCCATCGAAATCGGCCTCGTCGACCAACTTGGCGACCTCGAAGACGCCATTGCCTTCGCCGCCGCCAAAGCGGGCCTGGGCGATGATTACAAGATCAAGGAATTCCCCAAGGAGAAGGAGTTCTTCGCCCGTATCATGGAGTCGCTGGACAAAACCAATGAAATCAACGCCGCCCTCCGCCAAAAGATGGGAGTCTATTACCGTTATTTCGAGGGCCTCGAAAACCTTCAAAACAATACGGGAATCCAAGCCCGTATGCCGTTTGACTTGATTATTGAATAATTAGTATTCCGCCAAGATCTCATCGCGCTCCAATTGCCTCTCACCCCATTCATCCATGAGCTTTTGGAGCGCTTCTTTTTTCTGGCCGTAAGACCAAAACAGGTCATTGTCAACCTTCACCTCCGGATGCTCGTCGGGATGACTCATGACCTCATCCAACGACGCCAATTCCTGCTCCATCTTGCCAATGGCATCCTCCAACCGCTGAATCTCCTTGTCGACCTTCCTAAGTTTCGCGTCAATCTGCTTCTTGCGCTCGTAGTTGATCTTGTTCTGCGAGACGGGTTCGGCGACCACGGTCTTGGGCTGCTGCTTGGCGGCAATCTCCAACTCTTTCAGATGGTTGAGGTTCTTCTGCTCCAGGAAATCATAAATGTCGCCAATGTATTCCTTGATGTGGGGCTTGCGGAACTCATACACCTTGTTGGTCAAGCCTTGCAGGAAATCACGGTCGTGCGAAACGATGATCAAGGTGCCGTCATATTGGATCAAAGCGTTCTTCAGGATGTCCTTCGAAAGCATGTCCAAATGGTTGGTGGGCTCGTCCAAGACCAAAAGGTTGGTGGGGAAGAGGAGCATCTTGGCCAAGGAAAGACGGGCTTTTTCGCCGCCCGATAACACCTTCACCTTCTTGTCGATGTCGTCGCCGCGGAACAGGAAAGCGCCCAGCAAAGCCTTGACTTTCAAGCGCATGTCGCCGACAGCCACATCGTCCAAGGTCTCAAACACGGTTTTGTTCATGTCAAGCATATCTTGCTGATTCTGAGCATAATAACCGATTTTTACCTCGTGACCAAGTTTGACTTCGCCTTCATGGTCGAGCACCCCGCAGATAATTTTCGACAAGGTGGATTTTCCCTCGCCGTTACGGCCCACAAAGGCGATTTTCTCGCCTCGAGGGATGAGCAGATTCACATCGTTCAGCACGATGTTGTCGCCGTAGGCTTTGCCCACATGACAAAGCTCCAGCGTCACCTTGCCGGAGTGGGGTGCCGGCGGAAAGCGGAAGTGGATGGCGGTCTTGTCGATGTCGTCCACAACAATCTCATCCATCTTTTCCAGAAGCTTCACGCGGCTTTGCACCTGCTTGGCCTTGGTGGCCTTATAGCGGAAACGCTCGATGAAGGCCTCAATCTCCTTGATCTCACGCTGCTGGTTGTTGTAGGCGTTGCGCTGCATGTCCACGCGTTCCTCCCGCAGGGCCACATAATCGGAATAAGAGGCTTTGTAGTCGTAGATCTTGCCGTTCGAGATTTCGATGGTCCGGATGGTGATGTTGTCCAAAAAAGCCCGGTCGTGCGAGACCATCAGGATGGCGCCGTAGTAGGATTTCAGGAAGCCTTCCAACCACTGGATGGACTCGATGTCGAGGTGGTTGGTGGGCTCGTCCAAAAGCAAAAGGTTGGGCTTCCTCAGCAGGATCTTGGCCAGTTCCACGCGCATTTGCCAGCCGTTGCTGAACTCCCGCATGGGGCGGTGCATGTCATCATGCTCGAAACCTAATCCCACTAGGATGCGTTCGGCTTCACCCTCAATGGCATTGCCGCCCATCATGTTCAAGCGGTCGTTCAACACATTGAGGTGTTCAATTAATCGTTGATACTCCCGGCTCTCGTAGTCGGTGCGCTCCATCATCGTCTTCTGCAGCTGCTCCACCTCCCATTCCAGTTGGTGATACTCGTCGAAGGCAGTCATGGCCTCGTCCAGCACCGTGTTGGGGCTGTTGACGTTCTTTTCTTGAGGCAAATAGCCAATAGTGATGCCTTCAGGAACGATGACATCGCCCTTGGAAGGTTGCTCCAGTCCACAGATCAACTTGAGCAGCGTGGTCTTGCCGGCGCCGTTGTGCCCGACCAAACCAATCCGGTCCTTCTCCCTGATCAAAAAGGTGATGTCGGTGAACAAATCTTCACCAGTAAAATGCATGCTCAAGTTCTGGACGGAGATCATGATGATTGGTTATAAATAAAAACGCACGCCAGCCTTGAGGTTGAGGCGTTGAAGTCCTTCCTTGCTTTGACCTAAATCATATTCGTAACCATTGACTTGGATTTTGGAAAGGACCGCGTTATAATATGATACTCCTGCACCGATGGCAACATGTTGCGAAAGCATGTAATCATATTCAACAGCCATTCCCATACCCATAGAAGCTCCATCCATGATGTATTGCTGCCCCATTTCCCAATTGTTATCGTGATAGTTCATATAGCCAAGCATGTAATCAAAAAAGAAACGGTGTTTTTCGTTGGAGGAGATCATCTGATATCCAGCGGAGACAGCGAAGAAATTGATTGCATAGTCGTCGCTAAGCTCCCCTTGGAAATAATTGCCTTCATCGTCATACCCATAAAACAAAGCGGCGTTGCTGCTCGAAAAACGATCATAATGAATGCCGATGGTGTACATCTTGTCGATGTCGATGTGGAGATTAGCTCCCAAAACAGGTCCTCGGGTTAGTTTTCGGAGATAGTCCTTATAATCGTTGGAAGCGTCCTTGGGTAACCTGGCAGTGCGAAAAGCGTATCCTCCATCAAAGCTGAACCGGACATGGAACACTTTTTTGTTCTGTTGGTATTGAAGATCTGCTAAAGCTACGGGATCGTCAATATGATAGGCGAGAATCTTGTCTTTGGAGAGATTTGCCAACCTTTTGGTGCCATTCCCTTCGTAGATAAAAGACAAGGTGCTTTTAGTTTCATCTGTGATGGTACATCTCGTGGTATCACCTTCTTTCAAAACGACATAGTCGTGGAAGTTTTGTTTGGCCTCTTCTGAGAGCTCGACAGGTTCATTGTTTGGGTCGATATTGAGTATTTCAGCCACAATGATGTGACAAAAGTCGATTTCACCAGGATAACTGTGCTGGATAATCTCTATGCCGTTTCCACCAGCGTTCCGAGCAGTCGTTTTTGCTGTTTCCAGAATGCGTTCCCAGTCACATCGGGAGCCGAACCCGTTTTGCACCCTTACTCTACCGATGATCTCTGCACAACCGGGAACAACTTCTCCGAGATCGTACACGGATACGTCAGTGGTGTTGTCCAGCGGCGCGAGGGGCTTGATGATTTGCTTCTGAACAATCGGCGAACAAGAAGCGAAGCCTAAGGCTAACACAATAAAGAAGAGGATTTTTTTCATGATGCTTTATGTTTCTTCTTCCAAATGATAAAACATACCAACCCAATCACCGTAATGGCCGCTCCAATGCCATACCCTACGGGTCTTGGCAACACTGAACCCAATCCTCCGTCGGCGGCTTTGGCCACGAAGAGGAAACAACCGGTTACCATGGTCATAAACAAGGCAGGGATCAAAGTGATCAAGTACCAGAGTTTACCTTTGTTCTTGGCCAAATAGACCGAGATGGCCCACAGTGTTACGGTAGCCAGAACTTGGTTGGCCCATGCGAAGTAACGCCAGATCAGCTGGAAGCCCTTGGCATCGGCGATGCTATAAACCAAAATCAAGGCGGTGATGGCGAACATCGGGATGGCGATGAGCAGACGGTTCTTGATGGGCTTCTGGTCCACCTTCATGAAGTCGGCCACGATGAGTCGGGCCGAACGCATGGCCGTGTCGCCCGAAGTGACGGCAGCGCTGATGACACCCAAAATGGTAATGGTGGCAATGATGGGAGTGAACCAGGTGTTGGCGATGACGCCCACGATGGCAGCACCGCTCTTGCCCGTGACATCGACCACGCTGTCGGGACCGAAGAAATAGGCAGCGGCAGCGGCCCAGATTAAGGCCACGACGCCCTCGGTAATCATGGCACCGTAGAAGATGGGACGGCCTTGCCGCTCATTGACCATGCAACGGGCCATCAGCGGCGATTGCGTGGCATGGAAACCGGAGATGGCACCGCAGGCAATCGAGATGAACATCATCGGGAAGATGGGGTTGTTGGGCGCATCGGGATGACGGTTCTGCAAGCCGCTCCACAACTCAGGAATCTCGGGTTTATAGATGATGAAAGCCACAAAGATAGCCACGGCCATGCCCAGCAGCAGGATGCCGAAGATGGGGTAAATCTTGCCGATGAGCTTGTCGATGGGTAACAGGGTGGCAATCAGATAGTAAGCCAAAATGATGATAATCCAGATGTAAGGATTCCAGCCTTGGGTGAAGTGGGCGTTAAGCAAGGTGGCAGGGGTGCTTACGAACACCACGCCGACCAAAATCATCAAGATCACGGTGAAGCCACGCATGACCTGTTTGGCACCGTTGCCCAAATACGTTCCATGAATCTCCGGCAAGCTGGCACCTTTATCTCTCAAGGAAATCATTCCTGCCAGATAATCATGAACGGCACCGGCGAAGATGCTGCCCAGCACAATCCAGATAAAGGAAGCTGTGCCGAACTGCGCTCCCATGATGGCTCCGATGATGGGACCCACGCCGGCAATGTTCAGGAACTGAATCAGGAAGATCCGCCAGGGTTTCATCGGCACATAGTCCACGCCATCAGCCATCGTCGTGGCCGGCGTAGCTCTATTGGGATCCGCCCCGAAGAGCCTCTCCACGAATTTACCATAGATTAAATAGCCGAGAATCAATACGGCTAACGCGATAAAAAAAGTAATCATGGTTTATCCTTTCTTTCCTCCAAACTCCATCAGCCACGCCTTGAGGAACGCATCGATATTTCCATCCATAACTCCTTGTACATCAGAAGTTTGGTAGTTGGTACGATGGTCTTTCACACGACGGTCGTCGAACACATAGCTGCGGATCTGCGAGCCCCATTCGATCTTTAGCTTGCCGGCCTCGATCTTGTTCTGCTCCTCCATGCGGTGGCGCATCTCGCGATCGTAGAGTTGCGACTTCAAGAGGCGCAAGGCGTTTTCCTTGTTCTTGGGCTGGTCGCGGGTCTCGGTGTTTTCAATCAAGATTTCCTCTTCCTCGCCCGTATAGGGGTCTTTGTATTGGTAACGCAGGCGCACGCCCGACTCCACCTTATTAACGTTCTGCCCACCGGCACCGCCACTGCGGAAGGTGTCCCACGACAGGCGCGACTGTTCCACCACAATCTCGATGCTATCGTCGATGAGGGGGGTGACGAACACCGAGGCAAAGGAGGTCATACGCTTGCCTTGGGCATTGTAAGGACTTACACGTACCAGACGGTGTACGCCGTTCTCGCCTTTCAGGTAACCGTAGGCATATTCGCCTTCGAGTTTCATCGTCACCTGCTTGATGCCGGCGTCCTCAGCTTCGAGTAAGTTGGAAATAGTGAGCTTGTACTTGTGGTTCTCGGCGTAACGCATATACATGCGCATCAGCATCTGAGCCCAGTCCTGGGCCTGCGTTGATCTTCAGCACGGCGCTCATCGGGTCGGCTTCTTCCTGAAGCATGTTCTTGAATTCCAGGTCTTCCACAATCTTCAAGGCTTCGGCATACTGGGCATCCACCTCTTCCTCGGTGGCTTCGCCTTCCTTGGCAAAATCGAACAACACCGCCAAGTCGTTGTAGGCATCTTCAGCCTTCTTGTAGCCGTTGAGCCAGCCTTTCACCTCGCGCACCTTCTTCATGGTGGCTTCGGCGGCTTTGGGATCCGCCCAAAACTGCGGGTCTTGGGTCTTCTCATCTAATTCTTGGGCCTCTATGGTACGACGGTCCACGTCAAAGATACCTCCTCAAGGCCTCAACCCTCTTACATAATTCTTTTTGTTGGTCTAATGTGATCATTTTAGTTAGGTGTTTTTCGAGGTGCAAAGGTACGTTTTTTTGATGGAATTGCGTTAAAAACACTAATTTTGTCCCTATGAAACTACGTCATCTGATATTGCTGTTCTTGATTTCGGTGTTGGCAGCATGCCATCCAGTGCCGCAAGACGCAAGGCAAGCCGCCCGTGATGCCTTGGAAAACGCCTGCATTCAAAGGGATTCAGGCAACAAGATGGAGGCCATGCGCCTGTTCAAGGAGGCGGAGCATTACGGACTCTTGGCCGACGATTCGCTCACTGTGGCCCATGCCCGGTATCAGATTGCATGCTGTTTGGGCCTCTATGCCGATAAAGAAGAGATCCTATCCCTGTTGAAGGCTGCTGACGAGGGCTTTGGCGACCATTACGACGAGCGTGCCAAAGTGGTTTCGTTTTTGGGAGATTATTACCAATTCCACAGGCAATTCGACAGTGCGGAGGTTTATTTGAACCAGGCGATGGACTATGCCGAACAAAGTGGTTCATTGGAGGCGAAACAATGGGTCTTGTCGGCTTTCCATGCCATGTATTTCAATGCCGGCGCCTATGAAAAGTCCAAAGAATACCTCAACCAATTCATACAGTGCTACCCTCCCAATATGAACGACAGCCTATGGATGTACTATTACCACGACATGGGGAACATCTTTTATAAGTTGGGTGATATGGATTCGATGGCGTATTGTTACGAGCAATTGGAAGAGCTGGTAACTCGTTCAGAACCAGATTGTTCAGAGATACAAAAAGAGAAATGGTTTTATTATGGCACGCTTGCCGATTTTGCCGAGATGCGAGGCGATTTTGAAAAGGCTTGTGATTATAGATATTGGTATGATGTAGGCGATGTGCATAAATATTTGGAGGATCACAAGAACAACCTTGCGCTCGTTAGCCAGAAATACGATACTGCCGTGATGCAGAACGAGTTGAACCGGAAAATCATCGCTCGCCAACGGTGGATTATTGTGATCAGCGCAATTGCAGCCTTGGTTTTGTTGGCTTTCTTGATTTCACAAGTCCGATTGGCAAAGCGGCGAAAACGTGAAGCCGACATCAACGCCCAACTATTCCACTTCAGGCAGCAAAACCAAGCCTTGGCGCAAAAGGATGCCGAACATGAGCAAATCCAACAAGATTACGCTGACCGCCTTTCCGATGCTTTGGACAAGGAACAGCGGGTCATGCTATTGTTGGAAAATTATCTGAATAACAGGCGAACGAATCTTCTCAACGACTTGGAGCAATCTGTTTTCGGCGACAAGGACCATTGGAAGGCCATGCTCGCCGTGGTGGAGGAGAAATACCCCGGCCTCTGGGAAACCCTCGGACAAAAGTACCCCGACTTAACCGAGGATGAGAAAAAGTCTTTCATTCTTTCGTATTTCAAAGTTTCACGCCAAGAGGAAGCAGATTATCTCGGAACGACCGTTAACATGGTCGATAAAATCAGGGGTAGGGTGCGAAAAAAAATGGGAGAGAATTCTTAATATCTTTGGACTTTCCCAACAAAAAGTTTGGAATGAATGTTTTTTCAACTTATTCATTTCCAAAATATTACAATTTTACAACCCCGAAAAAGTTTGGACTGCCATTTCAACCGCTTGACAAAGACGGTAGTTTTGTTTCGTTATTTCAAAAACGAATCACTACTTTATGCGTAAAATCCTGCATTTTGTCCTTTTGTTGTTGCTTGCTGTTGTGTCATCCGGCTTGCAGGCACATAATATGGCCATTGTTCATGGTTATGTGACGGATTCCTTGTCGCGTGAGCCGATTCCATACGCCACCGTCCAACTCCAAAATGCGGAGGGAACGCTTGTCAATGGGGCCATCACCGATGCAAGCGGGAGGTTCACGATGAAGGAAGTGCCTTTTGGAACGCAGACCTTCATCGTCTCATTCGTGGGCTACCGCACCAAAAGGATTGTGAGGGAAATCAAGGAAAAGGAGCAATGGATAAACATTGGTATCGTGGTGGAAAACAAAAAGTTGCAGGAAGTGAGCGTGGTTGGTGAAAAGGTGCTGATGAAGGAGGAAGTCGGTAAGACGGTCTATCGTCTTGATGACTTCGTTCTGCGCAATTCGCCTACGGTTTTGGAAGCGATGAAGAGCATTCCAGGAATAACGGTGAGAAACGTTGACGAAAGTGTCCGTGTCAACGGGAGTAATAATGTGCTTGTTTTGGTAGATGGAATGTATTCCTCACGAAGTCTTACGACCATCAATCCGGAGGATGTGGAGTCGGTGGAGGTCATCACCAATCCGAGCGTGGAATATGACTCGGAGGTGGCTAATGTAGTAAATATCATCCTGAAGGAGGAACGCAAGCAAGGTGTCCGTGCGGTGGCGATGGGACGCGGGGAATTGCCTTTGCATAGTCTTTTTGGCCGCCTCAACGTGGATTATGAGTTCTCTAAGTTTCGAGTTTTCGGCAATTATACGGCCTCTTATTACAAGCCTCGCGCCGAGGGTTTTGTCTATGACAGCACTTATTGCACGGTCACCAACGAAGAAGGCGACCGTTACGACGAGATAACGTCCACCAACATTCTGCCCTCACAACCATCCATCACCCACAAGGCTGGATTGGGTTTCGATTGGCGCATCAGCAAGAACGACTTGCTTTCGGTGAGCGGTAATTTGGAATTGCACAGGGATAGGGTGAACAGCGGCCAATACTCACTTTACAACGACAACGGTGTTCTCGGTTTTGAGGAATGGAACGATGTGACGAGCCAAGGGCGGTCGCAGGACCAGAACTATACCTTGTATTATCGTCACCGCTTTGCCAAGAAAGGCCATGAAATCACCTTTAACTCAAACTATTACAGAATGAATGGCGTTAGGGAATACCTTTCTAATTCTCTTTTCCATTATCCTGATGCCGATAGCGTATTTAAGACCTTGGATCGATTGACCGATAATGGGCAGTCGACATGGAACGCCAAGCTGAAATACGATCTTCCGCTGACCGAAAAGCTGACATTGACTACAGGTGTGCAGAACTATTCGCGCTGGATTGCCTACACTTACACCGCTGGCGGCGGCGGACAATACTTTGATTATCACGACAATCGTTTGGCCTTGTTTGGGCAAATGGCATATCGGTTCAGTGACCGCTTTTCTGTTTCGGCTGGTTTGCGCAGCGAGCATCTTCGTTTTGACATTTACGACACCATCAGTAGCGGCCAATGGAACGCGTTGCCTTCGGTTGCGCTGATGTATAAGATTAATGGGAACAACACGCTGAAACTCAACTACAAATCATTACTTCAATATCCTTCCTACCATTTTCTCACGCCGTTCATCTACACCCAAAACGATGCTTTGGCCTATTCCGCTGGCAATCCCTATCTGCTGCCAGAGAAAACACAGCGTGTCAGCTTGAACTATACTTACCGAAAGAAGTACACCAACCTGATCGTTGAACCGTATCTTGCCTATCGTAAAGGAATTATCGGAGAACGCTACCATGTTATTGGCGCGGTGACAAACACTATTTTCGACAATGTGGCCAACTCCATAAAGTATGGAGGTCGTATTTCGGCGACTACCTTGGTGGGCGGTTTCCTCATGCCAATGGTGGAGTTTGACATGGGTTATGCGGACTATGGCCAACCCCAATACAACGGATGGGAAATGAGCTTTGTAGCGGGTTTGGAGATGGAACTGCCGTGGGATTTGACCTTGGAGGCAGAGTTCCTTTACGACGGCATGAAACGCCTCTACAATGGCTATTCTCACAGCAGTCCGCTCATTGAGACTATTGCTTTGAGTCGTGGTTTCCTGAAAGACCAACTCTATGTTGAGCTATCGATGGAAGGCTTTTTCCTCAACGAGAAAACGGAGGATGTCGTCGATGTGCCAGGTTATTACAGCCTGAATCGGGCAGAACAACGGATGCCTTCGGTGGGACTTAATGTGCGATATGTATTCAAAGGCGGCGAACGCAAAATGGCGCAAATCGAGGAGCGCGAGTCGCTGATGGAGAGCGAGAAGGATGTCGAGCAGAGGAAGTGATGGTGGATTAATTCTTCAAGCATCCTACAGGAACCACTAAAACGCCGTCCTTGGGTCGTTTGTAGGCATAGTCGCCGATGCCCGTCAGCACCATCATGAATGACGGCTGCTTCATCTTGGTGGCGTCGATTTTCTCAGCCAATGCTTTCAGCGTTTTTGCGCCTTCCTCGATGAGGTCTTTTCCGCCCAACTTGATTTCAACGAGGCCGTAGGAACCATCGCGCAGGTGAACCACCGCATCGCATTCCAGATTACTCTTGTCGCGGTAGTGGTACACCGTCCCGCCGATAGCATCGGCATAAATGCGGAGGTCTCTCACACAAAGCGTTTCGAAAATCAGCCCGAAGGTTTTCAGGTCGTTGATGAGATCTTTCGGGCCAAGGCCCAAAGCGGCTGTGGCGATGGAGGGGTCGCAGAAATACCTCGTGTCGGAGGTTCTAATGGCGGTCTTGCTTCTCAAATTTGGGTTCCAGGCTGCGGAATCCTCAATGACAAAAATCTTTTTTAACGCCTTGATATAGTTGTAGATGGTGTTCTCGCTTAAGATGTCGGCCTCATTCGTTCTGATGTCTTCCAAAATAGTGCCCGCCGTGGCCTGTGCGCCTTGGTGTCGGGCGTAAGAGCGCATCAGTCGCATGGTCAACTCGGGGTCTCGCTCCACTTCATCCACTCGTGAGATGTCGGACCGCACTACGGCTTCATAATACTCAATGGCTTGTGCCAATGCGGCTTTCTCACTTTTCTTCAACACGGCCTTCGGCCAGCCGCCTCGGCAGGTGAGATAGGCCAAATGGTCAAGGTCGATATGGCTCGTCCCTTCAACTTGCTCGCTTGATTCAAAAAGTCTTTCCAAACTGACTTCGCCAGTCGAGTCTTCCGATTCCCAAAGGCTCATCGTGCGGAGTTTAAGGTAAGCGATGCGTCCCGTGCCTGAATGGAAGATTTGTTCGTCTTCGTCCTTGGGTTTGGGCGGAACGGCCGAACCGGTCAGCATGAACTGTCCGTCTTCGTCTCTTCTGTCCACCTCGTTCCGCACGGCATCCCAAAATTGCGGCGCCAATTGCCATTCGTCAATGAGTCGTGGTGTGTCGCCTTCCAAGAGCTTCCTGATGTTGGTCTTGGCCAAAGTCAAGTTTTGGTTTCTCGTTTCTGGGTCTGACATGTAAAGGATGCTTTTGGCTTGTTGCGCGGCAAGCGAAGTTTTCCCGCAATATTTTGGTCCCTCAATGAGGACGGCACCCATCGCTTCCAACTTGTCGGTTAGGATTTGGTCGGCAATTCTGTTTTTGTATTCTTTCATGAGAATTTCAATGTTTTTCGAATGCAAAAATACTGATTTTTTATTGAAAAACTAAAATATTTTGAAAATTATTTATATTATTGAAAATCAATAAATAAAGTTGTTTCAATGTGGCAGTTGGCGAGTTTTTAATGTGACAGTTAGCGAGTTTTTGATGTGGCAGTTGGCGAGTTTTTGATGTGGCAGTTGGCGTTTTATGGAAGGTGTTATTTTTGCCATTAAGCACGTGAAATTCCTTAAATTCTTTGGACTTTTTCCTAAAAAAGTTCGGAATAGGTCTCTGGTTAATCTACTTATTATTAGTGATTTGCGATTTTCCAAATCAAAAAAAGTTTGGAATGGACTCCCGACCATTTGACAAACAAAATAATTTTGTTTTCAAAGTTCAAAACAGTTCAAAACATGAAAGCACGCAATCTTATTACCATCTTGTTTCTGCTGCTGGCCAGCACGACTTCTGCCCAAGACACTTACCTTTGGCCCATTCCCGGCAAACAGGCTGGCGAGGGCATCCTTTACCGCCCGCAGGACTATATCGGCGTGGCGGACGCGCAGACACAATCCGAACTGAATTTTGGAGATTTGATCATCGGAGCGCCCTTGGGAACCCCCGTGCTTTGCCCCGTGGACGGGAAAATACATAGTGCCTTGTTGGGCTACCGCAACAGTTGGAGCTGCTCCTTGATATGTTTTGCCCAACAAACAGGTAACTATGAGCAAGATTCCCTGCTTTTCCTTGAATGGGACAATATGACTCAGGAAAAGATTCACAACACAACTCTATGGGTGGGAATCAAGACTGCTGATGGGAAAACCGTCTGGATCGACGGCATCCGCTCCACGCGACTCTTCAAAACAGGGGAACCGATACACCGAGGCGACACGTTGGGCACGGTGGGCTACGTTTATAAAAGAATCAAACAGCCTTGCATCAGCGTCAGCATCTCGAAGAACTCCAAAGCTGTTGACCCGATGACGCCTTTCGGGCTGAAAACGACCTTTATCCCGCCTAAGGAGAACAACAAGACCCAACTGACCCACGAGGAGGCACAAGCCGATATCGACGGCATGATTGCGGCTTTGGAGGATGCCTTCCCTGGGTTGTATGACTACACGCCAAAAGAGGAATTCGATACCTATATCAAAAACAGAATGGCTGCGATAGGCGAAACCATCTCCAGAAGTGATTTTGAGGTATTAGTTTTCAAGTTGCTTGGGAAAATCCATGACAGCCATACGGCCATCATCTCAGCGTCGAAAGTGACGGGGACAAGTGGACTGCCTTCCTCGGTGTGTTTAGGTTGGTTCAACGACACACTACAGGTGTGGCGCGCCGTTCCAAGATATAAAGATTATCTCGGCAAACCAGTGGTTTCAGTAAATGGCATTCCCGCCGACTCTCTGAAAGCCATGGTGTTAGAGTATGCTGCCTTTTCCGATGGCTATGTGAAGAGCTATGGGGATTATGTGCTTCTGTATGGCGTGGACACTTACTATTGCCGCCAAATCGCGAAGGATGCCAACCTTATGGTCGCTTTTGCCGATGGCGAGACCAAACGTTTTGAGCAGATGACGCGCAAAGACCCTAACCGAGAGCCAGCTTGGATGGAATACCAATATCGTATGTATCATGTGGATGAAAAGGGAAATGAACAGAAACATTTCGAATTTGAAAAATGTTCCGATACAGTGGCTTACCTTGCCCTCCATACCTTCGAGTTAGACGACATGGAGCAGGATGAATTAAGGGGAATCTTCGCCAACCTCATCGCCGACAGCATTCCTAACCTGATTCTTGACCTTCGTTTCAACTATGGCGGACCATCAGCTTCGGTGGAAGGCATCTATGCTTATCTCGCCCAGAAACCGTTTTGCACCAGCCTGCGCAAAATCGTGAATAAGAAAGGTGGTTTTCTTTGCTTCGGCAGTTGTCCCATAAATGATGATCAAGATGTGCTTTATGCTGGTTATGAGCCACTACCCAATGGCGAAGGCTTTGTAAAGGACGAGCCAGAATGGAGAGAACCCGATTCCTTGGTCAACTACAAAGGGCGGCTGTATCTGCTCACCAACGAGACCTCATTCTCGGCCTCCACTTGCTTCGCGGGCTGGGTGAAGAAGCAGAACCGAGGCGTCATCGTCGGACGCGAAACGGGTTCGGCCTACCATCAAATGAAGGCAGAGAATTTTACGCAATACATCTTGCCCAATTCCGATATTGCCATCCAAATCCCAACGATCAAGGTGGTGTTCGACACGGTCGTCAACGAGCGTTTCCCTTACGGTCGCGGCGTGCTGCCCGACTATCCCGTCAACTTCACACCCGAGGAGCTTTCCTTTGCCCACGGCGACTCTATCTTGAACTACACCCAGCAACTCATCCGCGAGGGCAAGTACATTTATTATATTGAGCCTGAGCCCGAAACAACAAGTGCTGAGGAGGACGCTCGTCCCTTTCGTTGGTGGCGGGTCGCCATAGGCGTGGCGGCTTTGGCAGGAATATTTGTTTTGCTTAGGAATTATTCCTTATCTTTGTCCCAACGAAAAGATAAGGGAGAACAACTATGAAAACAATTTTACTAAAAGTATCCTTGATGCTGGTGGCATTCGCCTTTGGCGCAACCATGCTGAACGCCCAGGATTTCACCTACGGTGATTTGGAATACTCGATTAATTACGATGACGTCACGGTGACGGTGACAGGTCACGTGGACGGTTACGATGCAACGGGAACGCTCAACATCCCGACCGTGGCCTACTATAATGGCAATCCTTATACGGTCACCATCATCGACAGCTATGCCTTTGCCTACTGTACGGGACTAACGGGTGCTTTGGTTCTCCCGAATACCATAAAAGAGATTGGCGACGATGCTTTTGATAAGTGTGGGTTCACCGGTGTTATCACTATTCCGGCCTCGGTCGAGGATATCGGCTATACGCCATTCTATGGTTGTGATGGCATCGATGGCTTTGTGGTCGATCCTGCCAACGAGGATTACGACTCACGCGATAACTGCAATGCGGTGATCCGGACCTATACCAATGAACTCAAATTTGGCTGCAAAAACTCCACCATCCCCAATACGGTGACCTCCATCGCTGAAGACGCTTTCAACCGTTGTACCGGCTTGACTTCCATCACCATCCCGAGCGCTGTCACTTTCATTGGAGGCTATGCGTTCTGGTTTACTGGCTTGACTTCCATTACCATCCCGAGTTCGGTAGGCCTCATCGGCGTGAATCCGTTTGGTGGTTGTGCCGCATTGACTGAGATCGTCGTTGAAAGCGGCAATCTGGTGTATGATTCCCGAAACGGTTGCAATGCGATCATTAAAACAGAAAGGAACGAGATTATCACAGGATGCCAAAATACGGTCATTCCTAACGATGTGACTCGCATCGGCGACGATGCCTTTTATTTTTGCAGCACACTTTCAGGCGAATTGGTGATTCCAGAGCAAATCACCTCCATCGGGGAATATGCATTCGAGGGCTGCACTGGACTGACAGGCTCCTTGGTCATTCCCAATACGGTGAATCAGCTCGGTGAGTCGGCTTTTGCCAATTGTACGGGTTTTGACGGGACTTTAACCCTTAGCGAGAGGTTGCCCAACATACAAAACTGGACTTTCGAGGGATGTCGGGGCTTCACTGGTTCCCTGGTAATCCCAAGCTCCGTTAGGACCATCGGCACCAGCGCCTTTGAGGACTGTCGGGGCTTCAATGATTCGCTGACGCTTCCTGAAAAACTAGCCTCCATCGGCAGTTTCGCTTTTGCCAGTTGCGAAAGCTTCGAGAATGTCATTATTTTAGCTACTGACCCGCCAGCTCTTGAGAGTTATCCCTTCGGCGGCTTTGGCAGCACCACCCTCATGGTACCTTGCGGATGTGTCTCGGTTTACGAGAACTCTGCATGGCATGAGCAGTTTACCAACATCATCGAGGACTGCACGGCCGTTGCTGAACTCGAAAGCCAATCGGCAAAGGTCTATCCCAATCCCACCTGACCATCGAAGCGGAAAACATCCGTTACCTCTCCATCTATAATTTAATAGGTGAAAAGGTGTTTGAAAGTGCGGTTTGTGGCGATACTTTCGAATACGATTTCAGTGGAAGGGAAGCTGGTTTGTATTTGATTTGGATGGAAGATGATCGAGGAAATCAGTCAAGACTGACCCTGCTGATGAATCCTTGACTCCGCATTTTGTCGAAATAGACGCTGTAGGCATAGCCGCCGTGCACCTTGATGGCCCGAGGGTAGCTGCCTTTGCTGGCTTTTTGGCCCATGACGACGGTACCCTTTTTCGTGTCATATAATCCAAGGTAGTTCACGCCGTCCTTGATGAAGAGGCCGTAAGTCTTGCCGGTGGCCTCGTCGGGGAGGAACTCCCGTTGGAAGTAATCTTCGCCCGAAAGGATTTTCAACTCCCTTGTCGCAGCGACTTGGAACTCCTTGTTGATCTCCACGATGCGACGGGTGTCCAAATCAATGAATTGTAGGAAGTCATTGAATTTCAAGGGAAGAATATGGTATTCCTTGGACAAGAAGTGGCAGTAGCTTTGCACTTGGGCAATCATTCCGGGGGTCTGCGCCAAGGTGACCAAATAGCCATCCCAAATGCCCAAATCAATCACGTCGATGCCCTCTTGCTCCCTGACCTGTTGGTGATATTCGGAGATGATGGAGTTCAAGGCTTGCTGACAGATGAGATAGCCGACGGTATCCAAGAAGCTATATAAAGGATGTTGCTCTTTCGCAGGGTCGTCTTTCAATACGTAAAGGTAGTCTTGACTCTTGCCGTGGTTGTATTTGTAGTAATACACGCCTTGGTCATGAACGCGGCTCTTGAGGATGTAGGCACCATTGAATTCGAACAGGATCCGGGCCAGTCCGTCGCGGTAGAGATCCCTTGAGAAAGTCGATACCGAGAGAAGTTGTTCGTTTTCATCGACATAGACTTGCAAGCAGCTGTCTTGGTTGAGGAGGATGAGGTCGTCGAAGGCGTCGATGAAAAGGGATTCATAGAGTACATCGTAATCCGCCGAAGCCAATTCGCTTCCCTTCAGGTCCAGGACATGCAGGGACGAGGTCTTGGTTTTGTTCTCGAGCACCACCATCTTGTTGTCCCAGAACGCAATGTCAGCAATGTGGCGGTTGTGTCCGGTACGGTAGAAATCGCGGCTGGCCGTCACCCCCACCTCCTGAAGGTTGTAGTTCGTTTTCCGCATCTTGAAGCTGATGTTGAGGGTGTCGCGCTGTAGTTGCTTAGGCATGAGGCTCACGATGGTGTCTTGATACCCGATGCAAGAATAATAAAGGTGTATTTGTTGGCTTTTGTCGAAGAGCAACAGTTCATAATGTCCTTTCGAATCGGTGCTGGTGCCATACTGGGTGTTCAGCACGCTGATGTTCACGTTCTCCACCCCGAGTTGGCCTTGGATCACGGTCTTTTGTGAACCTTGTGCCGACAGGTTTTGTGCCGACCATAATATAATAATAATGTATATTTTATTCATTATGAGACGTTTAATGAGTTATGATTGGGAGCAAAACAAGAAAAAAACCTCAAAAATCGTTCCACCCCTGTAATAAATCTTTACCTTTGTTGTCTAACATGATGAACGTTGCAACGAATAACGCATTATGAACAACGACAAAGAACATCAGTTTGAACTTTTGGTGCGGGAGCACAAGCGGACCATCTATACGGTGTGCTATCTATTCTCGCACAACAAGGCCGAAATCGACGACCTGTTTCAGGAGATCCTGATCCGGCTTTGGAAGGGCTTCGACACCTACGAGGGCCGCAGCGACGCCCGCACTTGGATCTACCGTGTGGCACTCAACACCGCCATCAACCAGGACAAGAAGGAACGCCGACGCATCGAGACGGTGCCGCTGACGGTGGATATCGACCCCTACGAGGCCGACGACCCCAAGACACAACAAGTGCGCAAGCTCCACGATCTCATTTCGCAATTGGAGTTGATTGACCGAAGCCTCGTGCTCCTTTGGCTTGAAGGCATCCCCTACGATGAAATCGGTGCCATTATCGGCATCACACCTAATAATGTAGGGGTAAGGTTGGCACGCATCAAGGAAAAACTGGTTCAAATGTCGAAAAAACAATGAAAGGGAATCATCATGGAAAACCAAGAAAACAATAACTTGAACGAGCTTGAGCAGCTGAAACAACAATATGAAACGCTGAAAGAGCAGTTTGACCAACAGGAAATCGTCAACGACAGGTTGATGAAATCGTCTATTAAGAACAACGTGGATTTCTTCATGCGCTACCGTTGGAGACAATACATACTCTATCCGGTTGCGGTCCTCGTAGGCCTGCTGGTTATCAAATGGGATTTTGGCAACAACCTCTCGTTGAGGCTGTTTTGGATGGCCTATTGCTTGGTTGGCTTTGCCGTTGAGATGTGGATGCTGAGAAAACTGCATGTCAAAACCTTAGAGAACAACGACTTGCTGACACTCTCCAACCAAGCCCGAAGCTTCAAAGTGTTATACGCTGTGTTTGTGATTCTTAGTGCCGTTCCGATGTTAATCCTGTCTGTCGGATTGTTTTTCCGTGCCGGATACGATCATCTGCCGAGCTTTGAATCGCTTCTCGTGGTGTTTGGTGTTATGCTGGCGATTTTTGTGAGTGTGGGAATAGCTGATATACGTCATAAGACCAAACCTTGCAACGAGATTATCCAGCAGATAGAAGCTTCAGAGACTACAGAAAACAAGAAAACCGGTTTCAACAAGAAGCAAAAGTGGTTCTTCGTCGCCATGGTTGTCGCTTTCATCTGCCTTGATGTTTGGACTTACATGATTGTGGCTTCGCATAAGAAACTGCCTCCGATGTGGCACACGATGAATTATGTACGTCCAGCGGATGATGCTTCGTCGGAAGGGAAACTGGAATTTTGGGAAGTGTATGCCGACACGCTTGTTGCCGAGGAGGATGTCCCTGCTGTGATGGAAGGTTGGCATGTCAGTGATTCTTTGGTGGTGATGAAGAGTAAGGAATCGAGCTTCGATTTAGGACTGGATAATGAAAGCTACCATGTTTGGAAAAATGAGAATGATTCTGGACATCAAATGAGGCTCTATGCGCTGAAGAAGACCACAACAGAAGGTCCTGCTATCAGCTCGGCAGTTTTGCACGGCAAACCCATGGTGGCGTATGTGACATGTACCTATCCACGGAGTTTTCCTGACACCGAGCCTGTACCGATATTTGTGTTTCTGACTTCTGAGGCGCGCCAACTTTGGTACCGATTTACCACTGAAATCGCAGGTCATCGGACAGCGATTGTCATGGATGGTGTGGTCATTCAGGACTGGCAGGTGATGTGCGGCATCGATAACGGCAAATTCCTGATCACGAGGGAATGGTCGTCAAAGGAAGAATTGGAAGACTTCTGTAAAACGCTGATCCAGCAATGATTGCAATTTTTTTCATTTTTTTCTTGACAGCAATCAAAAAAGCTGTACTTTTGCAGTGTGATAGTAAACTAATACACTAAAAAGATTATTTGATTGTTCCTATACGAAAAGTAATAGTTATCAGTTAATACATTGAAATATTAAGAAAAATGAAAAAGCTACTCCTTTCTTTCATCATCGCTTTGATCGCCGTGTTAACGGCTTCAGCCCAAAGCAAAGTCTCCGGAAAAATCATCGATGAAGCCACCAACGAGGGTGTGCCTTTCGTCAACGTGGGCCTGTTCCGTGTGTCGGACAGCGTGTTCGTGTGTGGCGCTGCCTCTGACGACAAAGGTGTATTCACCTTGCAAGGCGCTCCCAAAGGGGAGATGACCTTGAAAGTGTCGGCCATCGGTTACGAACTTTTCCAGATGCCAGTGGAGGTCAAAGGTGACATGAACGTGGGCACCCTGAAACTCAAGGCAGGCACCTTGAAGCTCGACGAGGTGGTCATTTCTGAGAAACGCCCGCTGTTTGCGGTGGAAGGGGAGAAGACCATGTATAATACGGCGGAAGACCCGAGCATTCAGACGGGGACCTTGTCTGACGTCCTTCAGAATTCCCCTGGCGTTCAGGTCGACGTGGAAGGTAACATCACCCTGCGTGGCACCTCGAGCGTGGAGGTGTGGATCAACGACAAGCCTTCGCACATGACCGCCGAAAACCTCAAGACCTATATCCAAACCATGCCGGCCAACAGCGTCGACCATGTGGAGGTCATCACCAACCCCTCGGCACGTTACGGTTCTAAGGCTGATGGCATCATCAACATCGTCACCAACGCTAAGGTGCAGAAAAACGAGTTCTTTAGCTTCGGCGTCAACGGCTCCACTAGGCCATCCGTCTCGCCTTGGGTGTCGTATGTGTGGTCGAACGACAAGCTGACCATCAATGCCTATATCAACGGTGGCTACTCCATCTGGAAAGGCAATATGGTTTCCGAGCAGACGCTTTTCAACCAGCCTGGGATACCTGCCAACCATGAGGTCGACACCTCTGTCTATAGTAATAGAAGTTACAATACTGGTGGTTACTTCAGCATCGATTATGAGATCGACACGGCCAACAGCCTGAATTTCTGGATCAGCGGCTGGCCCAACTGGGGCAAGAACACCAACAACACCTCCATGTTCCGTCAGGATTTCTTGCCAGGCGACACCGTGACCACGGCTTTCGCCGAAAGCGTGTATGCATGGAACCGCAACTATTTCGCCAACGGTGGGTTGTATTACCAGCATAAATTTAACAACCGTGGTCACAACCTCTCCGTCAGCATCGACGGCATGGGCTGGGGCGGAGGCAACGGCGGCGATGTGGAGCGGAATTTCACCTTGCCTAATGTCCTTACCCACAGGGTGAAACAGGATAGCTACTATAGCTCCATGGGCGTAGAGGGCGAGGTCATCTATACCCTTCCTTATTCCGAAAACGGCGAGATCTCCATGGGAATCAACTCAAGCTATAATCCTGAAAACAGGTATCTGAAAACCGATTCCATCATCAATAACGTGGAGGTGAACGATGTCTACCGTTCTTATCACGCTAAATTCACCAACCTTTCCAATGAGGCTTTCATTACTTGGCAGCACAAGTTCGGCGGTTTCACCGTGAAGCCTGGCCTTCGTTTCTGCAGTGAGTTGGTGGGTGGCAATTATCCTGATTCTACCCAGTACAACTTCAATAGGCATTTCTTCAGTCTGAGACCCTCCATCCACCTGTCGTACCGCACCAAGTCGATGCACAACTTCAACCTGAGCTATACACGCCGTATCGCCGCTCCCGATGCGGAGGAGCTGAGCCGTTTCCCGATCTATCATACCGATGAATACAGCACCGGCAATCCCGATCTGGAGCGCATCTATACCAATTCGATCGAAGCCGGTTGGACCAAGTACTGGAATGACTTCGGCTCTGTAGGTCTCTCAGCCTACTATCGTGGTAAGACCAACGAGGTCAATGAGATTCAGCTGTCCGACAGTACCTTGATCTGGCTGTACGGCCGTGTGGTGCCTTATACCTATCCCGTCAACGTGGGCAAGAGCCATCAGTTGGGCTTCTCTTACAATATGATGTATCGTCCGAATGGCTTCTTCAACCTTCGTTTTTATGCCAACCTATACAATTCCTATTACGAGACGGTGTTCGATGGTGTTCCTGTGACGCGAAACGCCTGGTCCTACAGCTTCAACCTGAACCTCTGGGCCAAGCTTTGGAACAAGATTGAGGTGACGGCTTCGGGCTATTACAGCTCGCCGACCCAAATGCTATTCAGCGATTGGCATGCCCGTTATGGCATCAACGCTGGCTTAAAGGCCGACTTCTTCGACCGTAAGATGTCAGTCTTTATCAACGCCAACGACATCTTCAACTGGAACGGCTGGGGTGAGAGCAACTACAGCCCTTACGTGAATTCCACCTCCAACTCCAAGTACAACAGCCGTAGCGTCTCAGTCGGTGTGACCTTCCGCTTCGGTAAGATGGAACTCGAACAGATGGCCAAACAAGGTGCCGACGACTCACAAGGCGCTCCTCAAGGCATGGGCGGAATGTAACAAAATTCACGTTTTTCGTCCCTAAATCGGGTGGTTTTTTCTGAAAACCACCCGATTTTCGTCCCTAAAAACGGGGTATTTCGTCCCAAAACGCCCTTTTTCGCCACATTTTGCCCGGGAAGGCCACCTTTTTACTTCGGTGAGCCCGGACCCCATTACTTTTGCAGCGAGATTATGAAAGTCATTGGAACAGGAAGCGCCCTACCGTCGCTCACGGTGAGTAACGACGATCTCGCCACCTTTTTGGATACCAGCGATGCTTGGATATCGACCCGTACGGGCATCAAAACCCGTCACCTTCTCTCGAACGAAACCCTCTACGACCTGGCAGTGGAAGCCGCCAACAAGGCCATCAGCGCCTCAGGCCTGACCCCCGACCAGATCGACTTCCTCTTGGTCTCTAATGTGGCCAACGAACATATCACCCCTGGCTTGAGTTGCATCATTCAAAAACGCATCGGCGTCACCTGCCCGGGCCTCGACATCAACGTGGCCTGCGCCGGCTTCGTCAACGCCTTGATGCTCGCCGACGACATGATGAAAGCCGGTCGTGCCAAATACGTATTAATTGTGTGCGCTGAAGAGCCTTCGAAATACTGCAACTGGAAAGAACGCGACACCAGCATCCTCTTTGGCGATGGTGCCGGCGCCGTGGTGCTCGGTCCAGGCAACGCCTTCAAGGACGTGCACCTTACCATGATCTCCGACCGCGACGTGCTTTACTACGAGCGCCACATGGAGAAGACCCCCTTCGAGCAGAAACAGGTGGAAGGCCAGCCCCTCATGATGAAAGGCAAGGACCTCTTCCGTACCGCCGTGTCGGAATCTGCCAAAGACGTGCAAAAGGTGCTCGACGAAGAAAAGGTGGACGCCTCCGACGTGAAGTACTACCTGCTGCACCAGGCCAACAAACGCATCATCGAGGGCATCCGCTCCATCCTGGGCCAGCCTGAGGAAAAGTTCCCGACCAACATCGAGAAGTATGGCAACACCTCTTCGGCCAGCATCCCGATCCTCCTCGACGAGATGATCGCAGAAAACAAAATCAAAAAAGGTGATAAAATCGTGATGAGCGCTTTCGGTGCCGGCTTCGTGTCGGCCGCCTGCCTCTGGGAATGGGAATGATATGAGAAGAGTAGTAGTAACAGGTATGGGTGTCGTTTCGCCCGTAGGCAACGACCTCGAAACCACTTGGAATAGTTTTATTAATGGAGTATGCGGCATTGCGCCCATCACCTCCTTCGATACCACCGACCTTCCGGTGAAGATCGCCGGCGAGTTGAAGAACTTCGACCCTATCGCGGCGGGCGTCGACAAGGGCTTCGTGAAACGCAACGACCGTTTCGCCGTGTATGCCATGGCCGCGGCCGCGCAAGCCATGCAAGGTAATGAAGACCTGCAGATGGATCCCAGCCGACTGGGCGTCTACATTGGCTCAGGCATCGGCGGCTTCGACACCATCATGGGCGGCGTTATCCGTTACCATGACGAAGGCGCACGCTGGATCTCGCCCCTGATGATCCCCACCATGATCGGCAATATGGCCTCAGGCAGCGTGGCCATCCGCTACAACGCCCAAGGCCCCTGTGTGCCCATCGTGACCGCTTGCGCCACGGGTACCCACAGCATCGGCGAGGCTTACCGCGCCATCAAGCACGGCTATGCTGACGCCATCATCACCGGCGGCTGCGAGGCAGGCATCAACCCGGTCTCCATCGGCGGCTTCGCCAACTGCAAGGCCCTCACCAAAGCCGAGGATCCCCTGCACGCCTCCCTGCCGTTCAACAAGAACCGCGCTGGCTTCGTCATTGCCGAAGGCGCTGGCATCATGCTGCTCGAGGAATACGAACACGCCAAACAACGCGGCGCCAAGATCTACGCCGAGGTATGCGGCTACGGCAACAGCTGCGACGCTTACCACAGCACCGCCCCGCGTCCGGATGGCACTACCCAGAGTCTGGCCATCAAACAAGCCCTCGACGAAGCAGGCTATAAGGCCGGCGAGAACCTTTACATCAACGCCCACGGCACAGGCACCCCGATGAACGACAGCGGCGAGACCCGCGCCATCAAGATCGCCATGGGTGAGCAGGAAGCCCGCCGCGCCCATATCAGCTCCACCAAGTCGGAGATGGGCCACGCCCTCGGCGCTGCCGGCGGCATCGAACTTGTGGCAGCCGTCATGGCCCTCAACACGGGCATCATCCCCCCGACCATCGGCCTCGACGAACCCGATCCGGAATGCGACCTCGACTACACCCCCAACCAAGCAGTCAAAGTCAACCTCGACATCGCCATCTCCAACTCACTCGGCTTCGGCGGCCACAACGCCTGCGTTGCCATCAGAAAAATTTAATCATTAGAATATGAATAGAGAAGAAATCAAACAGTACCTCCCGCACCGCGAGCCTATGCTCCTGGTCGACGAGATGACCCTCGACGAGAACCATGTCGCCCACTCAAAGTACCATGTCACCGGCGAGGAGTTTTTCCTGAAAGGCCATTTCCCCGGTGAACCCGTCGTTCCAGGCGTCATCCTATGCGAGATCATGGCCCAGAGCTGCGCCCTCCTCATGAAGGACGACCTCATCGGCAAGCTGACCTTCTACACAGGCATCGACAAAGTGCGCTTCAAGAACAGCGTCCGTCCCGGCGACACCGTCGAAGTGGAAGCCACCCTCGACGTCCATCGCGCCAACATCTACATCTGCTCCGCCAAACTCACCGTCGGCGGCAAACTCTGCGTCCGCGGCGAACTCTCCTTCGCCCTCCTTCCCGACACCCGTAACAAATAACTGCTAACAGAACAACTAACAACTAATACAATGGCAACAGTACAAGACAAAATCAGAAGCATCATCGCCTCCAAACTCGGTCTCGATGAAAGCGAAATCACCCCCGACAAGAACCTCTCCAACGACCTGGGCGCCGACTCACTCGACGTCGTCGAACTCTCCATGGACCTCGAACGCGAGTTCAACCTGAAGTTCGAAGACAGCGACACCGAGAAGATCCAAACCGTGGAAGACCTCTACAAGCTGATCGAAGAACACATTTCGAAATAAGATGACAGGAGACAGAATAATTCTTATCTTTGTTCCTTCAAATCTTAAATCTTTAAATCATGAAATTACTTGAAAACAAGGTGGCCCTGATCACCGGTGCCGGCCGCGGCATCGGCAAGGCCATCGCTATGCGCTTCGCCAGCGAAGGCTGCAACATCGCCTTCACCGATATCGCCTTGAACGACGTTGTGCTGGAGACCGAAAAGGAACTCCAAGCCATGGGCATCAAAGCCAAAGCCTATGCCTCCAACGCCGCTAACTTCGAGGAGACCCATCAGGTGGTCGACGCCATCGTCAACGACTTCGGCCGCATCGACATCCTGGTCAACAACGCCGGCATCACCAAAGATACCGCCCTCAAGCGCATGACCGAGGAGATGTGGGACGCCGTCATCAATGTCAACCTCAAGTCGGTGTTCAACTTCACCAAAGCCGTGCAACCCGTCATGTGGAAACAAGGCGGTGGCAGCGTCATCAACATGAGCTCGGTGGTGGGCGTCTCCGGCAACGCCAACCAGTGCAACTACTCCGCCTCCAAAGCGGGTATCATCGGCTTCACCAAGAGTGCTGCCAAGGAAATGGGTGTCCGTAACATCCGTCACAACGCCATCGCCCCTGGCTTCATCATCACTGCCATGACCAACGCCCTGCCGGAAGATGTTCGCAAGGCTTGGGAAAACCTCATCCCGCTGCGTCGCGGTGGCACCCCCGAAGACGTGGCCAACGTGGCCCTCTTCCTCGCCTCCGACCTCAGCTCATACGTCACCGGCCAGGTGATCCACTGCTGCGGCGGCATGAATTGCTAAGACTTTTGTAATTTTTAACGAGCAGAACAAATGTCCCGATGAAAACCGGGACATTTTTTATTTTTTGTTGAACGCTTCCAAAACCTTCTGCGAATAGGTTTTGGATACTGGAATGGAATCCAAGCCTACTTTCTCAAAGTCAATGATGAAACCGTCAGCTTCGTTATGTAACACACTGACTTTCTTTATATTAACAATATAAGAACGATGACAGCGCATCAAGGAACTGGAATCCACGCAGTTGTCCTCGATGGTCTTCATCTTGCAGCGCAGCATGTAACTGGCAATGGAGCCGTTGCGCTGGTAGTATACATTGATATAGTTGTCCTCGGCCTTGATGTAATACAAGTTGTCGAGCTTAACCGAAAGCTTCAAGTTGCCGTTGTTGTCCATCAAATTGATGATCTCGGTGTGGGCAGGCAACACCTCGTCATCGGACTCCACCGTATCGCTCTTGGTGAGCGTCAACTTGCGGCGGGTGTCCTGAAGGATGATGATCAAGTCGATGATGGTATAGGGCACTGCCAAGGCGATAAATGTGATGAGCAGGCTTTTGCCGAAGATGTAGGCGAGGGAATAAGTGGTGGCTTTGACCAGGAAATAGGAGAGGTAGGTGTGGAAGGCAGCGATGACCACAATCTCAAGGAAAAGCCATAGAAGATAGGCCCACATGGCGAAATGCCTCCTCCTCCTGACGCTGTAGGTCATCAGAACACGGCTGCAGGCCAGGAAGAAAGTGCCGATGCCCACAAAAGCCACCGTGCCGACGAAACGGCTGTTGGTGCCCAGCTGGAACCACGAAGTGTCGGAAAAAGGAGTGTAGGCGGTAAGAAAAACCAAGGCAAACAAGGTGGATACAATGACATTCCTGGCTTGGCTGAAAGGCTCGGTCAGGCACTCGGGGACTTGTGTGACTAGGTTCTTGCGCAGTTTCATACTCAAAATCGGGGTGCAAAGATACAAAAACACCGCTAATCTCCAAATCCTTCTTTCAAAACTTCCCAGACCAACCCGGCCTCAAAGCCTTTTTGCATGGCGAAAGCCGCCAGCTTGCGGTTCTTCTCGAAATCGTTAGCAGCCTTCACGCTCTTGGCTTTGGTTTGGAGGATCTCGACGAGCCGCTGGCGATACACCTCCTCGTCAAAGGCTTGCAGGGCCTCGTCGATGATTGTCTTGTCAATGTCCTTCTGCATCAAGTGGAAACGGATCTTGTTCAAGCCCCAGCCGCTTTGGTTGATTTTTCCTCGCACAAACGCATAAGCAAAACGTTTGTCGTTGACGAAACGGTTGTCAATCAAATAGTTGAGTATTTCTTTCCGATCTTTCTCTGAGATTTCGAAAGTCTTCAGCTTCTCGCTCACGTCCTTCACACAGCGCTCTTGATAGGCGCAGTATTTAGCCGTTTTGTCAAGAACTTGCTCAGGAGTGACCGGTTTGTCGGACTGTCTGGCCATTAACATTCGATTTTAAGGTCGCCTTCCTTGATCCAGCCGATCTTCCTCAAAATGAGACCGAAAATCCATGAGAGTACGGCAGGTAGCACAAAGCATACCAGCAGCATGCCGATCCATAGGTTCCATCCACCGTCGGGCATGGCAGTGTAAATGCCGATGGGACCCACCAGTCCGCAGGTACCCATGCCGGAGCCGATGGGGATGTTCTCCAGGTGGAACACACAGGTGGCGATGGGACCGGTGATGGCGGCAGCCAAGGTGGGAGGAATCCAGATACGGGGGTTCTTCACGATGTTGCCCATCTGCAGCATCGAGGTGCCCAAGCCTTGGGCCAGCAGTCCGCCCCAACGGTTCTCCCTGAAACTCAGCACGGCAAAGCCGATCATCTGGGCACAGCAGCCTGCCGTGGCAGCACCTCCGGCGATGCCGCCCAAGCCGATGGCGAGGCAGATGGCGGCAGAGCTGATGGGAAGGGTGAGCACGGCGCCGATGACCACCGACACGATGATGCCCATCAGGAAGGGCTGCATCTCGGTGGCGTGCTCGATGAACACACCCAAAGCAGTCATCACTCTGCCGATGGCGGGACCGATGGCAAAAGCCACCAACACGCCGCTGATGATGACCACGGCAGGGGTAACGAGGATGTCGACCTGGGTCTCTTTGTAAACCATCTTGCCCAACTCAATGGCCACCAACACAGCAACGTAGGCGCCCATGGGACCGCCGAGTTCGTTGCCGGCGATGCCCACGGCGATGGCACTGAACAGCACCAAGCCCTCGCAGCGGAGCTTGTAGGCAATGGCCACCGCAATGGCGGCACCCGTAGCGGCTTTGGCGTATTTCGCAATGGTGACAAACGCCTCAAGGCCGGTCTTGTCGCCCAAAGTCTGGAAAATGGTGCCGATCAGCAACGAGGCAAACAAGCCCAAAGCCATGGCACCAAGGGCGTCTACAAAATACGCCCTCCAGGTTAAATCAACCTTTTTGCGCTCACAAAAGTCCCTAAACCGGCTCATCTCTCAGATCTCCGTTTACCACTTTCCACTTAAAAAGTGATTCCCTCAATGCCGTTTTCCTTCATCAACTCCTCGAGCTTGGTGTCGTTGTCGTCGACAGCGGCGATGCAGTTGGTGATGATGCGGATCTGCTTGGCGGGATAGAAGGCCATCAGGTCTTTGGCAGTCTCATACACGCAGTAGTCGGTGGCAATGCCGCAGATGTCGATGCCCTCTACTTTCTCATCGGTAATGAGCGTGCTCAGCTTTTCGCCGCTTTGGGCGTTCTGGAAGACGCTGAACTCCTCCTTGTCAGCCAGATCCCCTTTGGTGAAGTAATGATAGTTGCCGGAGCGGCTGTTATCCAAAGCCTTCTGCAAGGGAGGATACACATTCATGCCTTCGGTGCCTTGCACGCAGTGGGGCGGAAATACGCCGCCGTTCTCCACAAACGAGCAGTGGTTGGTGGGGTGGGCGTCCTGGGTGATGATGACCCAGGCGTATTTGTTCAGCACGCCATTGTCGATGGCCTGGGCAAGACAGTCCATGGCCTCGGGGCCCTTGGCGGTGGCCAGGCTGCCCGTAGTGAAGTCAATCTGCGGATCGACGATGATGAGCATGCGGTTGTCTTTCACTTCTTTTTTTTCTTCTTGGCTTTTAACGTTTTTTTGAGCTGATTTGTTTCCGCAACCTGTCATCATCAAGGCTGCGATGAGCACTACGGCTCCGATAATTTGTTTTTTCATGTTAGGATTGTTCTTTTAGAAATTTGCGGCAAAGGTAAGGCTTTTTTATTTACCAAACAGTCTTTTTATCCATTCGGGATGACCAATCTTTTTCAACATCGATTTCGCCCATTCGCGGTTCTCGGGCTTGTACCAGAAGAAAAACCGTTGTTGTGCCAGCTTGTCCTCCTTGCTTTTGGCACAAAACACGGGTTCCAAAGTATAAGGGTTGTAACCCGAATAGTAAATCTCGGTTGCTAAGGTCATCGGGGTGGGGGTGAAATCCTGAACCTGTTCCAGATGATAGCCTAAGTCCTTGGTTTTCACTGCCAATTCAGCCATGTCTTCCAGATAGCAGTCAGGGTGCGACGAGATGAAATAGGGGATGAGCTGCTGGTTGAGATGTTCTTTTTCGTTCAAGTAGTCGAACTTCTTTTTCAGTTTGACGAACATGTCGAACTTGGGCTTTCGCATCAACTTCAATACGGCGTCGCTGGTGTGTTCTGGGGCCACTTTCAAGCGGCCGCTGACATGCCTCGTCACCAATTGGCGGAAATACTCGTCGTAGCCCATGTCCTTGTTTTCCTCGGGGCTGCAGTCGTGGAGGAACAGATCGTAGCGGATGCCCGAGCCCACAGTGGCTTTCTTCACTTTCGGATGCCTGTCGACTTCCTGATAGATCTCAATTAATGGATGATGGTCGGTATTGAGGTTCTTGCAGACAGAGGGTTGGAGGCAGGTGGGACGGGCACATTTCTCGCAGAGGCTTTCGTCCTTGCCTCGCATTCGGTACATGTTGGCTGAGGGTCCGCCCAAGTCGCTGATGTACCCCTTGAAATCTTCCATCTGGGTCACTTGTTCCACCTCGCGCATGATGGATTCCTTGCTCCGTGAAGCCACAAACTTGCCCTGATGGGCCGAGATGGTGCAGAAGGCGCAGCCGCCGAAGCAACCACGGTGCAAATTAATGCTGTGCTTGATCATCTCATAGGCGGGAATGGCGCCGCGCTTGGCGTATTTGGGATGGGGGAGCCGGGTATAGGGTAAGTCAAACGAAGCGTCGATTTGTTCTGTGGTGAAGGTGGGTAGGGGAGGGTTGATGACCACTCGCTGCTGACCTACTTCTTGCACCAGTCGCGCGGCGTGTTTCTTGTTCGACTCCTCTTCGATATGCTTGAAGTTGGAGGCGTAGCGGCGCTTGTCTTTCAGGCAGACCTCGTGCGATACCAATTCGATGGTTTCGCCCTCAAAAGAGGGTAGTGGCTCTTTGGCATCTTGAAGGAAGAAAGTCTGTTGGATATCAGTCAGTTCGCTCACTTTGCGCCCTTGCTGGATGGCCTTGGCGATTTCCACCATGGTGTATTCGCCCATGCCATATACCCCGATGTCGGCGTGTGAGTCTACCAAAATGGAAGGTTTCAGACAATCGTCCCAATAGTCGTAATGGGTTACTCGCCTTAAAGAGGCCTCGATGCCGCCAATCACCACGGGCACATCCGGATACAGCTTTTTCAGGATATTGCTGTAGACGACACTGGCCCTGTCGGGACGGAATCCTGCCTCGCCACCGGGAGTATAGGCATCGTTGCTGCGGAGCCTCTTGTTGGCGGTGTAATGGTTCACCATCGAGTCCATGCATCCGGCCGACACCCCGAAATAAACCCTGGGTTTGCCGTATTTCTTGAAGTCCCGTAGGTCGTCCCTCCAGTTGGGTTGGGGGATCAAGGCCACCCTGAACCCTGCGTGTTCCAGCATCCTCCCAATCACCGCTGCCCCGAAAGCCGGATGGTCTACATAGGCGTCACCTGTGACGAACACAATGTCCACCTCGTCCCACCCGCGCAGGTCGGTTTCTTTCTTGGTGATCGGTAGCCAGTCAAGGAGAGTCATCTTTTTTTTGCAAAAGTAGTAAAAAATTCTATTTTGTCTTCGGTGAGCCTTTTTTGTTTATAACTATTTCTACGTTTGTTTTATTATTTAAAAAAAGATTCCTACATTTGCAGCGAGAAAACGAGCATAATTTTTTTTTAAAATATTTTAATTCAATCATTTATGAGCAAAGTAAATGATATTTTCAATGAAATAGGCCAAGCTCTGGCTAGCAAAAAATTCTGGGTGGAGCTGCTGATCATGACCTTCGGCATGTTTATGACTGGCGTTTGCGTCTATTATTTTCTCGTCCCCAGCAAACTGATCGTGGGCTCCATTTCGGGTCTCTCCATCGTGCTGACCAATATTTTTAACAGCATGGGTATCAACATCGGCCTTCCGATGATGATCACCATCATCAACGCCATCCTGCTGGTCCTGGCCTACTTGCTCATCGGCAAGGAATTCGGCCTCAAAACAGTGTATTGCGCACTGATCCTTGGTCCCATGACCAAGTTCTGCGAGTGGCTCTATCCCTGGGAAAACCTCGCCACCCCCAACAGCTACCTGGTCAATATGGGCGTCGACCCCAGCTCGGCCTTCTCGGTGATGGGCAACCCCTGGTTCGACCTCCTCTGCTGCGTGGTCATCCTCAGCGCCGCCCAAACGCTCATGTTCTCCATCAACGCCTCCACCGGAGGACTCGACATCCTGGCCAAGATCGTCAACAAATACCTGCACTTCGACATGGGTAAGTCGGTGAGCGTGGCAGGAGCTATCATCTGCCTCACAGCCTTCGCCATCAACCCCTTCCAGATGGTCATCATCGGCCTCATCGCCACTTGGATCAACGGCCTGGTGGTGAACATGTTCACCGCCAACCTCAACCAACGGAAACGTGTGTGCATCGTCTCAAAGGACTATGACCGCATCCGCCGCTATATCGTCGACGACCTCCAACGTGGCTGCACCCTTTATGAGGTCATCGGCGGCTATACCAACGAGAAGTCCATCGAACTCGAAGCCCTGCTCACCAACGATGAGTTCTCGAAGTTGATGGAATACCTTGGCAAAAACGAAATCAATGCATTTACCACCGCTGGTAATGTAAGTGAAGTATACGGACTCTGGGCCAAAGACCGCCACAGAGCCAGAAAACACGCTGAAAAACGTTAAGAATCATGAAGAAAGAAGTAAAATTCAGTTTAGTGTATCGCGACATGTGGCAGTCGTCAGGAAAGTATGTGCCACGCAAGGATCAACTGGAACAGATCGCTCCATTAATTATAGACATGGGCTGCTTCGACCGTGTGGAGACCAACGGCGGTGCCGCCGAGCAAGTGAACCTGCTCTATGGCGAGAACCCCAACCCTTCGGTCAGAGCCTTCACGGCAGCCCTGCATAAAGGTGGCATCGAGTGCCATATGCTCGACCGCGCCCTCAATGCCCTCCGCATGAACCCCGTCCCGGCCGATGTGCGCCAACTGATGTATAAAGTGAAGAAAGCCCAAGGCGTCGACATCACCCGTATCTTCTGCGGCCTCAACGACGTGCGCAACATCATACCGTCCATCCAATGGGCCAACGAAGCAGGCATGGTTTCGCAAGCCGCCATGAGCATCACCTACTCGCAGGTGCATACCGCCGAGTATTATATGCATATCGCCGACCAACTCATCGAGGCCGGTGCCAAGGAAATCGCCTTGAAAGACATGGCCGGCGTGGGTCGCCCCGTAAGCTTGGGCCGTATTGTTGAACATATCAAGAAACAACATCCTGAAATTAAAGTCCAGTATCACGGCCACACCACACCGGGTTTGTCGATGGCTTCGATGCTCGAAGTGTGCAAGGCTGGTTGCGACTACGTCGACGTAGCCATGGAGCCGCTCTCATGGGGCACCGTCCATCCCGACGTGATCAGTGTGCAGGCCATGCTTAAGGATGCCGGTTTCCTCGTCAAGGACATCGACATGAAGACCTATATGGCCGCCCGTAGTATGACGCAGAGCTTCATCGACGACTTCCTCGGCTATTGGATCGACCCGCGCAACCGCTACATCAACTCGTTGCTGGTGGGCTGCGGTCTCCCCGGCGGCATGATGGGCTCGCTCATGGCCGATCTCAAGCCGGTACACGCCGCCATCAACATGAACCGCGAGAAACAAGGCCTGCCTGCCTTGAGCGAAGACGAAATGCTCGTCGAACTCTTCCAGGAGGTACAAGATATCTGGCCAAAACTCGGCAACCCGCCCTTGGTCACCCCGTTTAGCCAATACACCAAAAACATCGCCTTGATGAACCTCTTCGCGCTCAGTAAGGGCGAGCCTCGCTACGAGACCAGCATCGACCCCGCCGCTTGGGACATGATTCTCGGCAAGGCAGGCAAGTTGCCTGGCACCCTCGCTCCCGAGATCGTGGAACTGGCCCAAAAGAAAGGCCTCGAGTTCTTCACAGGCAACCCGCAGGACAACTATCCCGACGCCTTGCCGCATTTCATCGAGATGATGGAAAAGGAAGGCTGGGACCGTGGACAGGACGACGAAGAGCTCTTCGAGTTCGCCATGCACGAGAAGCAATACCGCGAGTACAAGTCGGGCGAAGCCAAACGCCGCTTCAACCAAGAGCTGGAAGCCAAGATGAAGGCCAAGTTCGAAAAGGCTGGCGGCGAAGCCAAGATCCCGGACCTCCGTGCCCTCCGTCATCCCAACGCCGAACCCGTCGTCGCACCCGTCAGCGGCATCGTGATGTGGGAAGTCGACTTCGATGACAAGTCAATCGCTCCCGCACCTGGACAAGTCTACAAGGAAGGCGACCTGCTCTGCGCCATCAACAGCGAACACGGCATGGAACCGGTCTACACCCTCTGGCCAGGCAAGATCGTCGAGGCAACCGCCGAACAGGGCAACCGCGTCGCTAAAGGTGACACTATTGCATTTATAGAAAAATAACAACACTATTGTTTAATTAAATTATTTAAATCATGAAAAAATTAGTCTTAGTTCTCGCACTCGTGTTTGCTGGTATCATGTCAGCCAACGCTCAGCAATTGTGGATTGGTGGTTCAGCTAATGCTGCTGTCCAACAGAATCTGACCGAATTCACCATCGCTCCTGAAATCGGTTACAACTTCAACAGCCAATGGGCTATTGCCACGGGTCTGGGCTACACCTATCACAACGAAAACACTGCTGCCCTTGGAAATTTCCAGTACAACAGATTTATCGTTTCTCCTTACGTCCGCTACATTGGTGGCACCATCGGCAAGAAGTTCTCTCTGTTCTGTGACCTTACTTACGACATCGACATTCTGAGCCCTCAGATGTGGAGAGCCGGTCTGCAGCCCGGTATCGCTTGGATGGCTACTGAAAAGTTCACCGCCGCCTTCCGCTTTGCTTTCCTCGGCTATGACCACTTCTTCTCACAAGGTCAAGGCTTCTTCATGAATTTCGCCCTTGCCACTCCTGCTGGCAGCACTCCTGCAATCAGCATCTATTACAACTTCTAAGTTTTTTTTGGAAGCATAATGATAGGGACGCATCACGCAATGCGTCCCTATTTTTTTTATCTTTGTCGCAAATCATCCTTCCATGAAACGCCTTCTCCTCATCCTCGCCCTGGCCCTAGCCGCCATCAATCTGCCAGCACAGGTCCTTCCCACCTGGGAATCCATCAACCAACGAGGCTATCCGCAGTGGTTTTCCGACGCCAAGTTGGGTATTTTCATCCACTGGGGTCTGTACTCGGTGCCAGCCTACGCTAGCCCCGACGGCTATGCCGAATGGTTCTACCGAGGCCTCATGACCAGCGACAGTCGCAAGGACTTCATGGAACGGGTCTATGGCAAGGAATTCCGCTATGAGGACTTCGCGCCGATGTGGAAAGCCGAACTTTGGAACCCCGACGAATGGGCGGAGTTGTTCAAGAAGTCAGGCGCGAAATATGTGCTCCTGGTCTCCAAGCACCACGACGGCTACTGCCTCTGGCCCAGCCAATATGCACCAAATTGGAATTCAGTGGAAACAGGTCCCCATCGCGACATCTGTGGGGAACTGACCGAGGCCGTGCGCAAACAGGGTTTGCAGATGGGCTTCTACTACTCCCTGCCAGAATGGACCAGCAAGATCCATTGCTGGTACGAAGACCCTGATGATTCCATAGCAGCATATGTCGATACGCACATGATCCCACAATTTAAGGAACTTGTCATGCGCTACCAACCGACGGTGCTCTTCACCGACGGCGAGTGGCGCAACAGTGCGGAGCAATGGCACGCCACCGAGCTGATCTCGTGGTACTACAACACGGTAGGCGACAAGGCCATCGTCAACGATCGCTGGGGCAGCGGCCAGCAACATGGTTTCCGCACTCCCGAATATACCGGCCGTGCCAAACTCAATGACCGTCCCTGGGCTGAATGCCGTGGCATAGGACGCTCCTTTGGACTCAACCGCAACGAACCACTGGAAAACTACCTGACTTCCGACGAGTTGATCCGCCATTTCGTCATCCTGGTGGCCGCAGGCGGTGGGTTGACCATCAACGTGGGTCCCGCTGCTGACGGCACCATCCCCATGCTCCAGCAAGAACGCCTGCTCGACCTGGGTCGCTGGCTCGAGGTCAACGGCGAAGCCATCTATGGGTCCCAGCCCTACCGCAATGATACTACAGCACAGCCCAAGGTATGCTTCACACAAGGCAACGGTGCCCTTTATGCCATCGCCTTGGAATACCCCGACCAACAACTGGTACTCGACCTCGACGAACCCGACAAGAATATGACGGTCACCCTGCTCGGCAGCGGGAAGAACCTTCCATGGCACTACGAAAAAGGCCGCCTCGTCATCGAAACGGGCAGCCTTCGTTTGAGTGATATCCTGAGTACCGCAGCTTGGGTCTTCAAACTTAGTCCATCGGCGCCTTGAGGAAAAAGTAACCGACGAGATGGGAGGAACCCTTCAGCAAACGTTTTACGTCCAACCGCTCATCCCCCTGCGAGAACTTGAAGTGTAACTTGTCGCCTGACGGGAAACAGGTTAACGCCTTGCGGCTGTTCCACTCGGTCTGGTACTCGTAGTTCTTGGTCTTCATGAACTTGAAGACGCCCTTTCCCGTCAGCATCGCGGTGTTGAAACCGTCAAAGAAATTGCGGTTGCTCCATTTGCCAACAAAGAGCTCGGGCGACTTGAGCTGGTACACCGCCAGCTTGAAGGTGATGTCGGAAACAGGGATGACCTCCAACACGTTCTGTGTCATCACTTCCTTGGTCACATCGTTGATGACCTCCAAATAGAGCCATTTGAAAGGGTCATACTCCCAAATGGAGGCAAAGTGCATGGTAACCGTGGTGGAGTCGTTGAGTTGCCCAACATAAACACCTTGTAGGGTTCTATAGAACTGCTTGACATCATCCTCGGAGAACTTCTGCGCCATGCCGCTGAAGGACAGCAGGCTGAGTGCCAAAATAAAGAAAAACTTTTTCATTCGGTCCATTGGGTAGCTAGGTTAGAAGGTTAAAGTCAAACCCAAAGAGGGCAGCACGGGCAGCTGGTGCACGGTCTCATAGGTAACCAGGTCCACATAGAACACATTGGCTCGGTTGTAGACGTTGGTGACGCCGAGGTCAACTTCCAGCATGGTGCGCTCGCTGAAGAAGAACTTGCGCTTCACGTCGATGTCGAAACGATGGTAGGTGGGCAACCGGCCTTGGTTGAGGTCGGCGAAGATCACACCCAACTCACCGTTGGTGGTGGTGTAGTCGAAATAGATGCCGTCCTGGAAGGAGAGGAACTCATAGAAGCCCTGTACCTGGGTGAACGGGAAACCAGTGCCGAAGTTCCAACGGCCGCTGAATTCCCACTGGCGCAGGTCGCCCGCAGTGTAGGTCAAAATCAAGTTGACGTTGTGGCGACGGTCGAAGTGGGGTTGATAACTCACCAGGCTCACCTCTCCATTGTCGTATTTCTCGTAGTTGCGGTTGACGAATCCCAAGGCATACACGCCCCAGAAATACCAGTGCTTGGTCTCATATTTCAACGAGAGGTCGAAGCCATAGGCATCGCCGTCTTCAATCATGAAGTCCTTCTTCAGAAGGCCTGGCAATGAGGCGTTCTCCTCATTGTCTTGGTACATCTTGTTACGGTTCAGGTTGGTCAACTGGGTGAATTGCTTCCAATAGCCTTCGAGGTTCATGGTCAGGTCGTTGGTTAGGTCGACTTCGGCGCCGAGCACATAGTGATTGGCTTTCTGGAGCTTCGAGGTGGTCTTCTCGCCATTGAAAGTATTGGGCAGGTTGTCTACACCCGACAGGAAGCCGTAGAACAGGTTCACCACGTCGCGGTCGCTGGTGGCGGCCACGAAGTCCTGTGAATAACGTCCCGCCGCGCCTTTCAGCCTGAAGCGGTCGCTGACGTTGTACTTGAGTGCGATGCGAGGCTCCAAGGAGAGCTCGGTAAAGTCGGCATAGTATTGCAAACGCAGGCTGGGCTCCAGCAAGAACTTGCCCACTGTGGCCTTGTATTTGCCGTAAGCACCAATCTCAGTGGAATAGTTGGTGGCCTTGATCCGATAGTTGCCGTAGGTGCTGTAGGTGACATAATCGGTGGAGAAGCCTAGCACCTCAACACCGTATTTCAATGTGTTTTTGCCGAGGAAGTAGCTGAAGTCGAATCCCATGTTGAAGCCCTCGATCTTGCTGTAACGGTCGGGGTTGTTGTCCTCATGCATGTTGGAGAGGTAGCTCGAATAGGCGATGTTGCCCTCGATCATCACAGGAGCCTTGCCCGGGATGACCAGGAAGTTGGTGCCAGCACCCCATGAGTTCCAGTTGAAGTCCGACAAAGCCTTGTAGTTGTTCACCTTGTCGTTGAAAGAGAACCCGAAGAAGTTCACCTTCGATCCGTTGGGGGCGTTGAGGGAGAACTTGCCATACAGGTCAGAGTAGTTGAACGGAAGGCCGTCTTCCGAAGCGTATTTGTAAAGTACCTTGCTGGTCTGCTCCAAATAGGAGTTCTTGGCGGAAAGCACCATGGTGACAGCCATGTCGTCGTTGGTCTTGGGTTTCACGATGGGGCCTTCGAGAGTGAGTTTGGCGCCGAAGCAGCTGGTGCCGATCTTGCCGGTCCAGTGGCGCTTGTTGCCGTCACGGGTGCTGATGTCCATCACCGACGAGATACGGCCGCCATACTCGGCACCGAAACCTCCGGTGAAAACGTCGGCGTTGCGGATGATGTCCGTGTCGAACACTGAGAACAGGCCGATGGAGTGGAATGGGTTGTACACCACCATGCCATCGAGTAGCACCTTGTTTTGAATGGGGGAACCGCCACGGATGTACAACTGGCCGCCTTGGTCGCCCGTGAAGATCACACCGGGTACCACTTGCAGGTACTGGGCCAAGTCGGCCTGACCGCCTACACTCGGGATCTTGTTGATGGTCTTGGGCGTCACCGTGATGACCGAAGTCTTGGTCTCGGTCCTGGCTTCCACCTTCTCCGCCGTCACACTTACCGTCTCCAACATCAGGCTGGCCTCCTTCAAGGTGTATTTCTTGTTGATGGTCTGCCCGTGGGCAAGGCTGATCCTGTCGGTCAACGTGTCGTAACCCACACAAGTAATGCAAAGGGTATAGGTCCCGTCAGGGATGCGGGTGATGTTGAAATAGCCGTTCTCCGTGGTGGAGCAACCCAAGGTGGTGCCCTTCAGGAAGACGTTGGTGAACATCATGGGTTCACCCGTCGACTCTTCATAAACAAAGCCTTTGATGTCGTTGTTCTGGGCGAATGCGAACGAAGCGCTGAAGACCATGGCCAAAGCCAATACCAGCCGATGAAAAAGATACCTTTGCATAGTTCAAAAACACTTTTAAACTTGCAAAGGTACTAAAAAAAACACAAATACTCTAATTCTTGATAAAAATCAATAGCGTACCACCGAAATATTGGAAACGGCGCAGTCAATGTTGATCACGGTTTGATAGGCGCCCTGCCCGAAACCGGGGGTCCTCCACAGTCCTCTTTCGACTTTCTCGAAGCCGGGAAGGTCCTTGCCGGTGAGGGCCGAGTCCATGTTGACCTCGCAGTCGACGCCCACAGGAACCTGTATGTCGATGTCGGAAGCTCCGGTGTTGATCTCCACCCGGGTGTTGCAACCGCTGTCGCCCAGCTTCAGGTCGAGGTTGCAGGCACCTCCGTTGACCTCCACATACGACACCTTGTATGGGGAGAAGTCGAGATCGGCATTGGCAGCCCCCATGTCGAGGACGAAATTCCAAACAGGCTTGGCACAAAGGGCAACGTCAAGGTCGTTCTCATTCTTCTTCTTGATATGCTTGGTGTGGCCTTCGCCTTCCACGAAGATCGAGGGACCCTTGTCGCCACGCTCGCTGCGGAAGTTGTACTTCACGAAGTTGCTATTGGCATCCACGGTGGCCAACTCGGCGCAAGGGGCTTTCAACACGAGGTTGCCCGCCCCGAAATCGATGTCAATGGAGGCCGTTTCTGCCTCTTCGTAGGGCTCTGCAAAGTACTGCTCCATGACATATTCGATATCGGCCTCTTCCTCATCCTCATCTTCGTTGATGCTCCAACTCTTGACATTGTGGCAGAACCGCGTGATCGCGTTGCCATGGTAATCCTTGGCCTCGACGTGGTACAGAAAACAGCCCGCCATCAACGAAAGCAACAGCAGGCCTCCCTTCAGGTAATCATTCAAAGGCAGCAGGGTGATGCCGAACATGATGAGCATCAAAGGCCACAACCTCAACACGATGGTCCAATGGAACTCGAATACGTTGAGTGCCGCCAACAGCGCCACCACACCGACAAATATAATCAGTAATCCAGTGATGAGATTCTTGTTTTTCATGACTTCTTGTTTTTAGGGATGATGATGATAATACCGATGATGATCAGGAGGATAGGCCAGGCAGTGTGCCAGCTGATTTGGGGAATGTAACGAGCCAGCAGGCTGATGGCGCCGATGCCGATCAGGATCAGACCCGCGGTCATGCTGCCGTTGCTCTTCTTCGGCTCAACGGCCTCGCCAACCACCTCGGCGTCCTGCACTACGCTGCTGCCGGGCTGCACTACAGCGGAAGGCATCACAATCCATAGGATGATGTAAATCAGAAGTCCTGAACATCCCATGAAAAACAGGAAGAAAAACAGTACCCTCCAGAAAGTGGGATCTATGTCGAAATAGTTGCCCAATCCGGAGCAGACACCCCCAAGAACCTTGTTCCCGAGGTCTCTTTCAAGTCGTTTGTTGTTGCTCATTGTCTTGTTTGTTGTTGTGTGACCTATATAAAACGTTTGAACTTAAAAAAAGTTACACGGGAGTTCTCAAATTTTATTCCAAATCGCTATTTTTGCGTATAAATCAAGTCTGAAGCCATGAAAATCCTCGTCCTGCTGTTCCTTTCCGTGTTTCAACTGGCTGAGAAACAGTGCCCTTCGTTGCCTGCCGGACTGCTTGAGGCAATTGCTTTCACCAATACCCAATGCCATCACCTGACCGATGCCGACTATACCGTTCCTGCCGACGATCCCACCGCCATGCCCCGCGCCTATGGCATGATGGGCATGGTGCTCGACGGCAAGGGCTGTTTCCGCGAGAACCTCAAGACGGTGTCGCAACTCTCGGGCTTCCCCATCGACGATCTCCTGAATGACCCCGCCGTCAACGTGCTGGCCTATGCCAAGGCCTGTGAAAAAGTGGCAGAACAGCTCGGCATCCGTTCCAATAGGGTAGAGGACTATGTTCCGGTCATAGAGGCGCTCTCCGAACTGCCACTCAAGGAGAAGAAAGACGAGCTTCCCATGAAGATGATGCTCTACTCGGTGTACCACCGGCTGGGCGCCGACCTCAAACAGCTCTTCGGTGACGACTATGCCCTGCTCTCGGGCGAGACGGTGACGGTGAGCCGCGAGACGGACTACCCGGGAGCCATCTGGGTGCCTGCCCCTCCCTGCAACTACGAGGAACGCACCAAAGAGGTGAGTGCCGTGGTGATCCACTATACCGAAGGCTCCTACGCAGGCTGCATCAGCTGGTTCCAGAACTGTGACGCTGAGGTTTCGGCACATTATGTGCTCCGTTCGAGCGACGGCCAGGTGACACAGATGGTGCGCGAGGCTGACAAGGCTTGGCATGCCCGCTCGGCCAACGGCTATACCATCGGTATCGAACACGAGGCCTATGGCGACATCATCAGCTTCTTCACCGAAGCCATGTACCATTCCTCCGCCGACTTGGTGCGCAACATATGCCAGCGCTACGAGGCCATCGACGGCTATCGCACCTTTTGTACCGACACGCTCGACAACGGCACCGCCCTCGATTCGGGACTGCACAACCTGGGTGGCGAAGGCGCCTGCATCCAGATCCGCGGTCACCAGCATTACCCCGACCAAACCCACACCGACCCGGGACCGTTCTGGAACTGGGACTATTACTATAAACTCATCAACCAAGGCACCTGGCCGATATCGCTCGGCGGATCAGGCGTCAACGAAGGCGACCTCGACCACGAGAACTATGGCGACGACGAACGCCGCATTTGGGTGATCCGTTGCGATGAGGGAAGATGTATTACTTTGAATTTCAGCCACTTCGACCTTGAAACGGACTTCGACTTCCTATGGATCTACGACGGCAGTAACGAATTCGCGCCCAAGCTGGGTCGATGGAACACCACAAGTCCAGGTTCGGTGACCTCGTCAGGCAATACCCTGTGCGTGGAGTTCCGCTCCGACTGTGCCACCACAGCCACAGGCTGGCGGGCGCACTGGACGGTGAGCCCGGAAAACGGGGTGGACGAGCCATTGGAACTGAACGACGATGGTAAAGTGGAGTACTTCGACATCATGGGAAGGGCCGTGACGGATGAAAGCCTCTTGTCACACGGCATCTACATCGTCCGTTATACGCGATTGAGCGACGGAAAAACCTGGGTAAAAAGAATTATTCGATAAACGTGAATCCAAACGATAAAATGCTTAACTTTGCGTTTTGACATTTTAATAAAAGAATAACAGCATGGAGAAATTATTGTTACTCGGCGATGAAGCCATAGCGCAAGGCTTTATCGATGCCGGAGGCAGTGCCATCAACAGTTATCCCGGCACGCCATCCACCCAGATTACAGAATATGTCATGAAATCCAAGCAGGCCAAGGAGCAGGGCGTCATCGCCAACTGGTGCGCCAACGAAAAGACTGCCCTTGAGGCTTCCATCGGCGTGGCCTACGCCGGCAAGCGTGCCATGACCTGCATGAAACACGTCGGCCTCAACGTCTGCGGCGACCCCTTCATGAATGCCGCCATCATCGGCACCAAGGGCGTCCTCGTGGTGGTCGCCGACGACCCCAGCATGTTCTCCTCACAAGATGAGCAGGACAGCCGCTTCTACGGCCATTGGGCCATGATCCCGATGCTGGAACCCTCCAACCAACAGGAAGCTTACGACATGGTGCACTTCGGCTTCGAGCTGAGCGAGACCCTCGGCACTCCGGTGCTCTACCGCATCCCCACCCGCCTGGCCCACAGCCGCGCCGGCGTGGTCCGCAAACCGGTCCGCAAACAGAACGAACTCACCGAACCCGCCGACGCCAAGTCGTTCGTGCTGCTGCCAGCCAACGCCAAACGCCTCTATCGCGACCTCATCGACAAACAACCGGCCTTCACCAAGTCATCTGAAGAATCGGGCTACAACCAATACATCCCGGGCGAGAACAAGAAACTGGGCATCATCACCACAGGTATCGCATACAACTACCTCATGGAGAACTTCAAGGAGGGCCGTTGCCCCTATCCCGTGGTCAAGATCACACAATACCCCCTGCCTTTCAACATGCTCAACAAGCTGTACGACGAGGTGGAGGAACTCCTGGTGCTTGAAGATGGCCAGCCCTTCGTCGAAGAACTTGTCAAAGGCTTCCTAGGCAAAGGCAAGAAAGTCATGGGCCGTCTCGACGAGACCATCCGCCGCGATGGCGAGTTGAACGCCGAGAAGGTGGCCAAAGCCCTGGGTATGAAAGCCGACAGCGGCCTCGCAGTGCCCGCCGTGGTCACCAACCGCCCGCCCGCGCTCTGCCAAGGTTGCCCCCACGTCGACAGCTACAACGCCCTCAACGCCGTGATGGCCAACCATAAAGGCGGCAAGGTGTTCGGCGACATCGGCTGCTACACCCTGGGATTCAACATGGGCGCCATCAACACCACCGTGTGCATGGGTGCCTCCATCACCATGGCCAAAGGCGCCAGCGAAGTGGGTATCTTCCCCAGCGTGGCAGTCATCGGCGACGGCACCTTCGGCCATAGCGGTCTCACCGGCCTCATGGACTGCGTCAACGAGAAAGCCAACGTCGTGGTCATGATCCTCGACAACGACATCACCGCCATGACCGGCGGCCAGCCCTCGTCGGCCCACAACAAGATCCGCCGCATCTGCGAAGGCCTCGGCGTCGAACCGGAACACATCCGCGACATCATTCCGCTGCCCAAGAACCACGAAGAAAACGTCCGTATCATCGAAGAAGAAGTCAACTACAACGGCGTCTCCGTGATCATCCCTCATCGCACCTGCATTGTTGAACTTAAAAAACACATGAAAAAATGAAAAAAGATATCGTTCTTTGCGGCGTGGGCGGCGACGGCATCGTGTCGGTAGCCAAAATCATCTCTGACGCTGCACTCAATATGGGCCTTAACCTGAAACAGTCTGAAATCCACGGTATGTCGCAACGCGGCGGCTCGGTGTTCTCACACCTCCGACTCTCCAGCGACCCCATCTTCGCCGACGTCATCCCTGAAGGCCAAGCCGACATCATCCTCTCCAGCGAGCCAATGGAAGCCCTGCGCTACCTCCCCTGGCTTGCCAAGGACGGCTGGATCATCACCAACAACGAACCCTTCGTCAACATCACCAACTACCCCGACATGGAGAAGGTGAACGCTGAACTCGCCAAAGTGAAAAACGTGGTGAGCTTCAACGCCAACGAGATCGCCAAGGCACTCAAAGCCCGCTCCAACATGGTGCTGCTGGGCGCCACAGTGCCCTACCTCGGCATCGAACTGGCCAAAGTTGAAGAAGCCATCAACCATATCTTCGGCAACAAAGGTGCCGAAGTGGTCGAACAAAATATGCAGGCACTCCACGCCGGCTACGAACAGGCAACCAAATGAGGTTCAGAACCAAGAGACGCATCAGGGTGCTGCTCTTAGTGGCAGCACCCCTTCTGCTGTTGGCATTCATCATCGTCTACTGCCAACGCTCCTGCTCCCACCGTGGCGAACCGGGCTTCACCCCCGAGATGATCGACACGGTGTCACCCCTTCCCGAACCGACCTATCTCTACGGCATCTGCATCGACTCCATGTACGTAGAGGAAGGCCAGATCGAGAAAGGCCAGTTCCTCTCCACCCTGTTCTCCTCCAAAGGCATCAGCCCCCGAGTCACCGACCATATCGCACGCAACCATAAGGACGTGTTCGACGTGGGTAAGATCCGCGCCGGCAACCGCTACTACTTCCTCATGACCAACGACACCCTCGAGACGCCGCTGTTCTGGATCTATGAAATCGACCGCCGCAACTACGCGCTCTTCAGCCTTACCGACTCACTCACCGCCTGGCGCTTCCAAAAGGATATGGAAGTGCGGTTGGCACGCACCTCGGGCATCATCACCTCCTCGCTGTGGAACGCCGTCATCGGCAACGGTGGCGACGCCAACCTGGCCGTACACCTCTCCGACGTGTACGCCTGGTCCATCGACTTCTTCGGCATCCAGGAAGGCGACTGCTTCGACGTGGTCTACGACCGTCAGTTTATCGACGGCGAACCCGTGGGGATGGGCGAAGTCATCTACTGCGACTTCGTCCACTGCGGCGACACACTCCGTGCCATTGCCTACGAACAGGACGGCATCCTGGGATTCTACAACGAAAAAGGGGAGAACCTGCGCAAAGCCTTCCTCAAAGCACCCCTCAACTACCGCCGCATCAGCTCCACCTTCTCCAACAGCCGCTTCCATCCCGTGCTGAAGATCTATCGGCCTCACCATGGCGTCGATTATGCCGCACCGGCCGGCACCCCCGTGAGCAGCATCGGCGACGGCGTGGTCATCAAAAAAGCATACCAAGCCAACGGCGCCGGCTATTACTTGAAAATCAAGCATAACGCCACCTACACCACAAGTTACATGCACCTGCAAAGCTATGCCAAAGGCATCGCCGAAGGAGTGCGCGTGAAACAGGGACAGGTAATCGGCTATGTGGGTAGCACGGGCGCCTCCACCGGACCGCATCTCGACTTCCGCGTTTTCAAGGACGGTACGCCTATCGACCCGCTCAAAATGGAAAGCCCACCGGCAGACCCGATCAAAAAAGAGGATATGGAACAGTTTACCCGAGTGGCTCGCTATTGGATGCAGGCAATGCGGAGTCCTGAGGTCCCTGAACCGTATCAGGAACCTCCAGTGCTGGATTCTCTGGCGATGGATTCCCTGAGGATGAATCCTCCGGCTTGACCTTCCCCTTCTTCTTGCTTTTCATCCGTACCGGGGCGATGATGAGCACCAAGAGCGCCTCTAAAGCGTATTTTACCCATGGGTGTATTCCCGAAGTGTAAAGCTGGAAGGCGATGAGCAGGATCGAAAAACCCACGAAGAACGCCTTGCCTTTGACCTTCTTCCGGAAAATCTGGATCAAGCTGAATACCAATAGGCCCGAGAGCAAAAACTCAATGGTCAGAAAGACGAAGTCCTTGGAACGGTTTTCAAGGACTTCGCCGTTTCCGAGATAATACGAGTCGATGGAATAATGGTACATCACCATCATGAACACCTCGTACAGGAAAAACAACCCGTAATAGGTGATGGCAAACGTGGCCGCCATCTTCATCGCCAGCGTCAGCTTAGGCTTCAGGTCGAAAATCTTGCTCTCTTTTTGCCGTCGGGTCATTTTCTATGCGCTTGAGGTATAGGTGATACAACAAAATGAACATCACGGTCATCAGGAAATCGTTGAAGAAGCCAGCGCTTCCCTGCGTCGAATAGATGTAAATGACCGCTACAATCAAGATGAGCATCTGCGAGATGCTATAGATATGAAAACCAGTGCGTTGTAGCTTGAATAGCTTGATAACCCCAATCAGTGAGCCGATATAGAGCAGGGCTGTGAACAGGTAATAGAGGGGATTGATGGACAGCCTGGCCTCAAGCAGCTGCCAGAAGGCATCCATTTCCCCCTCGGCCATATTCATCATCGAAAGGAAAGGCGCCATGGCCTCCTCCAACTCGCCATCGACCATCATCTGGCTCATGACAGGAGTGGTGATCCACATGCCCAACGAGCTGAAAATCTGGAGGATGGCGTTGACGAGCGACAGCACTAACAGGATGGTCATGCCCACAGGCCGCTTCACTGGAGTCTCGTACATTACTTGTTCTTCAAATCGTCAAACTTCAAAGGATAGGTCTTGACAAAGTCAACCGACTTGGCAATTTCGGTGTACATCACCTTGTCGTTGTTGACGAACTCCACGACCTTGCGGTACTCGGCCACGAAGCTCTCGATGGTCTTCGAGGACTTCAGGGGACGACGGAACTCGAGGGCCTGGGCGGCGTTCAACAGCTCGATGGCCAGCACCCTCTCGAGGTTCTCAGCCACCCTCAATGCCTTGGTGGCAGCGTTGGCACCCATGCTCACATGGTCTTCCTGACCCTGCGATGACTCGATGCTGTCGACCGAAGCGGGAGTACAGAGTTGCTTGCTCTGGCTGACGATGCTGGCAGCGGCATATTGGGGGATCATGAAACCGGAATTCAACCCTGGCTTGGCCACGAGAAATGACGGCAGGTCACGCTTGCCGCTGATGAGCTGGTAGATGCGGCGCTCGCTGATGTTGCCGAGCTCAGCCATGGCAATGGCCAAGAAATCCAAGGTGATGGCCAGAGGCTGACCATGGAAGTTGCCGGCGCTGATGACCAAATCCTCGTCAGGGAAGATGGTGGGGTTGTCGGTGACAGCGTTGATCTCCTCGCTGAACACGGAGGCTACATAGTCGATGGCATCCTTCGAGGCACCATGCACCTGAGGCATGCAACGGAACGAATAGGGATCCTGCACGTGCTTCTTTTCGCGCTTGATGAGCTGGCTGCCCTTCAAGAAGTTGCGAACACGCTTGGCGGTGACGATCTGGCCGTTGTGGTGACGGATCTGGTGAACCTGGTCGAAGAAAGGCTCAATGCGGCCGTCAAAAGCTTCCAACGACACACAGCCGATCAGGTCGGCGAGATAGCTCAGACGGAAGGCCTTCAGCAATACGTAGGTGCCGTAACTGCTCATGAACTGGGTGCCGTTGAGCAGGGCCAGACCCTCTTTCGACTGCAAGGTGATGGGCTGCCAGCCGAACTTCTTGAGGATCTGCTTGGCAGGGACGATCTTGCCTTGGTAGTGGACCTCGCCCAAACCGAGCAAGGGCAGCATCAAGTTGGCCAATGGAGCCAGGTCGCCGGAAGCGCCGAGCGAGCCTTGGTTGTATACCACGGGCAACACGTCGTTGTTGAAGAAGTCGATGAGACGCTGCACAGTGACCACCTGCACACCGCTGTTGCCATAACTGAGACTCTGCACCTTCAACAGGAGCATGAGACGGATGATCTCCTCGGGAACCATCTCGCCGGTGCCGCAAGCATGCGACATCACGAGGTTCTTCTGCAAGGTGCTCAGGTCCTTCTTCGAGATGCTGTGGTCGCACAGCGAACCAAAACCGGTGGTCACACCGTAAATGGGCTTCTCGGGATTCTCCATCTTCTTGTCGAGATAGTCGCGGCAATGCTGGATGCGCTTGATGGCGTCGTCACTCAAGGCGAGCTTGTAGCCCTGGGTGAGAATTTCGTTTACTTGCTTGAAAGTGAGTTCTTTTGAACTGATGTAATGGGTCTTCATTCTATGTTATTTTAATATTGTTTCAACGAGTTTGTTGGCTTCAACGGTTTCTTGCCGGCCTTCTTTCATCCATTTCACTGTGAACTTCTGCTCGGCCACTTCCGATTCGCCGGCGATGACCACCACCGGGATGCCGCGCTGGTCGGCGTATTTCATCTGTTTCTGGATCTTGGCGGCGTCGGGGTAGATCTCGGCGTTGATGCCGTGTTTGCGCACTTGGTTGAGGTACTTCAGGCTATAGGCCTCCTCTTTCTTGCCGAAGTTGAGGAAGATCACTTGGGTGCTCTCCGACATGGTCTCGGGGAAGAGCTTCAGGCCTTCCAGCACATCATAGATACGGTCGGCACCGAAGCTGATGCCTACGCCTGATACGTTGGGCAAACCGAAGATGCCGGTGAGGTTGTCGTAACGTCCGCCACCTGAGATGCTGCCCATGGGGAAGTCCTTGGCTTTGACCTCGAAGATAGCGCCAGTGTAGTAGTTCAGGCCGCGGGCCAAGGTGAGGTCGAGCTCGGTGTCGATGTCCAACTCCATCTGCTCGATGTAGTCGAACAGGGTCTCCAACTCCTCGATGCCTTTTTGCCCGACTTCGTTGTCGAGCAAAGGCTTCAGCTGGGCCAGCTTCTCGCGGGTGCTGCCCTTCATGAAGAGGATGGGCTGCAACTTGGCGATGGCCTCGGGCTCCAAACCCTTCTCGGCGAGCTCGGCGTTCACGGCATCGATGCCGATCTTGTCCAACTTGTCGATGGCCACGGTGATGTCGACCAAAGCGTCCGACTTGCCGATGTATTCGGCGATGCCAGCCAACACCTTGCGGTTGTTGATTTTCAACACCACGCTGATTTTCAAGTCGTTAAACACATCATTGACGATGTTGACCAGCTCCGCCTCATTCAAGATCGAGTTGCTCCCGATGATGTCGACGTCGCACTGGTAAAACTCGCGGTAACGGCCTTTCTGGGGACGGTCGGCGCGCCATACGGGTTGGATCTGGTAACGCTTGAAGGGGAAGGCGATCTGGTCACGGTACATCGTCACAAAACGTGCAAAAGGCACGGTCAAATCGTAACGGAGGCCTTTTTCAGTGATTTTGCTGGCCAGCTTCAGCGATTCCAGGGGCTCGCCGCCCTGTTCCACGCCCGACATGAAATCGCCTGAGTTGAGGATGCGGAACAGCAACTTGTCGCCCTCCTCGCCGTACTTGCCGAGCAGGGTACTGAGGTTCTCCATCGAAGGGGTCTCGATGGGCAGGAACCCGTAACGCTTGAAGACGTTCTTGATGGTGTCGAAGATATAGTTGCGGCGCACCATGACCTCTGGAAGGAAGTCGCGTGTGCCTTTTGGGATCGAAGGTTTTTGTGCCATAGAATGATTATTTCAGTTCAAAAGTCTCGCCAGGTTCGGGGATGACGATGTTCTCCCAGTCTTGCTTGCGCAACACGCGCTTGTAGTTCTGTAAGGCGTCAGGGTCGCCGTGGACGAGGAAGGTCTTCTTGATCTTGGTGGGATCCTGGCATTTCAAGTAATCGGCCAACTCCAGGTAGTCGCCGTGGCCGCTGAAAGCATCGATGGAACAGATGTCGGCGGCCACGGTGTATTCGTTGCCGAAGATCGACACGACCTCGGGCTTGGGATCGGCGAGCAGCTTGGCGCCCAAAGTCTCAGGCGAACAGTAGCCGATAGCCAGCACGGTGTTCCGGGGATTGGTGATGCTGTTGGCCAAATGGTGCTTCACCCGGCCAGCCTCCATCATGCCCGAAGCAGAGATGATGATGCATGGCTCCTTGCGGGCGTTCAGGGCCTTCGAGGCGTTCACGTCGCGGATGAAGGTAAGACTGTTGAATCCAAAGGGGTCGGGATCGTATTCGATGACGTTCTGCACATCGTCGTTGAATAAGTCGACGTGCATGCGGAAAATCTCAGTGGCGTTCACCGCCAAGGGACTGTCCACAAATACCGGAATCTTCTCGGGGAGCTTGCCCTCGTTGTAGAAGTTGTTGAGCAGGTAAACGATTTCCTGCGTACGGCTTACCGCAAACGAAGGAATGATTAATTTACCGCGTTTTTCTACACAAGTGTTGTAGATTGTATTTAGAAGTTCTTGTTCGGCGTTGGTGCGGTCGCTGTGCAGGCGGTTGCCGTAGGTGGCTTCGGTGATGAGATAGTCGCAGTGGGGGAAGGGTTCTGGCGAACGAAGCAGGTAATTGTATTCGCGCCCGACGTCGCCCGTATAGGCGATGCGGATCATCTTGCCACCTTCGTCGATTTCGAGGGTGGCACAGCCACTGCCCAGCAAATGGCCGGTGTTGTTGAACTTCACCTTGATGTTGCTGTCGAGATATACGTAGCGGTTGTAGCCGGTGCTGAGGAAGAGCCCCATGCACTCACGGGCATCCTTTTCAGTATAGATGGGTTCCAAGGCGGGAAGGCCTTGCCTGCGGCGCTTCTTGTTGAACCACTCCATGTCGTTCTCCTGGATGAAACCGCAGTCGGGCAGCATGATGTTGCACAGGTCGCGAGTGGCATCGGTGCAGACCACCTGACCCCTGAAGCCTTTCTTGTAGAAATAGGGAATCAAGCCGCAATGGTCGATATGGGCGTGGGTGAGGATGATGTAATCCACATCCTTGGGCTCAATCATGGTGTTGCGGTTGGCCGCATCGGTCTCCAACCCCTTGCCCTGGAACATGCCGCAATCGAGCAGGATGTTCTTCCCGTGGTCGGTGGTGATGAGGTGCTTGCTGCCGGTGACTTCCTGAGCAGCGCCGATAAACTTGATCTTCATTTCAAAACGTTTAATTTTTTCACAATCGTGCCTTGGCCGGTGGTGATGTTCAAGAGGTACATGCCGTTGCCCAAGGCGCTAAGGTCGATGAGGGCTTCGTCGCCACTCACCTCGCTGCGCAGCACCACTTGACCCATGGCATTGGCCACGGTCAGCAGCTTCATGCCCTCAGCTTTGATGTTGACGAGGCCCGTGGTGGGATTGGGATAGAGGTCGACGTGGGCGGAACTCTCACCGACAGAGGTCACTGCGACCTCTGTGTCCACTGGATCCGACTCGCAGTTGTTCTGGTAGAAGGCGATGATGCGGTAGATGTAACGGCCCGCCTCCTCCAGCTGGTCCCTGCATTCGTAATGGGTGATGGATGGGGTGTTGACAATGCGGTTGGCCAACTCGAAGTTCTCGCCGTCGGTGCTTCTGTAGATCTCGAACCGGTCAAGGGTGTAGTTGTATTCAGCTCTGTCCCAGGCCAACCTGGCACCGAACTCACCATCGTCCCAGTAATACTCGCCCTTGAAGTTCTCGGGTGCAGGGCAGGTGGTTTGTTCGATGGTGACCGTTACGGCGTTCGATCTGGGTGAGATGACATCCCGGTATTGGGCGGCTACCTCGAAGCTGTAGGTCCCAACCTCGTTGTCAGGGATGGTGAAGGTAGTGGTGGCGATGCTGTTGTACACCTCGTTGCCGTCCTGGTAGATGATGTAGGAGGAGACGAGTTCGGGTGCGTTCCAGCTAAGCACGATGTCATTGTCGTTGGCCACCGTGGCAGTGAGGTTGGTCGGTGGGGTCACTACTTGGACGGTGACCTGTGCGGTCTGGGTCATGCCATCACGGGCGACGGTGACGGAGTAGTCTGTGGTCTCGGTCGGGGTAGCCACTGGCGACATGATGTTGGGGTTGTTCAAGCTCGTCGCCGGACTCCAGTTGTATGTGATGTCGCCCGAGCCTCCAACGACGTTGGCCGATAGCGTGGAGCTGCCTCCCAACGCAATCACTCTCGGATTGGCAGTGGCGCTCACAGTGAGGGTGTTGCCGCCGACGGTGACGGGTGCAGTGTAGGAAACCTTGTTGTAACCGAACACAGTGAGAACTGCCTCACCTGGGGTGGCAGGGGCTTCGAAACCGATGTTGGCGACGCCGTTGGTGACGACAGCCGAGCCAAGGATTTCGCCTTCGAAGGTCAAGGTGGCCAAGGCATCTTCGCCGTTGACGACATTCACCGTATAGGTGGTGGCGTTGGCATCCAACACGCCGTCATGACTCACAGTCATGGGAGTGGGGGTGGCGTTGCGCAAGGTCAACGTCGGGTCGCCGAAGAGGATCCAGGTGTTATAGGTGCCCTTGACGGCATTTTGGCTGGCGCCTTGGTCCAACACCTTCATGTTGCCGTTGATGGAGACACCGCCCATGGTGTGCTTGATGTTGTTGGCTTGCAACTCGACCAGGATGTCGACCATCTCGTCCTGGCCGTATTGTGGCGGGGTCCAAGGCTGCGAGATGTAAGAGAACATGCCACCGATGGCTCCCGTGGGGTTGCCGTTGCTGTTGTTGGTGGCACGCATCCAAGCCTCCGCGAAACAGCCGTTTCCACCGTGGTCGTATTTTCCGTTCAGGCAAGCTACCGAAATCACGTAAGGCAGTTTGTAGTCGTTGGTCAGAGCGTTGACATGCGAGTTGCTGTAGCTGAACACGCCCCAGCTGGTCTCCGAACCGTGGTTGCAGTAGTTGATGATGCTCACGCCTTCGTTGATATGCTGGCTGATGATGGCGGCACTCGAAGTCACACCCGTCACACCTTGATAGTCACGGTGGACTTCGGTATAGTTGTAGCCCAACAGGTCGTCTCTGATATAGTCAATATGTTCATAATCCGCTTCACCGTAGTGGCCACTGCCTGCGCCTTCGTTCTTGCTGACACCTTGGCCTATGGAAAGCCAAGTGGCGGTCTCATCGAGATCACGCTCGTAGTTCAATACCTTGTTGACATGGTTGATCACCTGGGCCTCGTTCTCACAGCAGAAACGTCCTACAATCAACTCGTTGTAATAGTCGTTGCCTGCAGTCTGGCCGTATTGTGCATCGCCATAGCCTGAATAGCCGTAGTATCCTGTGCCGGCATTGATATACATGCCGGGAATCTGGGCTACGTCGCCCACCAGCAGAATGTCGGTGAGGTTGGGGTTATTGGCGTAATAGTTCTCAATATAGGTCTTGATGGCTGAGGAAGTGTTGCCAGTCTCGCTGGTGCCCACCATGGTGGTGGGACGGCCGATTTGCTTCTTCCAGGCAACAAAAGGCTCCATCGCAGTCATGAAGGCATCGTGGCAGATGATGAGCAACTCGCCGTTTTCCTCGATGGGAGTATATCTGGTCAGCGATTCCTGGTAGTTGATGTAACGATGCTCGTATAAGGCCTTGAACTCAGGATCGAGCTTGAACGACCTGGTGCGGTTGACGATGACGTTGCGGTCGTCGTGGCCAATGCGGTCCATGCTTACCACCAAATGGGTATATACACGGAGTACCTTGGTGACAGGGTTGTAGGTATAGGGATAAACCACCAGGTTTTGGCCTCTCACATCGCGGTGAATGTAGGGCTCGTCGAGCTGCACCAGCTGGGTTGGGAAGAAGGCATTGCGCTGGTAGGCCTCGCCATAGGTGTAAGGCACATCCTCTGGATTGACGCTACGTGGGAAGTCGCCTTTCGATGGAGCAATATTAATATTTTGATAATCAGTATATTCCGATTCAATCACCTCAACCTGCATCAAGGCGTCGTCACCGATGACGGTAGGGATGACTAGCAGGGGAAGGTCGGGTTCGCCGGCTTCAGCGCGGTTCATGGCCTTGGGGGCCGTCACCACGAAGGCTTCGCCTTGGGGAGTGACCACCGCCTGTGTCTGGAACTCAGGGGCCTGGATGTCGATGGTGATGTTGGTCTCGTTGGAGGTAATCAGTTGGTACTGTTGTCCGATCGAGAGGAAGGGAAGGAGCAGCAGGAATGCCAAAAGCTTTGTTTTCATGACGATGCGATTTGAATTTTTCGCAAAGATAATAAAAAATGTAGGGACACAACGTTTGTGCCCCTACATTTATTTAAATAGGTGTGATCAAGGTGTTATTCCACCACGATCTTTTGGGTGCTGACCTGGCTGCCTGAGGTGAGGCGCAGGAAGTAAACTCCCTTGGCCATGTCGCCGACCTGTATCTGCTGTGTGCCTTGGCCGTTGCCTCTGGCCACTTCCTGACCCATGCCGTTGAAGAGACGGTACTCGAAGCTATCGTTACCGGCAGCGATGTTCAATACACCGTTGGTCGGGTTGGGATAGACGCTGAAGCGGGTCTCTTGGGCCTCGGCGGCATCGTCGTAGGTCACCTGAACCATCACCGAAGCGGGCTTGGAGATCTCGCTACCGATTTGGGCGAACACCGAATACTTGTAAATGCCTTCGTCAACATACTCGCTGTAAGCATTGTCGGTCACAGTGGCGATGATCTCGCCGTCGCGCTTGATGAGGTAGGCCTCTGCATCGGGATTGCCTTCCCAAGTGAGGTTCACGGTCATGCCTGTGAGGGTGGCTTCGAGATTGGTGATAGGATTGATGAAGGTCAACACGCTGACTGGCGGGAACTTGATGTCGTCAACCCAAGCGCAGTCGCTGCCGCTGTTCACTGACGAGTCTTTTTCATAGCTCCACTTGAAAGTGTGGACACCAGCGGTGACATATTGGGTGTATTGAGTCCATGCAATCGTACCCGACCATTGTTGGAGGTCTTGGTCGTCCATGTAGAAGTGCAACTTGTCGTAGTTGGTTTCTGACGACACTTTGTACCAGAAGGAGAGTTCGCCGTCAGCCATGACGGGGATGGTCAGTTCGCAATAGCCAACCGAGCTGTTGATGCCGGCGTTGGCTGACTTGGCGCAATAACCGGTGCGGCCTTCGGCCACAACGCTCCAAGGATACTGTGTGCTGACGGTCCAATTCTCACCAAATGCGCCAGTCTCGAAGTCGTCCATGATGGTGCCGTAGGTGATGGTCTGCTCGCCTGCGACAAGCTGGAGACCGCTGGTCAGCTCGTAGGCAACGGCGAAGGTAGTGCCTTCCTCGACATTCTCGCCGATGCTGTAAGGCACGGTCAGAGCAATGCTTGTTCCGGGTTCGACATCTTCTTCGAAAGCAATCTGTTCCTCGCCGAATACGAGGTCGATGGAACTGCTGTAGATATTGAAGACACCGCCATGGAATGCGGCGCTACCAGTGTTGTTGAAACTGAACTGAAGCTCCTGGCCGTCGTTTACAAGGTTGTCGAAGACGATCACGGGAGCGTGGAGCATGATGTTGATCTTGCCTTCCCATTCATTGGTGCCGTCGTTGACATGCAGGAAGAATTGGGCCGTGGTGCCGTCGGGAACGTCTTCAGCCACCTGGAATTGATAGCCTTCAATGGTCACGACTTCATCGGGGTTGATGGTAGCAATGCTGGCTTCACCTGACAGGATCTCGACGTAGGGGCACTCGGTGGTGAGGGTGGCAGTCATGTTGCTGGCCACTTCCACGCCGACGTTCTTCACGTCGATGCTCAGGTCGACGGTCTCGCCAAAGTTGGCCTGTTCGGCGCTCATGGCGTAGCTGCTCACAGAGATGTAGGCGCCTTCAGCGGGAACCACTTCGATGGCACCCGTATAGGTGGCTTTGTTGTAACCAAGGACCACGATGTCGGCCATACCGACAATGTTGAGGGCCGGGAAAGTCAAGGTGCACTGGCCATTGATGAGGGTGTTGGAGGCGAGCACTTCACCATCCATACTCAAAGTCACAATGGCATAGTCGGCATCGGCGTTCACAGTCAGTTCGCTCATGCCGAGCATCAGGACGCCCGGATCGACGCTGACGTTCATCTCAGCGGGGATGTCGGTGCGAACCATCATCGACGGATCGCCGAAAAGCAACCAAGTGTTGAAGGTCTGGTATGAATCGCCGGGTTGGGCGTCGAGGATGTACATGCTGCCGTTCAACGAAGCACCGCCAAGGGTGTGGTGGAATGCACCAGGTGAACGCCATTCGGTAAGAATGTCGACCATCTCGTCCTGACCGTACATGGGCGGGATCCAAGGCTGTGAGATCCAAGAGAACATGCCGCCGACAGCGCCGGTGGGAGCACCGGTGGCGCTGTTGTTTGCGCGAAGCCACGACTCACCGAAGCAGGTGCCAGTGTCAAACTGTCCGTTCAGGCAAGCCACCGACCATACGATGGGCAACATGTAATCGTTTGTCAAAGCAGCCACATTGGTGGTGCTGTAGTTGGCCACGCCCCAGCTGGTTACCGAACCGTGGTTGCAGTAGTTGATGATGCTGATACCTTGGTTGATGGTGCCACTGATGGTGGCAACAGAGGCATCACCGCCGCTACCGCCATGGTGCTCAGTGACTTGAGCGTAGGTGTAGTGCAAAAGGGTGTCGCGGATGTGGTCGATGTGCTGATAGTCGTCTTCACCGAAGTGACCGCTGCCGGCACCGTAGTAACCGATACCCATGCCCTTGTTGCCCCATTCAGCACCAGCCATGACATCACGTTCGTAATAGATGATCTTGTTCACCTGTACATCGGCGTCAGCGGCATTGGTCACCGAGAGACGGCCGATCAAGGCTTCCAGGTAATCGTCGCTGCCTTCCAACTTGACGAACCAGTTGTCCGACTTCTTCTCGTAGTCAATCACGTAGGGAGTGATGTCATTGTATTCACCTACCAGAAGGACGAACTCGAGGTTGTGGGCGGGATCGTTGTAGAAGTTGGTGATGTAGTTCTTGATGTTGTTGGCGTTGTTGCCGCCGGCGTCGGAGAGGCTCACTAGGGTGGTGGGACGGCCCGACTGGTTCTTCCATTCAACAAGGGGTTCCAAGTTGCTCATGTAAGCATCGGTGCAGATGATCAACAGCTCGCCGAGGTCCTCGTCGAAGGGATACTTGGCGCTCATGTTGTCGAAGTTGATGAAACGACGGCTGTACTGTGCCTTCTGCTCGGGATCCATCTTGATGGTGTTGCTCTTGCGGGCAACCTTCTGGTTGGCACCGTTGTCGCTCACCTTGGTCATCTCGATGGTCAAGTCGTTGTACACACGCAGGGTCTGGCTGACGGGGTTGTAGGCAAAAGGATGAACCATGATGTTCTGGCCACGGAAGTCGCGCAGAATATAAGGTGCTTCAAGGGTTGCCTGGCTGGCCGGCCAGAAAGCGTTGTTCTGATACATGGCGCCGTAAGTGTAAGGCACATCCTCAGGGTTGACCTGACGGCTGATATTGCCCTTCGAAGGGGCGATGCTCATGTTGTAATCGGTGTATTGGGCGTCGATGACATTGACGGTCATCTCGGCACGGTCGCCGATGATGGCGGGGATGGGGAAGGACGGCAGCTCAGGAGCTCCGGCTTCAAGCATGGCAGCCATCTTGGGTGCGCTTACGATGTACTGCTCGCCCTGGGGGGTCTGCACCTTGGCAGTGCTGAACCCGTTGAGGTGGAAGTTAACAACGATGCGGTCCTCGGTGCTGGAGATCAGCTTGGTCTGAGGAGCCCTTTGGGCAAATCCGCTTCCGACCATCAAAAGGGCTAAAAGAAGAAATAAGGTTTTTTTCATTGTTTTTTTAATGTGGTTTTAATGAAAAGGAGGCGATGGGAATCGCCTCCTTTTAAGTGATTGTTATTCGATGACGATCTTCTGGGTGTTGACCTGAGTGCCAGTGGTGAGGCGCAGGAAGTAAACGCCCTTGGCCATGTTGCTGACATTGATCTGTTGGATGCCGTTGGCAGTGCCGCTGGCCATCTCCTGACCCATGCCATTGAAGAGCTGGTACTCGAAGTTGCCGCCAGCCACGATGTTCAAGGTGCTGTTGGCAGGGTTGGGATACACGCTGATGATGTTCTCCTGGGCTTCGCCGGTGGCGTCGTATTCAACGGTGACGATCACTGAAACGGGCTTGGAGATGGCACCACCCTTCTCGGCAAACACTGAGTATTTGTACACGCCTTCGTCGACATACTCGCTGAAGGTGGTCTCGGTGACAGTGGCGATGGTCTCGTCATCGCGCTTGATGATGTAAGAGTCAGCATTGGTGGCAGCAGTCCAGCTGAGGTTCACGGTCATGCCGGTGACCACGGCTTCGAGGTCGGTGACAGGATCGGTGAAGCCAATCACTGCGACGGGCGGGAACTTGATGTCGTCGATCCAAGCGCAGTCGCTACCGCTGCTAACGGAGCTGTCTTTGTGGTAGAGCCACTTGAAGGTGTGGGTGCCGACGGTGACAGGCTGAGTGAATTGCTCAAAGCCAGTCATCGCAGTGCCCGACCAGACGCCCTTCTCAATGTTGTCCATGTAGAAGAACAGCTTGTCGTAGTTGGTCTCAGATGAAACCTTGTACCAGAAGGTCAGTTCGCCAGCCGCCTGGACGTTGACGGTGAGTTCGCAATAGCCTTCGGAAGAGTTGACGCCTTCGTTCATCGACTTGGCGCAGAAGTTGCCACGTCCACCGTTGATGATGGCCCAGGCATACTGTTGGCTGAAGGTCCAGCCTTCGCCAAATTGACCTGACTCGAAGTCTTCCATGATGTTGCCGTAGTTGAGGACGTAGTCTTCTTCAACGATCTGCATGCCGCTGGTGAAGTCGTAGGCGACCTCGAAAGTGGTGCCCAGCGGGACAGTGGAGGCGACGGTGTATTCGCAGTTGAAGGTGACAGTGCCGTTGGCTTCGACGACGTCGTCGATGGTGACAGTGGGCTCGGCAAACACGAGGTCGCTGGAGCTGCTGTAGATGTTGAAGGTGCCACCGTAGAACGGGGCGGAACCGTTGTTCACAAAGTCGATGATAAGGGCCTCGCCAGTATTCTGGATGGCGCTGAGGGCCACGACCGGGGCGTGAAGGATGATGCTGAACTTGCCTTGCCAAGTGTCGGTGCCATCGGTGACATCGAGGTAGAACTGGGCCTTGGTGTTGTCGGGAACATCGGCGGCAACGCTGAATTGGAAGCCTTCCATGGTGCCAATCTCATCAGGCTGCAGGGCTGAAGTTGAACCTTCGGCGGCTAGGATTTCAACATATTCGCAATCGGTGGACAGAACAGCGGTGAGGGCACCGGAAGCATCGGCACCGACGTTCTTCACATCGATGTTCATGTCGAGGGTCTCGCCATAGTTGGCCTGCTCGGCATTCAAGGCGTAAGCGTCAACAGCAACATAGGCACCAGTCATGGCAGCGGCAGGAACCGTGGCAACGTAGGGCTCGTGCTGGGGATGGGTCACCACGATCTTGGCATCGCCACCTGAAGTCACAGGAGTGATGGCAATGTTGGTGGTGCCGGTCTCGTCAATCATGCCAGCGCCATAAAGGACACCGTCCTTGGAAATGCCGACGTAGGAACCGGGAGCGGCAGTCACAGTGTAGAAGTCCATGCCGATGGGCAGCGTGGGCAGGTGAGAGACGTCGTTGGGAGTGGGTTGGATGCGGAAGGGCATGATGGAACCATCGCCCAGGGTGTGGTAAGCCTGCCAGTCGTAAAGGTTGCTGATGTGGATTTCGTAACCCAGCTCTTCAGCGGCGTTGCTGGCCAAGTTGCCGATGAACATCAATGAAGTCACGGTGTTGTAGGCGTCATCAGTCCACATGGCATCGTAGAAACCCATGGTGGTGATGCTGATGTCGGGCATCTGACCGTTAGCTTGGTTGGTGGCACCCACGCCGAAGTAATAGTCGTTCTTCCAGTAGGTCGAGGGGCAAGAGCCGATGTAAGCGTAAGCGCCCTTGTTTTCGGCGCGAACCATGGCCTCACCGAAGCAGGTGCTGCTATAGCCCCAGTCAGCGGCTTGGCAGCAGTTGCCCATGGCCAGGAAATACTTGTGTTCGTTGGTCAGGGTGTTGACATCGGAAACGTTGAAGGTCGGGCCAGCCCAGCTGGTCTGGCTGCCGTGGGCGGTGTAGTTGGCAAAACCGACACCGGAGCTCAGGTAGCTGTAGCAGTTGGTGTAGGTGCCATGGCTGAACTCATTGACCTCAGTGAAGCCGTGTTCTTCGTTGAAATAGTAGTTGGTGGCGTACCAAATGGTAGGACGTCCGACTTGGACACCCCAGCCGCTGCTGTCTTCACCGGCGATGAGCAACACTTTGCTCAGATAGCTCGGGTCAGGCATGGTGTATTGTTCGTACTCCAAAGCCTTGGCCAGCATGGGGATCAGCTGGGATTGGTCCTCAGCGGGGAAACGGCTGTGATACATGTCGCAGAACATGTCGCCGTCAACGCTGGAATAGTTAAGGTCGGTCACGCATTGGGTAGCGCTGCCTGTGCCTGATTCGGGAACCATGTTGCGGTCGCCGATGATCATGAGGAAGGTGGGAGCGTCCTCGTTGTACTTCTGCTGGATGAAGGTCTTAATGGCAGCAGCGTTGGTGCCAATCTGGTCGGTGTAGTTCACGTCGACATAGAAGCCCTTTTCAGTCTTCCAGTTGACCCATTCTTGAATGGTGGATTCGAAGGCACGGTTGGTGATGACCAGCATCTTGACAGGATTCTGCCAGAGGTCCGGGTGTTCATCGTAAACGTCGCGGAGCTGTCTTTCGTTGAACATGGTCTTGTAAACACCAGCCCAGTAAGGGTTGAAGGTGCGGGCGAACTCATTGTAGGCAGCGGCCTTGTCGTATTGGCCGTAGTTTACTTCCACCTCGATGTTGTTGTAAACGCGGATGGTGTTATTGACGGCATCGTACTGCACGGGGTTGATGGTCAGGGCACCGATCTGGATACCACGCATGGTACCTTGAATGTGGAAATTGGCGATGGGGTGCTCCACAAAACCGGCAGTGGTGTAAGCTTTGGCATTGTACTCGAAGGGAACGTCCTCAGGCTTCTGGTCCTTGCGGAGGGGAGTCTGCTGAGGATAGAGGTTGTGAATGCCGTAGTCAGCAAGGCTGTAAACAGTGGTGCTGTAATTCTTCACCTCGACGCTGACATTGTTGACGCCGATCGGGACGGCGACCAACTTGTTGGCGGCGGGCAGGGTGGGATCACCGATGTTGCCGGCAGGATAGGTGCCGTCCATCGTGATGTAAGAGAACACGCCTCTTTCAGTGGCTACTTCGGCAGCTTCGATACTGCTGAATGAGAAAGTGGCGGTGAAGCCCTCGTTAGTGGCATTGAGGCACTGTTGTGCGCTCCTGGCACCGTTCAAGTCGATGCGGCCTTGCCCCATCACTTGGGTGCTGAACAACATTCCAACCATGAGGAATGCCGAGAGAAGTAAGCTTACTCTTTTCATTGGTTTGATTTTAGTTATTTATTTGTTAATCAATTAATTAAATAATTTGTTTCTGGTAAAAACGGCTCCAAAGATACAAAAATTTTGAATTTTTGGTCCCTTTTTCAATATATTTTTTTATTTAATGTAAACTTTCCGCTTATCGCAGCGTGGCCTTGTAAACCTTGTCGTTCAAAATGATTTCCAAGGCTTTCTTAATGATGGGGTCTTCGGTCAAAGTGACTTCATAGTACTGCTGCATGTCCCACACGTTGCGTGCGATGAGGGCCTTGATCTGTAACTTGACATATTTGCCGGAGCGCTGGTACTGTTCCTCGTTCCATTCCACCTTTTCCTTCTCGGCCACGGCCTTGAAGTCTTCGATCATGCTGTCGCTGACCTCGAACTGGTCGTTAAACTGGCTGAAGTCGGGATACTTGGCCTTGAGCTTGTCACGGTTGGCCATGGCATAGTCGACGGTATATTTATTGAACACGCCCTTGCGCACGAGGTTGGTGTAAAGCTTGCTGTCGAAGCTGGTGTCGATGGCCATGAAGATGTCGGGCATAATGCCTCCGCCACCGTATACGACACGGCCGTTGTCAGTCTTGTAACGCAGCGAATCGGGGAAGTGGATGCTGTCGGCATGGAAATATTCACCGCGCTCCAACCGCTTGGTCATCTCTTTGTAGTACTCTTCAGTGCCTTCCTCGTAGGGACGTTGGATGCATCGTCCGGTGGGGGTGTGGTAGCGTGCCGTAGTCAAACGTATGACGGAGCCGTCAGGCAGGTTGAAAGGCCTTTGCACCAGACCCTTTCCAAAAGAGCGGCGACCGATGATGACGCCGCGGTCGTGGTCCTGCACCGCACCCGACAAAATCTCGCTGGCCGAAGCCGAGCCCTCGTCGATGAGCACCACAAGCTTGCCTTCAGTGTACATGCCAGCCTCGGTGCTCCTCCATTCCTGACGGGGCTGATGCAAGCCTTCTTGATAAACGATGAGCTGGTCGGCCTTCAAAAGTTGGTCCACCATCTCGATGGCAGTGTTTAGATAGCCTCCCGTGTTGCTACGTAAGTCGAGAATCAACGACTTCAAGCCTTGCTTCTTCAGGCTGTCCAACGCCGACGTGAACTCGTGGGTGGTTTCCTGGGCGAAACGGTCCAACTTGATGTAGCCGACGTCCTTCTTCATCATGAAATAGGCGTTGATGCTGTTCAGCGGGATCTTGTCACGGATGATCTCGAAGTCCATCAGTTCGGGGTCGTTGCCGCGCTTTACGGTCACGGTCACCTTGGTGCCTTTCTTGCCACGCAGATGCTTCTGAACGTATTCGTTGTCGATCTTCTTGCCGAAGGAGTCCTCGCCATCGATCTTGATGAATTTGTCACCCGCCATGATGCCAACTCTTTCCGAGGGACCTCCCGGTGTGGGGCCGATGACGGTGATGGTGTCGCGGATGATCTGGAAGGTCACCCCAATGCCCTCAAAACTGCCCACCAGCTGCTCGTTGGCCTTCTCCACGTCTTTCCGCGAAATGTAGGCCGAATGGGGATCAAGCTCCTTCAACGCTGCAATGATGGCATCCTCGGCCACCTTGTCAAGGTCGACAGTGTCAGTGTAAAAATTCTCGATCAAGTACAGGGTGGTGCCTAGTTTTTGGGCATTCATCTGGGTTTTGTTCTGTGCATTACTATATTGAATACAAACACAAAAATATATTAATACAAATGATATAAATACTTTAATTGCTCTCATAACTCTTAATTATTAACTGCTATAACTAACTCTTAACTCCTCACTCCTAACTCCTCACTATCTCAAAGGTGTTGTCTTCAAAAAGCCGTATAATCGTCGAGCTCTTTGGACGTTCCAATACGTCGTGATAGAGCTGAACGGTGTAGTCGACACTCTGTTTCATCTCCTCAGTGATGTCGTTGTAGGTCAAAGGCGAAGGCTGTCCCGAAAGGTTGGCTGAGGTGGAGGTGATGGGCTTGCCTAGCCTGCGGATCACCTCCTTGCAAAAGTCGTGGTTGACCACGCGGATGCACACGCTCTTGTCGGCCGAGACGTTCTTCGCCAGGTTCTTGCTTTCAGCGTAGATGATGCTCAGGGGAGTCTTGGCGGCCTTGATGAGGTCACAGGCCACAGGGGGTACATTGACCACATAGTCGGCCAACCGGTCGACCGAGTCGACAAGCACGATGAGGCTCTTGTTCTTGGGTCGCTGCTTGGCGATGTAGACTTTCTCGCAAGCGCGGCTGCTAGTGGCGTCACACCCTACCCCCCAGATGGTGTCGGTGGGGTAGAGGATGGTCTTGCCGGCTTTCAGGAAAGCCACCGTGCGTTCCACTTCTTCTTCAAATGATTGGTTCATATCTGTATCTTTTGTTTCTTACTTCTGTCCTCTTTCTTCTGTCTTCTAATAAGGTTGTATTTGTGTCGGTTGGCCTTCATCAGGGTGCGGCAGATGTCGAATCCTGTCCGCCCATAAAGGAAGCCGCCCTTGATGAGGTAGGTTCTGATGAAGTTGATGCTGGGACTGAACAGCCAAGGTAGCACCCCAGTCTTCTTGCCACGTTCGTAGTACGACTGCGCCCCCAGCTCGGCAAAATGAAACTGCTGCTTGCGGAAATCCTCGGGAGTGGCCCACGAATAATGCAACAGGTCGCCATGCAAGAGGGTGGTCTTGGGAGTCCTCTCGTAGACGAGCCATTCGTGAATGCGCCCCTCCCAACGGGCAAAGCCTTTTCTCCACAAGCGTACCTTGGTGTCAGGATAGAAACCACAACCCTTGATCCACCGTCCGCAGTAATTGTTGAGTCGGTGCATGGCAAACACCTCGTTGTCGGGGACGGTACGTTCCTTCAAAGCCTTGATGGACTGCGTCAGTGCTTCCGACAGGGCCTCGTCACCATCGATGGAGAGGATCAACTCGTGACTAGCCAGGCTGTCGGCAAAGTTCTTCTGGCCCGCATAGCCTTCCCAGGCATGGCTGACAAAATGGACGTTGTACCTCGAGCATATCTCCTCGGTGGCATCGTCCGAGAGTGAATCCACCACCACCACCTCGTCCACCACAGGCAAGAGGCTCTCCAAGCAGCGCCCGATGTGGCACTCCTCGTTATGGGTGATGATGACGGCCGTGATTTTGTTCATTTGAAATGCTCGATACAAAGATGCAAATTTACTGAAAAATCGTATTTTTGCACTGTTATTTTATGAACAATAACCCTCAAGTTTTGAACAAGGCCGTCCATATTGTGTTGCGTGTGCTGGTGCTGGGAATCCTGGTGCTCTTGCTGATCAACCCTTACGTCCGCCACCGCTCCAGCGTGGTGGAACAGCCCACCTTAGTGCTGGTCCACGACAACTCGGCATCCATCGTATTGGGCAGCGACTCCACTTTCTTCAAGACTGAATACCAAGAACGGCTCAAGGGTTTTCGCGAACAACTGGACCGCGATTTCCAGGTGGATGAGTACCTCTTCGGACAGGAGCTGCGCGACTTTGGCGAACTCGACTTCAGCGACCAACTCACCAACCTCTCGGCCATGATGAAAGCCGTGGAACGCCGTTATTATAAAAGGAATGTCGGCGCCGTGTTGCTGTTTACCGACGGTATCTACAACCGGGGCTCCGACCCTTTGCTGCTGGCCGAGAAGTCGGCTTTCCCCATCCACACCGTGGTGCTGGGCGACACGCTGTCGGTGCCCGACCTGTTGCTGAAGGACCTCCATTATAATAGAAAGGTATCACTGGGCTCCACTTTCCCCCTCCGTGTGGAGGCAGCTGCCGTCGACTGCGCCGGAAAACACGCGATGTTGACGGTCACCCTTGATGGGAAACCCGTGGCCCGTCAGGTGCTGGAAGTGAACACCAACCGCTATACCAAAGAGGTCGACTTTATGCTGGAGGCCGATACCAAAGGAGTCAGGCAGATCGAAATAGAAATTAGCGGACTCCCTGACGAATCACAACGTTTGAATAACGTGAAGCGCATCTTTGTGGAGGTGCAGGACCAGAAATACAAGGTGCTTTGCCTTGCCGATGCCCCACATCCCGACCTTGGAGCGCTCAAAAGCGTTTTGAACGACGACTGCGCGATGGACTTCGTGTTTGGCCACGATGAGGTGCCCGACCTGGCTGGTTACCAGCTGCTGGTGCTGCATCAGGCGCCGTCGCGAAGGACCGATATCGATGCCTTGCTTACCCAGTTGCAACGCAACAAGAAAATCCCCATGCTGGTGGTCGTGGGCAACGCCACCGACATAGATGCATTGGGGAAGTTGCAACATGCCATAGAGATCCGGCGCATGGTAACGAACAACCAACTCGACGTGAAGGCGGTGGTCAACCCTTCGTTTGCTACCTTCACCCTGACGGAGAAGCTGCGTGAGAAGGTGGGTAAGTTCCCTCCACTGGCCATGCCTTACCTGGAAATCAACCCCTTGTTGTTGCACGACGATCTGCTGCTCCAAGAAGTGCTGGGCGTAAAGTCGGGCCAACCGCTGATGACCTTCGTTAAAGGCGACCGTAAGATAGCCTTCCTCTTCGGCACGAACGTATGGCGGTGGAGACTTTACAATTACTATCAGGACAAAAACAGCGCGGTATTCGACGAGCTCTTCTCCAAGACCTTGAAATACCTGATGCTCAACGCCGACGATGGATTGAGCGTCTTCGCCAAGGAGGAATACTTCACCAGCGAGCCGGTGGTGTTTACCGCCGAGGTACGCAACCCCAGCAATGAGTTGGTTGTCGATCCCGACCTGAACATCCAGCTGGTCAACAAGAAAACCGGCGAGACCTACGACTACGCTTTCGCCAAGCGCGACCATGACTACGAGCTCAATGCGAGCCTCCTTCCCGAAGGCATCTATACCTACAAGGCACAAACCACCATGGCTGGACAGCCGCTCTCTGCTTCAGGATCCTTCTCGGTGGTGACCCTCGGTATCGAAGCCCAACAGCTAACCGCTGATGTGGCGTTGCTCCGAAGCATCGCTGCCGCCACCGACGGCCATTGCTATACCGTCGACCAGATGTCTCAGCTGCTCGAGGATTTGCATCACGACCTCCGCATCACCTCTGTCGAGCACCACGAGACCCGCTTCGAGGACCTCATCCATACCCGATGGATCTTATATGTATTAATCGGTTTGGCTGCCCTCGAATGGATATTAAGAAAAATGTTTGGTACAAATTAAAATATTGAAATCATGAAAATCCAAGATCAAGCTGTCGTAACGATGACCTACATCTTACGCGAAAAAGACGAAAACGGCCGTATCATCCAGGAGGCCACCAAAGAGAACCCCTTCACCTTCATCTGCGGCATGCAGCAGGTGCTGCCCAAGTTCGAGGAGAATCTTATGGGCAAGGAGCCGGGCGACAAGTATTGCTTTTACCTGACCCCTGAAGAAGGCTATGGCCAGCGCGACGAGAATTATGTGATGGACCTCGACAAACAGATGTTCATGCACAACGACGTCCTCCACGAAATGGTGAAAGAGGGCGCTCAGCTGATGATGCAGACCGCCGACGGTCGTCCCATTATGGGCATCGTCCGCGAAATCGGCGACAAGCATGTAAAGATGGACTTCAACCATGACTTGGCCGGTGTTCACCTCTGCTTCTCCGGCGAAATCCTCGATGTCCGCGAGGCCACCGATGACGACTTCAGCGACAGCTGCGGCGGTAGCTGCGAGAGTTGCTCAGGATGCCATTGATTGTGCCATGGGGTACAACCATCATATAAAACTAGGATTATGGTTATCACTGCTGTTGGCAGTGGTAACCTCTTGTTCTCTTTCTGTCAAAAACGAATACATTAAAGGTTTAAGACGTATTGCTGAATCGGGTGAAAGTTGGGCACAGAACGAGATGGGTCGTTGTTATGCTTTGGGTGATGGTGTTCAACAGGATTCTGAAAAGGCTTTTGAATGGTTTGAGAAAGCAGCTGACAATGGCCTTCCCATAGCTCAATGTAACTTGGCTCTTTGTTATTTAAGAGGGGACGGAACTCCCAAAGACTATGGCAAAGCAATTCAGTATTTGCAAAAGTCCGCCAATCAAGGCTATCCTAAAGCTGAGATGGATCTGGGATTGCTGCTTATGGAGGGTATTGGTGTCGTGCCTGATAGAGATCGGGCGAAGTATTGGCTTGAAAAAGCAGCTTGTCAGGGAATTCGGGAAGCCATGTATATTTTGGGCAATCTTTATCTGGAGGATGTTGAAAAGGATGAATCCAAAGCCTTGTATTGGATCCAGAGAGCCGCCTATTATGGATTACCGGAAGCGCAATACCACTATGGATGCCTTTTTAGGGAGGGCCTTTTGGTGGAACGTAATAGGGATAAGTTTTTCAGATGGATGATTAAGGCACAACAAAATGGTTATGCACCTTCTCGCTATGGCGAATGGTATGCAGGTAGATACTTGATCGTGCTTACCCAAAAGCAGGAGCCTATTACGGATAAGGTTGTTCTGCTGCAGGCTCTTGATGAAAAAGATATTGATTCGGAATCGAAGGCCCTTTATCAGCAGGGTTTCAATTTGTTGTTTGGTGGCGAAGTGGGACAAGGCAACCATGAGGCTATTACTTGTTTGATCCGAGCTACTTTAAAAGGGAATAAATCCGCGAAGGTACTTTTGTCGTATTGTTATGCTACTGGTAGTGGAGCTTTAATGGACCCAACCGCCACGGCATTGCTTTTTGTCGGCAAAGGTAGAATAAAGTATAAGGATAGCGGAGGCACCACTACTATTGATTTCGAAATTTTCGAAGATGGTAGTTTTGACAAGAAGATCAATTGGCAGAAAGGGTGATTGGTGTCATTGGTTGATCTTCGATTTCTAAAAAGGATTTAATAGAACTCGCATTTTTCTTTTTTTATTATCTTTGCGATACATTTTTTAAAAGTTGCGCCCGACACGTAATTAGGGATTGGGAGATGCGTAAACTATGGTTGTTTTTCTCTTTGGTAGCTGCTTTAGGCATGACAAGTTGCATGGATACCAAGTATGTCACTAAGAAGTCAACTTTTGATCAAACGATTTCTCGTGTTCAAGAGAACATGGCCCAACAAGGTTTCAAATTGACAGGATCTAGTACGGAAACGAAGAACGAT
>CAJOIH010000011.1 GCA_905234455.1 uncultured Bacteroidales bacterium | reverse complement strand
CGTCATCTGCGTTGGCTCGACGGAGAACAACGACCAAGTCAGCGCCTTCTCTTCGCGCGGGCCGACCACTTGGGCCGATGTGCCTGAATACGCCGACTACCCATACGTGGCTGGCGATGCCACGCAAATTGGCCTCATCAAGCCCGACGTGAGTGCCCCAGGAAGCAACATCGTTTCGTTGGACTGGACCAATATTGAAGGATATAAGGCCGACCTCGGCACCTCGTTTGCGGCCCCTGCCGTGACGGGCACCATCGCCTTGATGCTCTCCAAAAACCCTGACCTCACGCCTGCACAAATCGACGAGATCCTTGAAACCACTGCCGTGAACCCTATCGGCTACAAGAATAATGACATCGGCTCAGGCCGCATTGATGCCTTGGCCGCCATTTTGGCCATGGATGGCTGTGGACCCGTTGCCAACCTCAATTATACGATTGAGAACGACATCGTTACCCTTACTTGGGAAGGCGATGCCGAGAGCTACCTCGTCTTTGTGGATGGCGAAGAAGTCGGCTCCACCGCCGAGCCCCGCTTCGACCTTGAACTTGAGGACGGCGACCACGAGTTGTGCGTTGCCCCATCGGAATGTCCTACCCAGAAATCATGCGTTTCGTTGGCATTTGTGGGCATTGGCGAGAACAAGCTCCAAGCCAATGTGTATCCCAACCCAAGTGCAGGTGGTTTTACGGTAGAGTGCGAAGGCATGACTGAAGTCAACGTCTATGCCATGGACGGAAAATTGGTGAAGCAAATCACCACCGCCAACGGAACGTGCAGCATTGACGGGCTGAGCAATGGCATTTACCAGTTGAAGATTGCAACGGAAAACGGAACATTGAACCAAAGAATTGTGAAATACTGAAAACCATGAAGAAAACCATTTTTACGATTGCATTGGCTTTGGCTTGTATGTTTGCGCAAGCCCAAGTCATCGACCCGCTTTTGCAGGAAGAGATGAACCGCCGCACCGACAGCGAGATGATTGAAATCACCGTTTTGATGAAATCGCGCTGCGACAGGAACATGTTGAACCAACGCGCCTCGGCTTTGCCCACTCGCGCTGAGCGTAGGGCATTTGTCGTCGACGAACTGAAGCACTTCACCGAAGCATCGCAACGCGACTTGAAATTGGCTCTTGCCGAAATGGAGCAAAAGGGCGAAGTCACGGCACCACGCACCCTTTGGATGTCGAACAGCCTTTATTTTTCGGCCACGAAAGAAACCGTTTTGACTTTGTCCAAGCGTGACGACATTGCCCATATTGGCTACAACATCGAGCGGAAATGGATTGAGGACGACGAAAAGCCTACACCAGCCAACGAAACCCGAGAAATCACACCCAACATATTGAAAGTCAATGCCGACAAGGTTTGGGAACTGGGCTTCACAGGCCAAGGCATCGTGGTCTCAGTCATTGATGCAGGCGTCAACTACAACCATTTGGACTTGGCCGACCACCTTTGGGATGGTGGCGAGGCATTCCCGCATCACGGCTACGATGTGCGCAACGACGATGACGACCCGATGGACGACATGGGACACGGCACGCACTGTGCAGGCACCGTGGCTGGCGACGGCACGGCAGGATCACAAACTGGTGTGGCTCCCGACGCGCAAATCATGTGCATCAAGAGCGTGAACGCCGACGGAACAGGCGGCGCGGTGAAGTTGGCCGAAGGCATGGAATGGTCGGTGGAGCACGGCTGCGACATCGTCAGCATGTCGATGGGCTTGGTGCACCCGAGTGTCACCGAAAGGGAGCTTTTCCGCCGCACCTGCGTATCCATCTTGGACGCTGGTGTGTCGAGTTTCATTTGCGCTGGCAACGAAGGTTTTGCCTTGGACCAATACCCCATTCCCCAGAATGTGCGCATTCCTGGCAGTTGTCCCCCACCTTATTTGGATCCCGACCAAATGGCCAATCCTGGTGAGTTAAGCAGCGCCATCGTGGTTGGGTCGGTCGACGACAACGACCAAGCCTCGTTCTTCACCGCCAACGGTCCATGCACATGGCAGGACACCGAGTTTGGCGACTATGCCTACAACCCTGGCATCGGCCTCATCCGTCCCGATGTATGCGCTCCAGGCGAGAGCATCAAGTCGCTGAACTACACCTCCAACACGGGTTACAAGTCGATGACAGGCACCTCTCAAGCAACGCCTTGCGTGGCAGGCATCGCCGCCTTGATGCTCAGCAAGAACCCTGAGCTGTCGCCAGCCGACATCTGCCGCATTCTTGAAGAGACTTCCGTCAAGCTCACACCAACGAAAAGCAACCTCACAGGTTGTGGCCGTGTGGACGCCTTGGCCGCTGTCGATGCCGTGGAGGCCTATGATGGGTTGGATGAAGGCAACGTCAAAGCCAACATTTACCCGAATCCTACAAAGGATGTGGTGAATATCGAATGTGAAGGCATGACGAAGGTCAAGGTCTTTTCGATGGATGGCAAGTTGGTTAAAGTCTTTGGTGTGAATGGGTCACAATGCAAAATCGACGATTTGGAGAGCGGAATATACCTCATTATGATCGAAACAGATAGAGGCGCCTCGCTGAAGAAGATAGTGAAGTTATAACCCGAAATCCTGTTTTAATATCACGGTGCGTCTTGTTTGAGGTGCACCGTGTTTTTTGCTGTTTTCAAACATTTTCCTACCTTTGCGGCAAATAACAAAAACGATCAACTATGTTTAAAGGTCATCCCAAAGGGCTATACGCCCTAGCATTAGCCAACACGGGCGAACGCTTCGGCTACTACACCATGTTGGCCATCTTCGTGCTTTTCCTGCAGGCCAAATTCGGCTACAACGAGGCACAAGCGGGTAATATCTATGGCATTTTCCTCGGATGCGTCTATTTCATGCCCCTCATCGGTGGCATGCTTGCCGACCGTTTCGGCTACGGCAAGATGGTGAAGTCGGGCATCGTGGTGATGTTCCTAGGTTACTTGCTGCTGGCGGTGCCTATGGCAACGACTACGGCAAAGGTCACCATGTTCTCCGCATTGGCACTCATCGCCATCGGCACAGGGCTTTTCAAAGGCAACCTGCAGGTGATGGTGGGCAACCTCTACGACGAGGCCAAGTACAGCGCTTTCCGCGACAACGGCTTCAGCCTGTTCTATATGGCCATCAACATTGGCTCGATGTTCGCACCCATGGCAGCTACCAAGGTTACCGACCTCTTCCTTGGGAAGGCAGGCTATACCTATGTGCCGCAGATCCCTTCGCTGGCACACCAGTATCTTGATGGTACCATCTCTGCTGACGCATTGTCGAGTTTTGAGGCATTGGCCGTACAGCAGGGAGGCAATATCAACGACCTGGCAGGTTTCGCCAATAGCTATATCGACGCCCTTTCGGGTGCCTACAACTATGGATTCGGCGTGGCTTGCATCTCCTTGATTCTCTCCATGGCCATCTATCTGGGCTTCCGCAAGTGGTACAAACACGCCGACGTGAACGCCAAGCAGGCAAAGCAAATGGCTAGTACTACAGTCAATGTGCAAGAGCTCTCCAAGGAGCAAACCCGCGAGCGCATCACGGCCTTGGCTTTGGTGTTCGTGGTGGTCATCTTCTTCTGGATGTCATTCCAGCAAGCGGGTCTATGCTTGACCTATTTCGCCCGCGACTACACGCAAAGCACAGTCTCCGGCTTCACCCGATTTGGCTTTAACATTTGGTCGCTGACCTTGGTGGCCATCTCGATTTATACGATGTTTGGAGCCATTCAGGCCACCAAGCCCCTGAACCGTGGCATCCTGTGTGGCGTGACGTGTTTCCTCTGGATCATGGCATGGACGGTCTATCATGTGATGCCCGACCCAATCAACATCTTGCCGCAGCAGTTCCAGCAGTTCAACCCCTTCTTCGTTGTCGCTCTGACCCCCGTTTCTATGGCGGTGTTCGGTGCTTTGGCGAAGCGAGGGAAGGAGCCGTCCTCACCGCGTAAGATCGGTATGGGTATGATTGTCGCCGCCCTCGGCTTCCTCATCCTGGTCATCTGTTCCTTCTCGCTGGCCAGCCCGGCCGAGCTGAAGGCCCAAGGCGGTGTGAGTAGCACTTTGGTCTCACCCAACTGGCTGATCAGCACTTATTTCGTTTTGACTTTCGCTGAGCTATTGCTGAGCCCCATTGGCATCTCCTTCGTCACCAAGGTGGCCCCGCCCAAGTACAAGGGCATGATGATGGGTCTCTGGTTCTGCGTGACCGCCATCGGCAATTACCTCACCTCGGTCATCGCCCGCATTTGGGGTACCGGCATGCCGCTCTGGATGGTCTGGGGCGTCCTCGTGGTGCTCTGCCTGCTCTCCGCCGTGTTCATCTTCTCCATCATGAAACGTTTGGAGAAGGCGACCTCGGGGTGCTGATAATCAAATTGATATGATTGTAGAGACGGTGCATGCACCGTCTCTACTTTTTTTGTAATTTTGCAGCCAAATCACGAACCCATGTCACGAAACGAACAAGAATTAAAAGGCGTAACCCTGCTGGGGAACCAAAACACCCAGTATAGCTACGACTATACGCCGGAGGTGCTGGAGACCTTCGAGAACAAGCACCCGGAGAACGAATACTTGGTAACCTTGGATTGCCCAGAGTTTACCTCGCTGTGCCCCAAGACGGGTCAGCCTGACTTCGGACACATTATCATTAATTACATTCCGCGCACGTTGATGGTGGAAAGCAAGAGTCTGAAGCTCTACCTCTTTAGCTTCCGCAACCACGGCGACTTCCATGAGGATTGTGTTAACATCATCATGAAAGACCTGGTCAAGCTGATGAATCCCAAATACCTGGAGGTCATTGGCTTGTTCAATCCCCGCGGCGGTATCTCCATCAAGCCTTTTGCCAACTACGGCGATGCCGAACATCAAGATATGGTTCGCGAACGCCTCCTGGCTTCCTTCCATAACTCCTAACTCCTCACTCCCAACTCCTTACTAAAATGAAGGACGCAGTAATCATCATCTCCGGTGGCATGGATTCGACCACCATGCTCTATGAGTTCAAGGACGAAATTGCCCTAGCCATCACCTTCGACTACGGCTCCACCCAAAACGGCCGTGAGCGGGTTTGTGCCATTACCCACTGCCAGCGCTTGGGTATCAAGCATATCGTGGTGCCGCTGGAGTTCATGCACCGCTATTTCAAGAGTGCCTTGCTGATGACTGCAGCCGACATACCGGAAGGGAACTACGACGACGACAACATGAAATCGACGGTGGTGCCCTTCCGCAATGGCATCATGCTGGCCATCGCCGCAGGCATCGCCGAGAGCAACGGCCTGAAACGGGTGATGATTGCCAATCATGCGGGTGACCATTCCATCTATCCGGACTGCCGCCCGGCTTTTGTCAATGCGATGTCGGAAGCCATGTCAACGGGTACCTACGAAAACATCACCGTGTGGGCGCCTTACACCTACCTGAGCAAGAAGGAAATCGCCGAACATGGCAAGGCTCTGGGTATCGACTATAGCGAGACCTATTCCTGCTACAAAGGCGGCGAAAAACACTGCGGCAAATGTGGCACCTGCCGTGAACGCATCCAAGCATTAAAGGATGCTGGAATAAATGATACTACAGAATATGAAATATGAAAGTGGATTGCCACGCTTCACTTCGTTTCGCTCGCAATGACAAATAAAAATTGAATATGTATTACGTCAGAAAAACCCTCGAAATATCCGCTTGCCATCAATTATATCTCGATTACGAGAGCAAATGCGAGAACCTCCACGGTCACAACTGGAAGGTCAATGTGTATTGCCGCGCCGAGCAACTCGACAGCAATGGCATGGTGTGCGATTTCACCGAGATCAAGCGCTTGATTCACGGCAAGATTGACCATACCAACATCAACGAGGTGCTGGATTTCAATCCGACGGCCGAGAACTTGGCCAAGTGGATCGTGGATACCGTGCCGAACTGCTACCGTGCCGATGTGTGGGAGTCGCGCGACAACAAAGCCTCATACATCAAGGACGACGCTCCGCAAATCTTTGACTAGCCCACATGTTCAAAATTAATGAAATCTTCCATTCCCTCCAAGGCGAAGGCTTCCATACCGGAACGCCTGCAGTATTCGTGCGCTTCAGCGGATGCAACCTCCGCTGCGCTTTCTGCGATACCCAGCACCAAACAGGGGAGGGGATGACCACTCAAGCCATCGTTGACGAAATTAACCATTATCCGCTTGCACCGCTTATTGTCCTTACCGGCGGTGAGCCTTCCTTGTTCATCGATGAAACCTTCGTCAATGAACTGAAGCTTAAAACGGGGAAAAGCATTGCCATCGAAACCAACGGCACACGCCCCTTGCCGAAGAACCTCGACTGGGTGACGCTCTCCCCGAAGACGGGCTTCGATGGGGGAGACACCGAACCTTGTGTTCTCAAACAATGTGATGAGCTGAAAGTGGTTTTTCTTGGACAGGATTTAAACCAATACAAAGGCATCCAAGCCACTCACCGTTTCCTTCAACCTTGTTTCTCGGAAGACGAAGCTCAAAGTCAGGCCAATATGAAAGCCTGTGTCGAAGCGGTGCTTCGAAACCCAGGCTGGCGGCTTTCGCTGCAAACCCACCGCATCCTTAACATCCGGTAAGGGTCGTAGCAAATCTGGCAAAGCGGGCCCTGCCGTGATAATCCTCTAATACTGTTCCATCAAAACCCATCTCCTGGCCGAGTTGAAGCATCTCCTCGCCCAAAGCTTCGTTGATTTCAAACAAAAACAAGCCTCCGGGGTTCAACTGGGACGTGCCGAGTTTTAATATCTGCCTATAAAACACCAGCGGATCATCGTCTGGAACGAAGAGTGCCGTTGAGGGCTCAAACCCAAGGACGTTATGCTCCATGGAGGCTTTCTCGCTTTCGCGGATGTAAGGTGGGTTGCTCACCACCAAGTCCACGGGCTGATCCCAGGCCTCCGATTGAGGGTTCAGCACGTCGTCGCAGACGAATTCCACATCTACCTTATTTAATATAGCATTCTTGCGGGCCGTTGCCAATGCTTTTTCCGAAACGTCGAAAGCTGTAACCGTAGCTTGCGGGAATCGTTTGGCCAAAGCGATGGCGATGCATCCTGAACCCGTGCCGACATCCCAGATGCGCAACGGCTTGTCCATCGGCAACTCTGGGGCCGCCAGTTGCACCAGCTCCTCGGTCTCGGGACGCGGAATCAGCACCGACTCGTCCACATGGAAGAGCAACCCGTCGAACCAAACCTTGCCAGTGATGTATTGGATGGGCTCTCCTTCAAGCAACCGCTCCGCGGCATCCGACAACCGAGCGTATTGCTCCTCGTCGATGCGCATCGAGGGGTTCATCAACTCCATCTTGCGATCGATGCCGAAAAGATCCTCCAGCAGAAAGCGCATCAGCTGTTCCGCCTCGCGCTGCGTGAACTGCTCCGCCAACAACCCGATAAAATGCCGTTTCGTTTTGTTTAAATCAAAGCCAATCATAACGCAAAAATACAAAAAAGCCTTATCTTTGCCGCATGATATACTTGATTTTAGCCATCATTCTCTCTACCGCCGTCTTCGTGGTAATGCGAATCTTCGGACGGTTCAACCTCGACAACCATCAGGCCTTGACCTGGAACTATGCCACCTCGGCGCTGATCGGCACGGCCATGGGCCTGGCCAAGGGCACTTGGGCAACACCGAGTGAACAACCTTGGTTCGGTCTGACCCTGATCTTGGGGTTCTGGTTCATCCTCACCTATGTGCTCATCGTTGAATCCAGCCAGCGTTCAGGCGTTACCATCACCTCCTTGTCGAGCAAACTCTCAGTAGTCATCCCCACCTTGTTCGGCATCCTCTTCCTTAAAGAAGCCCTGGGGTGGACGGCCGGCATCGGTATCGTACTGGCCTTGGTAGCCCTGTTCCTGGTGGTCGGCGGCAAAGACAAAGCGGCCTCCAAGACCTCCCATGCAACCCTAGGCATCGCCATGTTGCCCGTGTTCATCTTCCTTTCCACCGGTATCGGCGACATCCTGATGAAGATGACCGAACAAAAGAACACCTCGAGCGATATGATTCCCATGATCGCCTTCGTCTACTTCATCTCCTTCCTGTTCGGCGTGGCCCTCGTGGCATACGACCTGATTCGCAAAAAGTCGAAGTGGCAGTGGAAAAGCGCCCTCGGTGGACTGGTGCTCGGCACAGTCAACTTCTTCTCCACCTGCTGCATCTACCAGGCCATGCGAGTATTTGACAACGTGGTGATGTTCCCCGTCTACAACATCGGCGTGGTCTGCCTATCCGCCCTGTCCGGCTGGCTGTTGTTCAAGGAGAAGCTCACCTGGAAGAATTACCTCGGTCTAGCCATCGCCATCATCGCTGTCATTCTTATCACGGTGAAACTATGATGTTCGACGATACCTATAAGATGCTTTCGGTCCCCGGCGAGGGACTCTACAAGGAAAAAGGGAGCAAGTTCATCGCCATGGCCTTCACCGTCACCAGCGAGGACGAGGTGAAACAAGCCCTGGCCGAAGTCAAAAAGAAATACTACGACGCCCGTCACCACTGCTACGCTTATATGATCGGTCCCGACAAGGCTTGCTTCCGCTCGTCCGACGACGGTGAACCCTCGGGTACCGCCGGCAAACCCATCCTCAACCAGATCCTTTCGAAAGATGTGACCAACGTGTGCGTCATCGTAGTGCGATACTTCGGAGGTATTAAGCTGGGTGTCAGTGGGTTAATCAACGCCTACAAGACAGCGGCACGCGATGCCCTCGATCAGGCCACTATTGTTGAAAAAACCGTCGACGAAGTCTATAGCCTCGAATTCGCCTACCCCCTTATGAACGACGTGATGCGAGTGATGAAAGAAGAAGGTTTAGAGCAACTTAACCCTCGTTTCGAGATGGATTGTTACCTGGAGTTTTCAACAAGAAAGAACAATGCCGACGCCGTTGTATCCAAATTCAAAAGCATTTTCGGGGTTACTGTAAAATTTCTTAAAACATTGTAAATCAATGTTTTATAAAGTGCTATATTTTTTACAACACAAAACTCTCGTAATTTATAGAGAAAAAAGTGTAAAGTCAATAGCAAAAAAAATTTTTTATTAACTATTTTCATTAGATATTTGCAGCTCGAAATACGAGTGAAATAACCGTCGAGATACCATGATGAAAAACCATAATGAAATATGGAGGAAGTGCCTTGAAATCATCAAGGACAACACCACGGAGCAAGCCTATGCCACGTGGTTTACCCCCATCGTTCCCATTGGTTTCTCGAACAACGTGTTGACTATCCAGGTGCCAAGCCAGTTTTTCTACGAGTGGCTCGAAGAGCATTATCTCGGCCTGCTGAAGAAGACCATCAAGCGCGTGCTGGGCACGGAAGGCAAGCTGGAGTACAGCATCGTGATGGATAGCAGCGACAACACCTACCGTATGGTGGTGCCGGGCACCAACCGCGACGACGTGAAGAACGGCACCCTGGGCCGCCCCGCACCGGAGAGCATCACCCAGAACCCGGTCAACCCCTTCATCTTCCCTGGCTTGAAGAAGATGGAGATCGACTCGCAACTTAACGAGAACTATTCGTTTGACAACTTCGTGGAAGGCGACTGCAACCGTCTGGCCCGCTCAGCAGGCATGGCCATCGCCGAAAACCCAGGCAAGACCGCCTTCAACCCCCTATTAATATATAGCCAGACCGGTTTGGGCAAGACCCACCTCTGCCATGCCATCGGACTTCACGTGAAACACAAGTTCCCCGAGAAGACCGTGCTGTATGTGCAGGCCGAGCAGTTCATCAACCAGTTTGTGAATGCCTCGAAGAACCAGAACCTGAACGACTTCGTGCATTTCTACCAGATGATCGACGTGCTCCTCATCGACGACATCCAGTTCCTGTCGAAGAAGACCAAGACCCAGGAGACCTTCTTCCATATCTTCAATTACCTGCATCAGAATGGCAAACAGCTGGTGCTCACCAGCGACAAACTGCCCGTCGACCTGCAGGACATGGAACCCAGGCTGCTCTCGAGGTTCAAATGGGGCCTCACCGCCGACCTCCAGATGCCCGACGCTGCCACCCGTGCCGCCATCCTGAAGAACAAACTCTACACCAACGGCATCGAACTGCCCGACGAAATCATTAGCTATATCGCCAACAGCGTCCGCACCAACATCCGCGAACTCGAAGGCGTCCTCATCTCGCTGGTGGCCCAGTCGTCGCTCAACAAGAAAGCCATCACCCTGGAACTGGCCCAACAGATTATCGAACGCTTCATCCGCAACTCCGTCAAGGAGGTGTCGGTGGAATATATCATGAACGTGGTGTGCGACTTCTTCTCCATCCCCATCGAGACCCTCTCGCAGAACACCCGCAAGCACGAGGTGGTGCAAGCCCGCCAAGTGGTCATGTACTTCGCCAAGAAATACTCCGGCACCAGCCTCGCCGTCATCGGACAGTACTGCGGCGGCAAAGACCACGCCACCGTGCATCATGCCTGCAAGACCGTGTCGGACCGCATCGACACCGACAAGCAGTTCAAGACCATGATGAACGAAGTCGAAAAGAAAATCCTCCTCTAATGGTTTTCGGAAAACTATATCTAGTGCCCAACCTGTTGGGTGCGACCCGTCCTGAACAGGTGATCCCTGAAGGTACCCTCGCCATTGTGAAACGCCTGCGTCATTTCGTGGTGGAGAACACCCGTACCTCACGTCGTGTGCTGAGCCGCATCGGCATGGACTGTGCCATCGACGACATTGAGTTCATCGAGCTCGACAAGCACAATGCCCGTAACCTCGACCTAATGGAACACCTCGGAGCATGTCTCAACGGCGAGGACATGGGACTGATGTCGGAAGCCGGCACCCCTTGCGTGGCCGACCCTGGTGCACTGATCGTCGACCTGGCCCACACCGCGGGCATCCAAGTGGTGCCGCTGGTCGGCCCCAACGCCATGATCCTGGCTTTGATGGCCTCCGGATTCAACGGACAGGCCTTCGCCTTCCATGGCTACCTGCCCATCAAGAGCCCCGAACGGCAAAATGCCATCAAGAACCTGGAACGCCGCTCGATGGCCAACAACGAAACGGAACTCTTTATCGAGACCCCCTTCCGCAACAACGCCATGATAGCCGACCTTTGCAAAAACCTCCATCCCTCCACCAGAGTGTGCGTGGCCTGCAACCTCACCTGCGACGATGAATTGATCATTAGCCAGGACGTTGCCGAATGGAAAAAGTTCAAAGGGGATCTCAATAAAAAGCCCGCTGTGTTTTTGATTTACAGCGGGCATTGATCTTCACGGTGAGGGCGATGCTTCCACCGGCCTTACTTCCGGACTTTCTTGGTCACTATGCCCTGTCCAGTCATCAGTCTGACCACATAGATCCCGTCAGGGAACCGCTCCAAGACGGATGCGGAAACGTCCTTGTCGGCAACTTTGTCATAGACCACCTGGCCTAGGGCGTTGACGATGGTCACACGCTTGACGTCGGCAGTCTCAGCAGTCTCGTCAGTGGCCATAAAGTCTTTATACAAGCACTCCGACCAAGCGATGGTCAATCCTTCATTGTTGCTGATGCCATATCTATATTGGCCTATAGGCAAGGCGTCCCAGCCATAGTCCACAAAATGCGCTTCGGCCACCTTCTCGGCGATAAGTTCAGGAGAACCGCCGTTGCAGTCGTCGCGGTAAATGGTGAACGGATTGCCCACGGTGATGTCGTCGATATAGAAGGCGTTCTCGTATTCTCCTTCAGTCAGTTGGTTGACATACTTCCATTCCAATTGGTGGTTGCCGGGTGACAGGGTGAAGGAATAACGGGTCCAAGGCACCTCGTCCTTGATGGTCTCGCCCTGTTGGACGTTGTCGATGAGGAAACCGCCTCCGTTGAGCGGGAAGCAGCTGATGCGGGCCTCGTAGCTGATGACACAGGTGACGGGAACGTTGACGCCCAAGCTGAGGCTGCTCGTGGAGAACATGCCGGTGTTGGTTGACTTGGCGCAATAGCTGCCTTCATGCGGATTGTTCGTCGAGATGACCCATGGACTGGTGGCGTCGTTGAACCACATGTTCTGGTAGAAGTCGCCCGACTCGAAACCGTCGACGATGCTGTTGGGTAGGTTCCATGAAAGGCTTACACGTTGGTTGTTGATGACTTCGGTTTCAATTTCCACCTCTTTTTCAATGGTGACATAGTTGGAGGGTAGGGAAGTGATGCCGTTGTCGAGGTCGGCAGTAATATAATAGGTATAGGTGCTGCCGTAGTTCAGATGGTCGGTGTAAGTGGTCGAGGTGAGACCGGTGGCGATGCGCAGTCCATCGCGATAGACGTTATAGGTGGCCGCTAGCTCGGGGGCTTCCCAACTCAGGTCGACGGTCTCGCCGTCGAAATAGGCAGTGAGGTTGGTGGGACCGTGGTAGAATAGGGCGTTGACCGCCGCCAAGGCGTCGATGCGACCTGAACCGGTGACGTTGTTTTTCTTGTAGTCGCCCACCTTCACGGCAGTCAACTCGACAATGGAGTCGAGCTCGGCCGCGGTCAGCTCGGGATGGGACTGCAACATCAGCGTCAGAACGCCCGCCACGCACGGGGTGGCCATGGAAGTGCCGTCATAGGCGACGTAACCGTTGCCAGTCTGATAATTCAGCGAAGTGACGTTCCCTCCTGGTGCGGAGACGTCGGGACGAATCAAGCCCGGCTGGGAGGCATCCCCGTTCTGGTAGGGGTAATCGTTATAGTCGCCGATATACTCGCCTGAAGCCCAGGTCGCAGGACCAATGGAGGAAAAGTCGCAGTGCTTGTCGTTGTTGTCAGTCGCACCGACGCAGATCACAGCAGTGGTGCCCCCCGTGACAAGTGCCACTTGGTCGGGATGCAACCAAGGTGGAGGACAGTTGCCGGGAGAGTTGATGTTGTTGGGAATCGGGTAGGAGTACATGGAGGTGCCCACATTGCCTGCGGCTACGGCTGCCACCAGGCCTGCTTCGTTGATCTCTTCCATGACTACGCGATAGAAGTCGCAGCCTCCAACGCCGGGTTCTCCCGCGGAGATGTTGATGATGTGGGCGCCGTGGTACAAGGCGAAATGAATACCGGAGATGACATCGCTGTCGAACCCATAGCCGTATGAATCCAACACCTTGATAGCCATAATCTTAGCTCCTGGAGCAATGCCGGTTTGTGTGCCAGCGACGCCCTGCCCGGCGATGATGCCCGCCACATGGGTCCCGTGGCAATAGTCATCCATCGGGTCATCGTCGTTGTTGACCATGTCATAGCCATGATGGGGCCAGTTGGCACCACCGTCCCACATGCTTCCCGCGATGTCCACATGGTTGTAATCCACACCAGAGTCCACCACGGCCACGATCACACCGTCGCCATTGTATCCCGTTGAGCCGTTGTAATTCCACACGGCCGGGGCGTTCACCTTGTCGACATGCCAAGCATTGGCTTTTGAGGTCACAGGCTGGCCCTCGCCAAAATCAGGGACCATTTTCCTTAACTCGTCACGATAGACGTAGGCGACATCGTTGCGCTTTTCAAGAAGTTGAATGGCATCGTTGGAGGCCTCACAGGAAAAGCCGTTAATAAGCCAGAAAGGCGTGATGTCCTGCACTTCGTTGCCAAGTTCGCCAACGAAACCGAGCACTTCGGATTGGGAAGCCTGACAGAAGGCCTGAAGCTCGTTGATGACGAACTCGCGCCGCTGTGTCTTGTCCATGAACTGGGTCCTGCGGCTCATTTCAACATTGTTGTACTGCTGCTTCATCACCACAATCACGCGATGAAGCTCGCGGTTCTGCCCGTAAGCCAAACTGAAGCAGAACGCCAAAACCAATAACGTAAATGCTCTTTTCATGAGATAAAGACTTATTTGTTGCAAAAATAGCAATTATCGACAAATAAACAACTCGACAACTCAACAATTCAACAAAAACAGCTATCTTTGCCGCGGCGATGAGAGGAGACTGTCGCGGGCCGGGAAAGCCGGCGCGAGGAAAGTCGGGACAGCACAGAGCACCGTACTTCCTAACAGGAAGGTGTCCGTGAAGGGCAACAGCTAGTGCCGCAGAAAGATATACCGCCCCACAAGGGTAAGGGTGAAAACGCGAGGCAAGAGCTCACGCGACGGGTGGTGACATTCCGCCGGGGTAAACCTTACGGGCTGCAAGTCCAAGTATAGAGGCAAGGGCCGCTCGCCGGACCAACGGGCTGCTCGTCCGTCGCCTCAGGGTAGGGCGCTTGAGCCTGCGGGTGACCGCAGGTCTAGAGAAATGACAGTCGCCCCGCAAGGGGAACAGAATCCCGCTTACCACTCTCATCGCCTTTTTATAATAAAAATGGTGTATGAACGTTATGTCATAGTAATATTGAATCACATGAAGCTACGTTACTCAATAATGACCCTGATTCTGGCGCTTTTCCTGATCCCAGCCTCACTTCAAGCCCAGAAAACCATTCCAGAATACGAACCTCAAGCACTCTACGAGCAAGGCCTCACCCTGTTCCAACATGGTGAATACGGTGCAGCCATCGAGTCGTTCACACAATACCTCAACACCATTGACGACCCCAAGCTGCAAAAATCGGTCGACGCACAATACTACATCGCCGTCAGCGCACTCTATGCAGGCCGTAGCGACGCCGAAGCCAAAATCAAGGCCTTCGTCAGCGACAACCCCGGAAGCACCTGGGCCAACCACGCCAACTTCCTCTATGCCAACGTGCTCCTTAACAAAAGGAAATATGCCGACGCCATCGCTCTCTATGAGGCGATTCCCTCGGCTGCACTCACCCAAGAAGAGGCACAGCAACTGCAGTTCAACATGGGCTTCGCCTACTTCCAACTCGAGAACTACGACAAGGCCATGCCCTTCCTGCAAGGCATTGCGCTCAACGAAGGCAAATACCAACAGGATGCCCAATATTACTACGCCTATGTCCAATATTCCAAGGACAACTACCAAGAAGCGGCACGTTATTTCGAGCAGCTGAAAACCCATCCGATCTACGGCAAGCCGTCCCTGGCTTGCCTCATGCAGATCAACTACCGCAAAGGCGACTACCAGGCCGTGCTTCGCGATGGTCCCGACGCAGTCCGCAACGCCGACAAAAAACACCAGGGAGAGATGGCATTGCTCGTCGCTGATGCCTATTTCCAACTGAAGGATTACAAACAGGCACTCGTCTATTATACTTTCTTCAAAAAAACCAGCATCAGCCGCGCCCTGACCCGTGAAATCTACTACCAGATGGGCGTCAGCAGGATGAAGACGGGTGACCTCCAAGGCGCCATCACCGACCTCCAAAAGGCTGCCTCCGACCAGGATACCATCGGCCAGTACGCCTCATACTACCTAGCCTCATGCTATGCCGACACCGACCAGCCCAAATATGCACGCAACGCCTTCTATACCGCCTACTCGGCAGGGTTCGACAAGAACATCAGCGAGGATGCCCTCTTCAACTACGCACATCTGAGCCTTATCCCAGGTACCGACCCCTTCATCGAGGCAGTGTCACAACTCGACGCCTTCATAGCCGAGAACCCGAACTCAGAACGCCGCGCCGAAGCTGAAGAACTGGCGGTGTACCTGCTGCTTAACGCCCAACATAACGACGAAGCCCTGGCCCGACTCGAACAAATGCGCCAAAAGAGTGACCAACTCAACGCGGTTTACGACGAGCTGCTCTACGCCACAGGCATCGACCACTACCAGAGCCGCCGCTATGACAAGGCCCAATCCTGCTTCTCCAAGATACTGAAAGGCAAACAGTCATCGGCACGCAAATCCGAAGCCACCTACTGGCTCGCCGAATCGGCTTACGCCGCCAACGACTTCACCACCGCCGAACGCTACTTCAAACAGGTGAAAAACAGCCTCTCGTCTTCCAACGACCTCGCCATCCAAGCGGAATACGGACTGGGATACATCAACTACCAGAAACCCAACTACGACGAGGCCATCCGGTGCTTCCGCAACTTCATCCAGCGCTGCGATGACCGGCAGGCCGACCTCAAGAGCGACGCCTACATCCGGTTGGGTGACTGCTTCTTCGTGGATCGTAGCTACGACCAAGCCATCAACTACTATGATCTGGCTACACGCATCAGCCGTCGCAATGCCGACTATGCGCTTTTCCAACAAGGCCTCTGCTACGGCGCCAAAGGCAAGTCGAACCAAAAAATCGAGATGCTCGACAATCTGGTGAAGACCTATCCCTCCACCAACTATTACGACCGTGCCCTGTTCGAGATCGGCAACACCCATCTGGTCTACGGCGACAAACGTTCGGCCATTGCCGCCTTCAACCGCCTCGTCAAAGAACGCCCTCGCTCCACCTATACCCGTCAGGCCCTTATGAAAGTGGGCATGATCTATTACAACAACAACCAGTACGACCAGGCACTCACCAACCTGAAAACCCTGATTCAGAACTATCCCAATACCGATGAATCCCGTGAGGCAATGTCAATTGTCCGCAATATTTATATGGAACAAAACAACCTCAACGATTACTTCAACTACGTGGAGTCGTCGGGCTCGGGCCAGGTGAAGGTGACCCAACAGGACTCGCTGGCCTTCGCCAATGCAGAGAACTTCTTCCTCAGCGGACGCTATCAGGATGCCGAAACGGCCTTGAAATACTACTTCGAGCATTTCCCGAACGGAGCCTACGCCCTGAAAGCCCATCATTATGCGGCCGAAACCGCCGAAAAGGTAGGTACCGAAGCGGAGGTGAAATCCCACCTGAACTACCTCGTCGGCCAGCCCGACAACGACTATACCGACGGCGCCTTGCTCAAGCTGGCACGCCTCGAATATGACCAAGCCAATTACGACAAGGCAGGACAGTACTACGGCCGTCTGGCCAACATCACCGAACAGCCCCTCCGCCGGCTCGAAGCCCTTGAGGGGAGCATGAAGAGCTATTATTTCCTGAACAACTACGACAAAGCCATCGAGATGGGGGAGAGCCTAAGCCAGTCGAAAGACCTCACCTCTGAACAGACCAACCAGGTGAACCATATCGTGGGCAAGTCGCACTTCATGAAAGGCAACTACAGCACCGCCATCCAATGGCTCGACCGTAGCTCCAACGCCGACCTCTCGATATATGGCGCCGAGAGTGCCTACTATGCCGCCTTCGCCTCCTATAAGCAGAACAACCTCGACGACACCGAGAACCGTGTGTTCGGCATCGCCGACCGCTTCGGCTCACATGAATACTGGGTGGCCAAGTCGTTCATCCTGCTGGCCGATGTCTATGTGGGCAAGGACAACCTCTTCCAAGCCCGCGAGACCCTCCGCAGCGTGATCGACAACTGTTCCATCGCCGAACTGAAAAACGAAGCCCAAAACCGTCTCAATCAAATCAAGGAATAATGAAAACCAGGTATATCGCTTTAGCCATATCGCTCTTTGTTAGTTTGAGCGGTATTGCGCAACACAACGAGGAAGTCACCATCGAGGGCACCTACCGCCCGAAAGTCAACAAGGTGGATAAGATACTGATGCAGCCTGTGAAGCCCCAGCAGAGCTTCGAGATGCCCGGTACCGAAGTGCGGGTGCTCGACATCGAACACCGTTTCCAGCACGAGCTCGAGAAGATGAGCCCCTTGTATTATAACGGCAGCAACGGCCAGATGCCGGAAGCAGCCAAAAACTTCCTGATGGCCGGCTTCGGCTCGCGCATCTCCCCGGTGTTCCTCTACAAGCACAACTCCAACCTGACCAAGAACCTGGGTCTGGGCGTGGGCATCAAGCATTATTCCTCGTGGCTCGACATCAAGGACTACGCTCCCACAAGCTTCATGAACAACGCTTTCAATGTGGGCCTGACCAGCAGCAAGTACAAAAACGTCCAGCTGGGCTGGGAGGTGTACTACAAAAACGACATGTACCACTATTACGGCTTCGATCCACAACAAGTCTACAATACCATCGGCACCTCGTTCGGCCTAACTTCAACCACTACCCGGAACGGTGAGTTTGTCAACGATTTGAACATCGACTACCATTACCTTTTTGGCAAACTCGACGGAGGTGGCAAGGAACACTCGGCCAAGTTGAGCTACGACCTGGGCTATGTTGACAGCTGGTGGGGCAAGAAGAACTATCCCCAGAAACTCGGTCTGGCCCTCGGAGCACAATACGCCAATGACCAATTCCCAGGCCAAGCAGGGGAGGACCACCTGATTTTCAAGGTGAATCCCTATTTCGAGATGAAAGACGACTTCTACCGCCTGCACCTCGGCGTCAGGATGGATGGCGCCACCGATTTCGTCACAACTACGGGCATGCTGAGTGTACACCCCGACCTGAAAGGCAGCCTCTCAGTCATCGACAATGCCGTAGAGTTCTATGCAGGACTGAATGGGGGACGTAAGTTGTTCACCTATAGCGATATGATTACTGATAATCCCTTCGTGGACACCCGCCTGAACATGGAGGTCACTACCGTGAAGTTGGGTTTCGAGGGCGGCATCCGCACCCATCTGATGAAGACCATGGACATCCACGTGGGAGTCCGGTACCGCCATACCGACAACGACCCGTTCTTCCATGAAGTGTCCGCCACCACCGCAAAGCCCTATAACAGCTTCGATGTGGTTTACGATGAAACCCGCACCGTCAGTGTGATGGGCAATGTGCGTTGGCTGGCCACCGACAAGATGGTTGTCGACGCCGCATTCACCTACAACAACTACAAGATGACCAACGAGGCCCATCCCTGGTTCCGTCCAGGACTGGAAGGCGACCTCAAACTGAGCTATCGCTTCACCGACGCCTTCGGTATGAACGCCAACTTCCTCTATCAAGGCCAACGCTGGGCGATGAACGATGTCTTCGACCTCGGCCTCGGCGCTGATTGGCACGTCAACGACCAGCTTACCGTGTTCGCCAAACTCAATAACGTGGCCAACCAGAAATACCAGCTCTATTATGATTATCCGGTGGGAGGTATCCAAGCTTTCGCCGGCCTGAAGATACGGTTCTGAACCCACTAAAATAATCCAAAAAAAACTTACAAAAACTCGCTTGTTTTTCGGGAATTTTTTCGTACTTTTGCTCTTTAATACTTTAAAACATAAGTACCTGAAAATGACTGAAGAAGAAATCAAAGAATTAGCAAGCGAAGAGTATGGTGCCAATAAGATCCAGGTGCTGGAGGGCCTTGAGGCCGTCCGCAAACGTCCCGCCATGTACATCGGCGACGTGCACTTCCGTGGTCTGCACCATCTGGTTTACGAAGTAGTCGATAACTCCATCGATGAAGCGATGGGTGGTTATTGCGATCATATAACGGTGGACATCCTCGAAGGGAACTCGATCAGCGTCCTCGACAACGGCCGTGGCATCCCCACAGGCATGCACGAAAAAGAGAAGCGCTCAGCCCTCGAAGTCGTCATGACGGTGCTCCATGCCGGTGGTAAGTTCGACAAGGGCTCCTACAAGGTCTCCGGCGGTCTGCACGGCGTCGGCGTGAGCTGCGTCAACGCCCTCTCCACCCACATGACTGCCGAGGTCTACCGCGAAGGCAAGGTGTTCCGCCAGGAATACGAATGCGGCAAGCCGCTCTACCCCGTCAAAGTGGTCGGCGAATCGAACGCCCACGGTACCCGCATCACCTTCCACCCCGACAGCAGCATCTTCCTCCATACGGAATATGACTACGACACCCTGGCCAACCGCATGCGCGAACTGGCCTACCTCAACCACGGCATCACCATCGTGCTCACCGACAAACGGGCACCCCTCGAGGACGGCACCTTCCGTACCGACACCTTTTACTCCGAGAACGGCCTGATCGACTTCATCGCCTATCTCGACGCCAACCGCGAGAAACTCCTGCCTGAACCCATCTCCATCTCCGGCGAACGCAACAACGTCCCCGTCGAGATCGCTTTGGAATACAATGCAGAATACTCTGAAAACCTGCATTCCTACGTCAACAACATCAATACCATCGAAGGTGGTACCCACCTCCAGGGCTTCCGCTCGGGCCTGACCCGCTCGTTCAACACCTATGCTGAGAAGAATGGCCTGCTCGAGAAGTTCGAGAAACAGAAGGTGAAAATCGCCCCCGACGACTTCCGCGAAGGCCTCACTGCCGTGATTTCGGTGAAAGTGCCGGAACCCCAGTTCGAAGGCCAAACCAAGACCAAACTCGGCAACGACGAGGTCATGGGTATCGTCAACTCCATCGTGGGACAGCAGCTGTCAGACTACCTCGAGGAACACCCCAAGGAAGCCAAACTGATTTTCGACAAGGTGGTGCTGGCCGCCCAAGCCCGCCAGGCCGCCCGTAGCGCCCGTGAGAAAGTGCAGCGCAAAGGCGTGCTCTCCAGCTTCTCCATGCCAGGCAAACTGGCCGACTGCTCCGAACGCGACCCCGCCAAGACCGAGCTCTACCTCGTGGAGGGCGACTCCGCAGGCGGCTCCGCCAAACAAGGCCGCGACCGCGCCTTCCAAGCCATCCTGCCCCTCCGCGGTAAGATCCTCAACGTCGAAAAAGCCATGCAACACCGTGCTTTCGAAAGCGAGGAGATCCGTAACATCTACACTGCCCTCGGCGTCACCATCGGCACCGAAGAGGACTCCAAGGCACTCAACCTTGAGAAACTGCGCTACCACAAGGTCATCATCATGACCGATGCCGATGTCGACGGTAGCCATATCACTACCCTCATCCTGACCTTCTTCTTCCGCTACATGCGCGAACTCATCGAGAATGGCTATGTCTACTGCGCCACCCCGCCCCTCTACCTCATCAAGAAAGGCGTCAAGCCGATCCGCTACTGCTGGACCGACGACGAACGTATCAAGGCCTGGAGCGAACTCACCAAGAACGGCACCGTGGGCGGCTACGACGTGCAACGCTACAAAGGTCTCGGTGAAATGAACCCCGAACAGCTCTGGGAGACCACCATGGACCCGGCCAACCGTACCCTCCGCCAAGTGACCATCGAGAACGCCATGGAAGCAGACCACATCTTCTCCATGCTCATGGGCGACGACGTGGCACCGCGCCGCGAGTTCATCGAACAAAATGCAACTTACGCCAATATTGACGCATAACCTAAAAAAAACGATTATAGACATGAAAACTTCAAAAATGACACGTCTCATGATGCTTGTCATGGGCATCATGCTGCTCTGCGGCCTCAACTCGTGCGACAAAAACAAAGGAAATGTCGCTACCCCCGAAGCCCAGAAGGAAATGGCTCAGGTGTTCACCGTTTACGACGTTGAACCCACATTCACCCAGACCGACGCCCAATATGACGTCAAGGTGTTCTTCACCCAACCCGTCAGCGACGAGGACGCCGTGAAGATCTTCGAATCGTCGTTCGTCAACAAATACGACGTCACCACCTCCTACCTCGGTGACCGTAAATACAACTTCCAGCTGGCCAACATCCAACGGAAGGACAAGGATACCGAGATCAAGATGGAACTCGACGGCAAACCCCTGCAGTCGAAGACCAAACTCACCAAGACTCTCAACGTGCCGGCCCAAGGCGTGTTCAAACTCCTTGACCATAAAGTGGACAAAGCCAACGGCATCGCCACCCTGTTCTTCACCCAGCCGCTGAAACAACGCAACATCGACGGATTCCTCTCCATCCAACCCAACATGGGCTACCGTACCGAGATCGTCGACAACAAGCTGGTGATCTTCTTCGACAAGTCAAGCGTCTATAGCTACCAACTCGACGACATCACCCTCACAGTCGGATCAGGCATCAAGGATAAGGAAGGCAACTCGCTCCGTAAGGAAGAGGTCCTGAATCTCGACCTCACCGACCTTAGCCCCAAAGTGCGTTGGACCGAAAAAGGCGTCATCGTCCCCGAAGTGAGCGACGCCACCATCTATTTCGATGCCATCTGCCTGAACTCAGTGGTGCTCCGCATCGTCAAGGTGTACGACAACAACATCCTCTCGTTCTACCAGAACAACGACCTCGACGACACCTGGGGCATCCGCAACGCAGGCCGCCTCGAAAAGAAAGTGCGAATCGCACTGGCCAACCCCACACCCAACGAATGGCGCTCGTTCCCCATCCAACTGTCTGACTATGTCGACGTCAAGTCGGGCGACATGTACCAACTCATCCTCGACTTCGGTCCGGCCGACTATGCCTTCGCCACCGACGAGTCGAAAAAACTCACCCTCGAGGACGACAACCTCGAAGCCCGCTACTGGGACGGACAAGCTGGCGACTTCAAGCATCATGACTATGACGGCGACTGGGACGACCCCCTCTCCACCTCTTATTATAACTGGGTCGAGACCAAGAAAAACGTCATCATCACCGACCTGGCTGTCACCGCCAAGATGGGCTGCGACGACATGATCGACGTGTTTGTGTTCCAGATCTCCGACACCAAACCGGTGTCGGGCGCCCAAGTGGAAGCCTATAACTACCAGCGCCAGCTCATCAGCTCGGGCCGTACCGACAGCAAAGGCCATGTGCAGCTGACCTGCGAGAACCGCCCCGCCTTTGTGGTGGCCAAAAACGGCAAGGGCGGCCAGTCCATCATCAAGACCAACGACGGCGAGTCACTCTCCTATAGCAAGTTCAACACCGGTGGCGAGTCCATCGAAAAAGGCGTGTCGGCCTTCGCCTACACCAACCGTGGCGTGTGGCGTCCGGGCGACGAACTCCAACTGAACCTCATGGTATGCGACGTCAATGGCGCACTGCCTGCCGACTACCCTGTGGTGATGGAAGTCTACGACGCCTACAACAGCCTCTATGCCCGCCAGTCGAACAACAGCCCCGTGGGTGGCATCTACACCTATACCGTGCAGACCAGCCCCAGCGACGAGACCGGCCTCTGGAGAGCGTCCTTCAAAGTTGGCAACAGCATCATCAACAAGAGCCTCAGAGTCGAGACTGTGAAACCTAACCGTCTCGAAATCAAATTCAATACCCCCGAGGTCATCAGCCTCCGCAACCCCAGCAACGTCCTGCTGAACTCCAAATGGCTCAACGGCCTCACCGCTTCGGGTCTGAAAGCTGAGATCGACGTCACCGTCCGCCAAGGACAGACCTCGTTCGAACAGTTCCCGACCTATACCTTCGTCAACGAATCCGAAGAGTTCTACCCCGATGAGATGTCGCTCTTCAGCGGCCCGCTCGACGGACAAGGCAACGCCATGGTAGGATTCCAACCGCTGAGCGACCTCTATGCCGACCAAATGATCAACGCCACCTTCACCACCAAGGTGTTTGAACAAGGCGGTGACTTCAGCGTGGCCTCGTCATCGGCAAAACTCTCGCCCTGCCAACGTTACGTGGGCGTGGAACTCCCCAAGACCGAGTCGAAATACGGCAGCTACTATTTCACCAACCGTACTTGGAAGTTCCCCGTCGCCGTGGTCAAAGAAACTGGCGACCTCGACAAGAATAGCGTTGCCCTCGACTACCAGGTCTATAAGATCGACAACTACTGGTGGTGGTCCAGCGAAGACGCCTACACCCTCCAGAAATACGTCAACGGCTCCTACAAACGTCCCGAGATGAACGGTGCCCTCACCTGCGTCAACGGCAAGGCTGAACTCAATATCAACGTGCCCGACGACAAATGGGGTCTCTACCTTCTCGTCATCACCGATCGCCAAGGTGGCAACACCTTCGCCAAGGTGATCCGCTTCGACTGGGACTACGCCACCATCCACAGTACCGGCAACTCTGAAGGCCCCGTGCAACTGGCCATGAGCTCCACTCAAGACACCTACAACGTGGGTGAGAACATCATCGTGACCTTCCCCGCCAACGAGCAAGCCAAAGCCCTCGTCACCGTCGAAGCCAACGACCACGTCCTGCAGTCGATGGTGCTCGACAAACTCGGCACTGAAGGCAAAGTGGAAATCAAAGCCACCGAAGAGATGATCCCCAACGTTTATGTGTACGTCTCCCTGCTCCAACCCCATGACGCTGCCAACGACATGCCGCTGCGTATGTATGGCGTGATTCCCGTCAAGGTGGAGAACAAGAAACTGCACCTCCAACCCGTGCTTACCCTGCCTGAGACCTCCAATACAAATAAGAAGGTCGCCGTGAAAGTCAAGGAAGAGAACGGTAAAGCCATGACCTATACGCTGGCCGTGGTCGACGAGGGTATCCTCGGCCTGACCAACTACAGCACCCCCGACCCGTACAACTACTTCAACGCCAAACAGGCCCTCCGCGTGCGTACCTGGGATAACTACGACTACGTCATAGACGCCTTCTCAGGTGAACTCGGCACCGTGTACGCCATCGGCGGCGACGGTTTCATCAACCAGGAAATCACCCTCGACAAACGCTTCAAGGCCTTTGCCGTGACCTATGGTCCCTTCGAACTCAAAGCCAAAGGCGAGAACACCCTCGAATTCGACGTGCCGCAATGCTCAGGCGCCCTCCGCTTCATGGTGGTCGCCAAAGGTGAAGGCAAGTCGTTCGGCGCCACCGAGAAACAAATGAAAGTGGTCGACCCGATCACCCTCTATCCCTCGGCACCGCGTGTCACCGCCCCCGGCGATGAGATGAACCTCAAAGTGCAGGTGCTCGCCCCCAACATGAAGGGCAAGAACCTCAACGTCAAAGTCAACAACAAGAACCTCAACCCCATCGGCGAGATGCCCGGCTCAGTGAAAGTCGACGAGAACGGCGAGGCCATGGTCGTCATGAAGGTGAAAGTCCCTGAAACCCTCGGCAACGCCACCATGGATGTGACCGTCTCCGATGGCAGCTTCGAAGCCCAGACCGTCACCGAGATACCGATCCGTATGCCTTACGCCGAAAAACGTAAGACCTATACCCTCGAGATCGCTCCCAACGCCACCGAGACACTCGACTTTGACGTCAAGGGACTGAAAGGCACCCAGGAAGGCAACATCACCATCGCCTCCCTCATCCCAGTCGACTTCTACAGCCGCCTCAACTACTTGAGCACCTATCCCTATGGCTGCCTCGAACAAGTGGTGTCAGCCGCCTTCCCGCAGCTGTATTTCAACTACTTCATCCAACAGTCCGAAGAAGACGAAGCCAAGACCCGTGCCGCCATCGAAGCAGGCATCGCCAGCATCAAATCCTATCAGAAGGCTGACTTCTCACTCACCAACTGGGTGGGTGGCAACTACACCGATCCTTGGACCGAGATTTACGCAATGCACTTCCTCGCCGAAGCCAAGAAACAAGGCTTCGATGTGCCCGCCTACCTCTTCGACGGTGTGGTGAACCACCAAGCCGAAATCGCCAGATCCTGGGGCTACAACCCCGACTTCAAGGCTGGCGAGACCATCCAGGCCTACCGTCTCTTCGTGCTTGCCTTGGCAGGATCACCCGAGATGGGCGCCCTCAACCGCTTCAAGGAGCTGAAGATGAACTATAGCCTGAGCTCCGTGCTGGTTGCCGCCACCTACGCTCAAGTGGGTAAGAAGAACATGGTGCAGCAGTTCTGGCCTGCCGCTCAAGAGGGCCAAGCCATGTCCGACTATATCTCGTCGTTCGGCTCCACTACCCGCGACTTGGCGTTCCTGACCTATTCCGAGATGCTCTGCAGCAAGGACGACGCCCTCATCCAAGGCCACGTCAACGACCTCTGCGAGATCCTCAACAGTGGCCGTTGGCTCGATACCCAGTCGACCGCCTTCGCCCTGTTCACTCTCGGCAAATACGCTGAGAAGGTCGGCACCACCAACAGCCCCATCTCTGCTACCGTCAAGGTGAACGGCGACGAGCGTACCCTGAGCTCCAACCGCGGCTCCATGGGCTATGCCATCACCCCGAAGATCGGCGCCAACAAGGTCGAAGTGACCAACAAGGCCGACCAAAAACTCACCGCCAAGGTCTATACCAAGACCGCCGTGGCTGAGTACGAAACTCAGGAGAATGGCAACTTCATCAAGATGTCGGTGAACTACTTCGACAAGAACGGCGCCGCCCTCAACCCGGCCTCGCTGCCCATGGGCACCGACTTCTCTGTGACCATCACCGTGGAGAACCCGAGCCAATACCGCGTCACCGAACTGGCATTGTCCTACTACCTCGCCTCAGGCTGGGAAATCATCAACGACCGCTTGACCGGCACCGGCTCCGAGAACAACGGCGCCAAACACTTCGACATCCGCGATGACCGTGCCTACTTCTTCTTCGACCTCTCGGCCAAACAGAAGAAGAGCTTCAAACTGAAACTCAACGCCACCTACGAAGGTTCGTACATGCTGCCCGCCGTACGCTGCGAGGACATGTACAACAACGAGATCTACTACATGGTGCCGGCTCGTCCGGTCGTGGTGAAATGACCAAACAACGTAGATGGATGATACGAACAGGCCTGCTTTTGGCAGGCCTGTTTCTTCTTTTTCTGTGCATCCCCGTGCCTAAGTTCGACGATCCCTATTCGACCGTCCTTACCGCAGCCGACGGGGAACTGCTCGGCGCTCGCATCGCCGACGACGGACAATGGCGGTTCCCAGCCACCAACAACTACTCCGACAAATACACCGCCTGCGTCCTTGAGTATGAAGACCAACAGTTTTTTCGTCATATCGGATTCAACCCCATCGCCTTCTTCGAGGCCATCATACAGAATGCCCGCGCTGGACACGTGGTGAGGGGAGGGAGTACCATCTCCATGCAAGTGGTCCGACTGGCGCGCAAGAACAAGCCTAGGACCTATGGCGAGAAATTCCTTGAAGTGGTGTTGGCCCTCCGCCTCGAACTGCACTACTCGAAGAAGTCCATCCTCAACCTCTACGCTGCCCACGCACCTTTTGGAGGTAACGTGGTGGGCATCGATGCGGCCGCCTGGCGCTACTTCCATACTACCCCCGACCGCCTCACCTGGAGCGAAGCAGCCACCTTGGCCGTGCTGCCCAACGCCCCCTCGATGATCCATCCAGGCAAGGCAAGGGAACGCCTGCTCGACAAACGCGACGCTTTGCTTCTGAGAATGACCCAATCGAAGGTCCATAGCCCACGCCGCTACCGTCTGCCACGGCTCAGCTACGACGACTACGAACTCGCCCTTATGGAGCGCCTGCCCAACAAACCCTACGACATGCCTATGCTGGCCTATCATTATTTGATAGATCAAGAAAAAGTCAATAAAGGTGAACAAATACATTCTTCTATTGATTACCAACTCCAGCAGAATGTGATCCAGGTGATGGAGCGGCACCATCAGGCCAATACCCTCAACCAGATCGAGAACGCCGCGGTGTATGTGGTCGACTACCTCAACGATAGGGTAGTGGCTTACGTGGGCAACAATGCCCATGCCGCCGATGCTGCCATGGTCGATATGGTGAAAGCCCAACGGTCCACAGGAAGCATCATGAAGCCCTACCTCTTCGCCGCCATGCTCGACGAGGGCACGCTGCTGCCTACCATGATGCTCCCCGACGTGCCCATGTCGATGTCGGGCTTCACTCCCAAGAACTATTCGGGGCAATACTGGGGCGCGGTGCCGGCCGACCAGGCCCTGCAACACTCACTGAACGCCCCCTTTGTCTATCTCCTGAAGGAATACGGGCACCAACGCTTCCACTCCCTATTGAAACGCCTCGGGCTGTCAGGCATCATCTTCGATGCCGACCACTATGGGCTTTCCCTCATTGTGGGTGGCGCCGAGGCTTCGCTCTTCGACCTGGTGAACGCTTATGCCACCATGGCCAAGGAACTTGCCACTGGAGAGGACCTTAGCCCTTTCAGCCCCGAAGCCATTGCTGTCACCTTCGATATCATGCGAGGCCTTACCCGACCTTCGAGCCAGACGGGATGGAGCGGGTTCTCCTCGTCCAAACAAGTGGCTTGGAAGACAGGCACCAGCTTCGGCTTCAAGGACGCCTGGACCATCGGCATCACCGACCACTATGTCATCGGTGTGTGGGCTGGCAATGCCGATGGTGAAGGACGACCGGGGTTGACCGGCGTGGGCGTGGCCGCCCCCATCATGTTCGACGTGGCAGCCTTGCTCAACGACACCTATAGCCACCCGGCTTCCACCCCTGAGTCCATCGAGGTGGAGGTGTGTGCCGTGTCAGGCTACCCCAGCACCGAGCTCTGCCAACATACCAAGATGGTGATCATGCCTGACGTGGAGGTGCAGACGGGTCCTTGTCCATACCATAAGAAGGTCTTCCTCGACTCTACACGCCAGTACCAGGTGCTTCCCGACTGCTATCCCGTCGACCAGCGCTGCTACGAGAACTACTTCGTGCTCCCACCGGTGATGGAATGGTTCTATAAGAAGCATTCCGCCCTGTATAGGCCGCTTCCTGCCCTCTATCCCAACTGCGCCACGGCCCACCCCGATGACCTGATGGCTTTCATCTATCCGAAGTCCGACGCCCGCGTCACCATCCCCATCGGCATCAAGGGCGACCGCCAACAGGTGGTGTTCGAAATCGCACACCGCGATCCCGGGAAACGCATCTACTGGACCCTCAACGACACCTTCCTCGGCCAGACCCGATGGAACCACCAGATGCCCATCGACGTGGAACGGGGTACCTATGTTTTGCGCTGCGTCGACGAAGATGGTGTGGAACTGCGCAGAAAGATTGTTGTGAATTGAAATATTTTCGTAATTTTGCAAGTTAATACCTATTATAATAAAATGATGACTTTGGATAACGATAAATTTGTCGGGGAAGGCTTGACTTACGACGATGTGCTGCTGGTCCCAGCCTATAGTAACGTGCTGCCTCGCGAAACCGATTTAAGGACCAAGTTCACCCGCAATATCACCCTGAATGTCCCCATCGTCTCCGCTGGCATGGATACCGTCACGGAATCGCGTATGGCCATCGCCATCGCCCAGGAAGGCGGCATCGGTGTGCTGCATAAGAACATGACCATCGGCAAGCAGGCCGCCGAGGTGCGTAAGGTGAAACGCGCCGAGAACGGCATGATCACCGACCCGATCACCATCCATGTCGACGCCACCGTCCGCGATGCCCTCAACCTGATGAGCGAATACCGCATCGGCGGCATCCCCGTCGTCGACAGCCACAACGTCCTCAAAGGCATCGTCACTAACCGCGACCTGCGCTTCGAACGTGGCCTCGACCGCCCAATCAGCGAGGTGATGACCAGCGAGAACCTCATCACCACCACCGAGGTCTCCTTTGAGAAAGCCGCCGACATCCTCCAAGCCTACAAGATCGAGAAACTGCCCGTGGTCGACAAGTCCATGCACCTCCTGGGACTGATCACCTATAAGGATATCATCAAGGTGAAAGCCCGTCCCAATGCCTGCAAGGACAGCCGCGGCCGTCTGCGCGTGGCCGCCGCCGTAGGCATCGCTGCCAATACCATGGAACGTGCCGACGCCCTCGTCGAAGCCGGCGTCGACGCCCTCGTGGTCGACACCGCCCACGGACATTCACAAGGCGTGCTCGAGATGGTGAAAGCCCTCCGTCAACGCTATGCCGACATCGATATCGTAGGAGGTAACATCGCTACGGCCGATGCCGCACGTGCCCTTGTCGAAGCTGGCGCCGACGCCGTCAAAGTGGGTATCGGCCCCGGCTCCATCTGCACCACCCGCGTCGTGGCTGGCATCGGCGTGCCTCAACTCACCGCCGTGCTCAACGTCGCCAAAGCCCTCGAAGACACTGGTGTACCGCTCATCGCCGATGGAGGCATCCGCTATACCGGAGACATCGTGAAAGCCCTCGCTGCAGGCGCCTCGTCCATCATGGCTGGCTCGCTCTTCGCCGGCGTCGACGAGTCACCAGGCGACACCATCATTTACGAAGGACGTAAATACAAGACCTACCGCGGCATGGGCTCACTCGAAGCCATGCAGGCAGGCTCCAAGGACCGCTACTTCCAAGATATGGAAGACGACGTCAAGAAACTCGTCCCCGAAGGCATCGCCGGCCGCGTCCCCTATAAAGGCACCCTCTCCGAAGTGGTCTACCAAATGGTCGGCGGTCTCCGCTCAGGCATGGGCTACACCGGATCACATACCATCGACGAACTGAAAAAAGCCCAATTCATCCGCATCACCAACTCGGGCATCCTCGAAAGCCATCCCCACGATGTCACCATCACACAGGAAGCCCCCAATTATAGCAAGAGATCATAAACAAAACAACTATGAGAAGATTCAGTTTCGTGAGACTACTCGCCATCATCGCAGTCTCCTTCCTAAGCCTTCAACTCTCTGCCCAGTCAAAACTCGACAAGAAAGTGCTGATGACTATCGGTGACCAGCCTGTCACCGTCAAGGAATTCACTGACGTATACAATAAAAACAACCTGAAAGACGAGGTCATCGAGAAAAAGACCATCGACGAATATCTCGACCTTTTCGTCAATTTCAAGATGAAGGTGCTGGAAGCCTATGATATGAAACTCGACACCAGCTCCAAATTCAAGAAAGAACTCAACGGCTACCGCAAACAGCTGGCCAAACCCTATTTCACCAACGAAGAGGTCAGCGAAGAACTCATCGAGGAAGCCTACCAGCGCAAATGCAAGGACATCCGCGCCTCACATATCCTGATCACATGTGACAAGCATGCCTTGCCCTCCGATACCTTGAAGGCCTATAACAAAGCCATGGATGTCAGAAAGAAAGCATTGAAAGACCCCGACTTCGGCAAGCTCGCCGTGACCTACTCGCAGGACCCCTCAGTGCGCGACATCAAAGCCACCGAGACCACCCCAGCCCGTAAGGGCAATAAGGGTGACCTGGGCTATTTCACCGTGTTCGATATGGTGTATCCCTTTGAAACCGGCGCCTATAACACCCCGGTAGGCGAAATTTCCATGCCCGTGCGTAGTGACTTCGGATACCATATCATCAAAGTCACCAGCGTGACCGATGCCATGGGAATCATCAACGCCTCGCATATCTTCCTGAAACTCGACCCTGAAGCCACCGAAGAGGAAGAACAGGCCATGAAAGCCAAAGCCGACAACATCTACAAGGAACTCATGGACAGCGATGGCAAAGGCTGGAACCAAGCCGTGAACCAATACACCGACGACCGTGGCTCCGTCGCCCGTAACGGCGGATTAACCCCCTTCACCGTCAGCCGTATCGTCCCCGAGTTCATCGAAGCCCTCAAACAGCTTCAGCCGAACGAGATCTCCAAACCCGTGCGCACCAGTTACGGCTACCACATCATCAAACTCAATAGCATTACTGGTGTGGGCACCTTCGAGAAAGAACGCCAAGGCATCGCCGAACGTGTCGAAAAGGACATGCGTTCCAAGAAGTCGGAAGAAGTGGTGCTGCGACAAATCAAAAAAGATTACGGCTTCACCACCAACGAAAAGAACCTCGATGAATTTATGGCAAGTCTCGACAGCACCCTCCTAAGAGGCGCTTACGAACCCTCGAAGGAAACCCACCTCGGCAATGTCCTGTTCATCATCGGCGACGCATCGTATAAGGTGGACGACTTCGTCAACTACATCAAACAACACCAAAGCGCCCAACGCTACGTCACCGTCCCGACCTATGCCTATCAGCTGTATGAGGCCTTCCAGAAAGAGAAAGTGCTCGAATATGCCGACGCTCACCTCGAGGAACATTACCCCGAGTTCAAGGCCCTTATCCAGGAATACAACGATGGCATCCTGCTGTTCGATCTCATGGACAAGGAAGTGTGGAGCAAAGCCGTCAGCGATACTGCCGGACTGCGCCAATACCACGAAAATCATGCTGACAAATACATGTGGAAGGATAGGGTGAAAGCCTGCGTCATCACTGTCAACCGCCCTGAATCGCTGCCCCAAGTCAGGAACTACCTCGACCAAGGCGTGCCGTTCGATAGCCTCCGCAGCGTCATCAAGCGCGACTCGGTCAACCACGTACAAGTCCGTAACGGCTTCTTCCAACAGGGCGACAACCAATATGTCGACCAAACCGAATGGAAAGCAGGCGTAAGAAACGAGATTCCCTCCACCGTCGACAACACCACGGTGATTGTCAACATCATCGAACTGCGCAAACCCGAACCCAAAACCCTGGCCGAATCCAGAGGATTGGTGACATCGGATTATCAAGCGGAACTCGAGGAGAAATGGATTGAGAAATTGCATAAAAAGTATCCTGTGAATATCAATCAGAAGGTACTTGAACAAGTCAAGGAACTGTATCAATAAGAAGAGTCATGTTGAGAAAACCATTGTTGCTGACTGTAGCCCTGCTTGGCATGGTGCTGGGCGCCGCTGCCCAAGAGTCGAAAGTCCAAGTGATCGACAAGGTGGTGGCCGTGGTAGGCAAGAACATCATCCTCCTGTCTGACGTGGAGAACCAATACCTGCAGTATCGTATGCAGGGCGACATCCAAGGCAGCAGTAAGGACATGCATTGCGCCATCATCGAGGAACTCTTGTTCCAAAAACTGATGCTCAACCAAGCCGAAATGGACAGCTTGACCGTGAGCGACAGCGAAGTCGATGCTGAGCTGAGCCGTCGTATCAGCGAGCTCATCGGTCGCGCAGGATCCCAAGAGAAGTTGGAGTCGATCTTCAACAAGACCATGGCGGAAATCAAAGACGAACTCCGCAGGCTGGTCAAGGAAAAGAGCCTTCAAGACCAAGTGAGAGCGGGTCTCTTGAAGGGCGTGGTGGTAACTCCCGCCGAGGTCAGGGCCTATTACCGCAACCTCTCTCCCGATAGCATCCCCAATGTGGATACCCAATACGAGATCATGCAGATCGTGAAACGTCCGCCCATCAGCATCGACGAGAAGCTCGAAGTGAAAGACCAGCTCTACCAGATCCGTAGGCGTATCCTCAACGGAGAGAGCAGTTTCTCCACCATGGCCATCCTCTATTCGGAGGATCCGGGCTCGTCAAAGAAAGGCGGCGAGCTGGGCTTCACCGGCAAAGGTGAGCTCGCCCCCGAGTTCGAGACGGTGGCATTCAACCTCCACGAAGGAGAGATCTCCGAAGTGGTGGAGACCCAGTTCGGATTCCATATCATCCAACTCATTGAGCGCCGTGGCGACTATGTCAACTGCCGTCATATCCTGATGACTGCCAAAGTGCCGGTCGAAGCACTCGAGAAGGCACAACACGAACTCGACTCAGCCGCCGCCCTCATCCGCAATGGCGAGATGACCTTCGAGGAGGCCTGCAAGCAGTTCAGCGACGACGACTCCAAGACCAACGGTGGCTACATGCTCAACCCCATCACCAGCGGCTACGCCATCAGCCTCCAAGACATTCAGGAACTTGAGAACTACAACGGTTTCCAGGAATTCAAGAACTTGGCCTTCGTGATCAACAGACTTAAGGAAGGGGTGGTGAGTGACCCGGTGCCGATGACGACCACCGACAACAAAGACGCCTTCCGTCTGGTCATGGTGAAGCGAGTCATACCTTCGCACAAAGCCAACCTCACCGACGATTATTCGCTCATTCAAAGCTGGGCGCTCAACAAGAAGAACCAAGACGTCATCAGCGCTTGGATCAAGAACAAGGCCAAGAAGGCCTTCATCCGCATCGACGAGGACTTCGCCGACTGCGATTTTCAATTCGAATGGACTAAAAAATAATACGTTATGTTCAGTTCAGATGTGGAAGGCGCTCAAGCCTTGGTCGAGAAATACAAGCGTTTGCGCGCTGAAATAGGGAAGGTCATCGTGGGACAGGAAGAAGTCATCCACAACACCGTGCTCTCCATCTTTTGCCAGGGTCATGTGCTCCTGGTAGGTGTCCCCGGCCTAGCCAAGACCCTGCTGGTGAACACCATCGGTCAAGCCCTCGGCCTAAGCTTCAGCCGCATCCAGTTCACCCCCGACCTCATGCCCTCCGACATCGTGGGCACCGAGATCCTCGACGAGTCACGCCAGTTCCGCTTCGTCAAGGGACCGGCCTTCGCCAATATCATCCTCGCCGACGAAATCAACCGCACCCCGCCCAAGACCCAGTCGGCCTTGCTCGAAGCCATGCAGGAGAAGTGCATCACTGTGTCGGGCAAGACCTATAAGCTGCCGGAACCGTTCTTCGTGCTGGCTACCCAGAACCCCATCGAGCAAGAGGGTACCTATCCGTTGCCTGAGGCCCAACTTGACCGTTTCATGTTCAACCTGATGCTCGACTACCCCTCGTATGACGAAGAAGTGGCCGTGGTGAGAAACACTACCATGGGCAAGACGACCCAAGTGGAAGCTGTGCTCTCACCTGACGAGATCGTCTATTTCCAACAGCTGGTCCGCCGTGTACCCGTATCGGACCATGTGTATGAATACGCTGTCGCCCTCTCAGCCAAGACACGCCCCGGAACCGACCGTGCCCATGAATGGGCCAACCGTTTCTTGAGCTGGGGTGCCGGTCCGCGCGCCTCGCAATACCTCATCATCGGCGCCAAGGCCAACGCCTTGCTGGCTGGCAAGTACTCGCCCGACATCGAGGATGTGAGAAAGGTGGCCATCCCCATTCTGCGCCACCGCATCATACGCAACTACACCGCCGAAGCCGAAGGCATAGGGGTGGAGGACATCATCAACGAATTGGTGAAATAAAAAAACAGCCTGGAAACTCCAGGCTGTTTTTTTGATTATCATTGATACTTGTTATTGAATCAGATGCCGGGGTTGGCCGAAATCTTTCTCTTGGCTTCCTTTGAGAAGATGGCGAAGAAGTCGCGGTGAAGGATGACGGAGATGCGCATCAACAACTCGGTGTCGATGTCCTGACGACGGAAAATGTTGTAGACATTGGTGCGATCGCAGTCGAGCTTGCGGGCAAGCCATGAAACGGTGCGCTCTTGGTTCTTCAGTTCTTGTTGGATGAGGGTGCCGATGAAGATGGCGTTTTCATCGCCTTCCGCAGCTGTTGCTCTCTTGGCCCTGGGCTTTCTTGTGCCTCTTTTGGTTTCTTTGATCTCGTTGTTTTCCATTGTTTTGATTTTTTTGTTTTTGACACCAGTTGAACCACAAAAGATGTGGGACCACTTTTTTACGTTCGCAGAAAGCCTAGAGAAAAACCTGCTTGTCCTCAAGTGAAATCCCACATCTAAAACAGATGTACGATACACTAGTTCTTACCGGACTTTGTTGATTGGAATCATTTTGTTTTGACTCCTTTCTGAAGAAATATTTTCTAGGCTTTTTCTTCTGAACGTAAAATAATCACTAATGCCGTCTAATTATGTGTTAATTTAATTGTGTTCGCGCTTTGTCTTTTATAATGCTGTTTTTTATGGTTACTAATCTTATTTTGTGATGCAAATATAGCAATTTTTGATTCATATTGTCGCATGAATCATAAATTTATCGAAAAATCATCGATAAATAGAAATAAATAGTTGATTATTAAATAATTACAAAATAATTTAGACAAATTCTAAATTAATCATCCACCAAAAACACCGCGATTTGGCGTGCCCCGAAGACGCCATTGACCGTTTCTTGCTCGATGGCATAGGATTGAGTGAGGCCTGTGAGGACCACGGCCTGGGTGGACGAAGTGGTGCCGTGCCGCTCACCTAGACGATGCAGGGCCTCCTTGAGTCCCCCGACAATCTGGTCGGTATGTGCCACCACAAGCAACACGTCGCACAAGATGTACGGCAGTCTTGCCCCCGCGGTTCCATCGGTGAGGATGATGCTTCCCGTCTGGGCAATGAGAAAGTCGCAGGGCAACAGACTAACCACCTTCTTCCGCTCGGCAGTGTCGGGTGAAGTGCAGTAGGAGAGGCCGTACTGCTCAAGCAGCGGCTGCAATTTGGGACTGGTGCACCATAAGGGTTCCCAGTCGTTTTGCGGCGCCAACTGGCGCAGGCAATCGCCCAATTCCGCCTCGCTCTCCAAATAGATGAAGATGCCACCCATGTCCTTGAATCGCTGTACAAAAGTGATGGCGTTGCCGTCCTCCTCCTTGATGGGATTCCAAGTGTCGGACTGAAGGTCGATGTCCTTGAACATCGCTTCGGGCTTCTCCATCACGGCATTCCTTATCTTGGCAAGGATCTGCTCCTTGTTGGTGGTTCCTTGGTCAAATCCTTTTCTATCCTTCATGGTTTTCCTCTTTTGTGTCAGTGTCCCACGGACGTTTTCCGAAGATGACCTCAAGGTCGTCGCCGAAGATCACCTCTTTCTCGATGAGCTTGTTGGCGAGCATCGTGAGGCCCTCCTTGTGGCTGCTCAGGATGCTGACAGCCTCTTGATAGGCTTTCTCAACGAGTTTGCTCACCTGTTGGTCAATGGTCTCGGCGGTCTTCTCGCTATAGGGCTTGGTGAGGCTGTATTCCTGTTGTCCGGTGGAGTCATAGAAGCTTAGATTGCCGATTTCCTCGTCGAGCCCGTAGTAGGTCACCATGGCAAAAGCCTGCTTGGTCACCTTCTCCAAGTCGGAGAGGGCTCCTGTGGAAATCTGCCCGAACATCACCTGCTCGGCGGCACGACCTCCCATGGTTGCGATCATTTCATGATACAGCTGCTCCTTGGTCGTGATCTGACGCTCCTCGGGGAGGTACCAGGCTGCACCCAGGGCCTTGCCACGGGGGACGATGGTGACTTTGACCAACGGATGGGCATATTGCAACAGCCAGCTGGTGGTGGCGTGACCGGCCTCGTGGAAGGCGATGACCTTTTTCTCGTCGGCGGTGATGATCTTGTTCTTCTTCTCCAAACCACCGATGATGCGGTCGACAGCGTCGAGGAAGTCCTGCTTGTCGATGGCTTCCTTGCCCTTGCGCGCGGCCATCAAGGCAGCTTCGTTGCACACGTTGGCGATGTCGGCACCCGAGAAACCCGGAGTCTGCTTGGCAAGGAACTCACGGTCGACATCGGGAGCGAGCTTCAAACCGCGCATGTGGACCTCGAAGATTTCGCGGCGACCGACGATGTCGGGCAATTCGACATAGATCTGACGGTCGAAACGTCCGGCACGCATCAAGGCCTTGTCCAGGATGTCGGCCCTGTTGGTGGCAGCCAGCACGATGACGCCAGTGTTGGTGCCGAAACCGTCCATCTCGGTAAGCAGCTGGTTCAGCGTGCTCTCACGCTCGTCGTTGCCACCGTTGATGGGGTTTTTGCCACGGGCACGGCCGATGGCGTCGATTTCATCGATGAAAATGATGCAAGGCGACTTCTGCTTGGCGTTGTTGAACAAGTCACGCACTCGCGAGGCACCCACGCCTACGAACATCTCCACGAAGTCGGAACCCGAGATGCTGAAGAACGGCACGTTGGCCTCGCCGGCAACCGACTTGGCCAAGAGGGTCTTACCCGTCCCTGGAGGGCCAACCAGAAGCACACCCTTCGGGATCTTGCCGCCTAGCTTGGTATATTTGTCGGGGTTCTTCAAAAAGTCCACAATCTCCATGATCTCCACCTTGGCCTCCTCCAACCCGGCCACATCCTTGAAAGTGACGTTGACCGGCACGTTGTCCTTGTCGAATAGCTGGGCCTTCGACTTCCCGATGTTGAAGATCTGTCCGCCACCGCCCATCGAGCCCCGTCCCATGCCACGCATGAAGAGGAACCACAAGGCAAGAACGAACACCAAAGGCAGAATCCAGGTAAACAAAAGGTCCAACCCCCAACTCTTGCGCTCCACGTTGGTGATATAGATGGGCTTCTCGATGCCGCTCTCCTCCTGTACCTTCTCCACCGTCTCCTCAAAACGCTCCAACGAGCCGATACGGTAAGTATAACGTGGAGTCCTGCTGTTGTCGGCAAGATATACCTCGGCGGTCTCCTTGTTGATCAACTCGATCTTGGATACCTCGCCCTTCTGCAGCAACTCGATGAGTTGTCCCATCTCGATGTCCTCCTGCTTGGTCTCGTCCTTGCCAGTAAAATACAAGGCAAAGAGAACCACTGTCAGGATGACGTAAATCCAGTAAAAATTGAATTTTTTCTTTTTCATTTTGAATCTAACAGCTTATTCCTCAACTTGATTCACTATCCTCTCGGCATCGGCCCAGAGCTCCTCCAACTGGTAGAACTGTCGTGCTGACTGCAGGAAGATGTGTACCACGACATCCACAAAGTCGATGAGGATCCACTCCGTATTGTCACGGCCCTCTACATGGTAGGGCTTCACCTTGTTGTTCTCACGAACCTGATCGATGACCTTGTCGGCAATGGCATCCACCTGCGTCTTCGAGTTGGCATGGCAGATGACGAAGTAGTCAGTCACCGAAGTGCCCGTCTCCCTCAAGTCCAAAGTCACAATCTCCTTACCTTTCAACGAATCCATGGCTTCAACGACGGTCGCCACTACCGATTCAATATTGTCCGACTGGTGTCTAATTCTCATGCTCAATTCTTCTTTAGTCCTTTAAAAGGACAAAATTACACAAATTGTTGGATTGTTGCCGTATTTTTTGACGGGAATTAGTGAAAAATTCATAATTTCGTGCATCGAAACAAATGGATGTTATGCACGACTTGAACGAAATGTTGACGAAAGTCACCACTTTCATTTTCGATTACGACGGGGTGATGACCGACGGTACAGTTTATATGGACAGCAACGGCGACCCGCTGCGCACCTCCAACGTGAAAGATGGCTATGCCCTGCAACTGGTGGGCAAGCTGGGCTACCATGTGGCGGTAATCACAGGCGCTGTCGTCACCAATATCACCCGAAGGCTCAACATGCTGGGTGTGAAGGATGTGTTTATCGGAGTTCCCGACAAAGTGTTGAAGCTGGAAGAATACATGGCGGAGAACCACCTCGCGCCTGAACAGATCGTCTTCATGGGCGACGACATCCCCGACCTGAAGGTGATGCAACGCGTGGGCGTGGCAGCCTGTCCGGCCGACGCCGCCGAAGAGGTGAAAAGCATCAGCCGCTTCATCAGCGAACGCCCCGGTGGACACGGATGCGTGCGCGACATCATAGAACAGACACTCAAGGCCCAAGGCAAATGGATGACCGCCGAAGCCTATTCTTGGTAATCACACTGGCAATGATACTCGCACATCTCAATCATTATAAGGTGGTCCTCGCCTCCAAGTCGCCCCGCCGTCAGGAACTGCTTCGCGGCATGGGAGTGAAATTCACCACCCTCACCAAAGAAACCCCAGAGGACTATCCGGCCATGCCCTTTAAGAAGGTGCCGGAATACCTGAGCCGTCAAAAGTCCCTGGCCTTCACCGATGAGGAGTTGCCCGAGAACTATCTCCTCATCACTGCCGACACCGTGGTAATCGCTGAAAACGAGATCCTCGGGAAACCCGTCGACAAAGCCGACGCCCTTCGGATGCTCCAACTGCTGTCGGGTAAGGCCCATCATGTGGTGACCGGCGTCACCGTCCGCTCCAAGGATCGGATGAAGACTTTCTCTGCCACTTCCAAGGTCACCTTCGCTACCCTCGACCCGGAGGAGATGGAACACTACGTCGATCAGTACCAGCCATACGACAAAGCCGGCGCCTACGGTATCCAGGAATGGATCGGCTACGTGGGCATCTCGGGACTGCAAGGCTCCTTTTATAATGTCATGGGTCTGCCCACCCGTAAACTCTACCAAACCCTAAAGGAATTCAAATGAAAAAACCACTCATACTCGTCACCAACGACGACAGTTACAAGGCCAAGGGCCTGCGCAAGCTCATCGAATTGATGAAGACCCTCGGTGAAGTGGTCGTCATCTCCACCGAACAGGTGATGTCGGCCAAAGGCCACTCCATCACCATCACCCCCACGCTGACCGCCACCCTCGTCGACAGTGGACCCGATTATAAGGAGTATGTCTGCAACGGCACCCCGGTCGACTGTGTCAAAGTCGGCTACCAATGGCTGCTCGACCGTCTTCCCGACCTGGTGGTCTCAGGCATCAACCACGGCTCCAACGCCTCGGCCAACGTGATCTATTCGGGTACCATGGCCGCTGCCATCGAAGCATCCATGGACGGCATCAACGCCATCGGCTTCAGCCTGGATTGCTATGACCTGGACGCCGATTTCGACCATCTTGACGACTATATCCTCACCATCACCAAAGACGTCCTTCAAAATGGTCTGCCCAAAGGCATTTGCCTGAACGTGAACTTCCCCAAACGTGGCCCCGAACCCATCAAGGGTCTCAAGGTCTGCCGCCAAGCCTTCGCCCGGTGGGTCGAGATCTTCAGCGAATGCCAAGACGAACGCGGCGGCACCTGCCTGAAAATCGGAGGCGAGTTCATCTGCGAGGACAATGCAGAGGACACTGACCATTATGCCTTGAAACACAATTACATCTCGCTCGTCCCCACCCAATCCGACCTGACGGCAAAGCAATATATCGAGGGGATGCGACGTTTTGAACATATATTTTGAGAAACCATGAAAATCAAAGACACTTTTTGGCTTGGACTGCTCGTGGGAGCCGCACTGTTCGCCCTCTGCTACTTCCTGCTCTCCCTCATCCATTGGGGCGAAGCCTACCATAGGGCACCTTTCCTTCTGGCCTTCATCCCAGGCATCGTCCTTTTCAGGATGGCCATGGTGAAATGGAATATGGAACGGACCGGCAAAGGCATCCTGCTGGTGACCTTCGTCGGCATGCTGCTGGTGTTTTTCCTGATCTGACCCCATGAAGTACTATATCATCGCCGGCGAGGCGTCAGGCGACCTGCATGCGTCGAACCTGATCGCTGAAATCAAGAACAAAGACCCTCAAGCCGAATTCAGGGCTTGGGGAGGCGACCTCATGCGCAAACAAGGCGTCACCATGGTGAAACACTACCGCCACATGGCTTTCATGGGCTTTGTGGAAGTGGTCGTCAACCTGCGCAAAGTACTGGGCAACATCAAGGAATGCAAAGCCGACCTCCTGCAATACCATCCCGATGTAGTCATCCTCGTTGACTATCCGGGCTTCAACCTGCGCATCGCCGAGTTCGCCCACCGCAACAAGATGAAGGTGTGCTATTACATCTCACCCCAGGTATGGGCCTGGAAACAGCACCGAGTCAAGAAAATCAGGCAATGCGTTGACAAGATGCTGGTCATCCTCCCTTTCGAGGAGCCTTTCTATAAAGAACATGGCGTCAACGCCGATTTCGTGGGACACCCGCTGCTCGATGAACTGGCCAAACTGGGCGCCACCCCAAGGATGAATTTCGTGCACCGCAACAACCTGTCCGAAAAACGCGAAATCATCGCCCTCCTCCCAGGCAGCCGCAAACAGGAAGTGGAACGTTTGCTGGGCACCATGCTCAAAGTCATCCCGCATTTCCCACAATACCAATTCGTCATCGCCGGCGTGCCTTCACTCGACAAGGAACTCTATATCCGCATGATCGGCGAAAAGGATGTGCGCATCGTGGTGAACCAGACTTACGAACTGCTCCAAAACTCCAGCGCAGCCTTGGTGACCTCAGGCACCGCCACTCTCGAAACCGCCTTGCTCTCCGTGCCCGAAGTGGTGTGCTATAAGGCCAACCGACTCTCTTACCTCATCGCCCGCAACCTCGTCAAAGTGAAATACATCAGCCTTGTCAACCTGGTCATGGAAAAAGCCGTGGTCAAGGAACTCATCCAAGATGACTGCAACGAGGCCAACCTGGTGAAAGAACTGGAACAACTGCTCCATAACCCCGACAAACAACGCAGGATTCTCGACGACCTCGACCAACTGAAACACCGCCTCGGCAATTCAGGCGCCTCCGAAAAAGCAGCTGAATTAATAGTTGGAATGCTACAATAAAATTTTTTTAATTATTTCTATTGACAAACCATAGATAAGTCCGTAACTTGCACCGGTTTTGAGAGGCATTGTCATGAACTGGAACAAGTACCCATTTATCAGGATGGTGGCCGCCCTGGCCCTCGGCATCGTCGTTGGCGACAGGGTAGGGGAGTGCCCTTTTGGCAAGCCGTTGCTCATTGGGGTGCTGGCCTTGTTGTTATTGGTGGAGTTGCTGCTTCACAAGATACTGAGGTCATACCGTTTCCGTTGGATCTTCGGGGTGACTACCCTCATCACCTTGGTCTGGCTGGGCTTCCTCCGTATGGCCATCACCCGTGACACCCTTGCCGAGCCCATGCATGACGCCACATGGCGGTTGGCACGGGTGCTGGAACCTCCCGAACAACGCGAGAAGACCGTCAAAGTGTTGCTGGAACTGGAAGAGGGTCGGGCCATGGCTTATTTTGAAAAGACCGACGAGGCCTTGGACCTGTGTTATGGCGACTTCATAGGCTTCGCGATCCCGCTTGAGGAAGTGGCTCCGCCCAAGAATCCCTTGGAGTTCGACTACAAGAAATACCTGGAGCGTCATGGCGTGAACTGGAGCGTATATCTTAAGAGTGGCGACTGGCACCCCACAGGCGTCCGACAGGTCAACCCGATATTCGATTTCGCCTATCGTTTCAGGCAACGTCTGCTGCTTGCCCTCCAGCAATCCGGCATCACCGACGACGAGTTCGGCGTGGGTGCCGCCATCCTGCTAGGATACGACGAAAGCCTCCCCGCACAAGTCCGACAAAACTACGTGGCTGCCGGATCCATGCATATCCTCTGTGTCTCAGGCATGCACGTCGGCATCATCTACCTCCTGGCCTCATTCCTTCTTGGCCTCCTGGGGAAAGGAAAACGAACGCGTTATTTTAATAAGATAATCCTGCTCCTGTTGATCTGGTGCTATGCCTTGATCACAGGCCTGTCGCCTTCCATCATGCGCTCTGCCCTCATGATCTCCTTCATGATCTTCGGCGAGCTTCTCCATCGAAAAGGCTTTGCTTTGAACTCCATTGCGGCTTCAGCCTTCATCCTCCTGCTTCTCAACCCAAATAACCTATACGCCATGGGCTTCCAGCTGTCCTATGGCGCGGTGCTCGGCATCGTACTGCTGCAAAAACCTATCTATAACCTGTTGTATATCAAAAACAAATTCCTTGACCGAGCCTGGGAAATCACTGCCGTTTCAGTGGCGGCCCAAATCGCCACCATGCCTTTTACGGTGTATTATTTCAACCAGTTTACACCTTATTTTTGGCTGAGCAACCTGCTGATGACACCACTCTCGTTTGTCGTCATCCTCACAGGGATGCTGTTGTTGATGGTGTCATGGGTACCCTGGGTGAGCCTAGCCGTTGGCAAGTTGGTATGGCTATGCCTCCACGTAATGAATGGTTTGGTCGCTGGTATCGAGCAGTTGCCACTGTCGTTGGTGAAGGGGCTGTATATGAGCGATTTCCAATTCGGTTTGAGTCTGCTGCTCCTATTGCTGCTATGGCTTTTCGTGAATCTGAAACGGAAGCGCATGGTGTTGGAGATGCTGCTGGTGGCCGTCGTGTTTACCCTGAGCTTGGCCTGGCGAAGCCAGCAGCTGTCGCACCAGTCGCAGGTGATCGTTTACTCGCTCCGCAACCATACGGCCATCAGTGTCATCGACGGATTCGACCAATTGCTGCTGTGCGACGAGGGACTGCTTCGAGAGCCTTCCTCCATCGACTATAGCATGAAAGGCTATTGGGCTGAGCGACAGTTGCCGATGAACCCCCGATGTCATACGCTTTCCGAGGATTTCACCGATGATCTTGCCGTGAAACGACAGCAGCTCATCTCGGCCCACGGGAGGCTGCTGGCATTGTGGGATCCGGCCAATTCGCAGGGTGATGGCCACCTTCGGCTTTCAGTGGATTTTGTATTGGTCCGCGAGAAACAAAAACCCGACATGAAACGGATGTCCAGCGTTTTTCGGGTGGGGACACTGTTGATTGACGGCTCAGTGCCCGAATACCTGGCCGCACAATGGATGCAACAGGCCGAAGCCCTGGACATTCCTTGTCGCAACCTTCGTGACGGCGCTTTGGTTTTATAATTAATTTATTGAATATCAATAATATAATAAAAATTCTGAAAAAAAAGTAAAAAAAACACTTGCAGGTATCGAAAAAGGTTGTACTTTTGCAGCTGTCAATGACAGGTTGGTCCGGTAGTTCAGTTTGGTTAGAATGCCTGCCTGTCACGCAGGAGGTCGCGAGTTCGAGCCTCGTCCGGACCGCAAGAGCGCAAGTCACAACGACCTGCGCTCTTTTCGTTTATGAGGTTAAGGAAAACCGTGAATCGGCAAATACCGTTATACCTTCTGGGGCTGATGCTCTTGTGGATTGTCGTTTACATCACGCTGGTACAACAACGATGGATGATGCCTGAAGGCCAGTCCGAGGAAGCCGAAGAGACCGACAGCGTAGTCACCCTGCTCTTCGCCGGCGACGTAATGGGACATGATATCCAGTACCAAACTGCTTACGACCCTGCCACCGGACTGTACGACTACCACGACTGTTTCCGTTATGTGCGTCCCTATATCGAGGAAGCCGATCTGGCCTGCGCCAACCTCGAAGTCACTCTGGCAGGTCCGCCCTATTCCTCTTACCCGTGTTTCTCTTCGCCCGACGCTCTGCTCATTGCCTTGAAAGACGCTGGTTTCGATGTGCTTTTCACTGCCAACAACCATGTGCTCGACTACGGGAAGCAAGGTCTGGAACGTACTCTGCGAATACTCGACAGTGTGGGGATGGCTCACGCAGGCAGCTATGCCGATACGCTGAGCCGCGACACCACTTATCCGCTGATGGTCGAGGTGGATGGCCTGCGCATAGGTTTCCTCAACATCACCTATGGCACCAATGGGGTCAGGACGATAGTACCTAATATGGTCAACAAGATGGATCGCGATCAGGTGTCCGTCGACTTCTCGAAATTGGAGGCCATGAATCCCGACCTGAAGGTGGCCTTTGTCCACTGGGGGAGCGAATACCAACTCCAAGCCAACAGCTATCAACGTTCCTATGCGCAGTTCCTTGCCGATCAGGGGGCCGACCTCATCATCGGCAGCCACCCCCATGTGGCACAGGATGCCGACACCCTGTTCAATCCCGAAAGGAAACCTGTGGTGACCTACTACTCGATGGGCAATTTCATCTCGAACCAGTGTCGTCACAACACCAATGGAGGGATTATGGTACAGGTGGCTGTCAATAGGTTCACAGGCCAAGTGCTGTCTACGGGCTATATTCCGTATTATGTGTTCAAGGGGGTGATCGACGGCAAATACCAGTTCTACGTCATCCCAACCCTTCCTTATATTAATAATAGGTATGCTTTCCGCCTTCCGGTTCGCGACAGCCTTGCCCTGGTCAGAGTTCATCAGGCCATGACGGAACGACTTTCGGATTTTATTCCTATTTTTGCAGACGTTTTTGAAATAGAGGACCAATGAGTTTTATAGATGAAATCAACAGGCGCAGGACGTTTGCCATCGTCAGCCACCCCGATGCGGGTAAGACCACTTTGACCGAGAAACTGCTGCTTTATGGCGGCGCCATTCAGGTGGCCGGTGCCGTGAAGTCAAACAAGATCCGCAAGACGGCGACCTCCGACTGGATGGAGATCGAGCGCCAACGTGGCATCTCGGTGGCTACCTCGGTGATGGGATTCGACTACAACGGTGTGAAAATCAATATTCTGGATACCCCAGGCCACAAGGATTTCGCCGAAGATACCTTTCGTACCTTGACGGCAGTCGACAGCGTCATCGTGGTCATCGACGCAGCCAAAGGCGTGGAGTCCCAAACCGAGAAACTGGTGGAGGTGTGCCGCATGCGCAACACCCCGATCATCGTGTTCGTCAACAAGATGGACCGACCTGGTAAAGATGCTTTTGAATTGCTCGACGAGATTGAGCAGAAACTCGGCCTCCGCCTGACTCCGTTGAGCTGGCCCATCAACATGGGTCCCAAGTTCAAAGGGGTCTACAGCATCTACGACAAGAGCCTCTACCTGTTCAACTCCGACAAACAACATATCACCGCGGGCATTGCCTTCGACGACCTCAACAACCCTGAACTCGACAAGGTGCTGGGTGAAGATGCGGAGACCCTTCGCAATGAGACCGACCTCGTCCAAGGCGTCTACGACGAGTTTAGCCGCGAGACCTACCTCAAGGGCGACATCTGCCCCGTGTTCTTTGGCTCGGCTTTGAACAACTTTGGCGTGAAAGAGTTGCTCGACTGCTTCATCCAAATCGCCCCGACACCCATCGGACGCGATACGGAGGAACGCCATATCGAGCCGACCGAGGAGAAGTTCACCGGCTTTGTCTTCAAGATCCACGCCAACATGGACCCCAACCACCGCGACCGTATCGCTTTTGTGCGCGTGGTGTCGGGCCGTTTCGAACGTAACAAGAACTACTTCCATGTGCGCCAACGCCGCGAGTTGAAGTTCTCCAATCCCACGGCGTTCATGGCCCAAAAGAAATCGGTCCTCGACGAAGCCTACCCGGGCGACATCGTGGGTCTGTACGATGCGGGCAACTTCAAGATCGGCGACACGCTGACCGAGGGCGAGATCCTGAATTATAAAGGAATCCCCAGCTTCTCGCCGGAGCAGTTCCGCTATGTGGAGAACGCCGACCCGATGAAGGCCAAGCAGCTGGCCAAGGGCCTGGAACAGCTCACCGACGAGGGCGTGGCCCAGCTGTTCACCGGCAAGATAACCGGCCGCAAGATCATCGGCACTGTGGGCGAGCTACAGTTCGAGGTGATTCAATACCGCCTGTTGCACGAATACAACGCCTCATGCCGCTACCAGCCCATCTCGTTGTACAAAACGGCTTGGATCACCAGCTCCAATGAGGAACAGCTCAAGGATTTCAAAAACCGCAAAGCCCTGAACCTGGCTGAGGACAAGGATGGCCGTGACGTGTTCCTGGCCGAATCGCCTTACGCCTTGCAGATGGCCATGGAGAAATATCCCGACATCGAATTTCATTTTACTTCTGAATTTTAGTGTCGGTTGATTCTTTTTTTTATCTTTGCATTGACTATTAATATATAAGGTGTACTATTAAAAATTCAAACTATGGGACTTTTCAAAGAATTCAAAGAGTTTGCCGTTAAAGGCAATGTGATGGACATGGCCATCGGCGTTGTCATCGGCGGTGCTTTCGGCAAAATCGTCACTTCGTTGGTGTCAGACATCATCATGCCTTTGATCGGTGCTGCTACAGGCGGTCTCAACTTCACGGAATGGAAGTGGGTGATCCGCGAGGCAGTGATGGAAGGCGAGACGGTTGTCAAACCCGAGCTCACCTTAACCTGGGGTAATTTCATCCAGGTGATCTTCGATTTCATCATCATCGCATTCTGCATTTTCTTGGTGGTGAAAGGCTTGAACAAGCTGAAGAAAAAGGAAGAACCCGCCCCCGAACCTGCCCCTGCTGAGCCTTCTGAGGACATCAAACTGCTCACTGAAATCAGGGATTTGCTCAAAAAAGACTAAGTTTTGTAGCTTAAAAGTCTAAAAAATGTAGCAGAGACACGGTAAAATCTGTGTCTCTGCTGTTTTTATCTCATTGATTATCAATAAGAAGAAAATTTTTTAAAAAAAGTTCAAAAAAAGCTTGCGAGAAAGAAAAAAGGTTGTACCTTTGCAGCCGTTTTCGCCCCTGAGAAAAAGGGGGCCGCGAACGAAGGTTCTTTGAAAGCTTGAGGCCAGCACAATGAAAGAAAGCAAGACAAGGTAAAGAGAGATTTGTGAAAATCATAGCGGA
>CAJOIH010000010.1 GCA_905234455.1 uncultured Bacteroidales bacterium | reverse complement strand
GTATCGGCAGCGCTCTTGCCGTATTGGCTGAAAATCTCTGATTTCTTTTCTGCAGTCAAATACATAATTAATACTTCTTTACTTTTTACTTAAACTTTTTCAAACGGGCTGCAAAAATACAACATTTTTTGGAATGGCGGTGCTAAATATGGATTTTTTTTATTTTTCGCCATCAATAGCGATTAGTACAGGAAAAAGTCTTATCTTTGCACGTTTATAAATTAGGTATCATAGGAATCAATCTAAAATAAGTTTTATATGAAGAAAATCTTTCTTGCACTGATGCTGTTTGCGCTGCTGCCGTTGACCATGCTGGCGCAAACGCCCGACATGATGAGTATGGCCCGAGCCGAGCTGCAGAAGCGCGGCCTGGACGAAACTGAAGTCCGCGCGCGTCTACTCGCCGAGGGCATCGATGTGGACAACATCAATCCTGCAGAGTACGCCAGCTACCAAGGCAGGGTCACGGCGATCCTGAACAAGATGGTGGCTGAGAAGAATGCCGTCGACAAGGCGCCTGCCACTGCCGCTACAGGTGGCGAAACCGAAGTTGCCGTGGCTGAGGATGCCCCTCAAACCACTACCGGTGAGGCTGCTGCTGAGGAGGCCCTCCAGGAAGCTCTCGAGGACAACAACGTCTCGCCAGACGCTGGCAAGCACATCTACGGCCATTCGGTGTTCACAGGCAAGAACCTCAACGTGTTCCGTACCACCGACGGTGCCCAGGCGCCCGACACCTATGTGCTAGGTGAGGGCGACGAGGTGCACATCTCCATCTTTGGCCCCTCCCAGATCGAGATGCATCAGCGCATCCAACCCGACGGCTCCATCAACCCCGTCGGATCGTCCAAGATCTTCCTGAAAGGCATGACCCTGGCCCAGGCCCGTAACGCCATCACCTCCAAGCTTTCGGCCCACTACTCGTTCCGCAAGGACCAGATTGCCATCACCATCACCACGGCCCGTACAGTCAGCGTGAGCATCTACGGTGAGGTGGGCGTGCAAGGCGGCTTCACCCTGAGCGCCCTCAACACGGTGTTCAACGCCCTCTGCGCCGCTGGTGGTCCCACCGAGATCGGTTCGGTGCGTAACATCCAGCTCTCCCGCGCCGGCAAGACCCAACGCCTCGACCTCTATGAGTTCATGCGCAACCCAGGCACCGGTGTCGACTACGGCGTGCTCAACGGCGACGTCTTCTATGTGCCGGTGGCCCAGAAGGTGGTGACCATCGAAGGGGCAGTGAACCGCCCCATGGACTACGAAATGATTGATGGCGAGACCCTCGCCGACCTCATCGAATACGCTGGCGGCCTCACCAAACGGGCTTATCCCGAATATGCCCAGATCGAGCGTTTCGAGAACGGCCAGCTGACTTATTTCGACTATAAGCTCTCCGAAGTCCTCTCTGGCCAACGGGTTGTCTCCCTCCAAGCCGGCGACATCATCCATGTCAAATCAGCCAACGAGCCGGTGGAGAACTTTGTTTCCATTGAAGGCGACGTGTACTATACCGGCCGTTTCGAGTATGAAAAGAACACCTCGCTCAAGACCTTGATCGAACATGCCAAGCCGCGTTATACCGCCCGTGTCGACTATGTGTTTGTGGAGCGTATCCGTCCCGACGAGACCGTCGAGGTGCTCACCGTGCCCTTCCCGGGTGAAAACGGCAACCCCGACTTCACCCTCGTGCCTCGCGACAAGGTGACCGTATGGCGCCAGTCGGCCTACCGCGACGTGGAGACCATCGAAGTGAGCGGCCAGGTACGTAACCCCTTCTCACGCCACTTCAGCCTGAACGACAAACTGACCATCAGCCAGGCGATCGAATATGCTGGCGGCCTGAAACCCACCGTGTTCCCTGTGGCCTACATCTTCCGCAAGGACATCGCCAACCCCGAGATCAAGCATTACCTCCCCGTCAACCTTGACACCGATGGCGATAAGCTACTGCAACCGGGCGACCGCCTCAATGTGTACGACAACACTACCTATACCAATATCGGTGAAGTTCGCATCAGCGGTGCGGTGCACAATCCCTTCGGGACTGCCTACGACGCTACCCTTACCGTGCACGACATGTTGAACATGGCTGGAGGCTTCACCATCAGCGCCTCGCACGACCGTATCGAGGTGTTCCGCGTGAACCTCGACCAGGATGAGGTGGAACTGGAGATGATCACCTTGCATGTGGACGATGACTACAACGTGTTGGAACCGGCCGACTTCCGCCTCCAACCTTTCGACCACATCGTGGTACGTATGATCCCCAACTACACTATGGGCCGTACCATCGAGGTGAACGGTCGCGTGCGTTATCCTGGCGCCTATGTGGTGGAGGATGGCCGCACCCAGTTGTGGGAGATCATCGAGCGTGCCGGTGGCCTGCTCGACGATGCCGACCCCTATGCCCGTCTCACCCGTACCGAAGGCCACAACACCGGTAGCATTGGCTTGAATCTGGATGACTGCCGAAGACATAAGGGCAGCTATAAGTGCGACCCCATCGTGATGGACGGCGATGTGCTCAACGTGACACGTCTCGAAAACACTGTGACGATCCGTGAAACGGGTACCCGTATGGCCCAGTATGTGCCTGCGGAGTATTCGGCCACTAAGAAAGTCGTCATTTACCAAGGCCGTCACTCCGCTGACTGGTATATCAAACACTACGCCGGAGGTTATGATAAACTTGCCGACCGTAGCAGCGTTACTGTTACCATGGCCAACAACCAGTCTGAGGCTACCCGCCGCATCCTCGGCTTCCGCCGTACCCCGCGTGTGGAACCCGGCGGCGTCATCACCCTTCGCATCGACCAAGATAAGCGGGAGAAACTCGAGAAACCGAAAGAGGAGATCGACTGGGGTATGGAGGCGACCAAGACCTTGAGCGCCCTGACCTCGGTGGTGTCCATGATCTTGATGGTGAAGGCATTGTCGACATACACCAATTAATAAGGAGTCAGAACTATGGATGAAAACAAGAATCAAGTGAATGCTCCCGAGAGCGACGAGGGGGGACTCGATATTGTTGCCTTGCTGCGTGGCCTTTGGGCTGGCCGCAAACGCATCATCATCACCACCGTCATCTTCATTGCCTTAGGTTTGGTGGCAGCGCTCACCATGAAACGCACCTATACTGTCAGCACCGTGATGGTGCCCCAGCTGAGCTCGGCACGTAGCTCGCAGCTGAGTGGCCTGGCCGCCTTGGCAGGTTTCGACATGGGTTCAAACATGTCTGCTACGGAGCTTTCGCCCCTGGTGTATCCCCAGATCGTGAACAGCGTTCCCTACCGTCTGGAGCTGATGCACACCCCGCTTCATTATATGAAGTGCGACACTATGATCAGCATGATTGACTACTATTGGTCCGATTACGACAAGCCTACCGTGATGGATTACGTATTGAAGTACACCATCGGACTGCCTGGCTTGATATTGAGCTCCATCAGTAAGCCGACCGTTATTGAGATGCCTGTCAGTAGCGATAGCACTGGCGGTTCAACCAATAGCGTGCCTATGCCAGTTTGGGTGAGTGGGCGCGACCAGGACATGCTTGACCACTTTGGTCGTGTGGTTTCTCTCGACGTGGATAAAAAAGAAGGTTATGTGACCCTGAATGTGACTGGCAGTGAACCCATCCAGACCGCTGAGCTGGCCATGAAGGCCCAGCAGTTGCTGCAAGACGAGATCACCCGCTTCCGTGTGGAGAAGTCGCAAAGCGAATTGGAGTATATCCAAGCCCGTTACGATGAAATCAAACGCGAGAGCGAAAGCTATCAGGTGAAGCTGGCCTCGCTCACCGACCGTTCCCAGGGCATTGCCACCCGTACCTCGACCCTCGAGCGGGAACGCATTCAAACCAAGTTCACCGTGACCAACGCGGTGTTCACTGAGATGGCCAAACAGCTCGAACAGGCCAAGATGCAGGTGAAGAAGGACACCCCAGTGTTCACCATCCTCCAGCCGGTCACTGTTCCCATGAAGCCCTCCAACAGCCGTGCAAAGACCCTTATCATTTGGACCTTCTTCGGTTTTGTGCTGGGTTGCGGACTGGTCCTCTGGAAAGGCTACAAGCCCAAATTGGTGGCCAAGTTCAAGAAGGCTGCGCCGGAAACTCCCGACGCCACAGAACAACCTGCTGAGGCTGAGTCCTAATGGGGTTGAGTCCTAATAAAAAAAGCCGTCCGATTGCATTCGGGCGGCTTTTTTTAGTCGGCCACTTCGGTGTGGCTCGATTCGTGGAGGTTGGCCAGGCGCCGTTTCGATTGGCTCCAGCGTGAGATCAGCGGAATCAGGATGGAGTTGATGACGATGCTGAACAGAATTACGGAGAATACCGTGTTGCGGATGAAGAGGCCCGTCTCCACTTCGGGAATGTAGGCCAGCGACTGGGTGGCCAATACCGCGGCCGTCAACCCCTTGGGGTCGATGGCCGACATGTACATCTTCTCATGCCGGGGAATCAGGTCGTCTTTGGTGATGGCCAGCTTCACCACGGGGACGCGCAAGAGGAAGAGCAGGGCGGTGATGCCCAGGCCGATGACGATGGGCTGCCAGGCATAAAGCTGGATCGACATGCCTACGTAGACGAAGAAAAAGGTCTTGAGCAGGAGCACCAGCTCGCTGAAGAGCGAGCGTTCCGTGTCGTTGAGGTTGGCGGGGCGTTTCTTCACCACTTTTTTGAGGACGCTGTCGTAAAGCCCGTCCATGTTGGCCATGCCGATGCCGAAGGCTAAGGCGGCAATGGCGCCGCTATAGCCCATCCACTCGTTGACGCCATAGATGATGAACACGAAGGCGGGGGTGGTGAGCACCGAGTATTTGATCTCACGCACCTTGTCGAGGATGAGCGCCCAGAAGATGGAGCCCAGCAACCCGATGAGTGTGGCCAGGATGAAGGAGGAGAAGATGGTGCCGAAGATCATGCCGAACTCGACATGCCTTGATTTGATGGCCTGCATCAAGGCCAAGGCCAGCACGATGCTGAACACGTTGCCGATGGCCGCTTCCAAGATGAGGATGGTGGCGCTTTTTTGGGACATTTTCAGCTGCCGTACCGTGGGGATGACCACCGCCGAAGCCGTGCCCCCCAGGATACAGCCCATCATCAGGCTCACCACCGGGTCGACTTTGAGTACCAGCCACACCACCAGCCATACGGCGACGGCCGAAAATACGAAGTTGGCTGCCGTCAACCTTAAAGAAGGTTTGAAGGAGTCTTTTAAGTTGTTGAAACTCAATTGAATACCGCTTTCAAACAGAATCAATACCAAGGTAACCGCGGAGAGGATGCTGCCTAGCAGGCTGAGCCTGTCGGGGTCGACCCAATGGGTGATGGGGCCCAGGAGCAGTCCGATGATAATCAGGAAGAGCACATCGGGAATCCTGCGTTTGCTGAAGATGGAGCTGAACAGATGTGCCGCAAAGATCAGGAGGCCGATGATGGCGATGATCAGGCCGATCTTGCTGGAGGAGAGTCCGGTGGTGATGGTCTGGCCGATGGCTTCGATGTGGCTGGTGCTGTCCATGGCTTATTCTTGTTCGAGGATTTCAGTGATGGGGAGGTCCTTGCGGCGCTCGAAACGCTTCCTGTAGCAACGGCTGAGGGCGTTGTCCTTCTCCAAGATGGGCACCAGGATGGAGGTGAAGAGGATGCTGAACAGGATGACGGCGAACACCACGTTCTGGATAGTCTCACCGCCAGGGATCCCCCGTTGTACCGGGATGGTGGCAAGCACGGCCGCTGCCAGTCCCTTGGGGACGATGCCCGACATGAACATCTTGTCCTCGATGAGGATGCTTTCCTTCTCCTTGTGGACGGAGAGCTTGACGATGAAGATGCGCACGACAAAGAGCACCACGGTGATGGTGAGCCCCATCAGGATGGGCAACAGCTGGTCGATCCTGATGCTGACGCCGATATACACGAAGAAAAACGTCTTCAGCAGGAATACCACCTCACTGAACAGCTGTTTCTCGGTGTCGTTGAGCATGGTGGGATGGTCCTTGAACAGCCTTTTCACGATGGAGCTGCTGTTGTAGATGGAGTCGATATTGGCCATGCCGACGCCGAATGCCAGGGCTGCGATGGCGCCGCTGAACCCCAGCCACTCGTTGAGTCCGTAGACGATGAACACGAAGGCAGGCGTGGTGAGTATGGAGTTCTTGACGTGGCGGACGCGTTCCAGCACATACGACCACAGGACGGCCGATATGATGCCGATCACGGTGGCCAGGATGAAGGAAGAGAGGATCTCGCCGATGACCCGGCCCACGTTCATCGAGCCCGATTGGATGGCTTGCATGAAGGCCCAGGCGAAGACGATGCACAGGACGTCGCTGAAAGCCGACTCAAGGATGAGGATGGTCTTGCCTTTCTCGCTGATTTTCAGCTGTTTCACCAAGGGGATGACCACCGCCGAGGAGGTGCCTCCCAAGATGGCGCCCAACATCAGGCTGGTGAGGATATGGACCTTCATGACCAGACCCATCAAGGCCACGATGACCATGGTGGCAAAGAAGTTGATCAAGGTGAGCTTCATCGTGCCTCTGATGGAGTTCAGCAGCGTGTTGAAGTTCAGCTGGGTGCCGCTCTCGAAGAGGATGATGACCAGGGTGACCGTGGTGAACACGCTGGCCACGGAGCCGAAGTCGGAAGGCTTCACCAGGTGGAAGACGGGCCCGATCAACAGGCCGATCACCATCAGCAACAGCACATCGGGGATGCGCTTGCGGCTGAAGATCTCCGTGAAGAGGTGTGCCGCAAAGATGAGCAGGCCGATGAAGGCGATGGTCAACCCGATGTTGGAAATGGCATCGGCGTTTGCCTGTTGGATGGTCTCGTTCATTCCTTGACGAATTTTTGTATGGTGTTGAGGTTGTCGCTCTTGATATTGACGAAATAAATGCCCTTGGATAGGCTATTGAGGTTCAGTGTGGTGACGCCGTTGCCTTGGCATTGGTGCATCACTTGTCCGAGGCTGTTGTAAACCGTGATTTGGCAGTCTTCCTCAGGCAGGATGAGGCTGAAGCTGCCGTTGTTGGGGTTGGGGTAGAGGACCGGGGCGACGACTTGGGTCTCAGCGGTCGTGGTGATCAGTTGGGCTGCCGGGAGGACGACGTTGTCGATCCAGGCGCAGTCGCTGCCGCTCGACACGGAGACGTCCTTGGTATAGCTCCATTCCAGGCGGTGGGTGCCGGGAGTGAGCGTGTAGCTAGCCTGGGTCCAGCCGATCTCGCCCGACCAGTTGCCTTTCTCCGCGTTGTCGACCTTGAAGGACAGCTTGTCGTAGTTGGCCTCTGACGACACCTTATAATAGAAGCTCACCTCGCCGGCAATGGCGATGTCGATGTCGATATACAGCGATGAGCTCTCGTAGTCGTCGATGTCTGACGACTTGGCGCAGTAGGTGCCTTCGTAGGGATTCTGGGTCACCACTTCCCAAGCGAAGATGGGGCTGACGCTTTGCCAGGCATAGGCGCTGAAGTCGCCCGTCTCGAAGCCTTCCATCGATTGGCCTACGGGGATGAAATAACTGTCGACGAGGGTATACTGCCCGTGCTGGACGGCGTAGGGCAGTTCATATAAGGCACCGTTGATGGCGCTGTTACTGATGGTGAAGTTCATGTCGGCGGTGAATTCCTGTTCCGGAGCCAGATTGCCGAAGCTCCACTGGGTGTTGGAGATGGTGATTTCAGGATGCGAGTTGTAGATGTCGAAGAGGGCAGAGGGTGCGGTGGCGCCGCCGCTGTTCTTGAACACGAAATGCACGGTGCCGCTGGCACCGGGGCTCAGGTAGCTGCTGCCAGGGGTCTCCAGGACGGAGCTCACCAGTTCGAATTCCGGAGCGAAGACCCTGACGTTGAAATGGCTCTCCCAGGTGTCGGTGCCGTCGCTGCAGGTGAGGTTGAAGCGCACCATGGTGTTGTTGGGCACCTCATCGCTCACGGTAAAGGCGAAGGCGCTCTCCAAGGTGACGGTCTGGGCGCCGTTGACTGCGCCTACATTGACCGTGGGCTGGTTGATGGTGATGTATTCGCTGTCGGTGAAGAGGGTGGCGGTCACGTTGCTGGCGTTGACGCTACCCACGTTTTTCACGTTCAAGTTGAAGGAGTAGCTGCCACCGAAGTCGATTTGTTCGCCGCCGTTGAGGGTGTGGCCTTCGTAGACGACGTAAGGGGTGTTGCTGGGCACCGCCATCAGCTCCAAGGTCTGGGGCCAGGCGTTCACGCCAGTGACTTTCATGATCATGTTGCCGACGTTCTGCAGGCCGCCTTCGAAGACGATCTCGGCCACGCCGTTCTCGTCGGTGTTGCCCATGGCGATGACCTCGTCATCCATGAAGAGGAGGCAACGGTAGTTCTTCTGAGGCGTGCCGTTGGGGTCGGTGATGGTGACTTGGATCGAGGGGCTGCCAACTACCACCTGTGAAGGGCAGTCGACCACAGGGGTGAAGGGCTCGTCGAGCCACACGTTGACGGCGCCGTCGCCGAGGACGTTCATGTCGTAGAAGTTCCAGCGCAGGGCGCCTTCCTCCCATTGTCCGGGGGCGGTGACCCAAGGAGCGGTCATGCATTTGCCTTCGCTGATGGCGCAGCCGAGCAGGCCGATGCGGTCGTACCACTGGGCGTCGGTCATCTCACGTTCGAGGTGGCAGCCGGGGCCCTCGGTCTGGCCTTCGTTGAACCAGCCGTAACGCGAGTTGCCGATGACAGCGACGGCGAAGTTCTGCATGGTGACCAGGTCCTCGAGGATGCAGTTCTCATCGAAAGCGCCGCAGTCGCAGCCCTGCGAATGGAAGAAGGTGTAGTTGTGTGTGGTGCCGTTGGCTCCAGAGAAATCGCTGTTGCTGACGCCCCACCATCCGGCGACGTAGCTGGAGTTGGCGTGGCCGTCGTGATGCACGTAGCTGGTACCGGCGTTGATGGCTTCTTTCAGCAGGCTGCCGCTCCAGTTGCCTTCTTCCTCGTAAAGCTTGGTGAAATCGTAGTCAACAGGATAGCAGGTGGTGGTATAGCCATTGTCGTCATGGGTGCCGATGAGCAGCTCGAGGTAGTCGGAGCCGTTCGACACAGGATTGTCGTACAGATGCTCGCCGGCCAGGATGACCTTGTGGAACTCGCCCAACACGGGGTTCTGCTGGTAGGTCATGGTCTTGTGGATCATGTTGGCCAGGTGGGTGGCGCTTTGGAACGACATGCGGCTGATGCCGATCTCGGGCAGGAGGTCGTCTTCGCCGGGTTCGGCGTAACGGTTGTTGCCATTGTCGTTCCAGGTGCCGTCGAGACCTGAATAGTAGAGGTCGGCAGGGAGGTTGTTGCTCTCCTGGTCGCCGCCGCCGGAAGTTACATAGCAGTAGAATCCGCGGTAGGGGACGATGTTGACGTCACCGCCCAGCACCACCATCAGGATGCCGTTGTTTTGGTATTCCTGGATGATGTAGTTGCGGATTTTGTCCTGGTTGTCGGTACCGTTCATGGAAGCATAGATCTCGGCGGTGGTGGCGATGCGGTTGCGAAGGCCGATGGAGTTGTAATACTCGCAGTATTCGTCGTAGTTGCTCACGTAGTCCTGGCTGGTGATGATCAGCACGTCGTAGGCGTTCACCTCGCGACCCTTTGTGGTATAGCTGTCCATCATCTCGGGGTTTTGTGCCAGCCGTCTGACGCTGTTCTTCACCTCGGGGGTGGCCCAGAGCATGTCGCTATGGTCGCTCTTGGCGGCTTTCAGGTGCACGCGCACGGTGGCTTTCTGAGCGACCATCACTCGGCCGGTGGCGGGGGCGTATTGCACGGGGGTGAAGGCGGAGAAGGCGAAGGCATAGCCGTTCTTGTACTGGGTGGTGACGATGCCGTGGTTCTGTGCCGGATAAACGGATTTCGAGGCATAAAGCTGTTCGTCTTTCACCAATGTCCTCGGCGCGAAGTCGTTCGTGGTCCTTGAGGGCTGGTAGGGGAAGAGGTTGAGTTGGCCTTCCATCTCACGGAAGTCGGAGAGTTCCACTTCAATCGACTCGGCTTCCTGTCCCTGGGGCAGCAGCAAGCTGACGCTCTGCCAGGGCAGTGAGGGCTGGCCGGCCAGGGCCGACTGCATGGTGCCCCGCAGCTGGACCTGCTGGTAACCTTCGATGTTGGTGACGGTGGGAGCTCCGAAACTGTAGCTCATTTCAACGGTCTGCGCATAGCTCATGGCGCAGGCGGCGATGAATAATACGATGATGCAAAGATTTTTCATTTTCATTTGGATAAATTCGGTTGCAAAGATAACAAATTTTTCTAATTTTGCCTTTTTTAATATGTAACCATGGAAAAGATCAAAGCCGCCGTAGTAGGTTACGGCAATGTAGGGCGTTTTGCCTTGGAGGCCTTGGAAGCCTCGTCTGACTTCGAAGTGGCGGGCATCGTGCGCCGCAACGGTCGCCAGAATAGTCCGCTGGAACTGAGCAACTATCTGGTGGTCAGTGATATCCGCGACCTGGGCAAAGTCGATGTGGCCATCTTGGCTTGTCCTACACGCTCCTGTCCCGACTACGCCAAGCAAATACTGCCCTTGGGCATCAACACGGTCGATTCGTTCGACATCCATACCTCCATCATGGACTACCGTCGCGAGCTCATGCCGATCAACCGGGCGACGAACACGGTCAGCGTGATTGCCGCCGGCTGGGACCCGGGTTCCGATTCCATTGTGAGGACCCTGATGCAGAGCCTGGCTCCGAAAGGCTTGTCGTACACCAACTTCGGTCCCGGCATGTCGATGGGCCACAGCGTGTGCGTGCGTTCCAAGAAAGGGGTGAAGAACGCCCTTTCGGTGACCATCCCGCTGGGTGAAGGCATCCATCGCCGCATGGTGTATGTGGAACTCGAGGAAGGCTACACCTTGGAGCAGGTGACGGCCGACATCAAGGCCGACCCGTACTTCGCCAGCGACGAAACCCATGTGTTTGCCGTCGATAGCGTCGATGCGGTGCGCGACATGGGCCATGGGGTGAACCTGGTGCGCAAAGGTGTTTCTGGAAAGACACAGAATCAACGTATGGAGTTCAATATGAGTATTAATAATCCTGCACTTACAGGACAGGTGCTCGTCAACGTGGCTCGGGCCTCCATGCGTCTGCAGCCTGGATGCTATACGATGGTGGAGATTCCGGTGATCGACATGTTGCCGGGCCAAAGGGAAGATTGGATAGGGAAACTGGTATGAGACGTTTTGGGCTTGTCCTATTGCTGTTGACGGTCCTTGCGGCCTGCAACCCAACTGATCCAATCGACCGGCTGCTCTCTCAGATGACTATCGAGGAGAAATGCGGCCAGCTGACCTGTCCCATTGGCTTTACGCTCTACGGTAAAGAGGGCGATTCCCTTTGGTTGGCGAACGATTTCATCGGGAGGATGGACACGATGCCGTTGGGCTCGTGCTGGGCAGTACTACGTGCCGACCCTTGGTCGCAGAAGACCGTGGAGACGGGACTTGATCCTGGCGAATCGGCTCGGATGCTCAATAAGATGCAGCGTTATGCCGTTGAAAACACCCGCCTTGGCATCCCCTTGCTGTTTTGTGAGGAAACGCCCCATGGCCACATGGCGGTGGGCACTACGGTGTTTCCGACGGGCATCGCCCAGGCCAGCACTTGGGACCCCGAACTGCTGGAACGGATGGGTGAGGTGATGGGCCTCGAGATCCGCCTGCAAGGCGCCCATGTCGGTTATGGTCCCGTGCTCGACATCGCCCGCGACCCGCGCTGGTCGAGGGTGGAGGAGACTATGGGCGAAGACCCCTATCTGAGCGGGGTGCTGGGCACTGCGGTGGTGAAAGGCATGCAAAAGCATGTGGTGGCCACGCTGAAACATCTGGCCGCCTACGGCGTTCCCCAAGGAGGACATAACGCCGCCAACGCCGATGTGGGCCCCAACCGACTGAAACAGGACTACCTGCCCGCTTTCGAAAAGGCCGTCAAAGAAGGCCAAGCCGGATCGGTGATGACAGCCTATAACAGTATCGACGGGGTGCCCTGTACCGCCAATCGATGGCTCCTCGAAGAGGTGCTGCGACAGTCGTGGGGCTTCAAGGGTGTCGTCTTCGCCGACCTGAATGCCATCAATGCCCTTTACGCCACCCACCACGTGGCCGCCGACCCTGCCGAAGCGGCCGCCATGGCGCTCCAAGCTGGGGTGGATATCGACCTGGGTGGCTATAACTACGGGGGTTTCCTCAAAGAGGCGTTGCAACGGGGCTTGGTCACCGAAGCCGACATCGACCGTGCCGTCCGTCATGTGTTGCAGCTGAAATACGACTTGGGATTGTTCGACAACCCTTATGTCGACGAGGCCTTGGCCGAACAAGGTGTAGGCACCCCGGAGCATGTCGCCTTGGCAAAGCAGGTGGCACTGGAATCGGCCGTGCTGCTGAAAAACGACGGCATCCTTCCTTTTGATGAATCTATAAAAAAAGTGGCCGTTCTTGGGCCCAATGCAGACCATATGTATGCCCAGTTGGGTGACTATACAGCACCTCAAGACCCAGATCGAGTGGTTACCATGCTCGAAGGCATTCGTGGGAAGGGCAGGGCAGTGGTCACCGATGACCTTCGTGCCGCCGATGCCGTGGTGCTGGTGGTGGGTGGCTCGTCGGCCCGCGACTTCAAGACCAACTATCAGGACACCGGCGCCGCCATCGTCGAGGAACACGCATCGGAGATGGACTGCGGCGAAGGTTACGACCGCTCTACCCTACGTCTGCTGGGGGATCAGGAAGCCATGATGCAGCAAGTCTATGCCTTTGGGAAGCCTGTGGTGACGGTGTATATCTGCGGCCGGCCCATGGAGATGACCCAGTCCAGCGAGCAGAGCAACGCCTTGCTGCTGCTATGGTACCCCGGTATGGAAGGGGGGGCAGCCTTGGCCGATATCCTGTGGGGCGACTACAACCCTTCTGGCAAGCTGCCCATCTCGATCCCGCGTTCGGTGGGGCAGATCCCAGTGTATTACTCCATGCCTGCCACGGGCGACTACGTGGAGGAATCCGCCAAGCCGCTCTATCCCTTTGGCTTCGGCCTGAGTTACACCCAGTTCGATTACAGCCCTTTGGAGGTCGGGGACGACGAGGTGGTTGTCGTAGTGACCAATGTGGGCGACCGCGATGGGGACGAGGTGGTGCAGTTGTATGCCTCAGCCAAGACCCAAGCATTGACGCTTTGGTCGAAGCGTCTGGTGGGGTTCCAGAGGATCCATCTTCAGGCGGGTGAGTCGCAAAGGGTGGTCTTCCCGGTGACCGACCTTTCGGCTATTTATAGTCTTCGTACAGATTGAACTGTTCAGGGTGTTTGCCCATCACTTTGATGCTGCGGTAATAGTCCCAAATCTCGGCGAGGTCTTTCTCATAGTCGCCGGTGGGATAGAACACCCGCTCCACGCCGCAATAGCGTTTCTTGAAGTCGATAAATCCCAGCAAGATGGGCACTTGGGCGCCTTCGGCGATGAGGTAAAACCCTCTTTTCCATTTGTTTACCTTTTTTCGAGTGCCTTCGGGGCAGATGATGAGGTGGGTGTCCTTGTTTTGGCTGAACATCTCGGTCATCTGTTCCACCATGTGGTTGCGGTGTCCGCGGTTGACGGGGATGCCACCCATCTTTTTCAGGATCCAGCCGATGACGGGCTTGAAGAACTCCTGTTTCATCATTACCTTGAACTTGAGACCGTGGTACCAATAGAAGGCGAGGCCCACGAAAAAGTCGGCGATGGCGGTGTGGGGTGCCACGATGCACACGGCGTTGCCCAGGTCGGCGGGGACGTTGTACACGTCACGCCACCCGCCGACCTTGAGTCCGATTTTCCCTATGAATCGCTTGAAGCCCATTACCAGATGGCCGCGCGTTCTTCGGGAGCGATATACATCTTGTTTTCCGGCTTGATATCAAACGCTTCGTAGAAATGCGGCATCGAGCCGAGAGTGCGGTTGACGCGGGCTTCCGCCGGCGAGTGCACGTCTTCCTTGATGCGGCGCTCGAGGGCTTTGTCGCGGATGTTGTTGCGCCAGATGGTGCCGTAGCTGATGAAGAAGCGTTGGGCAGGGGTGAAGCCGTCGATCTTTTGGTTGGCTTTGGCTTCGTCGGTCATCTGGTAGGCGTCCCAGGCGATGTTGAGTCCGCCGAGGTCGGCGATGTTCTCGCCCAGGGTGAGTTCGCCGTTGATATGGTGGCCACGGAGCTCGAATTGGTTGAAGAGCTTCACCAACTGTTGGGTGCGTTCCTTGAAGAGGGTGGCGTCTTTCTCGGTCCACCAGTTGTTGAGGTTGCCCTTCTCGTCGTATTTGCAGCCTTGGTCGTCGAAGCCATGGGTCATCTCGTGGCCGATCACCACGCCGATGCCACCGTAGTTGACGGCGTCGTCGGCGTTCTGGTTGAAGAACGGGGGTTGGAGGATGCCCGCGGGGAACACGATCTCGTTCATCTCGGGGCTGTAGTAGGCGTTGACGGTCTGGGGCGTCATGAACCATTCCTCCTTGTCGACGGGATTGCCGAGCTTGGCCATCTCGAAGTCGGTCTCGAAGCGGATGGCGCTATGGACATTCTGGAAGTAGGACTCCGGGGTGACTTGGTAGTCGGTGTAGTCTTTCCATTTGTTGGGATAGCCCACCTTCACGTTGATGCAGCTGAGCTTGTTGAGGGCCTTTGCCTTGGTGGCTTCGCTCATCCAGTCGAGGGCTTTGATGCGTTCACCGAGGGCGACCTTGAGGTTGGCGACGAGGGCTTCCATACGCTCTTTGGCAGCGGCGGGGAAGTGCTTCTCCACATAGAGCTGTCCGATGGCCTCGCCGAGGCAGCCGTCGGTGGCGTTGAGGATGCGGCGCCAGCGGGGCTGTTGTACCTCTTGGCCGTATAGGTAGTTGCTGTAGAAGCGGAAGTTCTCCTCGTCGAACGCGCTGCTGAGCATCGAGGCGCTGCCGTGGATGATCTTCCACTTCAGGTAGTCCTTGAGGGTGTTGAGCTCGGTGTTGAGGAGGATGCCGTTGAGGGCGCTGATGAAGTCGGGCATGCCCACGTTGAGGTCGCCGAAGAATTGGTCGGGCTTGACGCCGGCGTTGATGAAGTAGTCTCTCCATTTGAAGTTGGGGGTGGACGCCTGCAACTCGCCCACGGAGCGCATGTTGTAGGTGCGGTCGGGATCGCGGCGTTCCACACGGCTCAGTGAGTTCTTGGCCAACTCGGTCTCCAAGGCGAGGATGGCTTGGGCTTTGGCATCGGCGCTTTCGGCGTCAATGCCAACCAGCTGGAACATGTTCGACACATGCTCGACGTATTTGTCGCGCATCTCCTGCGACTCCTCGGTGAGGTAGTCGTCACGATCTGGCAGGCTGAGTCCGCCTTGATAGAGGTGCATGATGACCATGTCGGCGTTTTTCGGGTCGGTGGAAGGACCGGCGTGGAAGAAGCCGCCGAAGCCCTCGTAGTGGAGTTTGCCCAACAAGACTGCGAGTTCGGCCTTGTCGGTCAAGCCGTCCACCATCTGGAAATAGGGCAGGAGCTCGCTGTAGCCCCGCTCGTTGATGGCCACCGTGTCCATGCCGGCGTTGTAGAAGTCGCGGATCTTCTGGGCCACGCTGCCTTCGGCGGCGTTGGCGTCGGCCGACACCTCCTTGATGATGTCCTGGATGAGCAGTTCGTTGTGCTGGTCGATCTCGGTGAAGGCACCGAAGGTGGTGTATTCCTCAGGGATCGGGTTGTTTTTCAACCAGTTGTTGTTGCAATACCGGAAGAAATCCTCTGCCGGGTTAATGCTCAAATCCATGTTTTTCAAATCAATAGCCGGTGTGCCTTTCTCTTGTCCCAGAGCGGTTCCAGCCATCATTGTTCCTGCTACCATCATAGCGATTAATGTTTTTTTCATGTTATAGGTCTCCCTCTAGTTTGAGTTCCATTTGTAGTTTGCGTAGTTCCGGATGGGCTTCCGCCAGCTTCTCGAATTTCTCCTTGTCGGTATAGGCTTCGATCTCGGCGGGACGTTCCATCAGTTCGGGACAGAGCTTGTATTGGTTGTTGTGGAGTGTGTTTTTCAGGTGGCTTTTCAGCGCGGTCATCCCTTCGATGTCGTTCTCGAAGAGCATGTTGTCCACGTTGAAGTGAATCTCGAAACCGGGCTTCAGCTCAGGCTTGTATTTGCCCAGGCCTGCGGCGAAATTAGGGGAGATCTTCTTGTATTTGTTGACGAACTCGTTCCACGAGGCCTCCAGCTGTTCCTGGGTGAAAGGGGAGTCCCAGGTGGGTTCCACCTCTTCTTTTTTGGCCGCTTGCTCCATGCTTTTGGTGATGGAGATGGTGCTGGCCGTCCCACGCGGACGGGGAGTGGGGCTCACCACGGCCGGTTTGGGCTCAGGCTTGGGTTGGGTCTGAGGTTGAGCCTGAGATTGAGGCTGAGTTTGAGCTTGCGGTTGAGCCTGAGATTGAGGCTGAGTTTGAGCTTGCGGTTGAGCCTGGGGTTGGGTTTGAGGTTGGGTTTGCGGCTGGGTTTGCGGCTTTGGCTCAGGTTGTGGTTGTGGCGGATTAGCTCCGCCCAACTGAGGGTTTTGCGGAGGAACGGCTTGTTGTGTCCCACCAGCCATCATCTTCAGCAGATTCACCTCCAGGTGCAGCCGCTTGTTGCTCGCCGACCGGTAGTCGATGTCGCATTTGTCGTTGATATCTAGTGCTTTGACCAGGAAGGGCAGGGGACACCGACGGGCTTGCTCCACATAACGTTGGCGGAGCTGTTCGCTCACTTCGAGGAGCTGCACCGTGGCATCGTCGCGGCTCACCAGCAGGCTCCTAAGGTGGTTGCCCATGCCGGTGACGAAGTGCTGGGGCTCGAAACCCTTGTTGATGACGTCGTTCACCAACAGCAGGATGTCGCTCGTGTTGCCTTGCAACAGGTCGTCCACAATCCTGAAGTAATAGTCGTAGTCGAGCACGTTGAGGTTCTCGATGACCGATTTGTAGGTGATGTGTTTTCCCGAGAAGCTCACCATCTGGTCGAAGATCGACAGGGCATCGCGCAAGGCGCCGTCGGCTTTCTGGGCGATGATGTTCAAGGCCTCCGGCTCGGCGTCGACGCCTTCGCTGGATGCCACGTAAGCCAGGTGCTTCTCGATATCTTCAATCGTAATGCGCTTGAAATCAAATATTTGGCATCTCGAAAGGATGGTGGGGATGATCTTGTGCTTTTCGGTGGTGGCCAGGATGAACTTGGCATACGCCGGGGGTTCCTCCAAAGTCTTTAGGAAGGCGTTGAAGGCGTCCTTGCTGAGCATGTGGACCTCGTCGATGATGTACACCTTATATTGTCCAATTTGCGGGGGAATGCGCACTTGCTCCACCAGGTTGCGGATGTCGTCGACCGAGTTGTTCGACGCCGCGTCGAGCTCATAGATGTTGAACGACGCGTTGTTGTTGAAGGCGCGGCACGACTCGCATTCGTCGCAGGCTTCCATGTTTTCGGTAGGGTGGAGGCAGTTGATGGTCTTGGCCATGATGCGGGCGCAAGTGGTCTTGCCCACGCCGCGGGGACCGCAAAACAGGTAGGCCTGTGCCAATGAGTGGTTGCGGATGGCGTTCTTCAGCGTGGTGGTGATGGATTGCTGTCCCACGACCGTGTCGAAGGTCGCAGGGCGGTATTTTCGTGCTGATACGATGAAATTGTCCATGGTCTTAGAGATTCAAACTACAAAGATAGCGTTTTTTTGGCTCTTCCCTTGGATTTGTCCGTTTTTTTTGCGTAAGTTTGCTCATTATTTCACTTGGGCATGTTAATACTCGTACCGAAAATCACCAACCGCCTGCAGTATGCGCTCGATTTTGTGTTCGGGACGCTGCTGGGGGTCGAGTTCAAGTTGACCACCGACGCCAACCGGTTCCGTGACTTCGAGGGGCGTAAGATGAGCTACGGTCCCAACCCATTGTGGGACGAGCCTTTCCAGAAGTCGGCGGGCCTGCTCTTCGAGCGCGACATCTACGAGCAGGAACTCAAGCCGTTCGACTTCATGGAGGTCAAGGGCATCTTCCCCGTCTACAGCCAGCGTTCCATCATGCCGTTCGACGTGTTCGCAGCCTCGTTTTACCTGGTCACGCGATACGAGGAATACCTGCCCCAGGTGCGCGACCAGTACGGGCGTTTCACCCCTGAGTCGTCTTGCCTCTACCAGATGGGGGTGCTCGATAAACCTGTCGTCGACCTCTGGGCGCTCGAGTTCGCCCGACGGCTCCATCTCGAAGACGTGATGAAACCCCGTTCGTACAGCTTCCAGCCCACCTACGACGTCGACGCGGCCTGGGCCTACCTCCACAAGGGCATCTACCGCACTACGGGCGCCTACCTGAGGGATCTGCTTGAAGGCAATTGGGATGAGATACGTCATCGTAACCGTGTGATTTTCAAACATGAACGCGATCCTTTCGACAGTTTCGACTTCCAGTTCCAGCTCCAGGAGGAGTTCCACCTGAAGCCCATCTATTTCATCCATTGCGGCGATTACGACAACAATGACAAGAGCATCTCCATCCGCAAGGAGGCCTTCAAGGAGCTCATCAAACGCATCGGTGACTATGCCGATGTGGGCATCCACCCCTCGTTCTCGTCGTATCTCGACCCGGTGCGCCTCCAGACCGAGGTGAACCGGCTGTCGTCGGTGCTCAACCGTGAGGTCACCAAGAGCCGCCAGCACTTCCTGCGGATGACGCTGCCCAGGAGCTACCAGCGACTCATCGAACTCGACATCCGCGACGACTACACCATGGGCTATGCCTCCCAAGTCGGGTTCCGTGCCGGCACCGCCACCACCTTCCTCTTCTACGACCTGGAGACCGATACCACCACGCCGCTCAAGATTCATCCCTTTGCCGTGATGGATGGTACTTTAAAGGATTATCTAAAATTAGGAGTGTCTGAATCTTATAATACAATACTTAAAGTAGTTAATGAAGTAAGGAAAGTCAACGGAACCTTCGTTTACCTCACCCATAACGAGACCCTCGGAGGCGAGAAACGCTGGTTGGGCTGGCCCGAAATGTACCGACAAATCTTGGAGAACTGCCGATGATTTCCTATTTGAACCATGATGCGATCGATCTAACCCTTTGGGACGAGTGCATTGCACAGGCTCCCAACGGGAATGTCTATGCCTGGTCATGGTATCTCGACATCGTCCATCCAGGATGGGATGCATTGGTTGAAGTGAGTGATGGTAAGTATCTGGAAGTAATGCCGATAACCTGGAAGGAAAAATACGGGATCTATTACCTTTGCCAGCCTTTTTTTGTCCAACAGTTGGGTGTGTTTTCAACCCAGACGCTTACCCAAGAACGAATTCTGGAGTTCCTTGAGGCCATCCCCAAGTTTTACCTGTTGGTCCAGATCCGGCTCAACGAAGGCAACCGCTTCAATGACCTTCTGAAAGGCGTGGAATTCCACTTCAACTTTCTTTTGGACTTGTCTAAAAACTACGATACGTTATTTTCACAATATCACGAAAATACACGCCGTAACTTAAAGAAAGCATTGAATAATGGATTGACCTTGGTGGAGCAGGTGCCTATGGCGACCGTCATCGATTTGTTCCGTGCCAATCGAGGTGCCCGAGTGACCCATTGGGGTGACGCTGAATACGAGCGGTTAGCCCATCTTTCAGAACGTGCCATTGCTTCAAGTAATGCTTTTATTTATGGAGTCAAAAGCACGGATAATGATGATGTTATTTGTGGAGCACTTTTTATGATGAGTCATCATCGGATTACCTTTCTCTTCTCGGGTTGCGACGCCCGAGGCAAGGAACTTGGGGCGATGACTTTCCTGTTGGACCAGGTGATTCGTCGATATGCCGGAAAACCCCTCGTATTGGACTTTGAAGGTTCCGATGAGGTCAACCTAGCCCGTTTCTATCAGGGTTTTGGCAGTGAGCTTGTGCATTACTCCGCCTTGAATTTCAAGCTGTTCAATCCTTTCCGAAGAAAAAATTGAAAACTTCGCTTTGACGAATCGTTGTTTTTTGTATTTTTGTGTCAAACTCTGACATTATGATAGAAGTAAAGAACTTTGAGCTGAGCGACAGCCTTTTTAACAATGTGATGGCTGAAATCCGTGATGTGGAGATCCAGCATGACCGTATGCGTTTCCGTCGCAATTTGGAACGTATCGGCGAGATGATGGCCTACGAAATCAGTAAAACCCTTGATTATGAGACCCGTGAGGTGGTGACGCCTTTGGGGGTCAAAGAGGTGAAGGTGCTGGCCGAGCAGCCGGTGCTGGCCACCATCCTCAGGGCGGGACTGCCGTTCCACAACGGGATGCTGAATATGTTCGACAAGGCCGACAACGCCTTTGTGGCTGCCTATCGCAAATACGACAAGGACGACGACTCGGAGATCCGCGTGGAGTATTTCTCCGCCCCCGACCTCAACGGACGGGTGCTGATCATCTGCGATCCCTTGCTGGCTACGGGTGAGTCGTTGGCCAAGACCATTGAGGGCTTGCTGGGCGACGACATGGAGCCCAAACACATCCATGTGGCTGTGGCAGTGACCTCGGCTGAGGGTCTTAACCATTTGAAACTCAAGATGTCGCGTTGGCCAACGACCATCTGGGTGGGTTCCGTCGACGATGAGCTCACCGCCCGTGCCTATGTGGTTCCGGGTCTGGGCGATGCCGGCGACTTGGCCTTTGGCGAAAAGCACCATTAATTTAAACATACAACCATGAGTCGCGACGGTTTCGGGTCCAAATTGGGCATCATCGCAGCGGCCGCAGGTTCGGCCGTGGGCTTGGGCAATATCTATAGGTTCCCCTGTGAGGTGGGAAACAATGGCGGTGGCGCCTTCCTGGCGGTCTACCTCCTCATCGTTCTTTGCCTCGGCGTTCCCGTGATGCTGAGTGAGTTCATCATCGGCCGTCGCGCCCAAAAGAACCCCGTCGGGGCGTTCAAACTGCTGAAACCCCGTTCCGGATGGCCCGTGATCGGTTATATGGGAGTGATCTGCGCCTTTATCATCATGGCGTTTTACTCCACGGTGGCCGGCTGGACCCTCGAATACATTGTCAAAGCGGTGGGTAACGACTTCCAAGGCAAGGAACTGGCTGTGATCGAGCAGGAGTTCTCCGACTTCCACAACCAGGGGTGGAGGAATGTGCTCTGGCAGTTCGTTTTCATCTTCCTGACAGGTTTTGTGGTGTTCAAGGGCGTGGCTGACGGTATCGAGAAATACGCCAAGATCCTGATGCCCCTGTTGGTAATTATCCTGCTGGTACTTGGCGTCCGCGCCGTTACCCTCCCCGGCGCCCGCGAAGGGCTCTCCTTCCTCTTCCACCCCGACTTTTCAAAGATCAACGGGTCGGTGGTGATCAGCGCCTTGGGACAGGCCTTCTTCTCGCTCAGCATGGGCATGGGGGTGCTCATCACCTATGGCTCCTATATCAAGAAGGACGACAACCTCACGTCGACAGCCATCTCGGTGACATTGGCGGATACCCTGATCGCCGTGCTGGCCGGTGTGGTGATCTTCCCCGCCGCCTTCTCCTTCGGCGTGCAGCCTACTGCTGGTATGGGTCTGGTGTTCAGCACTTTACCCATGATCTTCAACCAGATGGCCGGAGGTTATTTCTTCTGCATCATCTTCTTCGTGCTCCTGGCCGTGGCTGCCTTGACCTCCACCATCTCCCTCCTGGAAGTCATCGTGGCCTTCTTCGTTGAAGAGTGGCACCTCTCACGCCGTTGGGCCACCGTGCTAGCCTCGCTGGGGTGCATGGCCTTGGGCGTGTTCGCCTCGCTGAGCCTCAAGAGCGGCTCGGGCCTCACCATCGGCGGCATGAGCTTCTTCGATCGTCTTGACATGGTTTCTGCGAAGATCCTGTTACCCATCGGCGCCTTGTTCATCGTTATCTTCGTGGGCTGGATTATGGGCAAGAAGACCTTCAACGAGGAAATCACAAACGAAGGGAAACTCAAACTCTCCGTTAAAGGAGCTATCTATTTCATTATCAAATATCTGGCTCCTATCGCCATCGCGATTATCTTCATCAAGGGCTTCTTCTAATAACTCACATAGCGTTCCAATAATGGGTTGACCTCCCCGAGCAGCCCTTGAAGCTGTTCCCAGTTCTTGATAAGCCCTTTCCGTTCGCGATGGTTGACGATGGTTTTCACCTGGTCGTATTCCAGATAGGGATGCCTGAGCAACGTCTTGAACTCGTCGCGGTTGATGTCGAGAAGGCGTATCTCTTTGTCTCCCAATACGATATACGGCTTGATGGTGGCATAACGCGCCGAGTCCATGCCTTTGACCTCGAAAAGCTGCTCGAACGACACGAACCCGCCCAGACGCTCCCTATATCGATGGATACGGCTAGCCATCACCTCGCCGATCTGTGGCAACGCCACCAACGCCAGCGAGTCAGCCTTATTAATGTCAAGGATAGGGATGGCTTTGCGTTCCGGCGCTGTGGTGGCTTGGGAATGCTCGCCAGTTGTCTTTGTTGTTTTAGTTGTCTTTGTTGTTTTTTCTTTGGAAGTTGACTTGGCTACAGGTGGTTCCGTCACCACCGCGTCCTTGACAATCCTTTCTTCTTCCAGTTTAGCCGCCTGTTCTTGGAGGGCTATCATCGAATCCAGATTGTGGAAGGCCTGCTCGCTTTTCGGCCATCGGATGGCGGGACGGAACACGCTGAACGCCAACAGGAAGGCAATCACCGAAAGGAGGCTGATGACCCCCGCGCGCTCCCCCTTGCTCATCACAATCAACCCGTTGTTGACCTTTTTCTGCGATTTTTTCATCTTATGTAATTTTTTTTGCAAAAATAAATAATAAAATTCTTATCTTTGCAAAACCTATGGCAAAAAAATAATGAAAAAAGCAATATTTCTGTTTTTGTTTTTTCTTTTTGCTGTGCATCAGCAAGTTGCGGCGGCGTACCTGTTCATTCCCATGGACGGCACCCAAACCAACCATCTGAAGGCCTATGGGGTGGCGTATTTCGTGCTGGAACGCGAGGTGGAGATCAGTTGGCTGCTGAACTACAAAGGCGGAAGTTATCTGATTCCCTACCATGACATCTTCGAGCGCGAGTGCAAGATGCGCGGCGTGTCGTACCAAGTCATCGCCGACGCCCAAGCCAACGCCTTGCTGGCGCAGATTGCCGATCCGGGGGTGAACATGGACGAGATGAAACTGCAGAAAGCGCCCCGGGTGGCCGTCTACGCCCCGAAGAACAACCTGCCATGGGACGATGCCGTGACCTTGGTGCTGACCTACGCCGAGATTCCTTATGACGTGGTGTACGACGACGAGGTCCTGCAAGGGGTGCTGCCCACCTACGACTGGCTGCACCTGCATCACGAGGACTTCACCGGGCAGTACGGCAAGTTCTGGGCGCGTTACCACAACTATCCCTGGTACCAGGAGGACGTGAAGCTGCAAGAGGCCACCGCCGCCCGCTGGGGGTTCAAGAAGGTGTCGCAGCTGAAACTCGCCGTAGCCAAGAAGATCCGCGACTTCGTGGCGGGTGGAGGCTATATGTTCGCCATGTGCTCGGCCCCCGACAGCTTCGATATCGCCCTGTCCGCCGAGGGACTCGACATCTGCGACTACATGTTCGACGGCGACCCCATCCATCAGGGTGATCCGCAACGGCTTGACTACGACAACTGTTTCGCGTTCACCGACTTCACCGTGTCGGTCAACCCGCAGGAATACGAGGTGTCGAACATCGACATCCCCACCGAACGCATGCGCACCGTCAACGAGAACAACGACTTTTTCCTGCTGTTCGACTTCTCTGCCAAGTGGGATCCCGTTCCCACCATGCTCACCCAATGCCACGAACGCCTCATCAAAGGCTTCATGGGTCAGACCACAGCCTTCCGCAAAGCCTATGTCAAGCCCAGCGTCATCGTGCTGGGCGACAACGCAGCGCTAGGGGAGGACCGCTACATCCATGGCAACTTCGGCAACGGGTTCTGGACCTTCCTTGGCGGCCACGACCCCGAGGACTACCGGCACATGGTGGGTGACCCGCCGACCGAACTCGACATGTATCCCAATTCTCCTGGTTACCGCCTGATTCTGAACAACATACTGTTTCCTGCCGCCAAGAAAAAGGAACAGAAAACCTGAGGTTGTTCATATCCTTGTTCATTATTTTTTTTAAAATAGGGCATAGTTTTTGTATTTTTCCGTATTTTTGCCTTTTTAGAGCAAATGTTTAAAAAGGAAATACAATGAAAAGACTATCTCTCTTATGGATCGCATTGATGCTTGCCATCGGTGCTTCCTATGCCGGCCCCGTTGATGTGAATCAGGCGAGGAGCTATGGCCAGAAGTTCGTGCAAAACACCTTGGGTCAAAAGTCCGATGCGCTTTCGTTGGCCTACACTGAGGTCAGCGAAGCAGGTGTCGATGCCCTCTATGTCTTCAACTACGGCAATGGCTTTGTCGTGGTGGCTGCCGACGACCGTGCCCATCCCATCTTGGGTTACACCGAAGGCGGTGATTTCGACGTCAACAACGTCCCCGAAGGATTGCGTTACTATTTGGGCCATTACGCCCGTGAGATCCAATATGCCATCGACAACGACCTGGCTGTCGAGCCCGAGATTGCCGAACAATGGTATCTGGTTGGCAAAGAGGGAGTCATGAGCCATACGAGAGGCGGAAACGCTGTGGCCCCGCTGCTGTCCACTACCTGGGACCAAGGCTGGCCTTACAACTACTATGCCCCGGCTTGCACTAGCTACTGGACCAACAACCACTGCTATGCAGGTTGCGTGGCCTGCGCCATGAGCCAGGTGATGAAATACTGGAACTGGCCTGAGACCGGCAACGGCGAGCATTCCTATAGCTCCAGTTCTTACGGCGGAACGCTCTCGGCCAACTTCGGCGAGACTACCTACAACTGGTCCATCATGCCCAACTCGGTTACCAGTGCCAATGCCGCCGGCCAGGCCGTGGCCCTGCTGATGTACCACTGCGGCATCGCGGTCGACATGGATTTTACTCCCGATGGCAGTGGCGCCCATACCGAAGACATCCCTGCGGCGGTGATCGATTATTTCAGATACGGTAGTGGCACCTATGTCGATTCCCGCGACAATTATTCGAGAACCGCCTGGGAAGACATGCTGATCGAACAATTAGACCGCGGTCTCCCCGTGGTGTATGCCGGAAGCGATACCGACGGAGGCCACGCCTTCAACTGCGACGGTTACAACGACCAGCGCTATTTCCATTTCAACTGGGGATGGAGCGGCCAAGACAACAACTATTACCAAATCGACGCCTTGAATACGGGTAATGGTCACTTCAACTACTTCCAAAGAGTGGTGTTCGACATGGTGCCCGACTATCTCTATGAAGCCATGGTCCCCGCCATGACCTCTCTTGAGGCTACTGTCGCCGATGCCCTCACCAAGACCGTCCAAGTCAGCTTTACCGTTCCTGCCACCTCCGAGTCGGGTGCCGACCTAACCTCCATCGAGAGCATCGTGCTGAAACGTAATGGCACTTTGGTCCAGGCCTTCAACAACCCTCAACCCGGCGAGACCATTACCATTGATGATGTGGTCGACGACTACGGCTGCTACGAATACACCATCTGTGGCATCAACAACGGCATTCAAGGCAAGCCCTACAAGACCGTCATCCTGGTGGGTCCCAGCTGCACCTGGAAGTTCGTGTGCCAAACCACCAACTTCCAAGGATGGAACGGCGGTAAGATACAGGTGCTTGATGCCCATGGCGTGGTATTCAAGGAGGTTACCATGACGAACTCATCGCCATTGTCTGAGAAATTCGACATGCCCGAAGGCGCATTCAGCCTGAATTGGTATGCCCCTGTCACTGATATCGCTTCGCTCACCATCAACCTGAAGAACTCAGCCAGCCAGAGCGTTTACAGCTTCAGCGGATCTTCCTCGCAACTCAGCGGCACCATCTATTCGGGCGATAACGACTGCGACGGTTGCACCCCGCCTACGGGTTTCATGGGCGAGTACTATTACGACAGTGGTGACTTCGGCACCCTGTTGACTTGGAATTGCGACTACACCCCCACCAAATTCAAGATCTACCGCAGCGACGACGGTGTCGAATACACCGAAATCAATGCCATTGAAGGCACCGAGCACGAATACTACGATTTGGTGGGGATGGGCAGTTATTATTATAAGGTGACTGCTTTCAGCAGCGCCTGCGAGTCGACACCCGCCCTGACTCCCGACGACACCGACTTCGTGTATGTCGTCGTGACCTCCGTCGGTGAATATGCCATCAACGCCGCCATCTTCCCCAACCCCGTCAACGACATCCTCACCGTACAGTCGGCCGACATCAACGTGGTGACCCTTTACAACACCGTGGGACAGGCGGTCTATCACTACAGCGGTCTTACCGATGCACTCGACATCAACACCTCCGGCCTCGAGTCGGGCATCTATATCGTCAACGTCCTCACCCGCGAGGGTTCCATCGCGCGTAGGGTCGTTATCATGCATTAATAACCAAAAAAACCATTCGTTATGAAAAGACTCCTTCCTGTTCTCCTGCTCCTGCTTGGAGGTCTGTCGCTGAATGCGGCTCACGTGGACGTGGATGAAGCCCGTGCCCTGGCCGGCCAATTTGTCCAAAACCACTTTGAATATACCCGCCAAAGCCAGAACCTTATGCTGGTGTATTCGCAACCCGCCTTCTATGTGTTCAATGTGGGCGACACCGGCTTCGTCATCCTCTCGTCCGACGACAGCTACCGTCCCGTCGTCGGATATTCCGACGAGGGCGTGTTCAACCCCAATGATATTCCTCCTGCGTTGCAAGAATTCCTCGACAGCATCAATGCTTATCGTACCAGCCGCAATGCTGTGGCCAGTCTCGATGCTGCTGCCGACTGGACGTCGTTACGTGAGCATGGACGTCTCGTCTCGCGTTACGGCGGTAGGGAAGACGAGTATCTGGTGGAGACCAAATGGAACCAGAACTATCCGTACAACTACTGCTGTCCCGTCGCCGATGGCGGTCCTGGAGGACACGTTTACGCAGGTTGCGTGGCTACTGCCGCGGCTCAGGTGATGAAGTACTGGAACCACCCGCTTCAAGGTTTAGGCAGCCATACCTATACTCCTGAGGACCATCCCGAATATGGTCCCCTGACCGCAAACTTCGGGGAGACCGTTTATGACTGGGACCACATGCCGGCCACCATCACCGCTTCTTCTCCCATCGAGGAGATTGAGGCAGTTGCCACGCTTATCTATCATGCGGGCGTCTCGGTCGACATGAACTACCGACCCTCCAGCAGCGGCGCCGTCACCAGCAGGCTCTGCACCTCCATGCCAGAGCATTTCTACTACACCAACCAGATGGCGCACCATTATCGCGAGGACTTTACCCATGACAGCTATATGGAAATGATCACCGAGTCGATCGACATGCGCTGGCCCATGGTGCATCGCGGTGGCGGTCATGCCTATGTGCTCGACGGCTACAACGACGAAGGCCTGGTGCATTTCAACTGGGGCTGGAGCGGTAATAGCGACGGCTGGTTCGACATCGACAACCACAACTACACCGACACGGAAGGCGTGATCATGAACTACGTCCCTGCAGCCATCTATTCCGCCACACCCAATAATCCCACCAACCTGCAGGTGGCTCCCGCCACCAATGGCGACCTCACCGCTGCCGTGAGCTGGAATAACCCCGTCACGACCCTCACCAACCAGAGTCTCGCCGCCATCGACCAGATCGTGGTGATGCGCGACAACGATATCGTCTATACTGAGGACAACGTCACCCCGGGTGCCGCCATGAGCATCGTCGATACCAGCGTGCCGGTTTTCAGCTCCTTCACCTATAGGGTGTTCGCCGTCGTCGATGGACAAAGGGGCAAGTCGATCAAAACCGAGGGCATCCACGTGGGTCCCATGTGCGAATGGAAGTTCGTGGTCTCGAGTTCCAATATGCAGGGATGGAGAGGCTCGCGTATCGTCATCTACGACTTCACCGGAGCCGAAGCCAACAGCGTCACCGTCACCAACTCCAGCCCGACAGTGGTCAACGCCAACGTGCCGCTGGGCCTGATGAAGATGGCCTGGAAGCTGGGGGAAAACATCCCGAACGATTTCACGATTACCATCAACGTCAAAGACCCTGATAACAACTCTGTGTACAACTATTCGGGCAACATCCTGTCCATGCCCGAAGGGGTGTTTTTCGAAGGCAACAACGGCTGCGGCCTGATGCCCGAATGTGGGACTCCCACGCATCTGACCGCCATGACCGACGTTGATGACGAACAAACCGTCATCCTGCAGTGGGACGGCGTCGACAATTACGGCTACGGCTATCTCATCTTCCGCGACGACAAAGCGGTGGCCATGACCTCAGAGACTACCTTCCGCGATGAGAACCTGCCCATCGGCGGACATTGTTACACTGTGGCCACCCTCTGCGACGGCGGCATGAACGGAGAATACTCCAACATGGCCTGCGGAACCTCGGGAGGCTGCCACCCGGCACGTCATCTCAACTTCGAAATGACCAACAACTTCAAGTGCAAACTCACTTGGGACCGTCCCTCGCCTGACGATGGACTGTCGGGATACATCATCTACCGTAAGAAGGAAGGGGAGGAATACGACCGCATCAAGATCTGCGGCGCCAATGCCACTTCGTATACCGACAACACGCTCACCGAGGAAGGCGATTACTACTATCAGGTGTTCGCCCATTATTCCCAACTCGACTGCGACTCCTATCCCGCAGCGTATATCTACGATGAGAACCAGTATTACCTGCATTTCCTCTATTCGTTCGACGGTGTCAACGAGTCGGCCGACGGCATCAGCATCTATCCCAACCCCACAGCGGGAGTGCTCCACATCGAAGCCCCGATGATGCAGGCGGTCAAAGTTTATAACATGTTGGGCCAACAAGTGCTCGAAACCCAAGTCAACGGCGATGCCATCACCCTCAACCTCAGCGACCTCGGTAGCGGCATGTTCATGGTGATGGTGCAAACCGCCAATGGCCTTACCACTAGGAAAGTATCAGTTATAGAATAAAATCATTTAGTATTAATTAATTATCTTAACAATGAAAAAAACTGTTTTGTTAATCATGGCCGTGGCCCTTGCTTTTGGTGCCGCATTTGCCGGTCCCATCGACATGAATACGGCCAAATCGCTGGGCAAAAAGTTTGTCCAGACCAAATTCGAGCAGACCAGAGGTGCTGATCTGGAATTGACTTACACGGTGACTTCCGACAGGGGAGAGGCCTGTGTTTACGTTTTCAATGTGGGTACCACCGGTTTCGTGCTGGTCTCCGCCACCGATAACGTGCGTCCCATCCTCGGCTATTCCGTGAATGGCAACTTCGACTCCAGCAACCCCTACAATGGCGCCATGTACATGCTTGAGACCTATAAGAACAGCATCAGCTATGCCATTGAAAAGAACATTGCTCCCACGCCGGAAATCGCCGCTGAATGGGAGACCCTCAGGACATACGGCCGTCTGAGCAACCAAAGGGGCAATAGCGTGGAGCCGCTGGTGTGGACCCGTTGGAACCAGGACAGCCCCTATAACCTCTATGCTCCTCAGGTGCCGGCCAATGCCAACCCCCAACACATCTCACAAGCTCCCGGCGGACGTTGCTATGCCGGTTGCGTGGCCACGGCCATGGGTCAGCTGATGAAACACTGGGATGCTCCGCTCCAAGGCGAGGGAAGCCACTCCTACAACTGCATCGGCTATGGTCCCACCTATTATAACTATGGTGTCCAGTCGGCCAACTTCGGCGCCACCACCTACCAGTGGGATCTGATGCCGAGATCGCTGAGCAACGCCTCACAGGAACAGATCGAGGCTGTTGCTTTGCTGCTGTACCACTGCGGCGTCGCCACTGACATGACTTACGACTGGGATGGTAGCGGAACCTATTCCGACATCGTTCCCGGCGCCATGAACAGCTATTTCGACTACGACTACTGCGTGAAGAAGAACAGAAGCTCATTCACCCTCACCAACTGGGTCAACATGCTGAAAGCCGAGTTCGACCTCGGTCGCCCGGTGTACTATTCAGGCCAGAGCTCCAGCGGCGGTCACGCCTTCGTTGCCGACGGCTACGATGAGAACGACCTCATCCACTTCAACTTCGGCTGGAGCGGTTCCGACGACGACTATTATGCCGTCGATGCCATCGACTACGCCTCGCAGGCGGCTGCCATCTTCAACTTTGTGCCCTCCCATGTGTACAATACCACAGCCCAGGCTCCTTCCAACCTGGTTGCCACCAAGACCAGTGACATTGCCCAGTCGGCCACCATTACCTGGACCAATCCCAGCAAGACCATGACCAACGTGAACCTCAGCGCTATCGACCAGATCGTCGTGACGAGAGATGGCAAGACCATCTATACGGTTGACAACCCGGCTCCGGGTGCCAATATGAGCTTTGTGGATGAAACGGTTCCTTGCTACAGCACTTTCGAGTATCGTGTCTACGCTATGGTGGAAGGCGTGAAAGGCGCTGCCGCCGTTACCTCCGAGTCGTTCGGTCCCACCTGCGAGTGGAAGGCGGTCGTCACCGCTTCTGCCATGCAGGGATGGAAAGGCGGTGCCGTTTACGTCTACGATGGTGCTGGCCGCGAAATCACCAACTTCACCATGACCAACAACAACCCCGCCACCATCAATTTCAATGTGACTTTGGGTAGGGTGTTCTTCGCCTGGAAGGAAGGTTCCGAGCCTGTGACCCTCAGCATCAAGATCAAGGATGCCAATGGCAATACCGTTTATGAATTCGCTCAGGGTGAGTCGACCAATATCCCCAGCGGCTACTTCTATACTGGCAACAACGGTTGCACCAGCACCATGCAGTGTGAATATCCCGGCGAGCTCTTCGCTGAGGTGGTCGATGGCAAGGTGTCCCTTACCTGGGAAGGCGTGAGCAATCCCGGTTATGGCTACAACATTTATCGCGACGGTTATCTCTTCGAACTGGCCCAGACCAACTCGTATGTCGACGAGGATGCCGACCAAGGTGGCCACTGCTACCAGGTGTGCGTGCTCTGCGACGGTGGTGAGTCGGAACCTTCAAATGAAGCCTGTGGTACTACCGGCGAAGGTTGCGACCCGGGCTACAACCTCTGGTACACCTTGCAGACTAGCGGCAAACCTATTATCACTTGGGAAAGACCCGAGAACGAGAATCTTAGCGGTTTCATCGTCTACCGTAGGGAGGGCGACGATGGCGAATGGGAGCGTGCCAAGGTGTTGGGCGCCAACAAGACCGAGTACAAAGAGACCAAGTCGCTGAATGAAGGCATTTGGTACTACTACAAGGTGGTCGCCGTATATCAGAGTATCGACTGCACCTCGGCTCCTTTCAAGGCCATGTATGGCAACGAGTATTTCGTGAAGATCTTCTTCTCGACCACTGGTGTCAACGAGTTCGCCTCGAGCGTGAGCCTCTACCCGAACCCGACCCGCGACAGCTTCACCATCGAAGGTGAGAACCTCCAGCAGGTGATGGTGTACAACGCCTTGGGTCAACTGGTCCATCACCAGGAATGCAATGGCGACAACGCCGTCATTAGCCTTGGCAAGGTGGAGACCGGCATCTATATGGTGAAGGTCGTTACCGCCAACGGCGAAAGCATCCAGAGAGTCTCTGTGATCAAGTAAGAAGACGTAAGTCATTAATCAAAATGCGGAACCCGGTCCACCCGAGTTCCGCATTTTTTTGTTGTTTTTACTCCTCACTCCTAACTCCTCACTTCCTCTCCCAAACCTCAAACCGGTAAGAATAATCGACTTGTGGGTCGTCGTCGATGACCTTCAAGTCGACCAGTTCCCAATTCTCGAAGTTGATGTAGGGGAAGTAGGTATCGGCTTCGAACTCCTTGTCGAGCCGCGTCAGATACAGCCTGTCGGCCTTGGGAAGGAACTGCTCGTAGATGCTGCCGCCGCCCATGATGAAGACCTCTTCTTCGTCTTCCACCATCTGCAGCGCTTCGGGGATGGAGAGGGCCAGTTCGAAGTTCTCCGGTGCCTCGTCGAGGCGGTCGGAGATGATGATGTTGCGGCGGTTAGGCAAGGCCTTCTGTCCCGGCAGCGAGAGCCAGGTGTTGTGGCCCATGATGACGCAGTGTCCCAGGGTCACCTCCTTGAAGTGCTTCAAGTCGTTGCTGTTATGCCAGATCAGCTGGTTGTTGATGCCGATGGCTCTGTTTTTGGCCATCGCTACGATAATTGATAGAGTCATATAGATACTTCGCCTTTGATTGCTGGATAAGGGTTATAATTGATTAATGTGAAATCTTCGTATTTGAATTCAAAAATGTCCTTTACTTCGGGATTCAAAAGCATGGTGGGCAGCGGTCGTGGTTCCCTTGACAGCTGGGTCTTCACCTGCTCGATGAGGTTGTTGTAGATATGCACATCGCCGAAGGTGTGGACGAACTCGCCCGGCTGCAAGCCGCATACTTGCGCCATCATCATGGTGAGGAGGGCATAGGAAGCGATGTTGAACGGCACTCCCAGGAACACGTCGGCGCTGCGTTGGTAGAGCTGGCAAGATAGTTTGCCCTCGGCCACATAGAACTGGAAGAAGGCGTGACAAGGGGGAAGTGCTGCTTTGCCGGCAGCCACGTTGGCGGCGAAGTTCTTTTCATGCTCATCAGGTAAAACGCTGGGATTCCAGGCGGTGACGATGTGCCGGCGGCTGTTGGGGTTCTCCTTGATGCTCTTCACCACCTCTTTGATTTGGTCGATGCCCTCGTTGTTCCAGTTGCGCCATTGGGCCCCATACACGGGACCCAGGTCGCCATTGGCGTCGGCCCACTCGTCCCAAATCGAGACCTTGTGGTCGTGGAGATACTGTATGTTGGTATCGCCGCTCAGCAGCCACAGCAGCTCATAGATGATCGACTTCAGGTGGACCTTCTTGGTGGTCACCAAGGGGAAGCCCTCCGACAAGTCGAAACGCATCTGGTAGCCGAACACACTGATGGTACCCGTGCCAGTGCGGTCGCCTTTCTGGACGCCGTGATCCAAAATATGCTGAAGCAGGTCTAGATACTGTTTCATGGGAGTGAGGAGTTAGGCTTGGTTGGGGGTGTGTTTGTATTTAAACAGGATGGCAAACAGGATGCCGACCACCAGGGCGAAGGCGGCGAACACATACCAGGCGTGGGCCCAACCGTTCATGATGTTGAAGGTCGGGTCGGCGATGGCGGGGTTCAATACCAAGCGGTTCACGACGGCTTGGGCGCAATAGGAGCCGATGGTGGCACCAAAGCCGTTGGTCATCATCATGAACACGCCTTGGGCGCTCGAACGGATGCTCACATCGGTGTTCTGGTCAACGAAGAGTGAGCCGCTGATGTTGAAGAAGTCGAAGGCCACGCCATAGACGATCATCGAGAGGATGAGCAGCACCAGTCCGAAACCGGTGGGATAGCCTGCGCCGAGGAAGAAGAAACGCAAGGCCCAAGCGATGAAGGCGATGAGCATTACCTTCTTGATGCCGAACTTCTTCAGGAAGAAGGGAATCAAAAGGATGCAGAGGGTCTCCGAAATCTGTGAAATCGATGAAAGGAACACGTTGTTCTTCACTGCGAAGGCGTTGGCGTACTGCGGGTCGGCGCCGAAAGCGTCGAGATAAGGCGTAGCAAAGCCGTTGGTCACCTGCAGGCACATGCCCAGGAGGAACGAGAAGATGAAGAAGATGCACATCTTGGAGTCCTTGAACAGGGAGAAGGCGCGCAGGCCGAAGGTATCAACGAACGACTTGCTCTCCACGTTTTTGTTGACGGGGCAGTTGGGCAGCGTGAAGGCGTAAAAGCCGAGGATGATGCCCCAGGCGGCCGAGACGAACAGCTGCATGTAGTTGTCCTTGAACCCTGTGAAGTTCACGATCCACATGGAGAGGATGAAGCCGATGGTGCCGAACACGCGGATGGGAGGGAAGGCCTTCACCGTGTCCAGACCGGCCTGGTTCAAGGCGTTGTAGGATACGGAGTTACCCAACGCGATGGTGGGCATGAAGAAGGCCACGCTCAACGCGTACCATGGGAAGATCTGGCCGAAGGTGATGTCGTTGCCGTATTTCATGCCCATGTAGCCGGCCATGCCCATGAAGATGGCGGCCAGGAAATGGCAGATGCCCAGCATCTTCTGCGCGGGCACCCAACGGTCGGCGATGATGCCGATGAGGGTGGGCATGAAGAGGGAAACGATGCCTTGGATGGCGAAGAATCTTCCGATGTGGGCGCCCATGCCTACACGGCCGAGATAGATGCCCAACGAGCAGAGATAAGCTCCCCAGACCGCGAAGATCAGGAAGTTCATCACAATGAGTCTGAATTTAATGCCTTTCATATTTCAAATGTTAAGATTTGCTATTAATCAAATCGCGGAGCTCGGCGGCTTTCTCGTAGTTCTCCTCTTCGATGGCCATGTCGAGCAGCTGTTGGAGCTGTTCCACAGTAAGACTGTCGAGGTGCTCCTCGGGCGATTCCTCCTCGGGTATCTGAGGGACGACGGTGTCCGCCTCCTCAGCTTCCTCCATCTCGATGCCGGCCTCATTCATCACCGACTCGTAGGCCGAGATGGGACAGTTGAATCGCACGGCCAGCGCGATGGCGTCAGAAGGTCGCGCGTCGATCATCGAGAAGTCGTCGCCCTGCTTGCAGACCAGCGTGGCGTAAAACACCCCGTCGAGGAAACGGGTGATGACCACCTCGACCAGGTCGACGTCGTAATGCAACGCGAAGCTCTTGAAAAGGTCGTGGGTGAGGGGCCTCGAAGGCTGGTTGCCCTCCAGTCCCATGGCGATGGCCTGGGCCTCGTTGGTGCCGATGACGATGGGCAGCCTGCGCCTTGATTGGTTGTCGCCCAGGATGAGCACATAGGCGCCGCTCGACGACTGGCTGTACAAAAGCTCCTTGATCTCTAATGCGATTTTGTTCATTTTCAGTGTAATAGGTCGGAAGAAAACCTTCTTCCCTTCAAATGCCAAAAATAGGAATATTTCCTGACACCGCCAAGAAAAAATGAGTACCCCTGAATTTTTTGAAAATTGTCTTTGAATTCTAGGGAAACCTTTCTATTTTTGTAGATTGTTTTGAAAATCTTAAATCTTTAAATCTATAACTCTATGTCATTATCAGTAGTCTATTGGGTGTTGGCAGCCTCCATCCTGGCGCTGGCATTCGCCTTCTTCTTCTACAAGTCAATGATGAAGGAAGATGAGGGTACCGATTTAATGAAGAAGATTGCCGCTCACGTCCGCAAAGGCGCCATGGCCTACCTGAAGCAACAGTACAAGGTGGTCATCATCGTCTTCGTCGTGTTGGCGATCGTGTTTTTTGTAATGAGCCTGTTCCACTTGCAGAACGGCATCGTATGGTTCGCCTTCCTGACCGGCGGTTTCTTCTCGGGCTTGGCTGGCTTCTTCGGCATGAAGACCGCCACCTATGCTTCGGCCCGTACCGCTAATGCAGCCCGTCGTTCGCTGAACAGCGGCCTGAAGGTGGCCTTCCGTTCCGGTGCTGTGATGGGTCTCGTGGTCGTGGGTCTGGCCCTGCTCGACGTCTCGGTGTGGTTCCTCGTGCTGAAAGGCACCAGCCTCCTCGAGATGGTGGGCGCTGAAGCCGACCTGGTGACGATCACCACCACCATGCTGACCTTCGGTATGGGTGCCTCCACACAGGCCCTGTTCGCCCGTGTGGGTGGTGGCATCTACACCAAGGCCGCCGACGTGGGTGCCGACCTCGTGGGTAAGACCGAGTTCAACATCCCTGAGGATGACCCGCGCAACCCCGCCACCATCGCCGATAACGTCGGTGACAACGTGGGTGACGTCGCAGGCATGGGCGCCGACCTGTACGAGTCGTACGCCGGCTCCATCCTGGCTACCATGGCCCTGGGTGCTTCAGCCTTCGCTACCTCAGCCGTCGAAGGCCTGCAGATGAAGGCCGTGCTCGCCCCGATGTTCATCGCCGCCGTGGGTGTGCTCCTCTCATTAATAGGTATCTTCCTGGTGCGTACCAAAGAGAACGCCGGCATGAAGGAACTGCTGGGCGCCCTCTCACGTGGCACCAACACCGCCGCTATACTCATCGCCGCTGCCACCTTCGGCATCTTCGCCTGGCTGTTCGGCACCGAGACCAACCAGTGGTGGCATGTCTCCCTGTCGGTCGTCGTCGGTCTGCTGGCTGGCGTCATCATCGGCAAGGCCACTGAATACTACACCTCGCAGAGCTACAAGCCCACCCAGAAGGTGGCTGAAAGCTCCAAGACCGGTCCCGCTACCGTAATCATCTCCGGCCTGGGTCTGGGTATGCTCTCCACTGCCATCCCGGTGGTCACCGTGGGTTGCGCCATCATCCTGGCCTACCTCTGCGCCAATGGCTTCAGCCTGCAGTTCAACGCACAGAACCTCTCCATGGGCCTCTATGGCATCGGTATCGCCGCTGTGGGTATGCTCTCCACTCTGGGTATCACCTTGGCTACCGACGCCTACGGTCCCATCGCCGACAACGCTGGCGGTAACGCCGAGATGAGCGGCCTCGATCCCGAAGTGCGTAAGCGCACCGACGCCCTCGACGCCCTCGGCAACACCACCGCCGCTACCGGCAAGGGCTTCGCCATCGGCTCCGCCGCTTTGACCGCCCTCGCCCTGCTGGCCTCATACGTGGAAGAGATCAAGATCGCCTTGGTCCGCGTGGGTCAAGACCTCCCGAATGGTGTGGCTGCCGCCAAGGCATCGCTCATCGACTTCATGGAGGCTTACAACGTCAACCTGATGAACCCGGTCGTCCTTGTGGGTGTCTTCATCGGCGCCATGATGGCCTTCGTGTTCTGCGGCATGACCATGAACGCTGTGGGTCGCGCCGCCCAGAAGATGGTTGAAGAGGTGCGCCGTCAGTTCAGCACCATTAAGGGTATCCTCGAAGGCAAGGCTGAACCCGACTACGAGCGCTGCGTGGCCATCTCCACCAAGGGTGCCCAGCACGAGATGCTGGTGCCCTCCATCCTGGCCATCATCGTCCCGATCCTCACCGGCGTCATCCTGGGTGTTCCCGGCGTCCTCGGCCTGCTCATCGGCGGCCTCGCCACCGGCTTCGTGATGGCTGTCTTCATGGCCAACTCAGGCGGTGCTTGGGACAATGCCAAGAAGTATGTCGAAGAAGGCAACTTCGGCGGCAAGGGTTCCGACAACCATAAAGCCACCGTCGTGGGCGACACCGTCGGCGACCCGTTCAAAGACACGTCAGGTCCTTCACTGAACATCCTCATCAAGCTGATGAGCATGGTCAGCATCGTGATGGCCGGCTTGACCATCACTTGCCACCTGCTTTAAGAAGTAAGAAGACAGAAGCAAGAAGTCAGAATCTTCTGTCTTCCAAAAACAGAGGTCTTGTCTCTTGACAGGTCCTCTGTTTTTTGTATCTTTGCAACTTCTGTATTCTTACTTCTGTATTCTATATTCTAAAATAATGGAATCCCTACCTGCCTTATTCTCCGACCTTGCCCTTATCCTGGTCACAGCTGGTATTACTACCGTAATATTCAAATGGTTGAAACAGCCCGTGGTGCTGGGTTACATCATCGCCGGCTTCCTCATCGGCCCCAACTTCGAGTGGTTTCCGGTGATTAGCGACCATACCAGTGTGGAGACCTGGAGCGAGATCGGCATGGTGTTCATGCTGTTCGGCATCGGGCTGGAGTTCAGCTTCAAGAAGCTGAAGAAGGTGGGTGGCACCGTGGGCATCACGGCTATCACCGAACTGATTACGATGTGCGTGGTTGGATTCCTGCTCGGCAAACTGCTGGGCTGGTCGAAGATGGACTGCATCTTCCTCGGGGCCATGCTCTCCATTTCGTCCACGACCATCATCGCGAAGGCGTTCGACGACATGAAGCTCCACCGTGAGAAGTTCAGCGGCAACGTCATCGGCGAGCTGGTGGTGGAGGACCTGGAAGCCGTCCTGCTGATGGTGATCCTCTCGACCCTGGCCGTGAGCAAGAGCTTCGATGGCGCGCAGCTGCTCTACAGCATGCTGAAGTTGGCGTTCTTCCTGGTGGTTTGGTTCCTAGGAGGGATATTCCTGGTGCCCACGATATTGCGTTGGTCCCGGAAGTTCATGTCAGAGGAGACACTGACCGTCTTTTCCGTGGGTTTGTGCTTCATGATGGTGGTGCTGGCCAACCTGGCCGGATTCTCATCGGCCCTGGGCGCCTTCATTATGGGCTCCATTCTGGCCGAGACGCTGGAGGCCGAGATGATTCATAAACTCACCACACCTATTAAGAATCTTTTCGGTGCCATCTTCTTCGTATCGGTCGGTATGATGGTCGACCCGCAGATCCTGGTGCAGTATTGGTGGCAAATCCTGATTATCACCATTATTCTGTTGATTTTCAAGCCATTGAGTAATGTAGTTGGCCGTGTGTTGGCGGGCTTGGGTTTGAAACAAGCCATGCAGGGCGGTTTCTGTTTCTGCCAGATAGGCGAGTTCTCGTTCATCATCGCCACCTTGGGCTTGAATTATGGGGTGATCGACGAGTTCCTGTATCCCATCATCGTGTCGGTGTCCATCATCACCACCTTCCTCACGCCTTACTCCATCAAGGCGGCCGTCCCATGTTACAACTGGGTTTCAAGGCGTTTCCCGAAGAACTGGATTGAACGTCTGGAGAGCAAGGACACGGGCATCCGGGTGAAAAGCGGCCAGCAGGTGACCATGGGCAGTTTCATCGTCAGGCAGCTGAAGAACCTGGTAATCTATCTGGCCATCATCATCGCGGTGATGCTCATCTGTTTCTTCCTGAGCTCCTTCGTGATCCGGTATGTGCCCAGTCCTTGGAATGCCGCCATTGCTGTGGCGTTCAGCCTGATTCTGATGTCGCCTTTCCTTTGGGCAATGGGTTTCAAGCATACCTTGGCCAAGACCACGCGCAAGCTGATGGATAAGAGCCGGTTCAACAAGACGGTGATCCTCTCGGTCTTCATCCTGAGGTTCATCGTGGTGCTCTTCGTCTCCTACAGCGTGCTGCGGCATTTCTTCACGGCTGACTTCTGGGCGGTGTTAAAAGTGAACGCCCCGCTGTTCAAGTGGATCAACTTCGGGTTTGCCCTGGTGTACACCATCCTGCTGAGGGTGTTGAGTCCCGCCATGAAGTTCTACAAGCGGATCGAGGCCAGGTTTATGGACAACCTCAACAAGCGCCAGCAGGTGCAGGTGTTCTCCATCCCTGAGATCCTTCAGGAAAACTGCCACCTGCAGAAGATGACCCTCAGTCCCGACAGTCCCTATGTGGGGAAACGGATCAAGGAGACCGATTTCCGCGACAACTACAACGTGAGCGTGGTGAGTGTGGAACGCGGACATCAGGTTATCGAGTTGCCCCGTCCCGATTTTCAGTTGTTCCCCTATGACAAAATCACATTTGTGGGTCATGAAGACCATCTGCGGTTGTTGGTGGGTAGGGTAGAGCTGTTTGATTTTCAGTTGATTAATGATTATACCGACGGTGATGTCGAGATGTATAAGGTGGAGGTGAAGCCGGAAAGCGAGTTTGTGGGCATCACCTTGATGGAGTCGGGCCTGTCCGACAAATTTGAAGCCATGGTGATCGCCATCGAGCGTGACGGTCAATTCATCCTGAATCCTTCGGCCAAAATCAAATTCCAATCGCAAGACATTGTCTGGTTCGTCGCCCAGAAATCCAAAGCCGAGCTATTAATCAATTCTTAGCTTTCTGTTTTTCCACTTCCATGGTTGTATGCATTGCCGAAAAGCCGAGTGTAGCGCGTGACATCGCGAAGGTGCTGGGTGCCACCCAGGCCCGTGATGGCTATATGGAAGGCAACGGCTATCAGGTCACTTGGACTTTCGGACACCTCTGCACCTTGAAGGAACCCCACGACTACACCGACCAGTGGAAGGCTTGGGCGCTGACCCGGCTGCCAATGATTCCGCCGCGATTTGGCATCAAGTTGATTGCCGACAAAGGGGTGGAGAAACAGTTCAAGACCATCGAGTCGCTGTTCCAAAAAGCGGATGAGATTGTGAACTGCGGCGATGCCGGCCAAGAAGGAGAGCTTATCCAGCGCTGGGTGATGCAAAAAGCCCAGGTGAAGTGTCCCGTGAAGCGACTGTGGATCTCCTCGCTGACCGAGGAATCCATCCGCGAGGGCTTCAAGACGCTGAAAGACCAGTCGGAGTACCAATCGTTATATGAAGCAGGTTTGTCAAGGGCGATCGGCGATTGGCTGCTGGGAATGAATGCCACCCGTCTTTATACTTTGAAATACGGTCGCAACCGACAGGTACTGTCCATCGGTCGGGTACAGACCCCTACCTTGGCGCTGATTGTGAAGCGCTATCAGGAAATCCAGAACTTCAAGCCCGAGGCGTATTGGGTGCTATCCACCGTGTATCGCGACACTACCTTTACCGCCACCAAAGGCAAATACGGCTCGGTGGAGGAGGGACAGAAGGATTTGCAAAGCGTGGAAGGGAAGGAGTTTACCGTGACAGGCATTGAGACCAAGAAAGGCAAGGAGGCGCCGCCGAAGCTCTATGACCTGACGTCGTTGCAGGTGGAATGCAACAAGAAGTACAACTTATCGGCTGAGCAGACATTGCAAACCATACAGAGCCTTTACGAGAAGAAATACACCACCTATCCGCGCGTCGACACCACCTATCTGAGCGATGACATCTACCCGAAATGTCCTGATATTCTAGCTAAACTTACGAATTACGCAGAACTGACAGCGCCAATGGCGGGTAAGAAGTTGCCCAAGAGCAAGAAGGTGTTCGACAACAGCAAGGTCACCGATCACCATGCCATCATTCCCACGGGTGTGGTGCCTCAGAACTTGAGCTTTGCCGAGCAGCAGGTTTACGACGAGGTCTGCCGGCATTTTATCGCCGTGTTCTATCCGGATTGTGTGTTTTCCACCACCACGGTCTTGGGAAAGGTGGAGGAGGTGGAGTTTAAGACCTCGGGAAAACAGATTCTCGAGCCTGGCTGGCGCGAGGTAATCAAGCCTGTAAAACAGGAAAAGGGCCAAAAAGAAGAAAACCAGGAGAACGAAGAGGGAGGCAAGAAAGAAGAAGTCGAAGAGAAGACTTTGCCGATCTTTGCCAAAGGTGAGCATGGCCCCCATCAGCCCCAGTTGGCTGAGAAATGGACTACGCCGCCGAAACCCTATACCGAAGCCACCTTACTCCGTGCCATGGAAACCGCCGGAAAGCTCGTCGACGACGAATCCCTCCGCGAGGTGATGAAAGAGAATGGTATTGGCCGTCCCTCAACTCGTGCGGCCATCATCGAAACGCTTTTCAAGCGCAATTATATTAAAAAGGTGCGCAAGAGTCTCGAGCCTACCCCCACGGGCATCGAGCTCATCGGTCTTATTCATGAGGACCTTTTGAAAAGCGCCGAACTCACGGGTATCTGGGAAAAGAAGCTCCGCGAGATAGAGCAACACAAATACGATACCCAACAATTCCTTGAGGAGCTGAAACAAATGGTCATTGACATCGTTACCACGGTGATGAATCCCGATTCCATCATCGGAAAACCATGTCCGCTTTGTGGCAAAGGCACAATTATCAAAGGCCGCACCGCCTACGGCTGTTCCGAATGGAAAACCGGCTGCACCTGGCGCCGGCCATTTTAATCGATTTCCAGCGTTTTCTTACAGATTTCAATTTCAACGGGATCGCCGGTGTATTTCCCGTGGTCATCAGAAAGTTTGACCACTTTCTTCCAAGTGCGTTTCTCGGTGATCTTGGCGGCGGTGAGCTTCACCACGATGTTCATGGCCTTCACGTTGTCGATGTCGCAGGTGAGGTGGGTACCGATGCCATACGAATCCAGCATGCGGCCAGCCACAGCCTCGTGGATGGCGATGGCTTCGTCCACGTTCAAGCCGTTGCTAAAGATGATCGACTTCTGCGCCGGGTCGATACCCAGTTCTTTGTACTTCAAAATGATCTCCTCCAAGGCTTCATAATTGTCGCCGCTGTCGACACGCAATCCGTCGAACAACTTGGCGTGCAACATGGTGAAGTTCTGGAAGAAGGCCTTGCGGGTGTAGGTATCGTAGAGGAACACACCCAAGCTGCCGGCATACACCTCTTGCCAGTAGTCCATGGCGAGATAGTTGGCCTCGTTGTAACCATACAAAGAGCAGGTCTCGATGAACTGGTGGCTCATGGTGCCGATGGGGGTGAGGTCGTACTTCATGGCCAACAGCACGTTGGAGGTGCCTACAAAGCAGGTCTTGGTAAATTGCTTCTGGGCCTCAATAAAGGAACGTATCACCAGGTCTTGATGTTCGAACGAGAAGCGCCGACGCGTCCCGAAGTCGCTGAACTTCACGCCATTGCCGATCAAGCGGATGCCTTTGGCGTAGGATTTCTCATATTCCTTTTGGGCGTCGTAATGCTCAAACTCGCCACGTAGTTCGTGCATCAACTCGCTGACGGTGGCCAGGATGGGCATCTCCCAAAACACCGTGCGCCACAACAATCCCGTGACAGAGATATGCAGATGACCCTCAGCATCTTGGCTTACTTCCACCTCCGACGGCCGCAGATGGAATCCTTTCAGGAAGGTGAAGAACCACAGGGGGAAGTAGTAGCACTTGCGTTTCATGAACCGCGCCTCTTCGTCGGTGATGCGGAGCTCGGCCAGGCTGTCGAACTGCTCTCTCAGCTTCTCGGCGAAACCTTCGGGATAAACCGTATTGTTACGGTCAACGAAAGTGTATTGTCCCATGGCACGTGGGAACTTCTGTAGATACGCATAGCATACGCTAAACGTATATAAGTCATTGTCTAACAGGCTGTTAATAATTCTTCTCATAACTTGCTAATGATTGATCTGATTTCGTCGGAGACGTATTTCAAGGCGTTGGTGGTGTTCTCGAGTACCTGCACCATATCCTTGCGGACGATGATCTCCTTAAGGCTGTGGTTTTGCGTGAAGAGTTTGCTGATATAGGCGCCGTAGAGCTCGTCGTTGTCGTGTTCGATGCTCTTGATCTCTTGGCAGAGGCGACCGATCTCACGGCGTTTGCCGGGGTTGTCGGCAAACTCGAGGTTGTTCATGATGCTGGTGAGGCTCTCGGTGGCAAACACGATGTTGTCGGTCATCACGGTGAGGTCCTCGTCGATGTCGGTAAACCGGCGGGTGAAGATGATGTTGGCCGAGTCGTCGATGAGGTCGAGGGCATTGTCCATCATCTCGGCCAGCTCGTGCACATCTTCGCGTTCGAAGGGGGTGAGCACGGTGGCGAACAGTTGGGAGTAGAAGTCGCGCAGCACGTCGTCGCCAGAGGTCTCGCAGGCCTTCACTTCTTTCTTTTGGTTTTCAAGCTGTTGAAGGTCGGTCTCCGTAATCATCTTGCGCAGCATGAGTGCGGCTTTGGCGATGTAGTCGGCCTGCTGTTGGTAGAGCGGGTAGAACTTCTTTTCCTTGGGGACGAAGAACTGGAAAAAGTTGTTGAGACTCATGGCAATCAGTGTAAGAGGTTGAACAACAGGTTGAGCAGGCCGCTGATGACCAGGGGCACGGGGATGGTGAGGACCCAGGAGAGCACGATGCGTTTGGCGGTGACCCATTTCACCGACTTCATGCCGTCGGTGAGGCCTACGCCGATGACGCCGCCCGTGATGGTGTGGGTGGTGCTCACCGGGATGCCCATGAACGAGGTGGCGATCAGGGTGGTGGCGCCGGCAAACTCAGCCGAGAAGCCGCGTATCGGGGTGATCTTGGCCAGTCCGCCGCCCATGGTCTTGATGACGTTCTTGCCGCCGATGAGGATGCCCAGCGACATGATGACGTAGCAGGTGACCGCCAGGATGTCGGGGATGTGGAACCCCAGGCTGCTGTCGTAGAAGTTGCCGATGAACGACTGCATCTCCTGGCTGACGCCCGGGGTGGTGAACACGCTGGCCATCAGCACGGCGATAATGCCCATAGTCTTGGGTGCGTCGTTCGAGCCGTGACCCACGCAAAAGGCCGCGGTGGAGAAGTGTTGCAGTACCTTGAACAGCTTGTCCACTTTTTTTCGGGGACTGTTCTTGAAGATCTTCAGGAAGAGGCATTCGAGGAAGAAGCCCAGGAAGAGGCCGATCAGCGGCGAGAGCACAATGAAAGCCAAGGTCAGGAGGATGGGTTTCATGTGGAGCACGCTGCTGCCGTTGACAAACCAGGCGGCGCCGATGATGCCGCCGATCAAGGCGTGCGAGGTGGAGATGGGCATGCCGTTGCGGGTGCACACCGCCACCCAGATGGCGGCGCCGATGAGGGCCGAGAGCACCAGGTAGGGTGTGATGACGTTCTGGTCGGCGAAGTTGGCCATGGTGTTACCCACGGCAAACTGCTGGTTGAGCACCAGGCGGATGATGATGAAGGCCGTGAATTCCCAAAACGAGGCCCAGATGATGGCTTGGATGGGGGTCATCACCTTGGTGGCGATGATGGTCGAGATCGAGTTGGCCGCATCGTTCATGCCATTCAGGAAGGTGAACACCAGCGCGATGACGATCGAGAGGATGATGGCTATGGTCAGGAGGTTCATCACGATTCTTTTATGATCAAACTTTTCACGGTGGTGGTCACCTCTTTGGCGCGGTCGGTGGTGTCTTCGATTACCTGGGCGATCTCCTTGTATTTCAGCAGCTCGATCTCGTCCTTCTCATTGGCGAAGAGGTAGGAGATGTAATCGCCGTAGATGTCGTCGACGGCGTGCTCGATCAAGGTCACCTTTTGGCAGAGGTCGCTGATCTGCTGGTGGTTTTTCCCGAGGTCGTCCATGAGGCTGAAGATCTCGATCATGGTGGAGGCGTCCTCGTGGATGTTGTCGATGATTTCGCGGATCTGCTTGTCGATGCGCTTGGGGTTGTACATCAAGATGGTCTTGGCCGAGTGGTTGATGAAGTCGAGGAACTTGTCCAGGTCCATGGCCAATGCGTTCATGTCCTCGCGGTCGAAGGGGGTGACGAAGGCCTCGTTCAGTTCAAAGTAAAACTCGCGCAGCAGCTCGTCGCCGGTGGTTTCCTGCTTCTTGATCATGCGTGAGAGCAGACGGCGCTCCTCGGGGTCGTCGCTCTTGACGAGTTCCTTGAGGTATTTGGCGGCCACCTGGGCGGTCTCAGCCTGTTGCAGGTAAGTAGGGAAGAAGTGCTTCTCGCGTTTGTCTCTGGTGAAAATGTTGTTCAGTCCCATGATGTTTTCGGGTTTCTTTCCTGCAAAGATAAAAAATAATGATCTTAATAAGATAACAAAGTTAAAAACTTTATTAAAAGGTTCAAACAAATAATTATTTTTGTCACGGTGTTCCCGAATCCCACCACCGAAGTGCTGAACGTACAGTGTGAAAAACCAATTCGTCGGTGTGACGTATACAGCCTTACTTGCTGGCCACCCCGCAGAGGTGGAACAGCACCCTCGCCCCGACGTTGCCGTCCCAGTCGCCACCGTCGGGGGCGGGGGAGACCTCGCAAAGGTCGAAGCCGATAATTTCCTTGCCGGATTCGCGGATGCGATTCAACAAATACATCAGCTCTTCGTACTCCAAGCCTCCGGGTACGGGGGTGCCGGTGTTGGGGCAGAGTTTTGGGTCGAGCGCGTCAATATCAATGGAGAGGTACACTCGCTCAGGCAGGAATGCAACCATTTCGTCCACAATCGATTTCCAAGTGGCGCCTTCATACATGCGTCGACGGCAGTCGCGGTCGAAGAACACCCGGATGCGGTCGGGCTGACTGAAGGCCAGCGCCTTCTCCTGGTGGCAATAGTCGCGGATGCCCACCTGCACCAGCTTCTTCACGTTGTCGAACTTCAGCGTGTTGAAGAAGATGGAAGCGTGCGAGTACTTGAACCCCTCGAAGGCATCGCGCAGGTCGCAATGGGCGTCGGCATGGAGAATGCCATATTCCACACCTTCTTTATTTAAGTATTGGTGATAGGCTAGGGGACAGCTGTGGTCACCGCCCAGCAGGCCGACCACCTTGCCTTGGGCCTTCCAATAGGCGATGCGGTCGCGCAGCCAAGCGTTCTTCTTCTCGGTGCCAGCCTCGATGCGCTGGTACAACTCGGCGTATTTTTCCGGTTCATCATCAATGGTGCCTTCATACAAGGCGTTGATGATCTCCTCGCTCAAAGGGGCCAGCTCATCGTGCAAGGCGCGCAGCTCAGGTGGGAATTCGTCCATCCAGATGCCCTTTTGCCACAGGTCGGGATAGTCATGATGGCAGAGATCCACCTGCAACGAGGCTTCCATCACGGCCGCGGGACCGTCGACCGTGCCGCGATTGTAACTGGTGGTGAGTTCCCATTCCACAGGGATGATGATGATCTGCGCCTCTTCAGCGCTGCAAGGCAGCCCGTAGATGCCTGAATCGGCAACCGCCGCCGCATTGGGGTCGAAAGTGTTTTCCATAATTAAAGGTCTTTTGCCGCAAAAATACACAATTTATCGGAACCCTTCGCAAATTCCACAAATCTCCACAATTGGGGCGAGTTGTGGAATTGGTTCCACAACTTTCCACACCACACTCAAGCTTTAGCAAAAATCTAATATACTGATAATCAATTAAATAAAGAAAATTGTGGTTTTGGCACAGTATTGGCTTTAACGTGAGCCGCAATCAAAATTGGGTATGAAAAAGTTTCAAATCATAATGGTATCAACGTTGCTGGCAGCAGTCATGGGCTCCTGCATGGTGAGTTCGTCGAAATACGAAGCCATGCAAGCTGAGCGCGACTCCTTGGCCATCGTCGCCAGCACCGCCACCACCGATTATGAGAGCTCGCTGAAGACTCTCAACGAGATTGAAGAGGCCCTGAGCACCATCCGCGAGGCCGAAAACATCATCATGATGGAAAACCAAGAGGGCAACACCAACTACGCCGTCGCCCAAATCGAAGCCATCGACCGTACCATCCAACAGAACAAAGCCAAAATCGAAGAGCTGGAGAAACAACTCGCCGAATCGGGCTCCAAGTCGAAACAACTCAGCGCCACCATCAACCGCTTGAAAGGCGAACTCAACGAGAAAGACACCTATATCAATAACCTCCGCGAGGAACTCAACGCCAGCCAAGCCCAAGTGGCCGTGCTCACCGGTAGGGTAGAGGACCTGAACAAGAACGTCGAGGACCTCAATGAGAACATCAGCAACCTCAACGCCCAAAGCGCCGAACAGCAAGCCACCATCCAGCTGCAAGACGTCGCCCTCAACACCGTGTACTACATCGTGGCCCCCATCGCCACCCTCGAGGACCTCGGTCTGGCCAACAAGGGCGGACTCTTCTCAAGCGACAAGGCGGCCACCGACATCAACAAAAACGCCATGATCGCCGCCGACAAGCGCGATCTCCGCATCATCCCGCTCAATACTAAGAAAGCATCAATATTGACAAATCATCCAGAAAGCAGTTACCAGTTAACCAAAGGCGACGACCAAATGCTCTCTCTCGAAATCGTCGACCAGGAAATATCAAATTATTTGATTATATCCATCAAATAAAATTCTGCTCGTTTTCAATTTTTACGAAAGCCTTGCTCCTCCCCGTTGCAAGGCTTTATTTTTTTTGTACCTTTGCAAAAGTTTTTGAAGGCAATGAAACATACCATCCTCATCGTGGAAGACGACGCCTCCTTCGGCGTGATGCTGCAAACCTGGCTCAAGAAGAACGACTACGAAGCCATTCTCGCCACCGGCTATGCCCAAGCCAAGAAGGAGATCTCATCGCGTAGTCTCGACCTGATCCTCACCGACCTCAGGCTGCCTGACGGCGACGGCATCATGCTGATGGCCTGGGTGCGGGAACAGCTCAAGAGCAAAGTGCCCTTCATCGTCATGACAGGCTACGCCGAGGTGCAGACCGCCGTGTCCGCCATGAAACTCGGCGCCTTCGACTACCTCAAGAAACCCATCAACCCCAGCCTGCTGGAAGAAAAGATCGCCGCCGCACTGGTGTCGCAACAGGAAGAGGAGGTGCTTTACCGGCCCAAGAAAGTGATGGTGCGCGGCAACAGCGAAGCCATCCAACGCCTCTACAAACACGTGGAGCTGGTGGCACCCACTAAGTTCTCGGTGCTCATCACCGGCGAGAGCGGCACGGGCAAGGAATTCATCGCCGAGATGATCCACGAATGCAGCCCGCGTCGCGACAAGCCCTTCATCGCGGTGGACTGCGGCAGCCTCTCCAAGGAGCTGGCCCCCAGCGAGCTCTTCGGGCATCTGAAAGGCTCGTTCACCTCGGCCATCGCCGACAAGAAAGGCGTGTTCGAACAGGCCAAAGGCGGCACAGTGTTCCTCGACGAGGTGGGCAACCTACCCTACGAGGTGCAGATGCAGCTGCTGCGCTCCCTGCAGGAACAGAAAGTGCGTCCCGTGGGCTCAGCCACCGACATCAACGTGGATGTGCGCATCGTGGCCGCCACCAACGAGAACCTCGAACGGGCCATCGAACAGGGCAAGTTCCGCCAGGACCTCTACCATCGCATCAACGAGTTTACCCTGCAGGTGCCTCCGCTGCGCGAACGCATCGACGACCTCGAGGAGTTCGCCGCCTTCTTTGTGGAGCAGGCCAACGAGGAGCTGGGCAAGGAGATCAAGGGAATCTCGCCCAGGGCCATCGCCCAGATGAAAAAGATGTACTGGAACGGCAACATCCGCGAGCTGCGCAACGTCATCCGCCGCTGCGTGCTCTTCGCCGAGGGCGAGACCATCGAGGCGGAGGACCTGCCGGTCTACATCGACGTCCCCGCGAAGCCTGCCACCGGCAACGACGACTTTGCCTTGCGTCCCGGTAACGAAAAGGAACAAATCGAAGCGGCCTTGGCCAAGGCCCGCGGCAACAAGACTGTCGCCGCACGGCTCCTCCAGATCGACCGGAAGACCTTATATAATAAGATGCACCAGCTGGGGCTGGATCTTTAATTGATACCGTATTTCTCGGAAAGCATTTCCAGAAGCGCATCGGCTTGCGCCATGAACTGGATGGCGTCGTCCTTCCACTCGGGATAGGCGTCGGCGCCCTGGCCCCTTAAGTCGTTCATCTTGGAAAGGAAAGGCACCGCCTGCTCCTGCTGGAGCTGGATGAACATGGGCAGCATCTTGTGGCAGAGACCGTGGGCGCCGGCGAAGTCGTCGCGCTCCACGCAGTCGTTCAAGGCCACCAAATGGTCGGCAGTCGACTGGGCGAACACGGTGAGCACGCCACGGATGGCCTCCTCGTCGTCGCCAAGCATCTCGCAAAGCGTGGGGAAGTCGGCGAACCCCGCGGATTCCGTCACGTCAGCGTCCTGCGCGTCGGGCCGTGAGTGCTTGCCAAACACGCTCTCGAGCTTCTGCAGGTTGAAAGGCTTCTGCAGGAACCCGTCGAAGCCCTCCTTGCGGGCGACCTCGGTGTTGTAGTCCATGCGGGCCGTCATCAGGAAGACGGGCATGGCGGGGTCGGCCTCCTTGAAGAGCTTCAGGATGTCGTTGCCGCCCAAGGCGCCCATCTCGCGGTCGGTGAGCACATAGTCGAAGGTGTCGGTATGTTGCAAGGCCTCGTCGAGGTCGCTCTTCGACCGGCAGTGAAGCACCTGGTGCCCCAAACGGCCAATCATGTTGCTTACCACGGTCAGCAGGGTGTCGTCGTCGTCGATGATGAGGATGCGCTTCTCGGGGACTTGGTCGGGGAGGGCCATCTGGGTGCCGACGTGTTCGCTTTCGGTAAAAGCATCGGCGGCCAGCGCGGTTTCCATGGGCAGGCTCACGGTGAAGCAGCTGCCCTTGCCGAGTTCCGACTGCACCTCGATGCGGCCTTCCATCAGGTCGACGAGGCCTTTCACCACCGAGAGGCCGTAGCCGGTTCCTTCGGAGAGTTTGCTGCCGTCGTCGGTGCGCACAAAGGGCTTGAAGATCTCGTCGATCTTATCCGAAGGGATGCCGATGCCGCTGTCGCTGACGCGGAGCACGAGGTTGCCGTTCTTCATGGAGGCGTTGAATCCCACATAACCCTCGATGGTGTATTTGATGGCGTTGGAGATCAGGTTGCTGACGATCTGCTTGATTTTCAAGGCATCGGCGTTGACTTGAAGGTCCTTGGGGAGGCTGCAGTCGACGTCGAAGCGGAGGTTTTTCTTATGGGCGATGGGCTCGAACATCGAGGCAATCTCGTCGCAGAGCTGGCTGAGGTTGAACTGCCGCTTCTCGATGTGCAGCATGCCTTGTTCCAGGCTCGAGAACTCGAGCAGGTTGCTCAGCAGGTTCAGGATGTGCTCGGCTGACTGCTGTATCGACCCGGCTTCCTTTTCGTTGCCGGTGTTGTCCATGAGCTCCAGGTTGCCCATGATGGAGGCGAGGGGGCTCTTGATGTCGTGCGACACCGAGAGCAGCATCTTGTGACGGCTCTCCATGAGTTCCTCGGTCTTTTTGCGGGCTTCCTCGGCTTCGGCGCGGGCCTCCTCGGCGGCCTTGCGGGCGCGGAACCCCTTGTTCACGTCGCTGAGGATCATGATGACGAACACCACGATGAGCACCAGCACGGCGCCGGCGATGTAAGTCGAGGCGGTGAGGTTCTCCTCGATGATCTGCTCGCTGATCTCCATCTCGAGGCGCGACGACTCGATGATCTCCTTGTTGAGTTCCAGGACCAGGTCGGCGATCTCCTCCGAGAGGTGGTTGTCGTCGGTGATGAGCTCGGCGGTCTTCCGCTCGTATTCCTTGATGCGTTCCTTGTATTCCGTGCTGGCCTTTTCCGAAAGGATCCTCAGGTCGCTCAGGATGCTGCTGGTGGAATCGAGAGGCTGCACGAAGTTGCTGAGCTTGGCGTTGATCTCCGCCAGGGGGTCGTAGTAGTAGAATTGCCGCGAAAGCACATAGCTGATCTGTCCCTTCCGCATGATGAGGCGCTCCACCTCGTTGATCCGTCGCTCGTTCTCCTTGTTGGGCATCACGATGAGGATCGAGTCGGCGCATTGGCTGATCATGGTGCTCAGTTCGCCGAAGCGTTTCAGGTGCTGGGGGTTGTCGGTGAAAGCAAAGAGGTTGGCCTCGGCCTGGGCTTCGTGCACCAGCTGGCTGAACCGGTTGGTGAGCCCGACCGCCGTGTTCTGCGCGCTGTTGTTGACCCGCTGGTTTTGGATGGAGTCCTGCATCCTGAAGATGTAATAGAACATCACACCGCAAAACGCGATGATGAAGAGGTTGGCCATCACCACCCTCCAACTGGTCCGTCGTTCGATATGTTCTCTCATCTTTCCTGCAAAATTACTATAAAATCTGAAAATTTGTTATTTTTGCAAAAAAATACCACTATAATGAAACGTTTATGCTTTGCTTTATGGGCCGTCTTGGCGGTCGCTGTTGGTTTTGAGTCGTGTGAAGCCCCTGTGAACCAGAATGCCAAAAACGCCACGGTGGCGGTGGTCTCGGTCAACGACATGCACTCGGCCATCGACTTGATGCCGCAGTTTGCCGCTTTGGTGGACAGCCTTCGTGGCGTGTATCCCGACCTGTTGGTGTTCTCGGCGGGCGACAACCGCACGGGCAACCCCATCAACGACCAGTACGACCCCGTCAACTACCCGATGATTGCCTTAATGAACAAGGTGGGCTTCGACCTCTGTGCTGTCGGCAACCACGAGTGGGACGGTGGCGTCGAGGCCTTGCAGCGCAACATCACTGACGCCGACTTCCCGTTTTTGTGTGCCAACGTGATACTGCCCCAAGGCATGAAGCTCGACGTGGAGCCCTATGTGATCCTGCATCATCAAGGCCTGGACATCGCCGTGGTGGGGCTGCTGGAGATCCGCCATAGCGGCATCCCGGGGGCGCATCCCATGCATTTCAAGAACATCTCTTTTAAAAAAGGTATCGATGTGCTACCCGAATACCAATTCCTGCGCGACCAGGCCGACGTCTTCATCCTGCTCTCCCATCTGGGCTACGAAGACGACCTGGAGGTGGCCGAACGCTTTCCGATGCTCGATGCCATTCTGGGTGGACACTCCCACACCTTGGTGGAGAAGCCTGAGAAGCACAACGGCGTAATGGTGACCCAGGCGGGATCGAGCCTGAGGTATGCCACCCTGACCCTCTTCGAGGTGAAGGACGGCAAGGTCGTCGACGTCACCGCCCAGACCCTCGACGTGCAGCATTTCCCCAAGCGCAACCCCGAGGTGCAGGCGATGCTCGACAGGTTCAACAGCGACGAGCGCTTCAACGAGGCACTGGCCACGGCCACCACCCCCTTCGACGATAGGGAAGAGCTGGGCTGCATGGTCACCGACGCCATCCGTACGGTGAGTGGCGCCGACTTCGCCTTCAACAACACGGGAGGCATCCGCATCGACCATAAGAAGAAAGGCCCCATCACCGTCAAGGACGTCTACAACATTGACCCCTTCAACAACGAAATCGTGGTCTACACCATGTCCGGCGCCCAACTTGAGCGCTTCATCATGGATACCTACAAGAAAAACGGCCGTTACCCTTCGTTTGTGTCAGGGATGACCTATACGGTACGCACCGACGCCGACGGCTATCCCAAGTCGGTCGACATCAGGCCTGACCGAGGCCGGTTCTCCAAGGAGGCGAGATACAAGGTGGCCATGAACAGCTACATGGCCTCCACCGTGCGTTTCGAGAGCCTCGACGATGGCGAGAGCCAGTTCATGACCTCCGAGGAGATGGTCATCCATTATCTCAAGGACAAAAAAACTGTGTCATATAATGGGGTACGCCGTGCGTTCCATTGAGAAAATTGCCTATTTTTGCGCCGAATTAATAGAATGTATCCATGAAAAAGCTTTTAGTTATGTCTGTTATCGCACTTTTGATGGCTAGTTGCGGTCACAAAAAGGTGCAGCTCATCGATGCTGCCAATTTCAACAAGGAAGTGGATGGTAAACAAGTGTCGCTCTATACCCTTCATAACGGCGACATCACCATGCAGGTCACCAACTACGGCGGTCGCGTGGTCGCCTTGTGGGCTCCCGACAAGCGGGGCAACATGGACGATGTCGTGCTGGGTTACGACCATATCGACAAATACCTCAACAACACCGGTGAGCGCTATCTCGGCGCCGTGGTGGGCCGTTGCGCCAACCGCATCGCCGGCGGCACCTTCACCCTCGACGGTGTGGAGTACCAACTGCCCCAAAACAACGGCAAAAACACCTTGCACGGTGGCGAACTGGGTACCGACCGCGTGGTGTGGGATGTCCTCAACGCCACCGAGAGCACCCTGGTGATGCATGTGGTGCTCCCCGACGGCCAGGATGGCTTCCCGGGCAACCTCGACATCACCATGACCTATTCGCTGACCCCGGAGAACGAGTTCCGCATCGACTACCTGGCCACCACCGACCAGCCTACCTTGTGCAACCTCTCGCACCATAGCTTCTTCAACCTGAAAGGCGAGGGGAATACCGTCCTCGACCACCAGCTCCAAATCAACGGCAAGATCATCCTGCCGATCGACGAAAACCTGATCCCCACCGGAGGTTTCCTCCAAGTGAAGGGCACGCCGTTCGACTTTGCTGTGCTGCATACGATCGGCGAACGTATCGACGACGACCATTACCAGCTGAAGATGGGGAACGGCTACGACCATTGCTACATCATCAACAATGCCTTGGACGGCAAGATGGTGCACGACGCCACCTTGTACGAGCCCCGTAGCGGCCGTACCGTGGAGGTCAGCAGTGACCAGATGGGCATGCAGTTCTATAGCGGCAACTTCTTCGACGGCAAAGCCGACGGCAAATGGGGCAAGCATCTCTATCGCGGCGCCATCGCCCTCGAGACCCAGAACTTCCCCGATGCCATCCATCAGGACAACTTCTCCATCAAGCCGGTGCTGAATCCTGGCGAACAATACACCCAGACCTGCATCTATAAGTTCAGCGTGAAGAAGTGAACTACCTCAGCGTCGATGGGATCTCCAAGTCGTATGGCATCAAGACCTTGTTCTCCGAGGTCACCTTCGGCATTGAGAAAGGAGACAAAACCGCGCTGATCGCCTCCAACGGTTCAGGCAAATCCACCCTGCTGAAGATCATCGTGGGCCGCGAGTCGATGGACACCGGCACCGTGACCTTCGCCAACGACATCCGCGTGGGCTACCTCGAACAGCTGCCCCAATACGATCCGTCGCTGACCATCCACGACATCATCGATGATGCCGCTGTGAAATACAGCAATGCCATGGTGGAGGACCTGGAGGCATGTTCCTATGAGCAAAGGCTCATCCAGCTGCTCACCCGGTTCGAGCTCACCGACCTCGACCAGAAGATCGGAGGGCTCTCGGGCGGACAGGTCAAGCGGCTGGCCTTGGCCATCGTGCTGCTCGACAACCCCGACCTCTTGATTCTCGACGAGCCCACCAACCACCTCGACGTGGAGATGGTGGAATGGCTCGAGAAATACTTCTCCCAGTCGAGCGTCACCCTGCTCATGGTCACCCACGACCGTTACTTCCTCGACCGCGTGTGCAACAAGATCCTCGAACTCTACCAGAGCGTGATCTACACCCACTACGGCAACTTCGACTATTACGTGCGCAAGAGCCGCGAACGCGAAGAGGTGAAACGCGCCACCGCCGAGAAAGCCGCCTCGCAGCTGCGCCACGAACTCGAGTGGATCCGCTCCACACCCCAGGCGCGTACCGGCAAGTCGAAAAGCCGCATCGACGCCTTCTATGACCTCAAGGAACGAGCCCGCTACCAGCAGCCCGAGGAACGTCTGCAGTTCGGCCTTCAAGCCCAGAGGCTGGGCGGCAAGATCCTTGAGATGTACAACGTCACCAAGACCTACGACGACCTCACCGTGCTGCGAGACTTTGACTATGTGTTCCAACGCGGCGAGCGGATAGGATTAATAGGAAAGAACGGGGTAGGGAAGTCAACCTTCCTGAACCTGATCACCCAGCGCATTGCCCCCGACCATGGCAAGATCATCGTCGGCGACACCGTCACCTACGGCTACTATCGGCAGGAAGGCATCCAGTTCGACGAGGGCAAGACCGTCATCGACGCCATCCGCGACATCGCCGAGGTGCTGCATTACGGCAAGGACCAGGTCTACACCGCCGACCAACTGCTGACGCATTTCATGTTCCCCCACAAGATGCACCACCAACCCATCGCCCTCCTCTCGGGCGGCGAGAAACGCCGGCTCTACCTGCTCACCGTGCTGGTGTCGAACCCCAACTTCCTCATCCTCGACGAGCCCACCAACGACCTCGACCTGCTGACCCTGCAGAAACTCGAGGACTTCCTGAAAGCCTACAAGGGCTGCCTCTTGGTGGTGTCGCACGACCGTTATTTCATGGATGAGGTGGTCGACCAGCTGTTTGTGTTCCAAGGCGATGGCAAGGTGAAAGGCTTCATGGGGAACTATTCGCAATACAAGGACTACCTGCAGGAAAAGGAACGTCAGCAACGACAGGAACAAGCCACGGGGAAGACCGTCGCCGATGCCCCCCGCAAAGCCCCTCGCGAAAAGACCAAACGCTCCTTCAAGGAGGAACGCGAATACCAGCAGCTCACTGCCGACATCGCTTCGTTGGAAGCCGAGAAGGAGCAGATCCACCAGACCATGGCCACCGTCACCGACTACCAGAAACTCCAGGAGCTGGGCCACCGCCTCGATGAAATCAAGGACCTCCTCGACGAAAAGGAACTTCGCTGGCTTGAACTCGACGAATGGTCATAAAAAATAATTATTGCCTTCCATTTTCCAAACTTTTTGTATCTTTGCTTTTCTATACAAACCCCACCATTAATGGAAAAGCATTTGTTGAGATTTTGTTTTATCGTACTGATATTCAGTATATTAAATATTGAACTTAAGGCACAGGAGCCATTGCGCGTGACTTTGGACCAAGCCTTGGAGATTGCCTTGAGCGAGAGCAATACCATCAAGATCGCCGACATGACCGTCGAAAAGAGCGGCTATGCCCAAAAGGGCAGTTACGCCTCCCTTTATCCCAACGTCAACATCAGCAGTTCCTACCAACGCACCCTGCTCAAGCAGGTGATGGTGATGGACATGGGCGGTCAGGCCATGGAAATCAAGGTGGGTCGCGACAACAACATCAGCGCTTCGGCTTCGGCCTCCATGCCTTTGGTGAACGCCTCCCTCTGGGAGAGCCTCAAGCTCTCCGCCCTCGACGTGGAGCTGGCCGTGGAACAGGCCCGCTCGTCGAAGGTGTCGATGATCTCGCAGGTGAAGCAGGCCTTCTACGGCGTGCTGCTCGCCAAGGAGTCGCTCGAGGTGATGACCGAGGTGTACAACAATGCCCAGGCCAACTACGAGAAGACCCTGCAGCGTTACAACGTGGGCAAGGCCTCGGAACTCGAGAAGCTCCGCGCCCAGGTCAACGTGATGAATGCCGAACCCAACGTGTCGAGCGCCGAGAACGCCGTGCTGCTGGCCACTTGGCAACTGAAGGCCGTCATGGGTCTCAACCTCGACACCGATCTCGAGACGGTGGGCGAACTCGACGACTATACCGAGCAGCTGCTGACCCCTTACGTCAGTGAGGACAACATTAGCAACAACAGCTCCATGATCCAGCTCGAGATCCAAAACCGCATGCTCGAGTCGACCATCCGGATGCAGAAGAAACAGTATCTGCCTACCCTGGCCGCCAGCATCAACTACAACTACAGCGCCATGGGCGACGACAAGCTGAGCTGGTTCCCCTCGTCGAACGCCGCCCTCAGCCTCAGCATCCCCGTGTTCGACGGCTTCCAGAAACACTATAACATCAAGCAAAGCAAGATCACCAAGGACATGCTCGACGTTCAACGGCAGGATACCGAACGCCAGATCCGCCTCGCCATCCGCAACTACAACGACCAGATCGCGCTTTGCGTGAAAAACTACACCGCAGCCAACTCCACCGTCGGGATCGCCCAGAAGAGCTACGAGATCTCGGAGAAGATGTACGAAGTGGGGAAGGCCACCCTCGTGGAACTCAACGACGCCCAGCTGGCGTTGATGCAGGCCCAGCTCACCCAAGCCCAGGCCATCTATAGCTTCATGGTGGCCAAGGCTTCGCTAGATGAATTAATAGGAAAAGAATAATATATATTAATATGAAATACAATAGAATATTAATCACCGCCATGGCCGTCGTCTTGATGACGGCCTGTGGCAACAAGAAAGAAGACACCAAGGTCGCCAATCCCCAGGCTGCCGTGCCGGTGGTCAGCGTGGTCACCGCCACTGCCGAGGATGTGGACGTCAGCAACACCTTCACCTCCAACATTGAGCCTTATGCCACCAACAACATCGTGTCGCAGTCGGCGGGACGCATCGTGAGCATCAACGCCGAGGTCGGCAACAAGGTGCGCAAGGGACAACTGCTGGCCAAGATGGACGACGTCAACCTGGCCAAGACGAGGATGCAATACGTCAACGACTCCACTGAGCTGGGTCGTCTCACGGAGCTTTATAAGATCGGCGCGGTGTCGCAGGCCGACTACGACCTGGCCAAGCTCTCGCTCGAGATCACCAAGAAGACCTATAACAACCTGTTGGAAAACACCTACCTGCGTAGCCCCATCAACGGAGTGGTCACTGCCCGCAACTACGACCAGGGCGACATGTACAGCATGACCCAGCCCATCTTCGTGGTGCAGCAGATCACCCCCGTGAAGATGCTTATCAACATCTCGGAGAGCTATTTCACCCAGGTGCACCAGGGCATGGAGTTCGACATCGAGGTGGAGTCCTATCCCGGTGAGGTCTTCAAAGGCAAGGTCAACCTGATCTATCCCACCGTCAGCGCCACTACCCATACCTTCCCCGTGGAGGTGGTGGCCCAAAATACCGACCAGCGCCTGCGTCCCGGCATGTTCGCCCGTGTGACTGCCACTTTCGGCGTCAACCATCACGTGGTGGTCCCCGACGTGGCCGTGGTCAAACAGCAAGGCTCGGGGGAGCATTTCATCTACGTGCTCAACGACGACTCCACGGTCACCTATACCAAGGTGGAACTGGGTCGCCGTCTCGGCAATCGCTACGAGATCGTCTCCGGCATCAACGAAGGCGACAAGATCGTCACTGAAGGCCAAGCCCGCCTCAAGAATGGTGTTACAGTAAATGTGAAATGACATGAGCCTACAACGAACAGCTGTCAATAACCCGGTAACCACAGCGTTGGTCTTTGTGGCCATCGCCATCTTCGGCATCTTCTCCCTGATGAACCTCTCCATCAACCAGTTGCCCAATATGGAGACCAACTTCATCATGGTGATGACTTCCTATCCGGGAGCCAGTGCCGCCGATATCGAGACCAACATCACCAAGACCTTGGAGAATACCCTCAACGCCGTCCCCGACCTGAAACACCTCTCGTCCACCTCGCGTGAGAACACCTCGGTGCTGTCGCTCGAGTTCGAGAGCGGCATCGACATCGAGACCGCCACCAACAACGTGCGCGACAAGATCGACATGGTGCGCAACTACTTGCCCGACGGGGCCACCAACCCCGTGCTGTTCAAGTTCAACGCCGAGGACATGCCCATCATGCTCCTCAGCGTCACTGCCGAGGAGAGCCTGCCTGCCCTCGACAAGATCATCGAGGACCGTGTGACCACCCCCTTGGCCCGTGTGAGTGGCGTGGGTACCGTCTCGGCCAACGGCGCCCCCAAGCGTGAGATCCAAGTGTATGTCGACCCGAACAAGCTGGAGGCCTACAACCTCACGTTGGAGAGCATCTCCAGCACCCTGGCCACTGAGAACCGCAACGTGCCGGCCGGTTATATCGACATCGGGTCGAACAGCTACAGCCTGCGTATCCAGAAGGAGTTCACCTCCGCCGCCGAGATGGAAGGCGTCATCGTGGGCACCCGCAACAACGCGCCCATCTACCTGCGCGACGTGGCCACCGTGGTCGACGGCTCCGAGGAACGCATCCAGGAGTCGTACAGCAACGGCCGCCAAGGTGCCACCATCGTCATCCAGAAACAGACTGACGCCAACGCAGTGAACGTCATCAAGGGCATCAAGAAACAGCTGGAGAAGATCGAGCCCACCTTGCCCTCCGATGTCAAGCTGAACATCATCGTCGATGGCTCCACCATGATCCAAAACACCATCAACAGCCTGCGCGACACCATCCTCATCACCTTCGTCCTGGTGATGCTCGTGGTGTTCATCTTCCTCGGTCGCTGGCGCGCCACCTTCATCATCGTGCTTGCCATCCCGATCTCCTTGCTGGCTTCGTTGATCTACCTGTTTGCCACGGGTAACACCCTGAATATCATCTCCATGTCGTCACTCACCATCGCCATCGGCATGGTGGTCGACGACGCCATCGTGGTGTTGGAGAACATCACCACCCATATCGAACGTGGTTCCAAGCCCAAGGAGGCGGCGGTGCACGCCACTCAGGAGGTGCAGCTCTCCGTCATCGCATCCACCTTGACGATGCTGGCGGTGTTCCTGCCCCTGACGATGATCAAGGGCACCACCGGTGTTATGTTCAAGCAGCTCGGCTGGATCGTCTCCATCATCATGGTGGTCTCCACCGTCGGCGCGCTCACCTTGGTGCCGATGATGTGCTCCCGTATGCTGGTGATGAACCCTCACCAAAGCAACTTCCACAAGGCCATCTTCCGGCCCATCAACAAGGCCCTCGATGCCATCAGCAACGGCTACGCACGCCTGATCAAATGGTGCCTGGACCATCGTAAGGTGATCATCTTCGGTATGTTGGTCTTGTTTGTCCTTTCGGTGGTGCTGTTGGCACCCACGCTGAAGACCGAGATGATGCCCAAACAGGATGAAGGCCGACTGAGTATTAATATCGAACTTCCCACGGGTACGGGACAGGACGTCACCGGAGCCTTCGCCAAGAGCCTTGCCGACGACTTCATGCAGATTCCCGAGGTGAAGATCTGCAACTACAGCTTCGGCCAGGCCGATTCCGACAATGCTTTCGCCTCGATGCGAAGCAACGGCACCCACATCATCTCGTTCAATCTGCGTTTGGGCACCAAGACCGAGCGTCGCAAGGCCGGGTTGCGCAAGACCAGCGATGTGGCCGACGAGATCCGTGCCAAACTCAATGCCATGCCTGAGATCAAGAAAGCCAACGTCAACGAAGGCGGTGGTGGTATGGGCGGCATGAGTACCGTCCAGGTCGAGGTCTACGGCTATGACTTCGGCACCACCGACCGGGTGGCCAACGACATCGCCCAGAAACTCCGCGACCGCGGCATCCTGCAAGTCATCGTGGGCCGCGATGCCTACACGCCTGAGTACCAGATCGACTTCGACCGTGAGAAGCTGGCCTTGAACGGCTTGAACAGCAGCACGGCGGCCACCTATGTGAAAGACCGCATCAACGGCCTGGTGGGTTCCTATTACCGTGAGGACGGCGAAGAGTACGACATCCGCGTGCGTTACGCCCCCGAGTTCCGCAAGAGCATCGAGGACATCGAGAACATCAAGGTCTACAACAGCTACGGACAGGCTGTCAGGGTAGGCGACTTGGGTGAGGTGGTCGAGACTTTGACCCCGCCCAGCATCCAGCGCAAGGACCGTGAGCGCATGGTCAGCGTCACCGCCGTGGTGGGCAAGGGCCAGGTGTTGAGCGACGTGGTCAAGATGTGCGAAGAAGTCATCGCCGAGACCGAGATTCCCGCCGAGATCATGACCAAGATCGCCGGCGACTACGAGACCCAGCAGGAGATGTTCGGCGACCTGCTGACCCTCTTGATCCTTATTATTATCCTGGTGTACATCGTGATGGCCTCGCAGTTCGAGAACCTGATGAAGCCTTTCGTCATCATGTTCTCCGTGCCATTCACCTTCACCGGCGTACTGTTGGGCCTGTGGGTCAACAACGCTGCCTTGGGTGCGATGGCCTTCGTGGGCATCCTCATCCTGATGGGTATCGTCGTGAAGAACGGCATCGTGCTCATCGACTACACCACCTTGTTGGAGGAACGTGGTGTGGACGTGAAGGAAGCCACTATCAGGGCGGCCCGTTCGCGTCTGCGTCCCATCCTGATGACCACCCTGACCACGGTGTTGGGTATGATCCCCTTGGCGGTGGGTAGGGGCGAAGGCGCTGAGATGTGGAACTCGTTAGGTGTCACCGTCGCCTGGGGTCTCACCATATCGACCCTGATCACCTTATTATTAATACCTGCGTTGTATTGCTCGTTGGAGACCCGTGTCGTGCGTCGCAAGCAGCGTAAAGCCGAGGAGGCACTCACCAAGACAGAAAACATCAGATAGCCATGAAAGCGATATTGATCACTTACAACCAAGCCTATTACGACGAGATTGCCGCCCTCTTGAACCAGAATGGGGTTCAGGGATATACTGAGTGGGACGAGATCAAGGGTCACGGCAGCGTGACGGGCGAGCCCCATCAGGGCACCCATGCCTGGCCCACCTTGAACAACGCCATCATCTCGGTGATGGACGACGACAGGGTGGAGGGCGTGTTGCGTGATTTGCGTGCCCGCGATGAGAAGTCGCCCGATCTGGGTTTGAGGGCTTTCGTTTGGACCATTGAAAACATGATTTAACACCTTCTTAATTATTAATCACTTAAAAAACTAGTATTATGGGAAAATTTGTCATTACCACCAGAAAGAATGGTGAATTTCAGTTCAACCTGAAGGCCACCAACGGTCAAGTCATCCTGACCAGTGAAGGTTACACCACCAAGGCCGCCTGCATGAACGGCATCGAGTCGGTGAAGAAGAACAGCCAGGTCGAGGCCCGTTTCGACAAGAAGGTCGCCTCCAACGGCAAGCCGTTCTTCAACCTGAAAGCCACCAATGGACAGATCATCGGCTCCAGCCAGATGTATGCCAATGAGAAGAACATGCTCAACGGTCTGGCTTCGGTGAAGAAGAATGCCGTTGATTCTGAGATAGTTGACCAAACGCTCTAAAATTTTTTAAAAAAAAGTTCAAAAAAAGCTTGCGAGAAAGAAAAAAGGTTGTACCTTTGCAGCCGTTTTCGCCCCTGAGGAAAAGGGGGCCGCGAACGAAGGTTCTTTGAAAGCTTGAGGCCAGCACAATGAAAGAAAGCAAGACAAGGTAAAGAGAGATTTGTGAAAATCATAGCGGA
>CAJOIH010000009.1 GCA_905234455.1 uncultured Bacteroidales bacterium | reverse complement strand
GATTTTCAGCCAATACGGCAAGAGCGCTGCCGATACTGGTTCAGCAGAAGGTCAGATTGCTTTGTTCACCTACAGAATCAAGCATTTGACTGAACAAACAAAAGAGCATCACAAGGATGTGGCGGCCAAGCGCGCGTTGGTTCGTTTAGTAGGTAAGAGAAGAAAACTTCTCGATTATTTAAAGAGAACTGACATCGAAAGATACCGCGCCATCATCAAGGAATTGGGCATCAGAAAGTAAAACGCTTTCACGCTGCCTAAGCGGATTCAAGAAAGGCAATAGACCCTATTGCCTTTCTTTTGCTATTTAAAAAGTCCACATCAAAAACGTCAAGAAATTATGGGTCCAGAAGGAATTACTCAAATCATAAAGATGCCTAACGGTCAGGAAATCAGCATCAACACCGGCCGTTATGCCAAGCAGGCCGACGGTTCTGCCCTGCTCCGCAGCGGCGACACCGTCCTCCTTGCCACCGTCTGCTCAGCCACTGAAGTCGCCCCGGAAACGGACTTCTTCCCGCTGTCAGTCGACTACCGTGAAAAATACTACGCCGCCGGCAAGTTCCCCGGTGGCTTCTTCAAGCGCGAAGCCAAGCCCTCCGACTACGAGGTGCTCATCTCCCGCCTGATCGACCGCGCCCTGCGCCCCTTGTTCCCGGATGACTATCATGCCGAGACCATCGTGCAGGTGAACCTGCTCTCCGCCGAGAAGAACGTGGCTCCCGATGCCCTCGCCGCCCTGGCCGCCTCCGCCGCCATCAGCGTGTCCGACATCCCGTTCCACGGCCCCATCTCGGAGTGCCGCGTCGCCCTCATCGGTGACGAATACGTCATCAACCCCACCTTCGAGCAGCAGGAACAAGCCCGCCTCGAGCTGATGGTGGCCGCCTCGATGCAGGACATCTGCATGGTGGAAGGCGAATGCAAGGAGGTCTCCGAAGAGGAGATGCTCGGCGCCCTGAAAGCCGCCCACGAGGCCATCAAGATCCAATGCCAGGCCCAGATCGAACTCATGGAGAAGGTCGGCAAGGCCAAACGGGAATACTGCCACGAGGTCAACGACGAGACCCTCCGCGCCGAAGTGCAGGAAAACTGCTACCAGGCTTGCTACGACTTCGCCCTGTCGGGCTGCGCCGACAAGCACCTCCGCGAGGACACGTTCAACGGCATCCTCGACAAATACCTTGAAAAATACACCGAAGAAGAGCTCGAGACCGTGAAGCCTCTGGCCGCTCGCTATTTCCACGACGTGCAACGTTCCGCCGTGCGCAACGCCGTGCTCGACAAGCGCGTCCGCCTCGACGGCCGTCAACTCAACCAGGTGCGTCCCATATGGACCGAAGTCGACATCCTGCCCTCAGCCCACGGCTCGGCCGTGTTCACCCGCGGCGAGACCCAGGCTTTGGTGACCGTCACCCTCGGCACCAAGCTCGACGAGCAGACCATCGACGGCGCCGTGGTGGAAGGCACCAAGAACTTCACCCTGCACTACAACTTCCCCGGCTTCGCCACCGGCGAGGCCAAAGCCGCCCGCAGCACCAGCCGTCGTGAGATCGGTCACGGCAACCTGGCTGAAAGAGCACTGAAATCCATGGTGCCCCACGACGAGACCATGCCTTACACGGTCCGTATCGTGAGCGACATCCTCGAATCGAACGGCTCCTCCTCCATGGCCTCCGTGTGCGGTGGCTGCATGGCCCTGATGGACGCCGGCGTGCCGATGCGCAAGCCCGTGGCCGGCGTGGCCATGGGCATGATCTCAGACAGCGAGACCGGCAAATACGCCATCCTGACCGACATCCTCGGCGATGAGGACCACCTCGGCGACATGGACTTCAAGGTCACCGGCACTCGCGACGGCATCACCGCCTGCCAGATGGACATCAAGGTCGACGGCCTCAGCTACGAGGTCCTCACCGAAGCCCTCGAACAGGCCCGTCAAGGCCGCCTGCACATCCTCGACGAGATGGCCAAGACCATCAGCGAGCCCCGTGCCGACTACAAGGAGATCGTTCCTCGCATCGAGAAGATGTTCATCCCGAAAGACTTCATCGGCGCCGTCATCGGCCCCGGTGGCAAGGTCATCCAAGAACTCCAGAAGGTCACGAACACCGTCATCACCATCACCGAGGACGAAGAGAAGGGCATCGTGGAGATCGCTTCGCAGAACAAGGCCGACATCGAAGCCTGCAAGGCCAAGATCAAAGCCATCGTCGCTGTGCCTGAGGTGGGTGAAGTCTACCACGGCAAGATCGTCTCCATCATGGCCTTCGGCGCCTTTGTGGAGATCCTGCCCAACAAGGACGGCCTGCTGCACATCTCGGAGATCGCCTGGGAGCGTTTCGAGACCATGGAACAAACCGGCTTGAAGGAAGGCGACGAGATCGACGTCAAGTTGATTGAGATCGACACCAAGACCGGCAAGCTCCGACTCTCCCGCAGGGAGCTCCTCCCCAAGCCGGAAGGCTATGTGGAGAAGAAAGGCGGCAACGGTCCCCGTCCTAACAAGGGCGAAGGCGGCGGCCATGGCAATGGCGGGAACCGCGGAGGCAATCGTGGCGGCGGCCACGGCGGTCACGGCCACGGCAACGGTAACGGTGGCAACAACCACAAGAACTAATTTTTTTGGTTAACCAAAATTTTATAAATGAGGCAGTTAAAGATTACGAAGCAGGTCACGAACCGTGAGACCGCGTCTCTCGACAAGTACCTGCAAGAGATTGGTAAGGTTGAACTGATTTCCGCCGAAGAAGAGGTGGAGTTGGCGCAACGTATCAAGCAAGGCGACAAAGTGGCATTGGAGAAGCTTACCAAAGCCAACCTGCGCTTCGTCGTCTCCGTATCAAAACAGTATCAGAACCAGGGCCTTAGTCTTCCCGACTTAATCAACGAAGGTAACCTGGGGCTGATAAAAGCCGCACAACGTTTCGACGAGACCAGAGGTTTCAAATTCATCTCGTATGCCGTGTGGTGGATTCGCCAATCCATTCTGCAGGCTTTGGCCGAACAATCGCGTATTGTCCGTCTTCCTCTGAACAAAATCGGTTCCATCAACAAAATCAACAAAGCTTACGCCAAGCTGGAGCAAGAGTATGAGCGTGAACCCAATGCAGAGGAGATTGCCGAGGTCCTGGAGATCACGGAGGCAGAGGTGAAAGAGTCGATGAAGAACGCCGGACGTCACATCTCGATGGACGCCCCGCTGATCCAGGACGAGGACAACACCATGTACGACGTCTTGAAAAGCGAAGAGGCGCCCACCCCGGAGACAGAGCTTCTGTACGAGTCGTTACGCAAGGAAATTGACCGAGCCATCTCCACGCTGACACCGCGTGAGGCCGATGTAGTCCGACTTTACTTCGGACTCAACGGCAGCCACCCGATGACCCTCGAGGAGATCGGTGAAAAGTTTGACTTGACGCGTGAACGTGTGCGTCAGATTAAGGAAAAGGCTATTCGTAGGTTGAAACACACGAGCAGAAGCAAGATCCTTAAGAGTTATCTCGGTTAAAATCTTTGGTTTTTTAAAAAAGCCCCCCGTCACCGGGGGGCTTTTTTAGTTACAATAGGTTGAGCTTATTTTGAAACACATACTGGGCGAACAGGACAACCAAAGCATCGAGACGAGTAGCTAATCTCATATTGCCATCCCGACCCATATGTTCCATAAACAAAATAAAGCGCATCGGCTGGAACTTCAACACGGAGCGAATTCGACCAGTAATGAACCCAACGGCCAGCGTCCATGACTCTGTCTTCCTTGTAAAAACCAGCCGCTGGCAAAATAATACTATTGCCGTTACTCGCAACGAAACAAAGTACTCCATTATCCCACCGTTCTTCGGTATTGTTAATTAGTTCCATCCACTGATCAGGAGTTGGCGTACACCAATCGCTACCCCAGTTATCAAAAGCGGCATCATCATCTGGTTGTAAGACGATTAAGGTGTCTGTAAAGAGGTCATAACCGTATCCAGGATCGTTACAATATTTAATAAGTCCATAATATTCTATTTCATCGCTATATTTGTAATTACTCCAAAAATAATAATCTTTTGGTTGAGTCTCGCCCCAGGCAAAATAATCGCCATATTCTTCAGGAGTGTTGGCTCCCACATTACATGTAGCCCACAAGGTGCCACTTGGCAAGCCGAGGTCAACATACTCATGGCCGTTGAAAGTGCCGTTGCCCCCACTGTTATTGCCGCCACCGTTATCATTCCCATTGTTGTTCGGATCATTTTCTGGAACACATGCGGTCATGATTACCGTCACCATTAGCATTATGGCAATTATAACCTTGTATTGTTTTTTCATAGTTGATATTGTTTTGTTCACCGCAAAAATAAGAAACCTTTGTAAAAGAAACAAGATTTTGGTATTATTTCATCCCATCCACAAGATTCTCCGGCAGCATTTTGGTATTCCACACATCCTCAATATAGACGGTCTGCTGTTCCTCATCATATCGGTATATGAGCTTCACTCGTTTCTGGACAAGCACATACCGATAAACCATCTCTTTGTCAATCAACAAAGACTCTCTGGTTCCCGATTCCGGAAACTTGCAGATTCTTTCAATCTTTGCATCAGTACTCTTAATAAAAACTGATGCCGTTGGCTCACCAAAAGTGCGGGCACAATATTCCAACTGCTCAATCCAATGCTGTTGAGCCTTTTCACGCCAATCAACAACCATACTTCTTAAGCAATTCCCAAGCCTGCCTCATTACTTCTTCATGTGGCACCACTTTCCCCTCTGCAATATCACGCTCCGCCTCCTCGATACGACGATGAGCCTCTTCCCTGGTTGTCGGAGCATAAAATTCCATATTCATCTGAATTGCCGGATTGATGCTGCGAAGATAACTCCTTTTTTTGATTCTGACAGTATTCATGATTAGTTTTTTCTAGTTGTTTTATTCTTTATCAACCTTTTCAACGGCAAAAATAATACAAATATTTCTATTATTGCCTTATTTATAATTAATTATTTTCATATTTTAATAACGTCTTGAACCTCAATAATATAAAACCATTCTATAAACAAAAAATAATTCAATTATTTAACTATTCCTTTATCCAAGAATGCTTATATTTGCAAAACTTAAACCATTTCAATTATGAAAATGCTCGCCCCTTCCCTGCTCTCAGCCGACTTCCTGAATCTAGGCAGGGATATCGACATGGTCAATCGCAGCGAGGCCGACTGGTTCCACTGCGATGTGATGGACGGCCGCTTCGTGCCTAACATCTCGTTTGGCATCCCCGTGGTGAAAGCCATCAGCCAACTGGCCGAGAAGCCCCTGGATGTGCACCTGATGATCGTAGAACCCGAGAAGTATTTCGAGCCTTTCGTGAAGGCCGGTGCCGACATCATCACCTTCCACTATGAGGCCAGCACCCATATCCATCGTGCCGTGCAACAGCTGAAAGCCCTCGGCGTGAAGGCCGGCGTGGTACTGAACCCACATACCCCCGTGGCCGTACTGGAAGACATCGTCGGCGACCTCGACCTGGTGTTGCTGATGAGCGTCAACCCCGGCTTCGGCGGACAACAATTCATCGAACGCACCTTCGGCAAGATCCGAAGGCTGAAAGCCATGATCGAAGACCAAGGCTTATCGACTTTAATTGAAGTGGATGGCGGAGTGAACCTCCAGAACGCTGCCGCCCTTTACGAGGCTGGCGCTGACATCTTGGTGGCCGGCAACGCAGTATTCAAATCTGATAACCCCTTAGAAACCATTTCGCTTTTGCGAGGAAGCGAAGCGGTATAACCTCTGAGGCGCCTTCGTAACGACCGAAGGGAGTTATGCAGCGCCTCAGGGGTTATATCGCGGAGCTTCCGACCAACCGAACAACATAACAACTAAATCATAAAACAAATGAACGAAAGCATCTTAAAACTCGCCCCGGCGGGCATGTGGAAGGAATTCAAAGGCATCCTCGGTGTGCCGCGTCCCTCCAAGAAAGAAGCCAAAATGGTCGAATACCTTGAAAAATGGGCCAAAGACCATAAAGTGAAATATGTGAAAGAGAAATGCGGCAACATCATCATGACCGTGCCGGCCACCAAAGGCATGGAAGACCGCAAGATGATCGCCCTCCAGGCCCACATGGACATGGTGTGCGAGAAGAACGGCGACAAGGTCCACGACTTTGAGAAAGACCCCATCGAGGCCGTCATCAAAGGCGAATGGCTGCACGCCAACGGCACCACCCTCGGCGCTGACGACGGCATCGGCGTCGCCGCGGCCCTGGCCGTGATTGCCGACCCGAAAGTGAAACACGGTCCGCTGGAGTGCATCTTCACCGTCGACGAGGAGACCGGCCTCACCGGCGCCATGGCCCTCGACCCCAAACACATGAAGAGCCGCATCCTCCTCAACCTCGACTCGGAAGACGAAGGCGAGATCTTCATCGGCTGCGCCGGCGGCATGGACACCATCGTGAAGATGTGGTACGAGCTGGAACCCGCTCCGGAAGAAGCCACCGCCTACCGCGTCACCGTGAAAGGCCTCAAAGGCGGCCACAGCGGCGACGACATCAACAAGAACCTGGCCAACGCCAACAAGCTGCTGACCCGCATCCTCTGGGACGCCACCGGCCGTTACGACCTCGCCCTCTACGACTTCCAAGGCGGCAACCTGCGCAACGCAATCGCCCGCGAAGCTACCGCCGTGGCCTACCTGCCCAACGAGTGCTGCGAAGCCTTCGAGAAGTTCTGCAAGGAGATGGAAGCCAACTTCAAGAAAGAATACCAGGTGGCCGACCCAGGCATCACCGTGGTGGTCGAAAAGGCTGAGATCCAACCCGACGTGGTCATCGACGAGGTGTCGCAGTTCGAGCTGCTCAACGCCCTCTATGCCTGCCCGCACGGCGTCATCGAATGGTCGCAGACCATCCCGAACTTCGTGGAGACCTCGACCAACCTGGCCTCCTGCAAGAAAAAGGAAGGCTACTTCTTCATCCAGACCTCGCAGCGCAGCTCCATCGACTCCGCCAAGGAGAACGTCGCCAACATGGTGGAGGCCGTCTTCAACCTGGCCGGCGCCGATGTGGAACACACCGACGGCTACCCGGGCTGGACACCCAACCCCAAGTCGAAGATCTGCGACATCGCCGTGAAAGTCTACAAGAAACGCTTCGGCAAAGACCCGAAGGTGCGCGCCATCCACGCCGGACTGGAATGCGGCCTCATCGGCGACAAGATCAAGGGCATGGACATGATCAGCTTCGGTCCCACCCTCCGCGGCGTCCACAGCCCTGACGAGCGTCTCGAGATCAAGACCGCCCAGATGTTTTGGGATTTCCTCTGCGATATCCTCAAGAACGCTCCGAAACAAGCTTCTTAAGCTTTTGTAAGCTTGAGGGGTACCTCAAAAGGCACCTTAGAAACGACCAAAGGGAGTTTCTTAGTGCCGTTGAGGTACCCCTCAAAGCTTTATAGAGGTTATCTTCTAAACGGGCAATCCAGCGAACAACCCGAACAGCCTTTCTTTTGTGGCTTTCCGTCACAGCAGGAGCGCCGGCCTTTGCGCAAGGCAATAACAGCCAGAGCCACCAGCGCTAGCACTACTAGAACCACTATGTAGGACGCAAAATTCATGCGATGACAGCACTAGCAATGAGATAAGCCACCCAAGCGACGAGCCATGCCACCACACATTGGAATGCGATGATGAACAGCATCCACTTGGTGCCCAGCTCGCGGCGCACTGAGGCCATGGCGGCCACACAGGGGGTATACAGCAGGCAGAACACCAGCATCGAAATCGAGGTGACCACGGTGAACAAGGGCATGGCATTCAGCACCTCGAGGGTGGCCACCACGCTCTCCTTGGCCATGAAGCCACTGATCAAAGCCGTAACAATCTGCCAGTTGCCCAGTCCGATGGGGCGGAACACAGGGGCGATCCATCCGGCTACGCTGGCCAGCATGCTGCCTTCGCCGTTCTCCACCATCTGGAAGTGGAAGTCGAAGGTCTGGAGGAACCAGATCACCAAGGTGGCGATAAAGATCACCGTGAAAGCGCGCTGCACGAAGTCCTTGGTCTTGTCCCACAGCAGATGGGCGACGTTCTTGGCGCTCGGCAGGCGGTAGTTGGGCAGCTCCATCACAAAAGGCGCCACGTCGACTTTACGACCTACCCATTTGGTGACCAGCGCGGTGACGATGCCCACGACGACGCCCAACAGATAGAGGCAGATGAGCACCACTCCCCCGCGTCCAGGGAAGAACACGCTAGTGAAGAAGCCATAGATCGGGATCTTGGCCGAACAGCTCATGAAAGGCGTGAGCAGCACGGTGCGCCAGCGGTCGTGGGTGGAATGCAGGGTGCGGGTGGCCATCACAGCAGGCACGGTGCAGCCGAAGCCGATGAGCATGGGCACGATGCTGTGGCCGGTGAGGCCCAACTTACGCAGGAAGCTGTCGCTCACGAAAGCCACGCGGGCCATATAGCCGCTGTCCTCCAACAGGCTGAGGAAGAAAAACAGCAAGATGATAATAGGTACGAAGCTCAACACGCTGCCGACGCCACCGAAGATGCCGTCGACCACCAGCGACTGCACGGCCGGATTGACGTTCCAGCGGGCAAGGGCGTCACCGCACACACCGGCGAGCCATCCGATGCCCTGGTCGAGCCACTCCTGCAAGGGTGCGCCCAAGGCATCGATGGAGAGGTAGATGATGGCCACCATCACCAGGATGAAGATCGGGATGGCGGTCCACTTGCCTGTGAGGATCTTGTCGAGGCGGCGGCTGCGGCGGTATTCCTTGCTTTCCTTGGGTTTCACCACCGTCTGCTGGCAGAGGCGTTTGATGAAGGCGAAACGCATCTCGGCCATCGCCGCGGCACGGTCGAGGCCTCGCTCCTCCTCCATCTGAACGATGAGATGCTCGAGGGTTTCCTTCTCGTTCTGCGACAGCTTCAGCGCCTCAAGCACCGTCACGTCGCCTTCGATGAGCTTGGAGGCGGCGAAGCGCACTGGGATCTCGGCACGCTGGGCGTGGTCCTCGATGAGGTGCATGATGCTGTGCAGGCAGCGGTGTACGGCGCCACCGTGGTCGTCCTTGTCGCAGAAATCCTGACGCACGGGTGCCTCTTGGTACTGGGCGATATGGATGGCGTGGTCCACCAATTCGGAGATACCTTCGTTCTTGGAAGCCGAGATGGCCACCACGGGAAGGCCCAAGATGCGTTCCATCTCGTTCAGCAGGATGGTACCCCCGTTGTTGCGCACCTCATCCATCATATTGAGTGCCAACACCATAGGCACACCGAGTTCCATGAGCTGCATGGTCAGGTAGAGATTGCGCTCGATGTTGTTGGCATCCACAATGTTGATAATGGCCTTGGGCTTCTCCTGGAGGATGAACTGTCGCGACACCATCTCCTCGGCGGTGTAGGGCGACAGCGAGTAGATGCCCGGGAGGTCGGTGACCGAAGTCTCGGGATGGCCTTTGATGACCCCGTCTTTCCGATCCACGGTGACGCCGGGGAAGTTGCCCACATGCTGGTTGGCACCGGTGAGTTGGTTGAACAGCGTGGTCTTGCCGCAGTTCTGCTGACCCGCCAATGCAAAGGTCAGCTGAGTACCTTTTGGCAGCGGGCTTTCGTGGGTCTTGTCGTGGTAGATACCCTCCTCGCCCAAGCCCGGGTGGGCGTTGTGGTCATGAAGGGTGCTGATATAGAGGCGGTCGGCATTGAGGAAGTCAGCCGGCTCCTCCTCCACTCCCGTCTCCACCTCGATGAGGGTGGCATCGGCTTTGCGGAGGGTAAGGGCATAGCCGTGGAGGAGCACCTCCATCGGGTCGCCGAGGGGGGCGTATTTCACCAGTTTGACGACCGCGTCAGGGATGACGCCCATGTCGAGGAAATGCTGACGGCGCGCGCCTTCGCCGCCCACAGCTTTGATGCGGGCGGTCTGGCCTATCTTCAGTTGATCAAGAGAAATCATGACAGTCTTTTTTTTGATCGCAAAAATACGCCGTTCCAGGAATCTTTCTTCTCCTAATTAATTAGGTATTAAAAACCAGAGACTCCTCATTTATGGGGATGGATGACCAGAGCCGGATCGCGGGTGATGTAACGGAGTTTCACCACGGGTCGTTTTTCGATTTCGGGATCCACCTCACAGAAGAAGTTGACTTCGTTGTCGCCTTTGGCGAGTTCGGGCAATCCCTCGACGGCGACGGTCTCCAGCTTGTTGCCGTTGGCATCCAACAGCCAGGCGGTGTCCTTGAAGTCAAACGCCAGCTTCTGTCCCGGCTTGACGGTGCAGGCCAGCATCATCAACCCCCTTGAGGTGTTGACCATCGGGTTGATGACATCCACTTCGCCTTCGACTTGCAGACGCAGGCCAAAGGGGCCTTCCTCTTCGGCGTTCCAGTTCCAGGTCTCACTTTGCAGGAGTCCCGTATCGACGGGTTGCAGGTCGCATTGGAAACGCCGCGAGAAGTGTAAGGGATAGAGCAGGAAGCTATCTTCGGAACGTTGTTCGAGATTCCAGTCGAGGTAAGGGTCTTTCATCGCCTCCTGATGGGCGGCGGTGAAGGCGCCATCACGGGTTAAGGTGTTCCATTGGCGTATCACGGCAAGCAGGTCGGAGAGCGCTCCCGGGTGTTTCATCGCCTTGGGGTCGATCAACAGGCCATAGCCGGCGTTGTAGGCCGCAGCTTTGGAGAGCATCCACTGCACGTCGTCGACGGTGGTGGCAGCACGGTGTTTGTCGGCGGCACGGATGACGAACCAGCCGATGGTGTTGCCCACGCCTTCGCTCTCCCAGCGTTCCACCTGACGCACGCGAATCGACTCGTCGAGGAACTCCTGTCCCGGATCGCCTTTTTGGATCGCCAGGGTGATGCCCACCGCTTCGAGACGGTCGGCCAGCTGCTGACGCACCGCCTCACGCAACTCGCCCGTGGGAATCACTTGCTGGTCAGGGGTGTCCCAAATGCGATATACCTTGGCTTTGGTGCCGTGGGTGACGCGACGGGTGCCATACATCCCACGGGTGCAGTGATGCAGCAGCACCAGATCGCCGGCGAACTCCATGGTGCCGATGCTGACAAGCTCATCGTCGATGCGCAGCAGGTTGAGCGAAGAGAGGTTCTTGACGGCGTCGTTGCGTCGCAAGGCGATGTCAACGTCGTCGGCACCCATCTCGTCGAACAGCGTCAGGGCTTCGGAGTGCTGGTATTGGCCGAAGTACTTCGGGGCGAAATAGGCATCGTTGGTGCTGATGACCTCCTCCTGGACCATCACCCCCAAGGTGACACCTTGGTCCTGGGCGGTTTTCACCATGCGTTTCACCGATTTGTTGCCTTCCGGGGCAAAAGTACCGTTCCATTCATAATGGCCGAAGGTAGAAAAAGGGTTACGCACTACCAGGGCGTCAATCCCACTCTGACGACAGAGATCGAGCATGGCAGGCAGGTCCTTCTCGGCAAAGTCGGCCACCAGATAAGGCTGTGGGGCCTGGGCTCTCACGCTAAAAGCAAGAGCAAAAATAAATAATAATACACTAATTCGTTTCATATTTTTATTGTTATATTTTAATCTTTCAAACTTTGCCGGGCATATGGGGTCAGGTCTTGCGAGGCGAACTCGCCTTTAAGATACTTGAAGTAGCCCGCCACGGCCACCATGGCGGCGTTGTCGGTGGAATAGCTCAGCCGGGGGATGAACACCTTCCAGTGATATTGTTCGCCCAGGGCCAGCATGGCGTCGTGCAGGCCGCTGTTGGCACTCACGCCGCCGGCGATGGCCACCGTTTTGATGCCCGTCTGCTTGCTGGCTTTCACCAATTTGTTCATCAGGATGTCGATGATGGTCTTCTGCACCGAAGCGCAGAGGTCTTCCTTGTGCTCCTCGATGAAGTTGGGATTGAGTTTGAGGTTGTCGCGAACCGTATATAAGATACTGGTTTTCAGCCCACTGAAACTATAATCCAGTCCCGGGATCTGAGGCTTGGCGAAGCTGAACGCCTCAGGATTGCCGATCTTGGCCAGCTTGTCGATGACCGGTCCCCCGGGATAGGGCAGGCCGAGGATCTTGGCGGTCTTGTCGAAGGCCTCCCCTGCCGCGTCGTCGATAGTCTTGCCGATGACTTCCATGTCGAAATAGTCCTTCACCACCACAATCTGGGTATGGCCTCCCGACACCGTCAGGCAGAGGAACGGGAAGTCGGGCACCTCGGTATGCGTGGCATCGGTGGCGAAATGCACCAGGATGTGTGCGTTCATGTGGTCGATCTCCACCATGGGGATGTCCAAGGTCTGCGCAAAGGCCTTGGCAAAGGAGGTTCCGACCAAAAGTGAGCCTAAAAGTCCAGGTCCTCGTGTAAAAGCGATTGCAGATAATTGTTTTTTGTCTATATTTGCATCCTTTAAGGCCGTGTCGATGACGGGTATGATATTTTGCTGGTGCGCACGGGAAGCGAGTTCGGGGACCACACCGCCGTATTTCTCGTGGACCTTCTGGCTGGCAATGACGTTGGAAAGCACGCGCGTGCCTTGAAGAACCGCGGCAGAGGTGTCGTCGCAAGAAGACTCGATGCCAAGAATATATTCGTTCATGAACTGCAATTTGGAGGCTCAAAATTATTAAAAAAAAGATTATCCATAGCATCCTGACGCTGATAATGGTGTTCCTCTCGTTCATCACCAGCATCTTTGTGGCCATCCAAGATCCTATCATTCAGAAGTTTGCCATCAGAATCGCAGGCGGATATCTTTCCCAAAAAACAGGAGCCGACGTCAGGATCGGACGGCTGTACATCTCCCCCAACTTCACCATCCACATCGACCATTTCCTGGTGAAGGACCTCATGGGCAACACCCTGCTGGGGGTGGAGGAGCTGCGTGTCAGGCCCATCATGGAAGACATTATCCATGGCAACATCCATGTGGGTCGCGTGGAGCTCAACGATGCCCAGGCCAACCTCATCACCTATGCAGACTCGACCCGCATGAACTTCATGTTCCTGGTCGACGCATTCGCCACGGGCGACAAAGAGAAGAGCGACGAGGCCACCACCATCGCCGTCGACCGCATTCTGCTGCGCAACCTCGACTTCCAGCTGTGGGACCAGAACAAGGACAATCCCGAAAAGACCGCCAACGGGCTGATGGACTACTCCCACCTAGTCGTCGACAGCATCAACCTCGACATGGAGCACCTGATGATCGTGGGCGACTCCATCAACGCCGTGATCCACCATCTGGCCGCCCAGGAAGCCAGCGGATTCAGGCTCAACGACATGATCGCCCAAGTCAACGTATCGCAAAAAGGCATCCTGCTCGACGACCTGCAGCTACGCACCCAAAACAGCAACCTGCACCTGGACCTCCACATGCTGTTCGACAGCTTCAGCGCCATGAGCAGCTTCGTCGACTCGGTGCGGTTCGACAACATCATCTACCCCACCACGGTGATGCTCAGCGACCTGGGGCCCTTCACCGAGGTGCTTTACCGGATGCCCGACCTGCTTCACTTCGAGGGTCTCATGAAAGGTCCCGTGAAGAACTTCACCGTCGACAAGCTCAAGCTCAAGCTCGGCCAACACACCCATTTCGAAGGCAGCGTCGGCATACAGCCTCTGGACCTGAACAACAAGATGCAGGTGCTCAACATCAAGAAGCTCGAATACGACATCAACGACCTCGCGTCGTTCTACATCCCCACCGGCCCGCTACCCATCCCCTCTTCGCTCTATCCATTAGGTCGCGGCACCATCAAAGGCCACTTCAACGGCTCGATGGCCAAGTTCAAGACCGACTTGGCGGTCACCTCGGAGATCGGCGACGTCAACGTGACGCTCAACAAGCACGTCAACGACCAACACAGCAACGTGTTTGAAGGCTATCTGGAAGCCAGCCAGCTCAACGTCGGCCTCCTCGCCAACGCCCCCAAGGTCATCGGCACCCTCAACATCGAAGCCAACGTCATCGGGCGGCAGGACCGCAATGGAGGCATGGACCTCGACATCGACGGAGCGGCCACCCACGTCGAACTGCTGGGCAACAACATCGAAGAGATTTCGCTCAACGGCAACCTGCACAACCAGAGCTTCAACGGCAAGGTCGTTGTCGACGATGCCCTGATCGGGCTAGACTTTAAGGGACGGTTCGACTTCAGCGACCCCAAAGCCCTGGCCGGCGACTTCAAGGCCGACATCGACCATGCCGACCTGCGGCGCCTCAACCTCATCAAAGACGACAGCGTGGCGATGGTGCGCGCCTCCATCACAGCTGACATGAAGAGCATCAACAACTTCAACGAGGCCGAGGGCACCCTCAACATCAAGGACCTGGTTTTCGCCAACAGCAACAGCGAGCTGGTGATGCGGCAGTTCGACGCCTCCATCATCAATGACCAACTGATGCAGAAACGCATCAAGGTCAACTGCGACTTCCTCGACTTCGAGATGGCCGGCCTGATGGACTTCAGCACGCTGGGCACCGCCTTCAAGCAATACATCGACTACTACGTCACCTTCCCGCAATGGTCCGAGGAGCTGGCCCAGTTCGAACAGCGCAACAAGTCGGCCGACCAGGACTTCATCATCGACCTGAACATCAAGGATCCCAAGCCACTCACCAAGTTGCTGATGCCTTCGATCACCATCGCGAAGAACACTACCCTCAACGGCACCTTCACCACCAAGTCGAAGTCGATGAACATGACCTTGCGCTCCAAATACGTCAAGGTCAACAACATCAAGATCAACAACATCGAGTGCAAGAACCGCAGCAACCGGATGCTCGCGAGCCTACGACTCAACGTAGACCAGGTGATTCTCCGCGACAGCACCGAGAAAGACTCAACGCGCATCAGCCTCGATGCGCTGAATCTGGCATTCCGCCTGCAGAACGACAGCGTCAAGGCCACCATCGGCTGGGATGACGTCAGTGTCGTCGACCACAACAAGGCCGACATCCACGCCTCGTTCATCCCCTCGCTCACTGGAGGACGCGTCAACATCAGCCAGGCCAGTATCCTGCTCAACGACTCGCTGTGGACCATCGACCCGAACAACTTTGTGGTCTTCGACGGCGACAAGATACAGATCTCGAACCTTGAACTCATCAGCGAAAACCAGAGCCTCCTCGTCGACGGCTTTGCCCCCATGCAGGCCGAAGACACCCTGGCCGTGAGCCTCGAACAGTTCAACCTGGCCACCCTGGGCTTCCTGCTGAGTGGAAGCGGCTTCAGCATCGACGGCCTCGTCAACGGCGATGCCACCATCAACAACCTGAAGAACAACCCCACCCTATTTGCCAACCTGGGCGTCAAGGACTTCGGCCTCGACGGCGTGGTGTACGGTGACGCCGAGATCCTCAGCCGATGGAACAACGAAGAGAGCTCCATCGACCTCATCGTGGGTCTGGTCAACGACCAACACAAGGTGCTCGACGTGCAAGGCTCGTACTACACCGCGAGGAAGAACGACAACCTCGACTTCACCGTGGACCTCGACGGACTCAACATGGGAGCCCTCTCTCCTTTCCTCAACGGCATCGCCCACCGCCTGCAAGGCGAGATCCTGGGACACGCCACCGTGAAAGGCGCCGCCAACGCGCCCGACATCCTCGGCCAACTCGAAATCCACAACGGCGGCTGCCAGGTCGACTTCCTCAACACCTTCTATACCTTCGAGCCCACCATCACCCTGACCGATGGACTCATCACCCTCAACAACTTCCATCTGGTCGACACCCTGGGCAACAGCGCCCTGGTGGCAGGCCACATCAGCCATAAGCACCTCAAGGAGATGGCCCTGGACATCAGGTTGTATCCCAACAACTTCCTGGCCATGGCCACCACCGCCAACCTCAGTCCCTCGTTCTACGGCACCGCCATCGCCAGCGGCATCGTCACCGCCAAAGGGCCCACCAACGACATCAAGCTCTCCGTAAAGGCCGTCACCCGCAAGGGCACCGTGATGACCATCCCCCTGGGTGGCTCCTCGGGTGTGAAACAGCACGAGTTCATCACCTTCGTCGACCACAGCCAGCCCGTCATCGAAGAAGAGGAAAACGCCACGCCCGCGGTGGAAAAGAAACAGAAGAAGAAAGGGTTCAGCATCGACCTCGACCTCTCCGTCAACAACGACGCCCAAGTGAAGATCTCCTTGCCCAACGGCCTTGGTTCCATGGAAGCCCGAGGCGAGGGCGACATCAAGCTGGGACTGCCCTCCAACAGCGCCATGTCGCTCATCGGCGACTACGTCATCAAGTCGGGCAGCCTCTCGCTCAACATCCAGAACATGCTGCGACGCAACTTCTCACTGGAGCCCGGAAGCAGCATCTCGTGGACCGGCGATCCCGTCAACGGCACCATCAACGCCACCGGCGTGTACCAGACCAAAGCCGCGCTGAGCTCGCTGGGACTGGCCGACTCGACCAGCACTGGCTCCAGCAACATCAAAGTCGACTGCCTGGTCCGCCTGAAAAACAAGCTCATGAACCCCGACATCAGCTTCGGAATACGCTTACCCAACGCTTCGGAAGACCTTCAGCAAGCCGTGTTCTACGTGGTCGACACCACCAACCAGTCGGAGATGCTCGTCCAAGCCGTCTACCTCATGGTGTTCAACACCTTCAACTACGGCGGAAGCGGAAGCAGTTACTACGGCATCATCACCAACCAGCTGAACGACATCATCTCGGAAATCACCAACGACATCGACATCAACGTCAACTACAAGCCCGGCAGCGAGATGAGCAGCGAAGAGATGACCGTCGCCCTGAAGAAACAACTCTTTGACGACCGCCTGACCATCGAGACCAACTTCGGCGTCGTCATCCCCACCACCGGCTACGCCTCCAACTCCACCAACATCGTGGGCGACGTCAACATCGACTACAAGATCACCAAGGACGGACGATGGAGCGGACAGGTGTTCAACCGATCGAACTACAACACCATCTACTACCAGTACAACTACTACAAGATGGCCCCCTATACCCAAGGCATCGGCATCTCCTACAACAAGAACTTCGACAACTTCAAGGACCTCTTCCGCCGCAATACCAACAACTTCAACCTCCCCAACAGGCCCATGATCGACCGGCCGACAATCACTACAACACCCAAAACCGACGATGCCCAGCCAACCGAATAAGACCTTCAAGGTGGTGCAAGCCTCGGCCGGTTCGGGCAAGACCTACACCATCGTCAAAGAATACCTCAAGCTCTGCCTCAAGAATAAGGCGGCCATAGGCAATTACAGCCATATCCTGGCCATCACCTTCACCAACATGGCTGCCAACGAGATGAAGGACAAGATCGTCAGGCAACTCGTCGACATTATCAACAGCGGACAGACCCCCACCGACATGGAGGCCAACCTCATCGACGAACTCGGCATCAGCCGCGACGAACTCAAGGACAATGCCCGTATATTATTTACAAAGATCATATATGATTATAGCAATTTCTATATCTGCACCATCGATGCCTTCGTCCAAAAGCTGGCCCGTTCGTTTGCCAAGGACCTGGGACTGCCAACGCAATTCAACGTAAGCATCGACGAGGAAGAGGTGGCCGACGACATCACCGACCGCATCGGCGAACAGATTGGGGTCGACCATCCCTATCTGACCGCGATCGTGAAGGACTTTGCCGAAGACAGGCTCAACGAAGAGAAGTCGCCCAAGGTGCAAAACGAAATCCACGCGTTCATCAAGAAGCTCTTCAAGGAAGAAGCCTTCCAGAAGACGGACGACAATCCCTTCGCCTCGGAAGACTGCTACAAGGCCACGCAGAAGTTCATCAACGGCAAGGTTGATCCGTTTGAGAAACGTTGCCAGCAATTTGTGGAGGAGTTTGAAGCCTTCATCAACCAAAACCAGCTCACCCCCGACGACTTCAGCGGCAAGTCGCGCAGCGCCTGCCTAAGCATCCTCAAGAGCCTGAAGCGGAAAGACTATCCCGTGCCCACCCCCACCCTGATGAAGATCATCAAAGGCGAGGACCATTGGTATCCCAGGACCTCGCCCCAGCCCCAACTCGACGCTGCCTTCGAGAAGGCCTTCCTGCGCCATATGCGATCTTATGCCAGCGGCATAGGAGCCTATCATTTCTTCAAGTCACAACAGAGCAAGCTCAGCCTCTACGTGCTGCGTTCGAAGCTCATCGCCGAGATCGAGGACTACATCGGCGAAGAACAGGTGGTGCCCATCTCGGAGTTCAACAAGCGCATCAACCGGATCCTGGGCGACTTCTCGGTGCCTTTCATCTACGAGCGCATGGGCAGCCGTTTCAAGCACGTCTTCATCGATGAGTTCCAGGACACCTCGGTCCTGCAATGGCAGAACCTGATGCCCTTACTCCACAACGGCATCGCCGCGGGCCACATGAGCATGGTCGTGGGCGACGGCAAGCAGTCGATCTACCGTTGGCGCAGCGGCGAGGTCGAACAGATCGTGAAGCTTCCGGAGATCCACCTCAAGCCCGAAGACAGCGAGGCTTTCGACGATTTTGAACGGACCTTCGTCGACCAGTTCAACTTTGACGAGCTACGGACCAACTTCAGGTCGTTTGCCAACGTCATCGAATTCAACAACGTCTTCTTCGAGACGAGCCTGCCTTTCCTCAACGAGGCCGACCGTAAGGTCTATGCCGACAAGAACGAGGCCTTCCAAAAGGAAGTCACCATCAGGCAGCTCAACAAGCACCAGGAGCCCGGCTACGTGGAGGTGGAGCTGTTCGACCCCGACCATGCCGACGAGGCCATGCTGGAACGCATCAAGGAGTTGATTGAAGACTTGGGCGGCAAGGGATTCCAAAGAAACGACATCACCATCTTGGTCCGCAAGAACAAATACGGCTCGTTGGTGTCCGACTACCTCACCAAGCAAGGCATCCCCGTCGTCTCGGGCGACTCCATCCTGCTGAAGTCGTCGAACAAGGTACGGCTCATCATCAGCACCCTCGACTATCTCATCCACCCCGACAACCCCGTGGCAGAAGCCACGATGAACTACTATTGGAACCTCGTCCGCCACGAGCGGTTCGACGGCATGGCCGACGGCTTCTTCGATCAAGGTCCCGATGCCGAAGCCTTCCAGGAACTGATGGTACGTTCCTACAGCCTCTACGACCTATGCTCCGCCCTGATGCGCCTTTATGGACTCGACAGCGCCGGCGACACCTATCTCAGCTTCCTGCTCGACGTGGTCTACCAGTGGCAGTCGGCCGACGAGGCCGGCATCGGCAACTTCTTGACTTACTGGGAGAAGAAGAAAAACCAACTCACCGTGAACAGCGGCAAGACCGACGCGGTGACCGTGATGACCATCCACAAGTCGAAAGGCCTGGAATTCAACGTGGTAATCTATCCCTTTGTGGTCGACAACCTCGACGACAAGAAGCCGTCGATTTGCTGGGTCCGCCCCGAAGACCTCGGCTTCGGCACCATCCCCAATGTAGAGAAGGTGCAGTTCACCCTCACCAAGGACAGTGCGTCGTGGTCGGAGCAGGCCAAACGTTTGGCCGACGAGGAGAACGCCAAGGTGAGGCTCGACAACATGAACCTCAACTATGTGGCCTTCACCCGTGCGGTACAACGGCTGCATATCCTCAGCTACAAGACCAAGACCCCCGACAAGAGTCCGCTGAACCAGTTCCTGGAAAGCCATCCGGCGACCTACGGCGATCCTAACACCCGCAAGGTAATGGCCAAGGAGAAGAAAAAGGAAGTCGCCGAGTTCTACCACGAGTCGCAATCGAGCGAGTGGTTCCACAAGATCAGCGTCGACCCCAACCCCAGCATGTTTTGGGCCAACCCCGACGACAAGATGAAACCCCAGGAATGGGGCGACTTTGTGCACCAAGTGCTTTCGGAGATCCGCAGCATGGCCGACATCGACAGGGCGTTACGGCCCCATGTCGACTCAGGTGTCATCGACCAACCGACGGCCGACACGCTGAAGTCGCTCTTCCTGCAGATGGCCGCCCACCCCATGATCCAAGAGGCTTTCGGCGAACAAGCCAAGGTGAAAAACGAATGCGACATCCTGTTGTCGACAGGCAAGATACTGCGTCCCGACCGTTACGCCGAGATGCCCGACAAGATCTATCTGCTGGACTACAAGACCGGCAAGGCCGACCCCGAGCATCATCGGCAGCTGAACCGATACCGCGAGGTGTTGAAGAAGATGGTGAGCAAGCCCATCGAGGCCTATCTGGTCTATCTCAGCGATACCGTGACGGTGGAACCTGTTTCAGGAAAAAACCAACAATTATCCCTTAGCTTTTAGCCCTCTCCATCCGCTTGAGTACCGTGATGCTCACCTCGTATAGGAGGTACAGCGGGATGGTAACCAGGATGAGCGTCATCAAGTCAGGCGGGGTGATGATGGCCGCCACCACCATGATGACCACCAAGGCATGACGGCGATAACGTTTCAGGAAATCGGCCTTCACGGCACCGATCTTACCGAGGAAGAAGGCGATGACCGGCAGCTGGAACACGAGTCCCATCACCAAGGTCAGAGTGGTGAAGGTGCTGATGTAGGAATGCAACGTGATGTTGCTCTCCACCAGGTCCGACACCGAGTAGGTCCCGAGGAACCTGAACGAAATGGGAAACAGGATGTAGTACGACATCAGCACGCCGACCACGAAAAGCAGGTACATCGCGACCGCCACGCGGACCGAGTATTTCCTCTCGTTCTCGTAAAGCGCCGGGGTGACGAAGCGGAACAGCTCCACCAGGATATAAGGCGATGCCCCCAGCAGGCCCAGATACAATGCCGTGGTGACATGAGTCATAAACTGACTCGACAGTTCCGTAGCAATCAGATTAATATGGTATTCGGTAAAGGTGAAGTCGGAACCCAGCCGATGCAGGAATCGCTCAATGTAGCGGTAAGTGACGAAGTCCCATTGGCTGGGGGCCATGAGCATCTTGAAGGTCCATTCCTTGAAGCAGAAAAAGGCAACTGCCAACACCATCACCACGGCAAGGATACGAAACAGCATCCGCCGGAGCACTTCGAGGTGTCCGCCGAAAGACAGGGCGTTGGGGTCGTTTTCCGCTTGCTCTCTTTTCACGACGATGGTTTTAAGAAAGCAAAGGTAATAAAAAACTATTTCAGTAGGTGATAATAATGCGGTTGATACCCCTCCTCCATCTTTTCAGGATGGAAGATGGAGATGAAATCGGCCAGCAGGACATCCGGCTCGATTTGCGATTTTTCAAAATACCCGGTCTCCTGGATGTCGCACACCAGGATTTGACGGTTCTTATAGGCGTCGAACAAGGCGTAGACGGCATTTTCGCGTTGGAGCGACTCGTAGGTCATGGGTACCGAGAGGGAGTTGGTGACCCGCCAGAAGTCGGCATGTTGGGCCTTGGCGAGGATGGTCTCCGAATCGAGCGGGAAGCTCGCCGTGGAAGGATTGTCCTTCCAGATGTAATCGGCGCCGGCATCCTTGAAGAGCTGGGCGATGTAGCTCTGTCCGCCCGCCACGTACCACTGGCCGTTGAAGGCCAGGTCGGAGAACACTGTAGGACGGGACTCCACGTCGGCACAACGGTCCTTCAAGGCATCGTAGCGCTCCTCGATGTCGTTGAACCAGGCGTCGGCGGCTTCGCGACGACCGGTCATCATGCCCACGATGCGGATCCATTCGGCGCGACCCAGGGGCGTGGTCTCGAGGTAGTCGGCAAAGGGAAACAGCATGGCTCCCGTCACCTTGAGGTTGTCCTGGTTACCATCGAAATAAGGGGAATAGAGGATGACATCGGGATGCATCTGGATCATCAACTCGATGTTTTTGGCCGTCTCGGTGCCGACGTCCTTCACCGTGCCTTCGGCCAGGAGGTCCTTCATCCGCTGGTCGTGTACGTAACGGCCTTCGAGCAGGCCTTTCACACGGTCGATCTCACCCAGTTCGAGGAACACCGACCATTGGGTGGACGAGAAGCAGATGAAGGCGTCGAAACCCTCTTGTGGGATGAAGTAGCTGCCCATCAACACGGCAGTGTCCCAAGGGTTGCGCACCTCCATCCGATAGCCCGAGTCGGCCTCGTAAACGGCCACATTGCAGGCGTACCGCATGAGGTTCTCCCCATGCGGCTTATCGGAGGATTCCTGCACGGTCTTCGATGCACACGATGCCAGCAAAAGCACCGTGAGCATCAAAGACATCAGGATTGGGCAAAGCTTTCGAGACATTCCTTGCATAGGCAATTGTTATAGACTTTCAGTCGCTGACGGGCCTCGTCGGTGAGTTTCACCTTGACGCACCAGCAGTCCACCGAGTGGACGCACTCGAACTCCTTACCGCATTTGGGACAGATCTTTTTCATATCAGTTAAACAACATAAATCCCGGGCAGATGCCGGCATCGAACGACTTCAGCAGCACGCCGTCAGACGAGTAACGGTAGACGGTGCCGTTTTGCACGTAAGTCTTGGCATCGGACAGGTAAATATCGCCATTATTGGGATTCACGAAGACTTTATAGAACATTCTTCCTTCGGAGGGAATCACGAAGCTATCCTCCTCGGTGGGGGTGTCGATGCTGACGCGATGCACATCGCCGCCATTGACCCAATCACCGCCACGGACGTAATAGAGATAACTCCCCGAGGGGTCGATAGCCAGGTTCAAGGTGGTCTCAGTGAATGTCACCATGAGGGTGGCCTGTTTCGTCATCGGGTCGATCTTCCAAAGCTCAGGTTTCCCAGGTTCGAGGTCCCACATGGCGCCTTCGCAAAGCACCCACACTTGGCCGTTCTTGTCGACCACCATGCTGTTGGGTTCCTTGCCCACGGTGATGTCAGCCACTTTCACATCGTTGTTGGCATCCACCACCTGGACCGTGTTGTTCACCATATCAGGGATATACACCTTCGACCAGTTGGTCACATAGACCTCCTGTCCCACCTGGACCATGGTCTCGGTCGACTTACCCATGTGGATGCTTCCGGTATGGGTCATGTCCTGCGGGTTGATGATGAACAATTCGGTACTTGCCAAGTCAGACACATAGGCCTTGTTGGGGGCGATTGGAAGCATATAACGCGGCTGCACGAAATCGGCAATCATATATGGCTGGGTAAGGTCGCACTTGATGGTGTTGGCATCCACTTTATAGATATAATTGCTGGCGTTGACCACGATATAGAGTTTCCCGTCGATCAGGGTGAGACTCTGACCCACATCGCCGATGGGAGCGCCATTGGCACGATAGAACAAGTTGTTCGCCACGGTATCCATTTCGGGATCATAGAAGGTCAAAGTGGAGTTGGCATAGGTGAAATTGCCTTCATTGATGACGAACACGCCTTTTGCAATGGTCGGCACAACGGGCTCAACCGTATCCGTGGTGGGGTCATCGGGAGTCGGATCATCCGGGAGCGGATCCGGCTTGCAGGAGGTGATCGTCAAGGCAACAAGACATGCCAAGAAAAAGAACAGTTTTTTCATATTATCATTTTTCCAAACTTCCTGCCTGTCGGTGGCGCGATTCGCGCCACCGACATAAGCGGGAAAATCACTAAAAATATGGATAAGATTTTATCATTTCACGGAGAGTTTCAGGGTCTGGGTGTTGGTGCCATCACTCACGGTCACGAAGTACAGACCGGCCTGGAAGCCTTCGGTTTCAATACGGACGGCCTCGTTGTCGTTATTGACGGCGAAGCTGCGAAGCACACGGCCTTGGAGGTCGGTGACGGTCACGGTGGCATTGCTCATGCCGACTTCGAGCATGGTGAACGAAGTGGCGGGGTTGGGATAGAGCGACGACACGGTGCTGTTTTCAGCAACGGAGGTGTTGTTGGCGACAGGAGTGACAGGGGTTTCCCAGACATAGGTCCAGGGTGCGATTTCAGTGCCGACAGCGACATCACCCCATTTGATGAAATCGCCATTGGACACAGCCTGTTCGTCATAGCCATACCAGGCATAGCCGCCGTTGATGTTGTACATCCAGTAGGGACCGACGAGGGCCAGATGCAGATCGCCGTAGTTGAAGGTGATGTCACCCACGCCCCAGCTACCGACTTCGTAAGCGAAGCGGTCGTCGGCAGCGGCGATGCCATCCATCACGGTCTTCACCAGCACATCGTTGGTGGAGAAGCGGTAACCCCAGGCATAGCACACATCGGGTTCAGCCCAGTTGACGGCAAAGATCACTTCGTTTTCGCCTTCACCAACCCAATAGAGGATCTCAGAGGGATCAATCATGGCTTCGTCGGCGAGAGGATACACGGCAACGACTTCCTTTTCCCAGACATAGATGTAGTTCTCCGGGTCAATCAGGGTACCGCAATGGGTGTCGCCCAGTTTCACATAATCATTGTTCACAAGCGTCTTTACATCATAGGTATCCCATGACGACTCGCCATTGACCAGATAGGAGACCCACATCTGTTCAACAAGGCTCAGGTCGAGGACATCGTCTTTGAAGTGCATGTCGAGAAGCCAGCTGCCGCTTGCTTCATAGCTGAAACGATAGTCCACCTCGGCGATGCCGTCCATGACATCTTTGATGGTAACACTTTCGCCTGCAAAGCGATAGCCCCAAGCCAGTGCGGTGTCGGGCTCAGCCCAGTTGGCGATGAAGACCACTTGATTTTCGCCTTCGCCGATCCAGTAGCGGATGTTCTCAGGATCGATGGTGGCATCTTGCTGTGCAAAGAGGTTGGTCGTGAAAAGACCAAAGATTCCCATAAGGAACAAAAGAGTAAAGTTTTTAATACGCATACGCATAAGTTTTTAAGGTTAATAATGTCAATTCCCTCAAAACTTCGAGTTGGGGTCGGGTACACCTATTAATAAATGAACGCCGGCTCTTATCCCGAAAGCCTTGTTTACCGACATGGGGCAGGTCTTCTGACTAAGGTCTCTACTTGCCGCCTTCCCGTCACAGTGGCATAGTGGCAAGCGTCCAACCGACACAGCAGCGGGAACTGTCCGGGATTCACACCCGATTCCCTATTGAGTCCTTTCGGACACCACATATCGTTTGCAAAAATAATAAAATTATTGCTTATTGTTCCAAAAAGTCTTGAAATCTTCGTAATTTCTTCTCAAAAGCGTGGGGATGTCGAGTCCGTAGGGGCATTTCTGCTTGCAGGAGCCACAGTCGACGCATTGCTCGATGACTTTCATCTTCTCGGCCCATTCTTCGGTGAGGTAGACGCTCAGCGGGGCGCGACGCAGGAACAGGCTCATGCGATTGCAGTCGTTGATCTGGATGCCCACGGTACACGGCATGCAGTAGCCGCAGCCACGGCAGAAATCGCCCGACAGGCTTTTGCGCTCCTCCTCTACTTTCTTCCAACGCTCGGGCGTCATCACAGGCGGCACGGTCTGGTATGAGAGGAACTCGTCGAGTTCCTTCTCGCGCTGGATGCCCCAGATGGGCAGCACATGGTCGTACTGGTTGAGGTAGGCGTACGCCAGGGCCGAATCGTTGATCAGGCCTCCCGCCAGCGCTTTCATACAGATAAACCCCATGCCATGCTGGCGTGCAGCCTCCACGATGATCTCGTCCTGATGGGCTGAGAGATAGGAGAAAGGATACTGCAAGGTGTCGTACAGCCCCGACTCAATGGCCTCGACAGCCACGCCCTGACGGTGGTTGCTGATGCCGATGAAGCGCACCTTGCCCTGCCGCTGAGCCACCTTGATGGCATCGTAAAGCCCTGCCTTGTCGCCCGGCTTGGGACAATAGTCAGGGTTGTGGAACTGATAGAGGTCGAGGTAATCGGTCTTGAGGTTGGTAAGTGTGGTGTGGAGATCCTTCCAAAACTCCTCCACGGTGGAGGCACCGGTCTTGGAGGCAATGACGATCTTGCTACGGCAGGACGACAGGGCTTCGCCGATCTTCTCCTCGCTGTCGGTGTAAAAGCGGGCGGTATCGTAAAAGTCGATGCCGTGGTCGTAGGCTTTCTGGAGCAGGTACACTGCCTCTTTCATGCTCACACGCTGGATCGGCAAGGCGCCGAAACCGTTCTTGTTCACCTTCAGGCCGGTGTTGCCGATGGATACGATATTCATGTTTTTGGATTTTGGCACAAATATACAATAAAAAAACTATTTTTGCAACATGAAAAGGATTCTCATCATCAACGGACCCAACCTCAACCTGTTGGGACGGCGCGAACCCGAGGTCTACGGCAGCGTGAGTTTCGAGGAATATTATCCAGAACTGCAACGTGCCTTCCCGGAAGTGGCTTTGGACTATTACCAGTCGAACCACGAAGGTTGTTTGATCGACAAGCTTCAGGAGGCCGATGGCTGTTATGATGGCGTGGTGATGAATCCCGGGGGCTACGCCCACACCTCCATCGCGTTGGCGGACTGCATCCGGGCCATCGGCATCCCCGTGGTCGAGGTGCATCTCTCCGACATCTCCAAACGCGAGCCCTACCGGCGGCATTCCTTCACCGCCGAGGCCTGCGTCAAATGCTTTTCAGGTTATGGCTTGGAGGGCTACGCCTTAGGCGTGCGTGAATTGCTCGGGATCTAAATCCGAAAACAGTTTCTTGCCTTTTAGGAAGTTCTCAAAGACGATGTTGCGCTGATACATCATGCTCACCGGTTGATTGTTCAGCTTTTCACGCTCTTTTCGGATGGCCGGGATACGCTTATAGAAGGCGAAATGCGCACGGGTAACCGCCCAGAAGTCGGCCAGGCTGCCGCCGCAGAGGAACTTGACCGCTGCCACCCAATCGAGCAGGATACGGTAGGCGATGACCCGGAACACGCGGTTCCGGGGCAGGTTCTTGAAAAGCAGCGAGAGGTTGTTACGAAAGTTGAGGTAGGTCTTGCGCGCCGAGCTCTTGGGCAGGGTGCCTCCTCCGATGTGATAGACCTTCGACAGCGGGCAACAATAGATCTTATAACCCAGGTTCTTCATCCTCCAGCAAAAGTCGATCTCCTCCATGTGGGCGAAGAAGGCGTCGTCGAGCCCCCCGTGTTTCAGGTAGAGGTCGGCCCGGACAAACAGACAGGCACCAGTAGCCCAGAACACCTCACAAATATCGTCATATTGTCCCTTATCCTCTTCGAGGTTCTGGAATACGCGTCCCCGGCAGAAGGGATAGCCGTAACGGTCGATGAAGCCTCCCGAGGCGCCGGCGTATTCGAACTTGTTCTTCTCATAGTACGAGAGGATCTTGGGTTGGCAGGCGGCGATTTGCGGGTCGGCGTCCATGAGTTCGACCACGGGCTCGATCCAATGCGGGGCGACTTCGATGTCGGAGTTCAGCAGCACGAAGTATTCCGCCTCGATCTGCCTCAAGGCGATGTTATAGCCCGTGGCAAAGCCCCCGTTGGAGCCGTTGTCGATGAGCTTGATGTCGGGAAAACGCTCCCGCATGAACTCCATCGACCCGTCGGTAGAGGCGTTGTCGGCCACCACGATGTCGGCCAATTCGGCATCGGTGTTGGCAATGACGGTGGGAAGGAACTCCTCGAGGAATTTCTTGCCGTTGTAGTTCAATATGACCACTGCCACGCGTTTCATGATGCTTGTTGTTTTCGTGAGTGTTTCCACCGGCGGTGCGACCACAGCCAGTTGTCGGGTTGGTTTTGTATGAAACGCTCCACCTGCCTCACATATTGTTCCATGATGAAACCTTCTCCCATGGTTTTGGGATCTTCACAGATCAACTTGAAGGTGACGGCGTATCGCCCCCGTTGTGTCCGTATCATCTCGGCATAGACCACGGCATAGTCGTATTTCCTGGCCAGCTTCTCCAAGCCCGTGTACCAGCAGGTGTCACGGTGCAGGAAGTCGGTCCAGTAGTCGGTGTCAGCCCCTTTCGGCGACTGGTCGCCCAGGAGCAGTATGGCGTTGGTGGCACCTTCGAGGCGTTGCATGACGTCTTTGACGGCCCGGTCCTCGATCATCACCTCCTGGCCGTTGGCAAAGCGGGTCCTCAGCTGAAACACCTTACGGTCGAAGAACCGGTTCTCGAGCCGCTTATAAACGGCATAATGACGGTGTGTCGAGACGGTATGCTGGATTTGCCACAGCCATTCCCAGTTGCTGGAGTGTTGCGTGGCCAGCAGCACGCTTCTCCCCTTCAGGCTCAGCGTTTCGAGCAGTTCAGGGTTGGTGAGGGTGACGTGCTGCAGGACCTCGGCGGTATTCATCCGACGCAGTTTCAGGGTCTCGGCAACGAGGTCGCAGAAGTTATGATAGAATTGCTTCTCGATCTTCTTGATTTCCTGGGCCGACTTCTCGGGAAACGACTGCACAAGGTTGTCGCGCACCACTTTGCGGCGATAGCGGGCCACATGGTACAGGACGAAGCAGCAGATGTCGGATCCCAGGTAATGCATTGGTGGTTTATCTCGGGTTGTTATAGAGGTCACCCGCGCGGGTACCCCAGGCGCCTGGCGATTCGGTTTGGTCGATGATATCGCCGGTGTAGTCAGGCCCATAGAAACGCGAATAGATCATCATCTGCCAGCGCGGGTTGTTCACCTCGCCGATGAGATCCGAATGGATGAGCGAATAGTCGTTGGTAACCATGTCCTGCGACATGAACACGCAGTGTTTGTTGCGTTGTCCGGCCACCTCGTAGTAATGCCAGATCTCGTAGGGGTAGGCACCAGGTTCGAAGGGTTCCTCGCAGATTTTGTCGGGCGTGCCATAGCGGAGGTAGATGTAGCCGCGGTCGGTCATATAGCCTTTTCTGTTGCGGGTGGAATAGGAAGCGTTGACGCGTTTCACCTGGTTGTAGTATTCGTCCCAGGCATCTTTCGGGTTGAGCGGGGCGCGCGCATTCCAGAAGTTATAGAGGAACTGCTGCATGGTCAGCTTATCGTCGGTCTTGACCAGGTTGTCCACATAGTCGCGTTCCGACTCGGAGCAACGCGGGTTGAGGCAGCGGAGGTATTCGCGCAGGGTATCGAGGTTATTGATGTCTTCAACGAAAGTGTTGGCCAATGAGGTGGCTGCCAGATCTTCGAGGTCGACCTCGCAACCCGGGTTATAGCGTTGAAAGAAGACACTCTTGGAGGCCAGCAAGGCGTTGCTACGGTCGCGCATCTCCACCACGAGATAGTAGTTCCCTGTGGGAAGGGCCTTGAGATTGATTGTGTTCAACAAGGTGTTGGCCTTATTAACATCCATCCGCTTCATGAAATTGAATTGCTTCATTTTCGTGGCGTTCTCGTAGGACTGGATGTAGTAGTTGACGAGGTATTGTCCCCCATCGGGATAGTATTTGTCGGCGTTATAGAGTTCGGCGTAGAAGGTGAGTTCGTTGCTATTGTTGAGGTAGAACGAGTACACGCGGGGCACCAGGTCGTAGCCGCTCTTGGTGAGTTTGGAGGGCTGGGATGCTTTTTTGTACGACTCCACCAGCAGGATGTCGGACACGGCCGGGGTATCGGAGGGATACTCCATATTAATGGTTTGGGAGAAGGAATAGGGAACCTGTTGGGGGTTGTTGAGGTCCCTCACGGTGATCTCCATGGTGTATTCGCCGTTGGGCAGCGAGAAGCGCTGTTGGTCGACGAAGGCGCCTCTGATTTGGAGGGTGTCGGCAACCACGGGGCTGTCGAGGGCCTCTTTGGAAAAGTTGCGTATCTCGTCGCCTTGCTTGAAGATGGTTTGTATCTCGACGGTGGCCTTGAACTGTCCGGGTTGGAACTGGTTGTAGACCACGGTGGAGCAGTCGAAGGCGATGGCGTTCTCGATGAAGGGGTTGTCGCCCGGGACGCCATAGGTGGTCGACGAGAGGAAGCATTGCACTGCTTTGTTCTGGCCCATGCCAATGGTGGCGAGGGCGAGGCAGATGAGGGAAAGGAATGTTTTTTTCATAGGATTGCCATTGATGCTGCAAAGGTAGCAAAAAAAATTTTTTTTTGGCAGAAATGCTTGTACTTTTGCAGCGGAGATATGGCTGAGTGGTCGATAGCGGCGGTCTTGAAAACCGTTAAGCCGAAAGGCTTCGGGGGTTCGAATCCCTCTGTCTCCGCAGCTTAAGAGAGCGGCTCAGGTCGCTTTTATTTTTGACCAGGAAAGATGCCGGAGTGGTCGATCGGGGCGGTCTCGAAAACCGTTGAACGCTTTGCGTTCCAAGGGTTCGAATCCCTTTCTTTCCGCGTTGGTGCGAAGCCGGCCCGCTATTGCGGGCCGGCTTCACTGTATGGGGCAGCAGGCCCAAGAGCCCCGCTCTTGAGGCCGGCCGCCCCATACAGTGAAGCCCCAGGCTGGGCTCCGCCCAGCCGACTTCGCACCAACGTAAGGGCCCCCGCCGGGATCACCGAGCGCAGCTCGGTAATCCCGCGTGATCGCCCGCTCATCGGTCGATCCCCCCCCGCCTCTTCATCCCAATTATTTGTGTATCTTTGCCCCATGATCCGCCGCTTCAACTCCTACTCCAACTATTGCTCGACCCTTTTCGCCTCCCCCATCCGGAAAATCAGCGTCGCCGCCGGCTTCTCCTGTCCCAACCGCGACGGCACCCTCAGCACCGGTGGCTGCACCTTCTGCAGCAACGCCGCCTTCAACCCTTCCTACTGCAAACCTGAAAAAAGCATCCGCCAGCAGATCGAGGAAGGCATCGAGTTCCACCAGCGGCGCCATCGCAAGGCAAGCAAGTATCTCGCCTATTTCCAGCCATATTCCAACACCTACAAGCCACTCGAAAAGCTCCAAAAAATCTATGCACAAGCCCTGGAGATCCCCGAAATCGTTGGCATTGTCATCGGCACGAGACCTGATCTGGTCGACGAGCCCCTACTCCACCATCTCAACGATCTCCAGAAGACGCATTATGTCATGCTGGAATACGGGGTGGAGAGCGTTTACGACGAGACCCTGAGGCGGGTCAACCGAGGGCATGACTTCGCCACGGCTGAACAGGCCATCCGCATGACTGCCGAACATGGCATCCCTTGCGGGGCGCATTTCATCTTCGGGCTGCCCGGCGAGACCAAGACCATGATGCTCGACGCCGCCGACGTCATCGCACAGCTACCCTTAACCATGGTGAAGTTCCATCAGTTGCAGATCTTCAGGGACACACCGATGGCCATGGAGTTCCAGCAACATCCTGAGTTATTCCATCTCTTTGATTTAGAAGAATACATCGATTTCGTCATCGACTTTGCCGAACGCCTCAACCCCACGGTCGTCATCGAACGCTTCGCCGGCGAGGTACCCCCAAGATACCTGATTGCGGAACCTTGGATGAAGCTACGCTACGACCAGGTGCTTCAAAAAATCGAAGCACGCATGGAGGAGCGGGAAACGTGGCAGGGACGGTTGTTTACTTCCTGACACTCACCTTTTGGATGGTGACGCCATTAGAAGTCTCAATGCGGAGCATATACACACCCTGGCCGAAACGGCTGAGATCCACAACAGCTTGGTCATCCATCTCCACCTCAAGGAGTTTCTGTCCGACAAGGTTCGACACCATGATGCGCATCGTGCCTTGACCTTCGATATGAAGCTGGCCCGAAGTCGGGTTGGGATAAATGTGGAGATCGGCGTCATTCTCAGCGACATCAGTAATATGAATCAACACATCCATGGATTCTGACTCACATTGTTCGTCACCTCTTATATAGACGCTGCTGACGGAATAATAGGTATCGGCCGGCGTGATGCCGTAGGTGTTATCGAAATACCCATAGCGGCTGCTGCCGTCAAACGGAATCTCAGCCACCAATTCACCTTGGTTTGCGCCAGTGGTCCGGACCACATTGAAATGGTCGAGGTTGGTGGTAATGACGGGTTTCAGCCAAGTGATGGCGGCACCGAACTCCTCGCCATGATGCCATTGGTATCCACCATCAAGTTCGCGAACGGGATAGCATGACAGCGATCCATCGCAGCTGTTCTCGTAGGTCAAGAAGATGCCGCCTTCCAACTCACCCGAGGTGAAAAGTTCATTGCCATCGCTGTCATAGATGGTGAAGAAGCATTCGTAATCGGTGTCGTAGGCCGCTTGGGTATGATACCAGCCGTGGTTCCAGATGAAGTTAAGATTTTGTTGCAGCAGCGGGACGGAAGCAGTCAGTTCGGAGCCCTCGGTCATGGTGATGATGGCAATACGTTGGCCACTCTCGGAAGTCACGCTGATGGAAGCGCCTTTCCAACCGTCGCCGCCCTCGTCATGGAGTTCGAAAACGACAGTACATTTCTCACCCACCAGGATGGAACGATAGACGTTGCGGCTGATGCCGGCGCTGGTGGACACATAGATGGCATATTCGTAAAGACCCGGCTCGAGGCCTTCGTCGGTATAGCTCATGGAAGCGCCCACTCCGGCATCAGTCAAAGTGGCAATCACTTGGTTGTTGCGGCGGATGGTGACGGCATCGATGGACGACAGGGCATTGCCGTTCAGATCCGTTGTGGGGTTATTCCAGTTGAGCAGTACTCCGTTCATCGTGGCATTCTCGACCACGGTGAAATCGGCTACGCTGTCGGCTCTCAGATAATAGTCGGTCGACGAAGGAAGGATATGGCCAATGTAGCTGTTGTTGTCGTTGAAGGCGTATTTGGTGGTATTGAGCGCACCGATGGGGCACCAGGCGTCGTCGCGGCCGCTCCATCCCCAGTTGAAATGGAAATAGTCGTTCTCATCGTAGCCGTCACACACGAAGGCATGGCCACCAGCGCCATTGTCGTCGGAGCCACTATAATAGAGCGGCAGGTGCTCGTCGAGGCCACCGTCCTTCAGCATTTGGGTCCATTGTTCGATGGTGTACCAATTGAAGCCCCAAAAACTCAAGGTTTCATACTCTTGGGTGGTATACCTGAAGTAATTGCTCAACGCAGGTGGCACATCACCGGAATAGGCACCGCTGCCATTGTTGCCATATTGCATGTCAACGGCGATGCCGCAATGGTGCTGAAGTTGGGCGATATAGAAGATTTCGTCTTCGGTGCTGGTGGAGTCGATCGCCAGCGGCATGAGTTCGAAATGATACTCCGTCTCGCCGAAGTTGGCGGTCTGCTGGGGGTATCCACTAGGGTTATAAGAATAGGATCCCGTTCCCTGTGCCGGCCAATCCCAGAACTTCATCACCTGGGCCATGGCGGTAGCCACGCAGCCTGCATACACATGGCCACCGTGGCCTTCTTCGTCTTCAGGGCACTGGCTGTTGTAGGGGTAGTTCTGGTGCCAGGTGGTCTGACACAGCGGACCCACCACGGCGCGTGCTTGACGGCCATTTTTGATTTGTCCGCTTTTGGCGACCGCATCCCACTCGGCCACGATGTCGGGCGTAGCGCTCAGCTGATGGTCACGGATATAATGGATCTCCTCGCGATAGCTGTTGAGCATGAAGGCAAAGCCATCCGACACATCCTGGGGGTTGAAGGCACCCGAGGTGGAATAGGCCAGAATGGGCTTCACACAATCGTCGCCGGCAACGATCACAAAACCGTTGTCGCCCCTGACGTTAAAGGCATAGTAATCGACGCCAGAGCGGTCGAAGGCCACCGAGACCAGGTTGAGCTGGATGTCGGCCGTGCGCTGTGCGACAGCAGTGGTGCTCATGAAACGGGTTCCCAGCGACTGGGCTTTTTGTTGGTCAACAGGACCGGCTTGCAGTCCCAAAGCCATCATGGCCATCAGGCCTAAAAGAAGAGATAGTTTTTTCATTTTCCTTTAATTAGTATTGAGGTGCAAAGATAAATAAAAAAAGTTTTTTTCGCTTGAGTTTCTCAGAATTCATAAAAATTGTACTTTTGGCTCACCTAAAACAACAAGAACTATGAAGAATTCTACCCTTTGCAAATCGGTCCTGGCCCTTGCGGCCATCACCTTTGTCTTTGCGTTCAGCTCATGTGGCGACAAGAACGCAGACCGCTTCAAGGAAGCTGCCATGGAACTTGGCAACACCCATCTGACCCTTGATTGGGAATACGATTACTGGCCGGATGGCGGCATCCGTAACATCGGCGGCCATCTTGCCTCGCTCATCTCCTTAGAAGAACTCCAGTCCATGCTTCCCTGCCAGCTATACCTCTCTGGTCCGCACCACAACAACGAATGGAACCTCTACAGCGATGACTTCGGACATTACAACCCCAAGGCCATCGAATACCTTGCCAACCTCGCCCAGAAGGTGGTTTCCGACAAGAAGTTCGTTGCAGCAAGCAAGCCGCTGGTCGACAAATATCTCTACCGCCAGATGCTCTGCATGATGGTGATCCACGACCTGATGTATGATGATATGATTACCGACAAGGACTACCGCGACTACCTGTTCGGCCAATCGATCGACAACTATGGCTACAGCGAAGAGCTCTACTATTACCTGAACAACGTTCAGATACCAGAAATCGACAACGATGATTCCTACGTGTATTGGGGCTTCAACTACGAGTTCTACTACTGGTGGGCCAGACGTTGGAGAGACGGCACCATCGACCAGTTCTACCAAGGCCTCAGCACCATTTTCAAGGCATATCATCCCGAATATGTTTATGAGACAGAAAAGTATTACAACATGTACGAAGGTGAATGGTTCGAAGGAGACGAAGGATGGTGGTATGATGGAGATACGGGCGAGACCGTCTATACCTGCGACTTGGACGATGACGATCCCATTGCCGACGCTGATCGCATCAAAGAAAAAGACGCCGTTGAGATCATCCGCAACGCAGTCAAAAACCTCGACAAGACCGAGCTGGTGCTGGGGAACGAGTTCGACTATTGGCCGGAATGCGGCATCCGTGTGACAGGTGGCCATCTCTTCTCACTCGTCTCGCTCTACAGCCTCAACCGCATGCTGCCCTGTGACCTTTATGTGTCAGGACCCCACCACTACAATCGTTGGGAACTGGAAGACGACGATGACTTTGGCCACTATAACCCCGAAGCCGTCACCTACCTCGGCAATCTGGCCAAGAAGGTGGTTGCCGACAAGAAATTTGTAGAAAGCACCCGCCCCCTCGTCGATGAGTACCTCAAACGCCAAATGTTTATCATGAGAGGTCTTTACGACGGCATGAACGACCCCAAAATCTGTTCCGACAAACAAGCCGTCCTTAAGGACATCCTATTCCGGAATGGCAATATTTACCTTGACTGGGGAGAATGTCCCTCATGCGAGTTATTGGGTGAACTCGACCTCGAAGACGGCAGCTACGTCTACGGCAACACCGGCGAGATGTTCCTCTACTGGTGGGCACGACGCAATGAGGACGGAACCATGGAACAGTTCCACGACATCCTGGAGACCATTTACAACGCTTATTACCCGGAAGAATAAACCACGAAGGGCCTAATGGCTCATTTCGTAGGTGTTAATGGCACCGACGGCCTCTTCAAGTACCATTTTGACGAGCACCCCGTCGGTGCCGTATTTTAATATGACGGAGGAGTAGCCCCCTCTCGGGATCTTGCCCTTGGCAGTCAAGGTGATGGTGGTGAAGCCATTCTCCTCTTCGGTGGTCACTTCGGCGTTGTTGTCGGTAGCCGCCTGCTCCCAGTTACCCGAGAGGCAGTTCAGCAACGTGGCACGCTGCAGCTTGACCATCTTCACCTTGTCGGCGTTGAGCTCCGCCTTCTTCCCGTCGAGGTTGATCTTCACCTGATTGCCTTCAATATTGAAATAATCCCCTTCGGGTTCCGTGTAGACCATGGAAAGCTGGTCGTGCCCGTCGAAGACGAGATGACCAGCTTTCTCCGTTGTCTTACCTGAAACTTTCACCACTTTGGTCTGAATGAAATCAGTGTCAAAGCTTTGTTGTGAAAATACCGTTGATGAAAATATTAATAAACTGACTATTAATAAAATACGCTTCATATCAATTGTTTTAAAGTGCCTGTGCCCTGAAATTCACCAAGTCCTCCTCGATGAAATTCTTCACGTAGACGCTCTTGCCGATCACATCTTCCTCGGCAGCGTGGATGTATACGTTGGCTGAGCGGGAGAAGAGGTGCGGAGCGCGCGTGGCATCATCGAGGATGAGCAACGACATGATGATGTCGCCGGTCATGTCATACAAACGACGTGCCAAGAAATCCTGGACCTCCTGGTTGTTGGCGCCCTTCACATAGTTGATGCTCTGCTCGTAGAGTTCCACGAGGGTGCGCACCGTGTTCTGCAAAGGTTTCAGGTCTTCAGAGACTTCGTTTTCAAGCATTTCCTTAATGATGCCGAGATAAGTGCCGTTGGTGATGTAACGGATGGCAGCCACCACCTGCAGCTGTGTGGTACCTTCGTAGATGGAGAAGATACGGGCATCGCGGTAAAGGCGCTGGCACTTGTACTCCATGATGAAGCCTGAGCCGCCGTGGATGCTGATGCAGTCGTAAGCGTTCTGGTTGGCATACTCGGAGTTCATGCCCTTGGCAATGGGTGTGAAGGCATCAGCTAAACGGCTGTATTTCTTGAGCTCGGCACGCTCTTCAGGAGTGAGCGGACGCTCGCGCTGGATGTCTTCCAAGCATTTGTAGACATCCACATAACGGGCGGTCATGTAGAGCAGCGAACGACCCGCGTCGATCTTGGCCTTCATGCGGGAAAGCATGTCATAGACGGCCGGGAATTCTATGATCTTCTTGTGGAACTGCTGACGCTCGCCAGCATATTTCAATGCCTCGTTGTAAGCCTCTTGTCCCAGACCCACCGACTGTGCGGCGATGCCGAGACGGGCGCTGTTCATCAGGGCCATCACGTATTTGATCAAACCCATGCGGGTCTCGCCACAGAGTTCGGCTTTGGCGTTCTTGAACACCAGCTCGCAGGTCGGTGAACCGTGGATACCCAGCTTGTGCTCGATGTGACGCACGGTGACGCCGCCATTGCGCTTGTCGTAGATGAACATCGAGAGGCCACGACCGTCCTTGGTGCCTTCTTCGGAACGGGCCAGCACCAGATGGATGTGGGAGTCGCCGTTGGTGATGAAACGCTTCACACCGTTGAGCAGCCAGCAGCCGTCCTTTTCACTATAGGTAGCCTTCAGCATGACGCTCTGCAGGTCACTACCGGCATCGGGCTCGGTGAGGTCCATCGACATGGTCTCGCCAGCGCAGACGCGAGGGATGTATTTCATGCGCTGCTCTTCGTTGCCGAACTCATACAGTGTGTCGATGCACGACTGCAGCGACCAGATGTTCTGGAAGCCCGCATCGGCGCTGGCCACCATCTCGCTCAACATAGAGAAGACCGTGATAGGCAGATTGAGACCGCCGTAACGACGCGGCATGGAGACGCCCCAGAGGCCGCCTTTGGTGCAGGCATCGATGTTTTCGACTGTCTTGGAGGCATAGATCATGCGGCCGTTCTCGAGATGCGGACCTTCGAGGTCGACGCTCTCGGAGTTGGGTTCCAAGATGTTGCCGGTGATGTCGCCCGTGATGTCGAGGACACGGCGGTAGTTCTCCATCGCGTCTTCGTAATCCACAGGAGCATAATCGTAGTTGTCCTTATCCGCAAAGTTGCGTTCCTTCAGCTCGACGATGCGCTTCATCAGCGGGTGGTCGAGATAGAAATCAAGGTTCGGGTTGTCGTTATAATAGTTTGCCATGATTATTTCGAGTTTTGCTTGTAATACTTGATGAGTTTGGGAACGACTTCTTCTACGGTGCCAACGATGACGTAATCGGCAATCTTGTTAATCGGAGCATCGGGATCGCTGTTCACCGAGATGATGATCTTGGAGTCCTGCATACCGGCGATGTGCTGAATCTGTCCGCTGATGCCGCAGGCGATATACACCTTGGGGTGCACGGTGACGCCGGTCTGACCGATTTGGCGGTCGCTGTCGCAGAAGCCTGCATCGACGGCGGCACGCGAAGCACCGACTTCGCCGTGAAGCACCTTGGCGAGTTCAAACAGCATGTCGAAGCCTTCCTTCGAGCCCATGCCGTAACCGCCGGCCACGACGATGGGCGAGCCTTTCAGGTTGTGTTTGGCGGCCTCCACATGGTGGTCGAGGACCTTTACAACGTAAGCCTCGGGTGAGACATATTTGCTCACTTCAGGATAGACCACTTCGTTCTTGGCCTTGCCTTCATAAACAGCCTTCTGCATCACACCCGAGCGGACAGTAGCCATCTGCGGTCGGTGATCGGGGTTGACGATAGTCGCCACAATGTTACCACCGAAAGCGGGACGAATCTGATACAGCAGGTTGTCGTAGTGCTTCTTTGTCTTGATGTCGTCGAAGTCACCGATCTCAAGTTGGGTGCAGTCGGCGGTGAGGCCGCTGGTCAATGAAGAACTGACGCGCGGGCCGAGGTCGCGGCCGATGACGGTGGCGCCCATCAGGCAGATTTGCGGCTGTTCCTCCTTGAAGAGGTTGACAAGGATATCGGTATGCGGAGCAGAGGTGTAGGGGAACAGGCCTTCGCCGTCGAAAGCGAAGAGTTTGTCCACGCCGTAAGGCAGGATCTGGTCTTCCACCTTGCCCTTGATGCCCGTGCCAGCCACCACGGCGTGCAGTTCCACGCCCAGCTGGTCGGCCAGTTTACGCCCTTTGGTGAGCAACTCCTGAGAGACTTCGGCCACTTGGGTGCCTTCGGTCTCGATGTATACGAATACGTTGTTCATGGTTATCCGATAATCTTTTCGTCCAACAATTCTTTGATCAATCCTTCCACATCGGCGTCGCTGGCGGTGAGGGTCTTGCTCTCCTTGGCCTGGAAGACGATGTTCTGCACGGTTTTCACCTTGGTGGGGCTACCTGAGAGGCCGCACTGGTTGGGGTCGCCATCCACGTCGGCCACACTCCACTGGTTAAGGTTGAGGTAGTCGCGTTGGGCATAGAGGTCGGCGCGAGGATCCTCGGGCTGACGCTCCAGCGGGCAAGAGGCATACTTATACTTCATCACCAACTTGGCGTTGCAAGGACGGCAGGGGGCCGCGCTACCATTGACCGTGATGACACAAGGCAGCGGCACTTCCACGGTCTCCACGCCACCATCAATATGACGTTTAATGGTAGCAACATCATTCTCTATCTTAAGGATTTCCTCGGCGTAGGTCACCTGGTTGAGGCCCAGTTTCTGTGCCACCTGGGGACCCACCTGGGCGGTATCGCCGTCGATGGCCTGACGGCCGCCGATGACGATATCCACGTCGCCGATCTTCTTGATGGCAGTGGCGAGGGCGTATGAGGTGGCTAAGGTATCGGCACCGGCGAACAGTCTGTCGGTGAGCAGCCAGCCCGTGTCGGCTCCACGAAAGAGGCCTTGGCGGATGATCTCACCGGCGCGGGGCGGGCCCATGGTGAGCACGCCGACGGTGCTGCCGGGGTTTTGTTCCTTGAGGCGCAGGGCCTGTTCAAGGGCGTTCAGATCTTCAGGATTGAAGATGGCGGGCAAGGCGGCGCGGTTCACAGTCCCCTCGGGCGTCATGGCGTCCTTACCCACATTTCTCGTATCGGGCACTTGCTTGGCAAGCACCACGATTTTCAATGCTTTTGTCATAAAATAAAAATACTCGTTTTCAAAATCGTCGGCAAAGATAGATAAAATAAAGATATATGATTCCCTTTTCAACCAAATGGGAGAAATAAAATAGCAGAAAAGTGTTGCGGGGATAAAAATTTATCCCTATCTTTGCAGCGTAAAAACAAAATCTATATGCCTACTGTATTCGAGTTATTCGGTCTCCGATTCTTCTTTTATTCTGATGACCATCCTCCCATTCACGTTCATGTGGAAAGGGATGACGAGGAAGCCAAAATTGCCGTCGAACCAGAAGTTAAATTGGTTTACAACCATGGTCTCAAAGAACAAGATGTGAAGAGAGCATTAAAACTCGTCAAGATGTACAAGGCAGAAATTGTCGAGACATGGAACCAGTATTACGACTAACGCCAGACGAAGCAGTAACCATCAAAAGAGTCTGGTTTGAAAACGAAAGGATCTATATGCTGTCGAGCAACGACAGTGTTTATAGTCGTCCTTTGGAGGCTTTTCCTGTACTGAAAGAAGCTTCGGAAGAAAAACGAAACGCGTTCATCATCACGCACCATGGAACTGCATTGCGTTGGAAAGCATTAGATGAAGACATTCACATCTCCAGCTTTTTTATTACCCAAGAGCCTGATGGGCAAAACGAAGTTGCTGCCATTTTCATCCGATTTCCCCAACTCAACGTTTCTGAAATCGCCCGACAAATGGGAATCAACAAGAGTCTACTCTCAAAATATATCTATGGGATCAAGAAACCCAGTCCCGAAAGGCTCCAGCAGATTAAGGATACGTTACATAGCTTGGGAAGAGAACTAATGGAGGTGTAACAATAATTCTTCCATTTCACGCATTACCTCATTCGTGAAATATCTTATTTTTGTACCCGATTTAAGCCCACACATGACCATCACAGAAGTCCTACATAAAAACAACCTCACTCATGAGGAAATCAAACTCCTCTTAGCCGCTGAAGGCGAAGACAAGAAGTTGCTCTTCGACCGCGCCCTGCAAGTGAAGCTGGAGCATTTGGACAATTACGTTCATTTAAGAGGATTAATCGAATACAGCAACATCTGCACGAAATACTGCCTGTATTGCGGGGTGCGTTGCAAGAACCTGAAGGTGGAACGCTACACGCTCAGCGACGAAGAGGTCATGGCATGCGCTCGACTGGCGCACGAATTGGGCTACGGCTCGGTGGCCCTGCAAAGCGGCGAACGGAGTGATCAAGCCTTTGTGGATAAGATCACATCTCTGGTGAAAGAAATCAAGAAGATCGACAATGGCAGTCTGGGCATCACCTTGTCGTTAGGCGAACAGACCGAAGAGACTTATCGCCGCTGGTTTGAGGCGGGTGCGCACCGTTATCTTCTCCGCATCGAGGCTTCGAACGAAGACCTTTATTATAAGATTCACCCACACGACGAAAAACACGACTTCCAGCAACGGCTTAGCTGCATTGACAGCCTGTTGAAGATCGGCTACCAGACAGGCACCGGCGTGATGGTGGGTCTCCCCTTCCAGACCCTCGATGATCTTGCGGATGACTTATTGTTCTTCAAGCAAAGAGACGTAGCCATGGTAGGCATGGGACCCTTCATCCCCCACCCCGACACGCCGCTGTGGCAGTACCGCGACCAGATTCCATCGGCAGAGAAACGCATGGAGCTGACCTTGAAGATGATCGCCGTCCTTAGAATCATGATGCCGGAGATTAATATGGTGGCCGCCACCGCCAACCAGACCGTCGACCCGCAAGGTCGCGAAAAAGCCATCCTGGCAGGCGCCAACGTCATCATGCCCAACCTCACGCCCAATGAGTTCCGCGAGAACTACCTCATCTATCCCGACAAGGCCTGCGTCAATGACAAACCCGACGAATGCCACAGCTGTCTCGATATACGACTGGCCGCCATCGGACATAAAGTACTGTATAACGAATGGGGAGATTCCCTCGCTTTCCGCAAGAAACATGGATAAGATAGGAAAATACGAATTCACCGCCGAGCCGTTCCACTGCGACTTCTCGGGACACCTGTGCCTGGGACACCTCGGCAACGACCTGCTCAACGCCGCCGACTTCCACGCCACAGGCAGAGGCTTCGGCATGAAACACCTGTTGGGCATCCACCGCGCCTGGGTCCTGTCAAGACTGGCCATCGAGATGGAAGACATGCCCCAGCAACTAGAACACTTCAACGTGGAGACATGGATCGAAGGGGCCATGAAGTACTTCACCCAGCGTAACTTTGCGATCACAAGCGACGACGGCAAGGTGTACGGCTACGGACGGTCGGTATGGGCAATGATCGACACCGAGACGCGACAGATGACCGACATCTTCGCCATCGACAACGGGGCCATCAACGACTTCATCGTGACCGACAAGCCCTGCCCCATCGAGAAAGGCGACCGCGTGAAGATGAGCCCCAATGCCGAACTCGTCCGCAGCATCGACATCTATTACCACGACATCGACATCAACGGACACGTCAACTCCATCAAATACATCGAGCACGTGATCGATTTGTGGGATATCCCGTGGTACAAGGAGCATCACATCAAGCGCTTCGACATCGCCTACGTGGCGGAAACTCACCAAGGCGACAAACTGCATTTCTACCGAGAACAAACCGGCGAACAGACCTATTGCATCCGATTGGTGAAAACGGATCAACACACCAAAGAAGACACCGAGGTTTGTCGCACTAAAATCCAATTTGTCTCATAATTATTACTATCTTTGCATTCTAAACCATAGAAAAAATGAGAAAAACGATACTCACGCTGTTGGCTTGCCTGGTAACTTCGGTCTCCTTTGCCACAAGCGTCTTCTGGGAAAGCTTCGAATACGCCAACCATGACCTGACCGTGCCCATCGGATGGAACTGCGACGATCAGTCGTGGCTTTGCGGCTATCTTGACAAAGACCACAACCGCACGGCACATACGGGCGATTGGTATGCCTTCACCACCACCGATGACTCATGGATGTTCATTGAGACCTTCATGAGTTCGCAGATCCGTTACCATTACTCCTATTGGGCCATCTCCGACGGCACCTACGAAGTGGAGCTATGGGCTGGCAGCGGACCCTCTGCCGAACAGATGTCACAACTGCTCTTCACCGCCACTGTCCATAGCGGGAATTACGAGGAGTTTAGAGAATACGTGGAGACCATTAATGAGGATTATCGGTATCTGGGCATCCACGCCATCGCTTCCAGCGGAGCTTATCACCTCTCCATCGATGACATCAACATCGACATGGTGGCCAGGTACGACCTCGATGTCACCCCCATGGAGTGGGATACCGTGCTGTTGGCCGGCACTGAGATCACCCTTGAGTACGACGTCGCCAACACCGGCTACGAGGACTTGACCGTGACCATGACGCCTTATACCGAGTATTTCGATAACATCCACTTCACTGTGGATGGCCTTGCAGGCACCACTTTCCCTACCGTACCCAACCAAACCGTTCACTGCACCTGCACGGCAACGCTCACGCAGAATCTCAACCAAGGCACCCGTTGCTGGATGGATATCATGTTCACCGTGAGTTGCGACTGCCTCACGCGAATGATAACGCTTTGGGTTACCGTTGACGACCCTGACGGAGTAGCCGAATACGAAAATGAAGATAACGCCCAACAGGTGGAAGTGTTCGACCTTACAGGCAAGAAGGTCGACCCGACTCGTCTGAAACCAGGCGTTTACATTGAGAGGACCGTCTCAGCACAAGGCGTCTCTTCCCGCAAATTCATCAAGCAATAAGCTTTATACTGTCAAGCACTCGTCCAAAGCCTTCTCAATGGCTTTCCGGTCCATATGCTGACCGATGAAGACCAGTTTCTGCATGCGGTCGCCGTATTTCTCATCCCAGTCGCGACGCAGCCCTTCGTCCTGTTCCATCATCTCGCGAAGCTCCGGCTTGGGCATCGTGGCGAACCAAGCACCAGCATTGCGAAGCTGCACCTGTTTGCCCGCCTGCTCGAAGATGTAGCACACCTCGTCTTCGTTCTTGAACCAGCAGATGCCTTTCACGCGAATCACGTTACGTGGTAGTTTGCGAGCCACAAATTCATCGAAACGAGCCAAATTAAAGGGCTCCCTACGGAAATACACAAAGGTCCCGATACCATATTCTTCAACTTCTCCCCCTTCATGGTCATGATGGTGGTGATGATGGCCTCCTTCATGGTCGTCATGGTCGTCATCATGATGGTGATGATGCTGCTCTTCGTGGTCGTGGTCATCATCGTCGTCTTCATCGTGGTCTTCATCCTCATCGTGGCCTTCCACCTTCTGGATCCATGTGGCGGAGGTAGCCACCTCATCGAAGTCGAACATGCGGGTATTCAAGATCTTGTCGAAGTCGATGTCGCAGTAGTCGCACTCGATGATCTCAGCTTTCGGCTGCAAGGCACGGATGATTTGCTTGATGCGGCCACGCTCTGAATCGGACACCTCGGAGGCTTTGTTCAAAAGGATGACATTGCAAAATTCGATTTGTTGGATGACGAGGCTCTCGAGGTCGTCCTCCTTCAAGGTCTTGCCCACCAGGTTATCGCCACAGGCAAACTCATCTTGCAGGCGCAGGGCGTCGACCACTGTGACGATGCAGTCCAGACGGGCCAGACCGTTCTTGTAGTAATCATAGCCCATGCGGGGATAGGTGCAGATAGTCTGGGCAATAGGCTCCGGCTCGCAGATGCCGCTGGCCTCGATGACGATGTAGTCGAAACGGCGCATGGAGGTAATCTCGCTCAGCTGCTTCACCAGATCCATCTTCAGGGTGCAGCAGATGCAGCCGTTCTGGAGGGCCATCAGGCTGTCATCACCTTGGCCGACGATGCCGCCTTTCTCGATGAGGTCGGCGTCGATGTTGACCTCACCGATGTCGTTGACGATGACGGCGAATTTAATACCTTTGCGGTTGTTGAGGATTTTGTTGACCAGCGTGGTCTTGCCGCTGCCGAGGTATCCCGTGAGCAGCAGGGTGGGTATTTGAGGGACTGCCATAGTATTCGTTTTAAAATTGGAGTGCAAAAGTAAGAAATTATTAAGAATTTAGAATTATGAATTTAGAGATGTTTATTTTTGCAGTATGACAGAAAAAGAGCTTCAGATCCTACAAAGGTATTTTCCCCCAGCGGCGGTGCCGATGGTGGCGGAAGCCTATACCCATTCGCGTTTCCAGCTGAAATTCAAGAAGCCCCGGAACTCCAAATTGGGCGATTTCCGTGCGCCACGGGGCGAGAAAGGGATTTGCTGCATCACCTTGAACGGCGACCTCAATCCATACCAGATGCTGGTCACCTTCGTGCATGAATACGCTCACTACCTGGTATACGTAAACTATCCGAGACGCCGTTTGGAGCCTCACGGCGAGGAGTGGAAGCAGACTTTCGCGGAGCTACTTCTCCCCTACCTTCGCAGCGACATCTTCCCCGAGGACGTCATCATGGCCTTGCAGCGGCATCTCAAGCACATCAAAGCCAGTTCCACCGCCGACACCAATTTAGCCAAGGTGATGAAACGTTACGATATCAAGGATTCGGGCACGCTCACCGTGGAAGACCTCCCCGAAGGCTCGGTCTTCCAGCTCCCCAATGGCATGACATTCAAGAAAGGCCCGAAGCGTCGCACGCGTTATCAATGCGAGTGTTTGAATAACGGCAGGATTTATTCCGTGTCAGGAATGGCGGAAGTGAAATAAAATGTGTATCTTTGCAAGCTATTTTGAACGCATCTCCCATGTCTAACATACTCGATCAACTCAATGAGCCCCAGCGTGAAGCTGTCACCACGGTGAACGGTCCCCTGATGGTCATCGCAGGTGCCGGCTCGGGCAAGACCCGCGCCCTCACCTACCGCATCGCCTATATGATCTCGGAGGGCATCGACCCCTTCTCGATCATGGCGCTGACCTTCACCAACAAGGCCGCCCGCGAGATGAAAGACCGTATCGTCAAGCTCGTCAATGCCGACGACGCCCGCAATGTGTGGATGGGCACCTTCCACTCCATCTTCGCCCGCATCCTCCGCATCGAAGCCCAGTATATTGGATTCACCTCCACTTTCACCATCTACGACACCGACGACTCCAAGGCGCTTATCAACCAGATCCTCAAGGAGATGCAGTTGGACACCAAGGTATATCCCGCCAAGTCCATCCTGGCACGAATTTCCGCCGCCAAGTCGAGCCTCTACTCGCCTCAAGACTATGCCAACGACGCCGAGATCCAAGAGACTGACCGCAAGGCCAACAAGCCGCTCATCGCCCAGATCTTCCAGACCTACAACGACCGGCTACACCGCGCCAACGCCATGGACTTCGACGACATCCTTTATTTCACCAACGTCCTGCTCCGCGACAACCCCAACATCCTCTATAAATACCAAAACCATTTCAAGTACATCCTGGTGGACGAGTACCAGGACACCAACTTCGCACAATACTTGATTGTCAGACGATTAGCTGCACTTTTCGAAAACCTCTGCGTGGTGGGCGACGACGCCCAGTCGATCTACGGCTTCCGCGGCGCCAACATCCAGAATATCCTGAACTTCAAGAACGACTACCCCGACTACAAACTCATAAGGCTGGAGCAGAACTACCGCTCCACCAAGACCATCGTCGAGGCGTCGAACAACATCATCGCGCACAACCGCGACCAGATCAAGAAACGCGTGTGGAGCGACAAGGAACAAGGTGAGCTCATCACCCTGCTGCACGCCGCCACCGACTCGGAAGAAGGCACCCTGGTGGCCAACTCCATCTTCCACTACAAGATGTCGCGGCAACTCAGCAACAAGGACTTCGCCATCCTCTACCGCACCAACGCCCAGTCGAGATCCATGGAAGCCGCACTGCGCAAGCAAAACATCCCCTACAAGATCTATGGCGGCCTCTCGTTCTATGACCGCAAGGAAATCAAGGATTTATTGGCCTACTTCCGTGTCACCATCAACCCCGAGGACGAACAGTCGCTCTTGAGAATCATCAATTATCCTGCCCGTGGCATCGGTGAGAAGACCATTGAACGGATGATGGTGTTCGCCAACGAGCACAAGACCTCCATCTGGCAGTGCATCGCCAACGACCAATACCCACAGGACTTCAACATGGGCACAGTCAACAAGGTGCGTGACTTCGTGGTGCTCATCAAGAGTTTCCAGAGCCTGCAAGGCAAGATGAACGCCTTCGAGCTGGCCAAACATATTACCAACAGCATCGGCATCATCAAGCTGTTGAAGGAAGAAGACACCCCTGAGAGCGTCAGCCGTGTGGAGAACATTGAAGAGCTGCTCAACGCCATCATGGAGTTCAGCGACCAACAGGTGGACGAGACCACCGGCGAAGCCGCACAAGTCGACCTGGTGCGTTTCATGGAAGACGTGGCCCTGCTCACCGACAACGAGATGAAGAAGGACGACAACACCGAGGACTGCGTGAGCCTGATGACCGTCCACTCCGCCAAGGGGCTGGAGTTCCCCTATGTCTATGTAGTGGGCATGGAGGAGAATCTCTTTCCCGGCATCCTCTCCTTAAGCACCCGAGAGGAGCTCGAGGAAGAACGCCGCCTGTTTTACGTGGCCGTCACCCGAGCCATGACCAAGCTCACCCTGAGCTACGCCGAGACCCGCTATCGCTACGGCAACCTCACCTTGAGTGAGCCTTCGAGGTTTATCGAAGAAATCGACGAGAAACTCATTGACAAGCCGAGGAAAGCCTCGTTCCATGGGACTTCGTCGTTCGAGGAAGAACGCCGCGGCTGGGGACGCAGGCCAGGATTCGGCTCGAGCGGAGGAAGCTATGGATCAAGCGGAGGAAGCTATGGGTCAAACGGAGGCGGCAAGCCTCAAACAGGGAAGACCCTCTCCGAACCGGAGAAACATGGATTTACGAGAGTCAGCGCCGCCACCAGTGCTCCGGCTTCCAACGCCCCAAGCGGGCCTTTCGAAGCCTCCAACCCCGACCTCATCCAGGAAGGTTTCCGTGTGCTCCACCAGAAGTTCGGCGAAGGCACCGTGATCTCCGTCGACGGCGCCGGAGCCAACAAAAAAGCCACGGTCCACTTCGACACGAGCGGTACCAAACAATTAATGCTTAAATTTGCAAAATTAAAAATCATCTAATATGGATAAACAAGGCTTATTATACAACACCGAACGCGGCCAGATCATCATCTCGGAATACGGCCGCAACATGCAAGAGATGATACGTCACCTGATGGAGATCGAAGACCGCCAGAAACGCACCGAGGCAGCCCACTTCATCATCTCGGTGATGGCCCAGATGAACCCCCAGGTGAAACAGTCGGACGACTACATCCACAAACTCTGGGACCATCTCTACATCATCTCCGACTACCAGCTGGATGTGGACAGTCCCTTCCCCGCCCCAGCACCGATGGCTGAGGCTACAAAACCGCAACATGTTGGTTATCAAAACAATGACATTAAATATGGGCATTACGGTCATTATATGTCCAAGATGATCGACATGGCTGCCGAAGTCGAAGACGAGGAGATGCGCCTGGCCTTGGCCCACTCCATCGCCAACCAGATGAAGCGCAACTACGCCGAATGGGGCGGCAATGTGGTCAGCGACCAGCAGATCATCGCCGACCTGAAGACCATGTCGAACGGCCGGCTGGTGCTTGACGAGGAGACCAAGCTCAACGGTGCCGAAGCCCTTCAGAAGCAGGGACAGCAAGGTCAGGGCAAGAAAAAGAAGAAAAAGAAACAGTCGAACACCAAGGCCGACATGAACAACCCCAACAACCCCCTTTACAAGAAACGCAAACTCCAACAATAAGCCATGGGATCATTCCGCATCGAAGGAGGCCACAAGCTCAAAGGCGAGATTGTGCCTCAAGGCGCCAAGAACGAGGCCATGCAGATCATCTGCGCCAGCCTGCTCACCAGTGAGGAAGTCGTCATCGAGAACCTCCCCAACATTCTCGATATCAACAACCTTATCGACCTGCTGAAAGGCATGGGCGTGAAGGTGCGTCGCGACACCCCCGACAAGGTCAGCCTGCAAGCCAGCGAGATCGACTTCGACTATTTCCAGACTGACGATTTCATCCAAAAGGCATCACGTCTTCGCGGTAGCGTGATGATGATCGGTCCCCTGATCGCCCGTTTCGGCATGGCCTATATGCCCAAGCCCGGGGGCGACAAGATCGGCCGTAGGCGTTTGGATACCCACGTCATCGGTCTCCAGAAACTCGGCGCTGTGTTCAACAACGACGGCATCGTTCAGAAAGCCACGGCTCCTCAGGGATTGCATGGCTGCTACATGCTCTTGGACGAAGCCTCCGTCACCGGCACCGCCAACATCGTGATGGCCGCCGTGATGGCCGAAGGCGAGACCACCATCTTCAATGCGGCTTGTGAGCCTTATCTGGTGCAGTTGTGCAGGATGCTCGTAAGCATGGGAGCCAAAATCGAAGGCATTGGTTCCAACTTACTAAAAATCAATGGAGTAAGCAAATTAAAGGGGACCCATCATCGTTTGCTGTCAGATATGATTGAGGTCGGTTCATTCATCGGCATGGCCGCCATGACCGGCTCGGAGCTTACCATCAAGAACGCCGGCATCGAGCAACTCGGCATCATCCCCGAGATGTTCCGCCGCATCGGTGTGAAGATGGAGTACAAAGGCGATGACATCTACATCCCCGCCCAGGACCATTACGAGGTGGAGACCTTCATGGACGGCAGCATCCTCACCATCGCCGATGCTCCGTGGCCCGGCTTCACCCCTGACTTGATCAGCATCATCCTGGTGGTCGCCACCCAGGCCAAAGGCACTGTGTTGATCCACCAGAAGATGTTCGAGAGCCGCTTGTTCTTCGTCGACAAGCTCATCGACATGGGCGCACAGATCATCCTTTGCGACCCCCACAGGGCCAACGTCATCGGCTTGGACCACCATCATGCCTTACGAGGCATCCGAATGAGTTCGCCCGACATCCGCGCCGGTGTCGCACTGCTCATCGCCGCCATGTCGGCACAGGGCATCAGCATCATCGACAACATCGACCAGATCGACCGTGGCTATCAATATATCGACCTGCGCCTCAACAGCCTTGGCGCCCACATCGAACGCATCTGACATTTTGTCAACATCACCTTATTGGCAAACAGTTTGATGATGTCACCGCATCATTAAATTAATTATGTATCATGGAAGAAAAGGAAGAAAAGAAAGACATTGAGATTCAAGAAGATGAACCCATAGAGCAGCCCCAACAGGAGACCGAGCAGCAGCAAGCGCCTGAAGCCGAGTCCAGCAGCAAGCGACATAAAGGCAGACGCGCCCACGTCAAGGCTTTGGAAGAAGCCAAGGCGAAGTACGCCGAGCTCAACGAAACCTACCTGCGGCTTTACTCTGAGTTCGACAACTACCGCAAACGCACTGCCAAGGAGAAGCTCGAGCTCTCGGCCACTGCCTCGGCGGCGGTGATGAAAGACCTGTTGCCGGTGCTCGACGACTTCGAGCGCGCCATACAGAACATGGAGAAGAACGGCAACGAAGCCGACCTTCAAGGTGTCACGCTCATCTATAACAAATTCAAGTCCACGCTCCAAAAGAGAGGTCTAGAGGAGATTGTGGCCATCGACTGCGACTTCAACACCGACGAGCACGAGGCCCTGACTACCATCCCCGCCCCCGACGAGTCGAAGAAGGGCAAGGTCATCGATGTCATCCAAAAAGGTTACAAACTCAATGGCGTGGTGATTCGCTTCGCCAGAGTGGTAGTGGGGAGTTAGGAGTTAATAGATTATGGCAGAAAAAAGAGATTATTACGAGGTATTAGGCGTCAGCAAGAGCGCCACTCCGGAGGAGCTGAAGAAAGCCTACCGGAAGCTGGCCTTGCAATATCACCCCGACCGCAACCCTGGCGACAAGGAGGCCGAGGAGAAGTTCAAGGAAGCCGCTGAGGCCTACGAGGTGCTGAGCAACCCTGAGAAGCGGCAACGTTACGACCAGTTCGGCTTCGCCGGCATGGGCGGCGCGGGCGGCTACAGCGGACAAGGCATGTCGATGGACGACATCTTCAGCCAGTTCGGCGACTTATTCGCCGACTTCGGGTTGGGCAGCTTCTTCAGCGGAGGCTTCGGAGGCGGCTTCGGCGGCTCCCGCTCAGGCGGCACCGTGCGCGAACGCGGCGGCAACATCCGCGTCAAAGTCAAGATGAACCTCCAGGAGATTGAGAAAGGCGCGAAGAAAAAGATCAAAGTCAGCAAATACGTCACCTGCGACCGTTGCCATGGCTCAGGGTCGGAGGACGGCACCACCGACACCTGTCCCACCTGCAAGGGCCGTGGCCAGGTCGTCCGCACCGTCAACTCCCTGTTCGGCCAGATGCAGACGGCCTCGACCTGTCCCAACTGCGGCGGCACGGGCAAGATCATCAAGAACAAATGCACCCACTGTCACGGCGACGGCATCGTCAAAGGCGAGGAAGTCATCGACATCGACATCCCTGCCGGCGTCGGCGAAGGCATGCAGCTCACCCTGCGCGGCAAAGGCGGCGCGGGTCCGCATAACGGCGTCAACGGCGACCTCTATGTGCTCATCGAAGAGGAAGCCCATCCCGAGCTCGAGCGCGACGGAAGCAACCTCATCTACAACCTGTTCATCTCGGTGCCCCAGGCCATCCTCGGCACCGAAGCAGAAGTACCTACGGTAAGCGGCAAGGTGAGGGTCAAAATCGCCCCCGGCACACAGAGCGGCAAGATCCTGCGACTCCGTGGCAAGGGCCTGCCCGTGGTCAACGGCTACGGGAGCGGCGACCTCCTGGTCTACGTCAACGTGTGGATCCCCAAGAAAGTCACCCGTGACGACGAGAAACTCCTGCAGGAACTCAACAAGTCGGAGAGCTTCAAACCCGCCCCCAACGACGACGACCGGTCGTTCTTCAAGAAACTGCGCGACTATTTCAGCTAATCCTGAAACCTCACTTCCATGAAAATAGAAGTCATCAACGTAACCAAACGCTATGCCGACCATGTGGCGCTCAACAACGTGAGCCTCACCGTGCCCGAGCAGAGCGTTTACGGTTTATTAGGCCCCAACGGAGCGGGCAAGACCACCCTCATCCGCATCCTCAACCAGATCACCGGTCCCGACACCGGCCAGGTGCTCATCGACGGTGAGCCCCTCCGTCCCCAGCACGTGGAACGCATCGGCTACCTCCCCGAGGAACGTGGCCTCTACAAGAAAATGAAAGTCGGCGAGCAGGCCATCTACCTGGCCCAGCTCAAAGGCATCGGCAAAGCCGAAGCCACTAGGAGGCTCAAACAATGGTTTGAGAAGTTCGAGATCGGCGAGTGGTGGGACAAGAAGGTGGAGGAACTCTCCAAGGGCATGCAACAGAAGGTGCAGTTCATCACCACGGTGATCCACGAGCCCGACATCCTCATCTTCGACGAGCCCTTCTCCGGCTTCGACCCCATCAACGCCAACCTGCTCAAGGAGTCGATACTGGAGTTGCGCGACAAAGGAGCCACCGTCCTGCTCTCCACCCATAACATGAGTTCGGTGGAGGAACTTTGCGACAGCATATCCCTTATTAATAAAGGTGAGAAGATCTTGGAAGGCAAGGTGGCCGATGTGAAGGCCATGCACCGCGAATCCGAAACCTCTCCCCTGCCGTCGATGACCGACATCTTCATCCAGGAAGTCCAATCCAGAAACCTCAAGCCATGAACAAAATCGGACTCATCATCAAACGCGAGTATTTCACCCGTGTGAAGAAGCGCAGCTTCATCATCATGACCTTCCTGGGTCCCCTGCTCATCGCCGCCGTCTACATCATCCCCATCCTGCTGGCCCTTCATGCCGACAACGAGAAGCGCACCATCGCCGTCGTCGACCAGAGCCATTGGTTCGAGCGACAATTTGTCAGCACCGAGAACCAGACCTTCATCCGGCTCGACGACATCAGCATCGATTCCACCAAAAAGCTGGTGCAACAGGGTTTCTTCGACATTGCCCTCTTCATCCCTGAGACCCAACTCAACATCCCGTCGAGCGCCGTGGTCTACAGCATGAAACAGGTGCCACTGAACGTGGAGGAGCACATCAAGGACGTGATGAAAAACGAGATCCAGGTGCAAAAGCTTCTCGCCTCGGGTGTCGACCCCGACATCTTGGAAAGCATCAAGACCAGCATCACCCTCTCCGTCATCCGCATGGACGAGGAAGGCGGTGAAAAAGAGACATTTACAGAAGTTCAGTTCGTCCTCGGGATGATCCTCGCCATATTGATTTACATGTTCATCATGCTCTTTGGTGGACAGGTGATGCAGGGGGTCACCGAAGAGAAGAGCAGCCGCATCGTGGAGGTCATCGTGAGCAGCGTGAAGCCCTTCCAGCTGATGATGGGCAAGATCATCGGCGTTTCGTTGGTGGCCCTCACCCAGTTCGTGATGTGGATCCTGCTCACCGGCGTCATCTACATCGGCTTCTCAACCGCCGTGGGCATCAGCCATCCCGAGGCCATCAGCCAAGGCACTGTCATGGCCCAGGAGATCAGCAGCACCAACATTATGGACAACGAGGCCGTGCAGGACGTGCTCAACATCGTGCATTCCATCGACTTCGGCACCATCATTTTCAGCTTCTTTGTGTTTTTCCTGCTGGGCTACCTGCTCTATGCCACCATGTTCGCCGCCATCGGATCCCTGGTCGACAACAACACCGATTCGCAGCAGTTCTCCTTGCCCGTGACGGTACCCTTGCTCATCGCTTTCCTCTCTGCCATCTACATCGTCAACGACCCTGACGGCAGTTTGGCCCTCTGGCTGTCGATGATTCCTTTCACCTCGCCTGTAGTGATGATGGTCCGCATCCCCTTCGGGATACCCATCTGGCAGGTCGTCGTCTCCGCCCTCATCCTCGCCGGCTCCTTCGTCGGGATGACCTGGGTGGCCGCCAAGGTTTATCGCACTGGAATCTTGATGTACGGCAAGAAACCCACCTACAAGGAAATCTTCAAATGGCTAAAATATTAAAAACAATTTGCGAAATCGAACAATTATTTCTAATTTTGCAGGCTCAATTTTAGGCAAAAAAGCTAAAAAAGAAATATAAAATATTGAAAGTCAAATAATTAAATCGTTTCTACAATGCAAAACAAAGGAGCAATCAAGACCTTAGCCATCATTTTCGGGCTGATCTTCCTTTACCAGCTTTCCTTCACCGTGGTCACCAAGGTGGTGGAGAAGCGGGCTGCGGAGTTCGCCCAGGGCGATGAGGCCAAGGAGAATTACTATTTAGACTCGGTGAGCAACGTGAACGTGTACAACCTTCTGGTGAAGAAGTACACCTATCGCGATGCCAAGGAGAGAGAAATCAACTTAGGTTTGGACTTGAAGGGCGGCATGAACGTCACTTTGGAAGTCTCAGTAAAGGACATTGTGAACGCCTTGGCCGGTGCCAACGCCAACGACCCCTACTTCCAACAAGCCATGCAGCTGGCCACCGAGCGTCAGGAGAAGAGTGAAGGCGATTTTGTGACCCTGTTCGGTCAAGCCTATCAGGAAGTCGCCCCCGCCGGCTCAAGCCTTGCCTCCATTTTCCTTTATGAATTCAAGGACAACGATATCAGTATCAACTCCACCAACGACGAAGTGCTGAAGGTCTTGAAGCAGGAAACCGATGGTGCCATCGACCGTTCCTATCAGATCCTGAGAACCCGTATCGACCGTTTTGGCGTTGCCCAGCCCAACATCCAGAAGCTGGAGGGCAGCGGCCGCATCCTGGTCGAGCTTCCCGGCATCAAGGATCCGGCCCGTGTGCGTAAGCTCCTCCAAGGCACTGCACAACTCGAGTTCTGGGAGACCTACAACTTCAGCGAGATCTACCAGTACTTCGATCAGGCCAACGCCCTGATTGCCCAGAAGAACAAGGACCAGAAAGCCCTTGCCGAAGGTGAAGTTGTTGAGGAAGTCGCCCCTGAGGCCGAAGCTGCCGAAGCCCTCGAGGCTCAGCCCGCCGAAGGTGAAGAGCTTGCCGTGGCCGACACCACCAGCAGCCTTCTCGACCAGATTGCCCAGGACAGCACCAACACGGATAACCTCAGCGACGACGAGGCCTTGGCCAAGGCTCGCGAGGCCAACCCCTTGTACTTCCTGCTGCAACCCTCTTACACCCAACAGGGTCCTGCCAACACCGCTCGCGTGGGTATGGCTCAGGTGAAGGACACCGCCGCCATCAACCGCATGTTGAGCGTGGCCGCCGAAGAGAACATCTTCCCCCGCACCATGAAGCTCGCTTGGACGGTGAAGCCCGAGAGCTACGGTGACGAAGCCGAGTATCTCGAACTCGTGGCCCTGAAGATGTCGCGCGACAACAAGTGCGCCCTCGGTGGCGAAGTCATCACCGACGCCCGTCAGGACTACGGCCAGAGCAACCAGGTGGAAGTCACCCTGCAGATGAACTCGGAAGGTGCCAAGGCCTGGAAGCGCCTCACCGGCGAGAACGTCGGCAAGCAGATTGCCATCGTGCTTGACAACTACGTATACAGCTATCCCGTCGTCAACGACGAGATCCCGAACGGCCGTTCAAGCATCTCCGGCGGCGGCATGAGCATCGAAGAGGCACAAGACTTGGCCAACATCCTGAAGGCCGGTAAGCTGCCCGCTCCCGCCCGTATCCTCGAAGAGCAGGTCGTTGGTCCTTCACTCGGTAAGGAATCCGTCCAGAAAGGTATGTGGTCGATGGTGTTCGCCTTCCTCCTCGTACTGGTCTACATGGTCTTCTTCTACAAGAAAGCCGGTCTGGTTGCCGATATCGCTTTGATCGTCAACGTATTCTTCCTGTTCGGTGTGCTGGCTTGCCTCGGCTCCGTGCTGACCCTGCCTGGCATCGCAGGTATCGTGTTGACCCTCGGTATGGCTGTCGACTCGAACGTGATTATCTTTGAGCGTATCAAGGAAGAGCTCCGCAACGGCAAGGGCCTCCGCCCGGCCATCGACGCGGGTTACAAGAACGCCTACTCCGCCATCATCGACGGTAACGTCACCACCTTGATCACCGGCGTGGTGCTGATCATCCTCGGTACCGGCCCTGTCCACAGTTTCGCCGTTACCCTCTGCATCGGTATCCTCACCTCCCTGTTCACCTCCATCTTCATCAGCCGTCTCATCTTCACGAGAATGCTTGACAAGGAAAAGGAGATCTCCTTCACCACCAAGTTCACCGAGAACTTCCTGAAGGACACCCACTTCGATTTCATCAAGTTCCGCAAGACCGCTTACATCATCGCCCTCGTGATGATCGTCATCAGCGTCGGTTCACTCGCCTTCAAGGGCCTGAACCTCGGCATCGACTTCAAGGGTGGTCGTAACTACATCGTGCGTTTCGACCAGGATGTGAAGGTTGACCAAGTGCGTGAAGCCCTGTCGGCCGTCAACGTGGAAGGTTGGGAGACTCCTGAGGTGAAGACCTACGGTCCCAACGGCCAGGTGAAAATCACGACCAAGTACAAGATCGAAGACAACAACCCCGAAGTGGACAGCGAGATCCAAGGCATCCTCTACCAAGGCTTGAACGGCTTGTTCAGCCAGAGCCTCAGCCCTGAGCAGTTCTCCTCGGAGGACGAGACCATCGGCGTGCTGAGCACCCAGAAAGTGGGCGCCACCATCGCCAGCGACGTCAAGCGCAAATCCGTTTGGGCCATCGTCGTATCACTGGTCTTGATGTTCGCCTACATCGCCATCCGTTTCCGCAGATGGCAGTACGGTCTCTCCGCCTTGGCAGCCCTGACCCACGATACCGTCATCATGCTCGGCATGTACTCCCTGTTCTTCAACATCCTGCCGTTCACCATGGAAGTTGACCAGGCCTTCATCGCCGCCGTGTTGACCATCATCGGTTACTCCATCAACGCCACCGTGGTGATCTTCGACCGTGTGCGTGAGAACACCAACCTGCACCCGAAGGCCACTTGGAGGGAGAACATCAACAACGCCGTCAACAGCACGTTGACCCGTTCGTTCAACACCTCAGGTTCCACCTTCGTCGTGTTGCTCGCCATCTTCTTCTTCGGCGGCGACACCATCCGCGGATTCATCTTCGCCCTGTTGGTCGGTATCCTGGCTGGTACCTTCTCCTCAGTGTTCCTGTCTTCGCCCATCGCTTACAACCTCCTCAAAGGTCACAAGCAGGACAAGGCACTTGCTGAGGCTGAAGAAGACGGTAAGAAGAAATAATACCGTCGTTAATCAAAATTTCGAGGGTGGCTGTTACAGTCACCCTCTTTTTTTATTATCTTTGCAGGTTAAAGGAAAATCCAAAAATACACGAACCATGAAAAAATATTTCATCCTTTCCGTTTTGGCCTTGGTCGCGATGTCAGCCTTTGCCCAAAGCCGCATCGATATGCGCAGTGAGTCGAAAGCTGAAATCACCAGAAGCGACTTTACCAGCCTTAATGCTGTATTCAGCTACGGCGCCATCGAAAGCGCCGAGGTCTCAACCACAAGAGGTATCTTCTCCGAGATCGCCATTGAAGGCACTTACCCCTCCGGAGAAATCGGCACGCCTCAGCTGCCCGCATCGCATCAGCTCCTGGCCGTGCCTTTCGGTGCCACCCCTAGTGTCAATATCATCAGTTACACCACGACCGATTATTGTTTGTCCGACTATGGCATCAAGACCCTCCTTCCCCATCAGCCCTCGATCCGCAAGGACCAGCGTCCTGAGGACGTGGAGTTCGTTTACGAAGCCTCTTCCTACCAGACGCGCAGCCTTGCCACGGCTCCCGAAGCTACCATCGAAGTGCAAGGCACACTGCGTGGTATCCGCATCGGTTCGCTGGTCGTCAACCCGGTGAGCTACAACCCCACTTCCAACACCCTGCGCGTGTTCAACGACATCGAGGTGGAGGTCCGCTTTGAAGGCGCCGACCTAGCCGAGACCGAGCGCATGTTGCTGAGCACCTACAGCCCCTATTTCGACATCGTTTACCAGCAGATGTTCAATTATCGCCAGATCCTTGACGTCTACACCGACCATCCCGACCTGATGGCTTATCCGGTGCACATGATCGTCATCGCCCCGCAGAACTACACCACCGCCTTGCAGCCCTGGGTCAACTGGAAGATCCAGAAGGGCTTCGACGTGAATGTCTATACCACCTCCCAGACAGGCACCTCCTACAGCGCCATCCGCAGCTATGTGCAGAACCTGTACAACACCGGAGTGAGCCAAGGCAAAACGCCCACCTTCCTCATCTTGGTTGGAGACGTGGCCCAAATCCCCGCCACCACGGGTTCCTCTTCCGAGAAAGTGACTGACCTTTATTACGGATCGGTTGACGGCGACTATTTCCCCGACATGTTCTATAGCCGCATGTCCGCTGAGAACACCACCCAACTCACCTCCATCATCAACAAGATACTGCAATACGAGCAATACACGATGGCAGATCCGAGTTATCTCAACAAGGTGCTCCTCATTGCCGGCCAGGACAACTATTGGAATCCCGTAGTGGCCCAACCCACCATCAACTATGCCACAACCTATTATTACAATACGGCTCATGGTTTCAGCAACGTGTACGCCTACCTGAACTCCTACAGCGGATGCTACAACAACCTCAGCACAGGTGTCGGCTTCGCCAACTACACTGCCCACGGCAGCGAGACAGGCTGGTCGGGCCCTGCGTTCTCCAACTCCAACGTCAACAGTTTGACCAACACCAACAAATACTTCCTGGCCATGGGCAATTGCTGTTTGACCGGCAACTTCGGCTACAGCTCGGCATGCTTTGGTGAAGCGATGATCCGCGCCGAGAACAAAGGGGCCTATTCCTACATCGGCTCCTGCCCTGTAACCTATTGGTATGAAGACTATTACTTTGGCGTTGGTGCCCACAACACCCACGGCGGTCCCACCCCGAGTTACACTGGCTCTTCCACCGGATGTTATGACGGCATTTGGATGGACGATACCTACAACACGGTTTCTTCCATGGTCTTTTTGGGTAACTTGGCAGTCTGTTATGCCCATACAGGCGGCTACCAAACCCATTCCACTCCGCTTTACTATTGGCAAGCCTACCATGTCCTCGGCGATGGTTCCATCATGCCCTATCGCGTGAATCCCACCGCCAACAATGTGAGCCATGGCACCACCTTCCCTGCGGGAGCCACTTCTTTCACGGTCACTGCCGAAGCAGGCTCGTATGTGGGTATCTCACAAAACAATGTGCTGAAAGGCGCTGCCTTGGTACCCAGCACGGGTATCGTCAACGTGCCCGTCACTCCCGTCACCTCAGGTCAGGTGAAGATTGTGGTCACCAAGCCGCAACGCCAGCCGTATATCCAGACCCTCAACGTTGCCGGCGGCACTGTCACGCACACCGTCACCATACAGGCCGATCCCGCTGAAGGCGGCACCGTGGCTTTCGGCAACAAAGGCCAAAGGGATGAGATCACCTACGACTTTGAGGCCGACTTTGCAGCCCAACAGATCCTCGACTGGACCGTCATCGATGCTGATGGCGACGGTTACGGATGGTACATCCGCCCCACAGGATTGGAATCACTTGGACATAACGGCAGCCAAGGCTTTGTCACCTCAGCCTCGTACCAAGAAGTTCCTTTGACACCTGACAATTACTTGGTTTCACCTCAAGGACAATATTCCTCCATTAGTTTCTGGGCATGCGCCCAGGATGCCGCATGGCCCCAAGAACACTTTGGCGTGGCGGTCTCGACCACCAACGGCACCAGCCCCTCGGCATTCACGACCATCCAAGAATGGGATATGACCGCAAAGAGGACGGGTAACAGGAGAGAGCGCGGCACCAACGAATTAGGCACCTATTACGAATACACCGTTGACCTCAGCGCCTATGCCGGCCAGGACATTTATGTCGCCATTCGCCACTTCAACTGCACCGACTGGTTCCGTTTGAATGTGGACGACATCACATTGAGCACTGTTGCTGTAGCCACACCCATCACCGCCATTTACGACCACGGCACCTCGTGCACCGTGACAGCCACCCCCAGCACCGGTTACAATTTCGTCAACTGGACCGAGAACGGCAACGTGGTCTCCAGCAGCGCCAACTATACTTTCACCGTCAACGACGACCGCACCTTGGTGGCCAACTTCTCGACTGAGCCCCAACCTCAGCCTGAGCAGTACACCATCAATGTATCCGCCGACCCCGCAGCAGGCGGAACAGTGACAGGCGGTGGCACCTATGACGAAGGCTCTTCGTGCACTGTCACAGCGACAGCCAACACCGACTACGACTTCGAGAATTGGACCGAGAACGGCACTGTGGTCTCCACCAATGCCAGCTACACCTTCACCGTCAACGGCGACAGAAACCTAGTAGCTCATTTCTCTTACGAGCCTCAGCCTCAACCGGAGCAATACACCATCACCTTGACTGCCGATCCTGTTGAAGGCGGCGAGGTGTCAGGCGGAGGCACTTATGATGAAGGCACCCCCTGCACTGCCATTGCGACAGCCAACACTGGCTATCTGTTTGACAACTGGACCGAGAACGGCACCGTGGTCTCCACCAACGCACATTACAGCTTCAACGTTACCGGCGACAGGGAACTGGTGGCCAACTTCTCACTCGAGCCCCAGCCCCAGCCCGAAATGTTCACTATCAATGTGTCAGCCCTACCCGCTGACGGTGGCACAGTCACTGGCGGCGGCACCTACGAGGAAGGCACTTCCTGCACCGTCTCCGCCGATGCCAACGACGGCTACAACTTCGTCAACTGGACCGAAAACGGTTTTGTAATCTCCACCAATGCCGATTACAGCTTCACCGTCACCGGCAACCGGAACCTTGTGGCCCACTTCGAGCAGATCACCTTCACCATCACGGCTTCTGCCGGTGAGTTTGGCAGCATCACCCCCGCTGGCGACATCACAGTGGTCTATGGCGGCAGCCAGCACTTCGAAATGACTCCTGATTACGACTGTGAAGTTCTGGAAGTCCTCGTTGACGGCACTTCCGTCGGTGCAGTGACTGAATACACCTTCGAAGAGGTTACTTCGGACCACACCATCCACGTCACCTTCAACCAAACGCTGGGCACCGATGAAACCGAAGCCCAAGCCCTCGTTGTCTATCCGAATCCGACCTCGGGCCAGTTCAAGTTGACCAACCACGGTTTCAACGAGGTGAGAGTCTACAACACCTTGGGAGTGATGGTTTTAAGTCTGAACAGCAACGGATCAGAGGATGTCGAGATTGACCTCTCAGGCCAGCCGAACGGCATTTATTTCCTTCAAGTTTCAGACAACCATCAAAGCATCACCAAGCGAATTGTGAAGATGAATTAATGTATTGAATAAAAAATGAGAAGAGTAATCGTCATCTTGCTTTACGTACTGTTTCTCTGCCTCGACGCCGAGCTTTACGCACAAAGGAGGAATCCCGCCAAGAACGCCGACCTGGCCTTTGGTCGCAAGCAATACACCGAAGCCGTCGACATGTACAAGAAGGCCTACAAGAAGAGCAAACGCAACAAGGCTGAACGCGCACGCATCAGCTTCCAGATGGGCGAATGCTACCGCTTGATCGGTCTCAGCAAACGCGCCGAGCCCTATTACAGCAGGGTTCTCAAGACCGACTTCCCCAGCACCCATCCCGAGGCCTACCTCAGCGCTGCCGAGACTTTCAAGACCAACGAGAAGTTCGACCAAGCCATCGATTGCTACGAGAACTATATCAAGGCCATGCCCGATGACCCGAGAGGCCAGCTGGGACTGGAGACCACGCAGATGATACAGGAATGGATCGACAACCCCTCACGCTATGAGCTCACCGAGTTGAAGAAGGTCAACTCACGCTATTCCGATTTCGGTGCCATCTGGACCAGCACCAACTACAACGAAATCATCTTCACCTCGTCGCGCCCCGGTGCCACTGGAGGCGAGAAGGAAGGCATCACCGGACAGGACTTCACCGACTTTTGGACTTCGAAGCAGGACCGCAAAGGCGACTGGAGCACTCCAACACTGGCCGATGAGGGTGGCAACATCAACACCGACGACAGCGACGGTGCCGGATTTATGAACTCCAACTGCACCAAGCTCTACTTCACCCGCTGTGAGGCTGGCGAACACAAGAAGAACGGCTGCAAGATCATGGTCGCCTCCAAGTCGGGAGGCTCCTTCTCCAACGCCCGTCCCGTCGAGATTGCCACCATCGACACCCTCGACATCGTGGGCCACCCCACCCTCTCTGACGACGAGCTCATCCTTTACTTCTCGGCGGAACGCAGAGGCGGCTTCGGAGGCAAGGACCTCTGGGTCTCGACCCGCAAGAGCACCAACGAACCCTTCGGACGACCCTTTAACCTTGGTGAGAACATCAACACGGCAGGCGATGAGGTGTTCCCCTTCCTGCGCAACGACACCACCCTTTACTTCTCGTCCAACGGCCATGGCGGCATGGGCGGACTTGACATCTTCGTGGCCACCGTCGACACCGCTGGCAATTGGGGTCAACCCGTCAACCTGAAATACCCCATGAACTCCACCGGCGATGACTTCGCCATCGTATTCCACCCCACCCAGGAGAAAGGCTTCATGTCGTCAAATCGAGGCAACAGCCGTGGCACCGACAACATCTACTATTTTGAGGAGCCTTCCATCCACTTCACCTTCTCAGGTACCGTCAAAGACGAGAGCACCTTGCAATATGTCTCCAATGCCTCAGTGCGTTTCGTAGGATCCGACGGCTCAGTCATGAGTACACGCACCAACGACAAGGGCTATTTCAGCTTCAGCGAGTCGCAAGTCAACAAAAATACCACTTACGACATCACCATCGACAAAGACAACTACTTCACCCTCAGCGCCACCGAGACCACCGTAGGACTCGAGTTCAGCAAGGACTTCGTGAAGGAATACACTCTGCAGCCCATCCCCGAAGAGCCCATCATGCTGCCCGACATCCTTTACGACCTGGGCAAGTGGGACCTCAAACCCCAGTTCGAGGACTCACTGCAAGGCTTGATCGAGACATTGCAGGTCAACCCGACCATCACCATCGAGCTTGCCTCACATACTGACGCCCGTGCCTCCGAGGAAAGCAACGACATCCTCTCGCAGAAACGTGCCCAAAGCGTGGTGGACTACCTCATCATCCGCGGTATCGACCCGCTACGTCTGACTGCCAAGGGCTACGGCGAACGCGTGCCTCGCACCATCCAAAAGGACATCACCGTGAAAGGTTACACCTTCAAGGCAGGCACCCAGCTCACCGAGGACTTCATCAACAAGCTGCCCAGCAACGACCTTCGCGAGGCGGCCCACCAGATGAACCGACGCACCGAGTTCCGCATCTTGAGCAAGGACTATGTGCCGCGCGACATCATCGGCGACGGTGGCACCGTCAACATCGCCATCAACCCCACAGAGAAAGACTATGTGGACTTCACCACCGACAAACGCGGTTACTTTACCTTCGTCGCCAGCGTGGATGCCTATAAGGAGACCTTCACCTACAGCCAGAATGCTGAGTTCAGCATGTCGGAAACCACCGCTTTGAGGCTGCTGAAGGACGGCCGCATCAACCGCGACAGCTTCGAAGGCGACGTAGAGAACATCCTCGGCACCGGCTCTGTCGCCAACGGCGCCATCGTCGTCATCAAAGAAGTGCGCATCGCCAACAAGAGCCTCACCGACGTTCGGGTGAAGGTGGTGAAGAAGATGATCGAAGACTGGGTGATCGGCAAGAGCACCATGAGCCAGATGGGCAACTTCGAGTTCGACACCAAAGAGAAACTATTGAAATTCAAATAATGGATCATCAACGTTATAGCCAACGTGGCGTCTCCGCCGAGAAGGAAGACATCCACAACGCCATCAAGAACCTCGACAAGGGGCTCTATCCCAATGCTTTTTGCAAGATCATCCCCGACATCCTCGGCGGCGATCCCGAATACTGCAACATCATGCACGCCGACGGCGCAGGGACAAAATCGTCCTTGGCCTACCTTTATTGGAAAGAGACTGGCGACATGAGTGTGTGGGAAGGCGTGGCCCAAGACGCCGTGGTGATGAACACCGACGATCTCATCTGCGTGGGCGCCACCGACAACATGCTGCTCTCGTCCACCATTGGACGCAACAAGAACCTGATTCCCGGAGCGGTCATTTCGGCTTTGATAAATGGTACGGAACACTTCCTGGAGAAGCTGCGTGGGTTGGGTATCGGCATCGTTTTGACTGGTGGCGAGACCGCCGACGTGGGCGATTTGGTGCGCACCGTCATTGTGGACAGCACTGTCACCACTCGTTTAAAGCTCGATGAAGTCATCGAGAACAACCTGCAGCCCGGCGATGTCATCGTGGCCTTCGCCTCTTACGGACAAGCCACCTACGAGGACAGCTACAACGGCGGCATGGGCAGTAACGGCCTTACCTCGGCACGCCACGATATGCTCAACCATTATCTGGCTGAGAAATATGATGAGAGCTATGACCACAGCATTCCTGAGGATTTGGTCTATTCCGGTCCCTATCGGTTGACCGATCCCACCGAGGTCCCTGGCGTGGACGTGGGCAAACTCATCCTCTCACCTACTCGCACCTATGCCCCGCTGATGATTCCCATCCTGAAGGAGTTCCGCAAGCAAATCCATGGCATCATCCATTGCAGTGGCGGTGCCCAGACCAAGGTGCTGCACTTTGTGGACAAGCTCCATATCGTGAAAGACAATATGATGGCCCTTCCTCCTTTGTTCCGCATGATCCAGCAGGCCTCTGGCACCGACTGGAAGGAGATGTACAAGGTCTTCAATATGGGCCACCGTTTGGAAATCTACACCAACGAAAAGGCTGCCAATGAAATGATCGCTATTGCTAAAGGATTCAATATTGACAGCCAAATCATTGGACACGTTGAGGATTCCAACGTAAAGCGATTGACGATTAAGAGTGAATTCGGAACGTTCGAGTACTAAGCCATGGATATCAGCGAAAAACTCGAAACCATCCGTCACCGCTGGGAGGAAATGGGCGAACAGCTCGCCGACCCTGCCGTGGCCGCCGACATGAAGAAATTCGTGAAGCTTAACAAGGACTATAAGGACTTGGAGCCGATCGTGATGGCTTTCAAGGAATACAAGACCCTGCAAGCCAACGTGGAGGAAGCCAAGGAGATCCTGGCCACGGAAAAGGACGAGGAGATGCGTAAGATGGCCCAGGAGGAGATGGACACCGCCCTAGAACGTATCGAGCAACTGGAACAGGACATCCGAGTGATGATGATTCCCAAAGACCCGCAGGACAGCAAGAACGCCATCATGGAAATTCGTGCCGGAACGGGTGGCGACGAGGCCTGCCTCTTTGCAGGAGATTTGTTCCGCATGTATGTGAAGTTCTGTGAAAGCAAAGGCTGGAAGACCGAAGTGACCTCCGTGAGCGAAGGTGCCAGCGGCGGCTACAAAGAGATCGACTTCACCGTGACGGGTAACGGCTGTTATGGCATCTTGAAATTCGAATCGGGTGTACATCGCGTGCAACGTGTACCCAAAACCGAGACACAAGGCCGTATCCACACCTCCGCCGCTTCTGTGGCCGTGTTGCCCGAGGCCGAGGAGTTCGACGTGGAAATCAACGAAGGTGAGATCAAGTGGGATACCTTCCGTTCTTCAGGCGCTGGCGGACAGAATGTGAACAAGGTGGAATCGGGCGTGCGCCTGCGTTATATGTGGAAGAACCCCAACACGGGCGAGATGCAGGAGATCCTCATCGAGTGCACCGAGACCCGCGACCAACCCAAGAACCGTGAACGCGCTTTGGCTAGACTGCGCACGCGCATCTACGACATGGAGTACCAGAAGTATATCAGCGACATCTCCGCCAAGCGCAAGACCATGGTCTCCACCGGCGACCGCTCGGCGAAGATCCGCACCTACAACTACCCCCAAGGCCGCGTCACCGACCACCGGGTGGAGGGACTGACGGTCTATAACCTCGCCGCCGTGATGGATGGCGACCTCAACGAAATCATCAACCGTCTGCAGATGGCCGAAAACGCCGAACGATTGAAAGAAAATATAGAATAGTAATATATATGAACAAACAACAGCTTATCGAACAGATCCAAAAGAAGAAATCCTTCCTTTGCGTAGGATTGGACACTGATATCAACAAGATCCCCCAAGACCTGTTGTCTTTGGAAGATCCTGTTTTCGAGTTCAACAAACAGATCATCACCAAGACGGCGGAGTTTGCCGTGGCCTACAAGCCCAACACCGCCTTCTACGAGGTGTATGGCGCCAAAGGTTGGCAGAGTTTGGAACGCACCATCCAATACATCAAGGTGAACTATCCCGAGATTTTCATCATCGCCGATGCCAAGCGCGGCGACATCGGGAACACCTCGGCCAACTATGCCAAGGCTTTCTTCAACAGCTTGAAAGCCGATGCACTGACTGTGGCCCCTTATATGGGCAAGGACTCGGTAGAACCGTTTTTGAACTTCGAGGACAAATGGGTGATCCTGTTGGCCCTGACTTCAAACGCAGGCTCCAAGGATTTCCAATACCTCAACACTGGCGACAGACTGCTGTATCAACAAGTGTTGCAGACTGCCACCACCTGGGCCTCTTCGGAGAAGATGATGTTTGTGGTGGGTGCCACCCATCCCGAGGAGTTGGGCGAGATCCGCAAGCTCCTCCCCGACTATTTCTTCCTCGTCCCTGGTGTGGGTGCCCAAGGCGGCGACCTTCAAACGGTGGCCAAATATGGTCTGAACAAGGATTGTGGTCTGCTGGTCAACTCCTCCAGAGGCATCATCTACGCCTCCAACAAGTTCGACTTTGCCGACCGAGCGGCGGAGGAAGCCCAGAAATTGCAACGGCAGATGTCAGCGTTGCTATAAAGTGTCAGCGTTGCTATAAAACAAAGAAAGGTGGCCTTTAAAAGACCACCTTTCTTTATAACAAACGGAATCCTTATCGATTCACGGAGAACTTACGGACAGTGACTTCACCGTTGTTGTAAACGCGGAGGAAGTACATGCCGTTGCTGTAGTTGGAGAGGTCGATCTGGGTGTTGCCGTTCACCTTTCTTGAAAGCAGGCACTGTCCCACGGTGTTGTACACCTCAATCGAGGTAAGCTCACCTTCCACGTTCAGGGTTTGGTTGGCGGGATTGGGATAGACTTTCAAGCTGTGCTCCACCTGGTTTTCAACGCCGGTGGTATTCACGAGCGAGAACTGCTGGCTGGCCATTTCGCCGAAGTCGCCATTGCCCTCGCCGCCGAAGATCATGTTGCCGTGTCCGTCTCTCACATAATAGTAGCCGTTGCCATAGTTGCAGCAGATGCCGTTGCCATTGTTGTCGTAGATACGGAACAGATAGCAGTCATTGACCGGGACGTCGTCGATGGTCTTCACGTTGGGCTGAGTGGAGCCGCTGCCCATCAGATGCTGATAGGGGCCACCTTCGGCGATGGTCTCGCCAGCCGAATTGATGATGTCCCAAGTGATCTGCTCACCGAATTGGTCTTGGATGACATAGACTTTCAAAGTGGTAGTACCTTCTTCTTCCACTTGGAATTCGATCCATTCCTCGCAGGTGGCTTGGAAAGCGACTTGGTATTCATAAGGCTCACCGTTGGCTTCCACGATATTGAGCGTTCCGTCAAAAGTGCCGAAAGGCAATTCCATATCGAAACTCATGAGCGTCTTGTCCCCTGAGGGAAGGCTGCCATTCCATTCGAAATCGCGGATGACATCACCTGCTTGAGCGCTGAATTTCATGGAAGTCAGTTCATCGGTACCAATGTTGGCCAATTCGAACGAGAAGGTCTTGGTATGGCTGCACGAGGCACCGACTGCGGGAGCGACATTGGTGGCGATGGGATAGATCGGCTCATCGGTCATATTGGTCTTCTCGAGTTCGCAAGCGGTAAGGATGGGACGGGCCGGAGTGCCTTGGAAGCGTTCCGATACCCAGGCAAGGAAGAAGATGTTGTTCAGGTCGACATCCACTCCATTAGGGCTTCCAATGGTCTCAGGAATCTGATATTCGTAAGTCCTGGTAATCAATGTTCCCTGTGTGGTGGGTGAAATGGCATCGCCCCAAGCGCTCGCGGTGATCACGTCGCGAAGGACATGCATGTGGCAGTATTGGTTGCCAATCACCTGACTGGGGTTGCCACTCATGCCCGACTGAGAGCCCAAGATGCTATCTTGAAGCATGGCCACGGTCAGGTAGTTTTCTTCGTAGGCGCTACTTCCCGTATAGTACACCTCAACGGTAATGGTAGCGGTACGGGAGCCTTCGTTGACGACTGCTCTTCCGGCGATATTGCATTCCGAGGCCTGATTCAGCTGGGCGTTGGTAAGGTTGTTCCATGCAGAGCGGCTCTGGCCGGCTGCAGTAGAGCGATTCACCACACCGGTAGGATAGCCACTGATGGAGAAACCTCCGTGAATGGTGTTGCCGTCAGGAGTGATGAAGTTGGGATACGATGTCGGGGCATAGCCACCGGCATGGACGTTGATGGCCCACACACGACCCGGGTTGTTGGCCATGATCTGGTTGGCGATCAAATGGCCATCGGGGCAGTAGCCACAGTTACGGCCGGTAAACTCCTCTAGGATGACATTCCTATTGGTAGGTGTCGTCGACACAAATTGCTGGGCTTTCACTGAGAAAGCGAGTGCCAGTATAGCCATTAAAGCGAGAGTGTACTTTTTCATATGAATTAGTTTAAGGATTATAGTCCCTCGATCACCCAAGTCCAGCCGAACTCATCGGGTTCGGTACCATACTGGATGCCACGGAGCTTGTTGTAAAGCTTCAGGCTCCAGGGGCCTGGTTTGCCGTCACCGAAGGTGTATGACTTGCCATTTTCGGGATCGTCGATACGGGAAATCGGGCTGATCACGGCCGCGGTACCGCAGGCGCCAGCTTCCTCGAAGGTGGCCAGTTCCTCTTCGGCGATGGGACGGCGTTCCACCTTCATGCCGATGGTCTCAGCCAACTGCATCAAGCTCTTGTTGGTGATGGACGGGAGGATGGAAGTGGATTGAGGAGTGATATAGGTATCGTTCTTGATACCGAAGAAGTTGGCAGCGCCGGCTTCGTCGATATATTTCTTCTCTTTGGCGTCGAGATAGAACTCACAGGCATATTGGCCACCATGGCAGGCCTCGACGTGCGGGCGCAGCGAAGCGGCGTAGTTGCCACCGACCTTATAGGTGCCGGTACCCAGCGGGGCGGCGCGGTCGTATTTGCGCGTGATGACGTAGGGGTTAGCCATGAAGCCGCCCTTGAAGTAAGGACCGACTGGGGTCACGAAGATCATGAACAGGTATTCGTCGGCAGGTTTCACACCCACGCGGGCGCCTGTGCCGATGAGCAGCGGGCGGAGGTACAGCGAAGCACCAGTCTCATAAGGCGGGATGAATTCGGCATTGAGACGGATGACCTTCTCGACGGCTTCCTTGAACAAAGCATCCGGAACCTCGGCCATCATGATGCCCTGGGCCGAGCGCTGCAAACGCTTGCAGTTCTCGTCCCAACGGAACACGCGCACCTTGCCGTCTTTGCCACGGAAGGCCTTCATGCCTTCGAAGGCTTCCTGTCCATAGTGCAGGCAGGTGGCAGCCATATGGATGTTGATGCCGGTGTCGGAGCTGATTTCAAGTTCACCCCACTGACCGTTGCGGAAATAGCAGCGGACATTGTAATTCGTTGGATAGTAACCAAACGTTAAATTTGCCCAATCAATGTTTTGCATGATAAAAAATGAAATTAAATGGTTGTTTTATTTAGTTATCTGATATTTTAATCCTTTTTGAACAGGTTCTTGAAGAATTGGCTTTGTACTTTATATTTATAGATCACCAACTCGGTCTTCGACCCTTGTGTCTCGATGGCATTCCACACGAAAGACTTCTCACTCTCATCGTAGAGAGCGAAGCAGGGCGACGTTTGGGCCACCTCCTCCCCATCGATCTTCACCGACAGCCGGTCTTTCTGGTAGACCAGTTTATGGTTTCCGTCATTTGACTTCACGGTGATTTCCCTTCCATTGAAGACATTGTCAGGATAGAAGGTGGAGTACAGATCAGCGGTCACATCCGTGATAAGCTCGTTTTCATACTGCAAATATCTGTCGTTGTTGATGAAACGGAACTTGAGCTGTCCTTGGGAGTTCAGTCCATAATAACACACCTTGGCGTTTCTTCTTACCACTCGGCCATCAACCACGACCACCTCTCCGCCTTCCGGAGCGCCATCCTTATAGGCTTTGTAGCTATAATGACCGTCGTTGGCCACCACAAAATCGCTAATGACGAAGCCTTCCACCGATTTGAGCTCGCCATCGATCCAATAGCGAACAATCGACTTGTTCTCGCCACCAACCCTGTAGTCCTTTTTGCCGACAGCCATCCAATGCTTCCCATTGTAGGAAAAACGCAGGTCGAAGTTGTCCTCGTTGTACACGTCGAACAGCTCAACGGTCCTGTTATTGACCACCAGGACGGTATTGGGCATATACTGGTCGCGATAGAGGTAATAATACGATCCCTCGAAGCTCTCATAATAGACATCGCCATTCTGAAGCCGGCTGAAAGCCGAGGCTTTCTCGGGAGGGAACGAGACGGCATCCTTGTCGTAGACTTTCCTCATCAGCCAGGTAACGGGTACTTTGTTCACTTGCTTGTCAATGGAAAGTTGGTAAGGGCTGTAATAGGATTTCCCATCCAACAGAAAAGCATAGCCATCATCATTGAGATAGAGAACACTGTCGCAGATCAGTTGGGGGATGCCGTATGCCCTGACCACCTCCATGCCATATCCGATGTCGTCAGCTTCCTTATCCAGGTTCTTCATCACAAAGATACTCTTATCTGACGATGAACCCAGACGGTAGGTCCTCACTCTCATATTCCTGTTTTGGAGCAACGGATTGCCATTGAGCATGATATTGCACTTGTCGGTATATTTATTCTTGGTGGTGAAGATGTACGAGAACCAATAGCCTTCCATGGTCGTCTTATAGTCATGTGTCTTCATCAGTTCGGCCTGGAATTCACCGTATTCGACAACTTCGTTTTCGGGGACTGTGGCCAGCACATTCCTCGAAAGGTTCTCGGATTGCTGAGCCGATAAAACGCCCCAACTCCACAAAACAAATAACAGTGTGACAAAACTCTTTTTCATCATCTTAACTATTTATAACTGTTACGATTAAATTCTCCTAGATGGAAGCCGATTCCCAGATCCACATACAGGTGGCGTGTGTCGTGAAGCAGGTCGGATTCGTGCAGCATGACCGTCAGGGGGATTCTCCAGAAGTTGAGGATGAATCCAACCTCCGCCTCCATGGTGGGGATACCGAACTCCTTGTTGACGATCGATGAGGCGGCTCCCAGGCCGGCACACATGTCGATGATTCCGTTCACCGGGGTAAACACGACACCCAGCGAGGCGTCCACGTTATGCACAGTGTCGGTGGGATGTCCGTACAAGGTCTTGAAGTAGGTCCGGACTTTGGCTTTCCCCATGTCGCCCACCATCAAGCCACGGCTTTGAGCGGCGGGACGGGCCACATAGTTCAGGGACACCCATCTTCTGCTATCGCTAGCACAATAGCCTTTTTCAGCATCATAATAACGTTTCAGGTAACCTCCTATGCCAAACACGAAGGTAGTTCTGCTGGACGACTTGCCAAAGCCCCAGCGGGTAGTCCTGAAGCCCATGGAGAGCATGGCGTTCTTGAACATGCCCATGACGCCTGCCTCGTAATCGAGGTTGACATTCGGCACTCCTTTTGACGAGGGTCCCTCGTGGATGCCCATGCCCACACCTGCATAGATGGCAGCAAATTTGATCGGGCTATACACCGGGCCGACCATGAAATGGTATCCGTCAGCCTTGATCGAGTCGGTAGCGAACTGTTTGACCAGGGGCATCGAAGCCTGGAAATGCGAATAGGCCCCGAAATCGTTGGCGCTGATAAAGCCTGTCCTCAAACCGATGTTGGTGGGTGCGGTAAGGGTGAGGGTGGCAAAACGCAATCCGGGTTCAAACACGATATCCTGTTGTTGCTCGTTGAAGAGGAACTCACGACGTTCAAAGCCCATCAGCAGGGAGTGGTGCTCGAAGTCGACCTGGCATGCAAATGGAGTGGTTTGTACATATTGGTCGTCCATATAGACCACCAAATCCGAAGGGACGCTCCTCACCATGATGGTATCATTACTGGTGACGTTGTAGTTTTTCAACTCCGACTCAGGCATGGTAAATGTGGAGACATGGGGACCTTGATGAACCACGACATCACGATAGCGGCGGCCTGATTTCAGGCGCAAACTGCCATGACGGCTGAAGAGCGATTGGTTTTCCTGCACTACCACTTGGACACTGTCTTTCAGCGGTGTCAATTCAATCCATTGGTCGGCAGTTTCCACCGTCCAACCCTCCATGTTGCTGATCACGAGGAACTTCTCCATGCTGATATCGCTGGGAAGCACCAGCTCTTTCCTGCTGGCATCGATGACGGTATCACCGGGATGCTGGCGAACCGGAAGTTCGAAATACTGGCCGGAGGATTGAATCACCACTTCCGCCTCGCGGAACTGGGACGAAGTGTTCTTGGTGCTGAACAGCAGCAAGGTATCCGCACGTTTATCCGACACCAGCCATGATGGCAGCGAGTCCACCACCCATTCCGAAGCGTTGGTGGTCACCACGACCGATTGGGTCTCTTCCTGGCTGGAGAATTCCACTGTCTCAGGATCAAATTCAAGCTCAAGGCCGGCGGCATTCTGGACGATGTCAAGATACGCCACCTTGCCACCCGACTGGATGGAGATTTTGGCCTCTCTCGGAACGATGTCCAGATTGTCCTCGCACGACACGGTCAACACCTTGCCTTGCTGGCTCACAGTACACCACTTGGGGGCCGCTCCCACTTTAAACGACTTGGCATTGGTGCTGATCTCGACAGTTTGCTCATCAGCTTCGGAGGCTTCAAAAACCAATTCATGGGGGGTAACCCTCACCACGACAACGCACTTCGCAATCCATGAATCAAGGTCGTTGTTCGCCGGTTTGTCGGGGCAATACTTCGCCGCTTCGAATTTCTTGGATGCGGCGGGCAGATCCCCTTTCTCGAACAACTCGATACCAAGCTTTCGGGTAGTCTCATAGCAATTGGCTTGCGCCAACAACTGAAGACCGCTTGCCATCAAAAAAAAGCTGAGTAAAACTCGTATTATTCTCATATTCAGTATTTTAATTCTTATTTAGGAAATTTCTTGCCTACCGCTTCCAACTTACTTGTCTCTTCAGGAAGGACGAGGATTTGGGCATTCTCGTATCTGTAATGGGCGAAATCAACGAGATCCGCTTTCAGGAACTGGGATGCTGCCTCCAATTCCTCATTGAACCAATTCTTACGAACCACCATGAGCGAGTCGAGGGCCTTTTTTGCTTTCGATTTGTTGGAAACGACCCCAGGATAGTTGCTTTCATAGTCCATGGCACCTTGGTATTCGCCAATGCCTTCCATAAGCAAGGCGAAATCCTGTTGATCGGTCGGATTGTCCGGAACCAGCCTCAAGAGGCTGTCGCCCGTTTTCAGGAAGGATGCGAAGGTATCGTTCACCGCTTGGGCGAACACCTGCCTATAGTCGATCACCACCTCCTCCTTGGTGGGCGTAAGGTCGGACTCGGTGCCACCAACGGCCGAGGTCGGAATGAGCCACCACAAGCCGACGGCCAGAAGTACCACTGCGGCTCCTGTCAACAAATAGTTGCGTCTGACGCGTTTCTTTTTCAAGGAAGTGGTCTTGAGATTCTCCACAATCTTCTCAAAAGAGGCATGGCGATACTCATGCGACCAAAGGAACACCTGCTTCTCAGGAATCTCGTGCAACTCTGCAGGCAGCTCTTCCGCCGTGGGCATGAGGAATCCCGGCAACGACACTCCAACAATATTCTTTCCGTATTTTTCGGCAAGCACAATCTCATGCCTTACCCAATCCTCTTCGTCGGAACAACGGTCCAACATGCCTGGTGAAAGGATCAGCAGGAAGTCGTTGCACTGTTGTATCGCACTGTCGATCTGGTCAGGGAAGGCTCCGCTGCCGATATTGTCCACATCCAGGAACACCTTGTAGCCGCGGCTTTGCAATTTCGACTGCATTTCGCCCGCCACGCCAGCGCCTGAACCTTTTCTTCTATAGCTTATAAAAACATCGTATGACATAGAATGCCAATCATCTAATTATCGCGCAAAGGTACGAAAAATTACTTTACGGAAAGCAGCGTTTCGAGATAATGTTTTTCTATGCCGTATTGTTTTTTTAAATCATTGATTTTCTGTAAAATAGCTTTTTTATCAGCAGGATTGTTGGTCTTCTTGCCTACCAAAAGCACGTTTTTGGGTGTATGTTCCATCTCGATAAACTCCATCACCTGGGTCTTATAACCAAAATATTCCATGATCAAGGCGCGGATGGCGTCTGTTATCATCACGGCTTGTCGTTCCATGAAGATGCCGTAACGGGTGATGGCGTCGGTGATGCCCGAGCGTTCCATTTCCTGACGGATTTGTTTGTGACAGCACGGGGCGCACACGATCAGTTTCGCTCCTGCCTTGATGCCTGAGGCAATGGCGTCGTCGGTGGCGGTGTTGCAGGCGTGAAGGGCAATCAGGACGTCGAGTTGTTCAGGATGATAGTCCTCGATACTGCTCTCCACAAACTCCAGCCCCTTCAATCCCGACGACTTGATGATCTCATTGATTTTCATCACCAAGTCGGGTCGGATCTCCACCCCTTTGATGTCCACGTCGAGGTCCAGCCGTTGGGTCAGCAACTCATGCAAGGCAAAGGTGAGGTACCCCTTCCCTGCCCCCATGTCGGCGACATGCACCGTTCCCTTCAGCTTCATCGGCTTGATGAGGCTCTCCACGATCTCGGCATATTTGTAGATCTGCTTGAACTTATGCTGCATGTCGATGGTGATCCTGCCCTCGCGTGTCGTCAGTCCGAGTTGGTACCACCAAGGATTGGCCGGGTTGATGAGACGGACCTTCTGCTTGTCGTGTTCAAGGTTCTGCTCCCGGCATTCCTGCACCTTCTTGGTCTGGATGGTCGGTTTCCCCTTGCTCGAAACCAACAGGGTCACATCCTCGTTGACGGTAAACAGCACCGCGTTCATGAAACGGCTCGGAATAAGGTCTCTCAACAGGGCTAGCGTCTGACCTGCATCATAGTTTTTCACCTCGTCGCGGCGCTCGTAGTGGTAGGTAAAGGCAAAGAAACGCTGCTCTTTTATTAAAACAGGCTTTATATAAATATTTCTAAGGTCATCACGTTTCTGCGACGGCTTACTCAGCGTCATCTTCACCAGGGTGCTTTGCTCGATGGCTTCAGCTACGCGGTCGAAATACCTATCCATGTCTATCCCAATCGCGGCGGTCTATTTCACAATCAGTTTCTTGGTGGTCACACCCTCGTCGGTGACCAGGCGGATAAAGTAAACGCCCTTGGAATAGCCTTCCAAATGGAGCTCAAGTTCCTTTGCCCCCACCGGACGGCTTTCCACCATTTCACCCTTGATGCCATACAACGCCATGCTAATCAAGGTGTTGGCTGATTCGATATAAACCACGCCCTGGGTCGGGTTCGGGAACATTCTGACGGCATTGAGATCCATCTCAGCCACCTCGACGTTGGTGGTATCGGTGGCCACCACTTTGACATTGTCGATGAACCAGGAGAAGGTCAGGACGTCTTGCCCATTGTTATGGCCACGCCAACGCAGCCGGATATTCGAGCCTTGGTACTGCGACAGATCGATGCTGACCGGCTCCAGATAGTTGTTGAGGTATTCGGGCTGATCCACCGCATCCCAGAGGGTGGTCCACGAACCCGTATTGGTATTCAGGACATCCACTTTATAATGGTCATTGTATTGGGAGATGCCGTATTGGCAAGAAGTCTCAAATGTCAACACTGTCGGGCGGTCGATGGCGAGCAAAGGAGTGACCAGTGCTTCGTCCTGCGGCCCCCACTCTTCCGACTCATCCCATTCGAGTGCAGCTTGTTTCACGCCTTGTGGCGGCACCACGTAATATTCGTCGCCGAACCAGTTGGTAGCCCATTCGGCGCTGGCCCTGTACCAAGTGAACCAGCTCATGTTGATCGATTCCAACGACCACCCCGCGGGAGGGAACTGTTCGCCTTCGAAGCCCTCCAGGAGGATCGGCGCTTGCCAATCCCAATGCAGCTCATAGGGGTCGGAGTCGGCGGTGTGGCCGAGGTCGTCGGCCAGGTGGAACACGATGCTTGCCGTGGTATGGTTGGGTTGTGCCGGCAAAGTCGCCGTGTAGTCGTAGTTGCCTTTGGACGTCTTGTTCATCGTGATGTCGTGCGACTGACCGTTGATGGTATAGGTGGCTTGCATTTGGTTGGGCACATTCGATTCGTCGTACACCCTCAAGGTGATGTTCATCTCGGTGTCGGCCCAGGTCTGGGTGCCATTGAGTGAGACGACGGTGGGAGGATTGTTGTCGACCGAGGTGTTGTTGACGTACACATCGTCGATGCAAAGGTCCCAACCGTAGCCGCTCACGGCTTCGAAGATGACAAAACCATAGCCTTCAGGGCTGTCGAAGGTATAGGTGTATTCATACCAGTCGCTCACCTCCCCCACCACAGGCTCCATCATGGTGTTGCGGTGCACTGTGCCGAGCAAGGTCCCGTCGGCAGTGTTGGTGGTCGGGGAATAGTAGACATTGATTCTGTCGGGTCGGTTGATGTTATTGTTGAAGTTACGGAAAATCCAGTAACGCACGGTATTGTCGGTGGCATTGAGTTGCAACTTGGGGGAAATCAACGAGCACGACCAGCCTTCGGGAGCGGAATAGCTGTAGTATCGTGCCATGGCGGCACTCTCATCGTGGGGATTGCATGCCGGCCAGTCGTTCGAGGTCCTGCGCTGGAAGACGTAGGTACCGTTGGTGGCCACATTCAGCCATCCCTCAGGAGGGAACACGGTGCCGTCGAAGCCTTCGTTGAGCGGGAAGCTGTTCACAGGCTCCAGAGCGGTAATCAGGAAATCGGCCGACTGTGTCGGGGCCGCATGGGCCGAGGTCACGTTGAAGGTGGCATGCAATTCCTGGTTGTTGGTCAGATCCATGGGAAGGGTGACTTTGGCAACCAGTTCCACAGTGTTGTTGTAGGGCAGGCTGACCTGAGTCACAGGGGTGCCGTTCTGATAGAACTCCATGGGAAGGCTGCTGGTGTTGGTCAGCTGGTAGGTATCCGACTGTTCGCCCGTGTTGGTGAGCAGGAAGCGCAGGAAGGCCGACTCGCCGAAGTAGACCGAGGTGTCGGCCGTGAGTTGTTCAATATCAAAGAAGTATTGTGCAGTCTGTTCGATGACGACATCGTCGATGGAGAGGTACCAGGGGTTATTGGTGGCTACACTATGGAAGCCCACATAAAAGGCTCCTGAGCTCGGCGCTTGGAACACCGCCGTGGCTTGTTCATATTCCTCGTTGGCGACTTGGAACTGAGGCACCACCGTCACGTTCATGGCCGAAGGGGTGGCGCTTGCACCGGCTCTCACTTCCAGGTCGAAATGGTCGACATGCCAGGTGGAATACCAGAACGACACCCGGTAATAGCTCCCCGTGGTCACGTTGATTTCCTTATAGATCCACACATCCGTGTTGTAGGTGGCATACATGTACCAATCGCCGGTATGGGGCTTTCTTCCGCGGGCTTCGTTATCGTCGGGAATGGTGATGCCAGCTTTCCAGCCGTTGTCGTCGCAGATCCAGCCCACAGGGGATTGACCGACGGTATTTCCATTTTCAAAAGTCTCATTGACAAGCACTTGAGCGAACACACCACCCATCAGGAGGAGCATCGCACATAGGGTAAACAGTCTTTTCATAGATGTAACTACTTGATTATTCACCCACAAAAATAGTAATAAATATTTAAGGAAGTCTTTTGAAGCGATATTATTTTAACGACACGATAGCGTTCTCTGCCAGAGGCATAATGACCGAATCCATGGATAAGGGGAAAGCGGCCTGGACAGAATATACCCGTTTCTGGTCTTCCACAGGGATGAACAGCGACACCCGTCCATCGGTTCCCGATGACACTTCCTTTCCGTCAACCAGCAAGGTTTCACCGGTGACGAACTCCTCCGTATGGGGGTTCCAGAGCCAGAAATGGACTTCTCCGTAAACAGCCGGGTCACGACGGACATTCAACGTGGTCGTCTTCTCAAGGGCGACAACCGTGTCGAGCCGGAGGTAATCTTGGGCGGAAACCACAAATCGCACCGGTTGATGGAGATATCGGTGGGGAATATTGGCAAAAGCGCAGCACGTCTCCAGGGAGGCTATGGTGTCTTCCTTGGTTTCATTATCGAGAGTCATGGTCACCAATGCGTTTTGGAGTGGGGGCAGCTGCTCATTGTGGATCGAAGCTTCGTTCAAATGGATTTGTGCGTCGAACGACTGGTTGGCTTTCCAGATGCCCAACATGACGGCGATGACAGCCAAACCTCCCAAGACCCAGAACACTGCTTTTCTAATCCTCAAGCGTTTATGCCGTTGCCAGATGGCATCGAACTCCACGCCAAGCATCTTGGATATGAGCTGGACGTAAGCCCTTTCACGGTTGAGTTGTGGGCTTCGATAGATTTTCTCATTGACGTTGGCACCAAGGATCTCAGGAAGGCCCAATTCCTCGACAACGGGGTTGAAGCATTCCGTGTCAGGGTCACCGCTATGGGGCGAACCATCCACGATGAAGAAATGGATATTTTGGGGGCGTCCGAGACCATGGAAATATTCTATCTCCTTCCCTACCCATTTGGATTTGGCGGAGTTGGGCGAGCAGATGACGATGAGGTGTTGCGAATCTTTAAGCCTTTCGCGCAATTCTTCCGAAAGCCCTCCCGGCTGGATGTCGGTAGGTGCAAAGAACACCGGTTTTATCGGCTTGCGTTCCCAGCCATGCTCGCTACATAGGGTGGCCGGCATCCGGTAGTGTTCCAGCTTCTTCTGAAGCTTCTTGCCCCAGGCAATGTCCTTCGAGCTATAACTGATGAAGGCAAAATATTTGAAAGCATTATTCATGGCTGGATTCTTTCATTCGTTCCTCGTAGGCAGCAACAGTCCCCTTTGCCTCTAGGGTTCTCGGATGTTCCGGTCCAAAGGTTGTTTCCACAATCTCCAACTCCTTATCGAAATACTCCCGAGCCTTGTCATAGTCACCCTGACTGAAGTAAACAAATCCAATGTTTTGATACACATATACAAGATTAGGGTGCTTTTCCCCTACCGTAGAAATCAATATGGAGCTTGCCTGGCCCATGTATTGCAATGCCTTCTCATAATCTTTCAAATAGGCGTACACCAATCCGATATTCTGGCAGAAACCGGCCACAATGGGATGGTTGTCACCTAATGTAGGGATGGCTATCTCCAGTGCCTTCAGGTAATATTCTATAGCTTTTTCGTGGTTGCCGCTTCTGGCATAGGCAAAACCTATATTGTGGTAGCTAAAGGCCACATCCGAATTGTTTTCTCCATGGCAAGCCAAGTTGATGGAAAGAGACTTTCGATGACATTCCAAAGCTTTGTCAAATTGTCCAGTGATGGAATAGATCGAACCGATATTGGCATAGCTTTCGGCAACATCCGGGTGGTTTTCTCCAAAAAGTGATTGGCGGATTTTGAGGGACTTGTCAAGATATTCCATGGCAGTTTCAAAATCGGCTAAATAATAACTCACCACGCCGATAGCAGCATAAAACAAAGCTGTCTTTGCTTTGTTTTCTCCAAATTGTTGCATCGACTGCCGAAGTCCCATTCGATAATACTGAAGCGTTTTATCATAATCGCCGACATAACCTTCCAGGAACAGTCCAGCGTCATACAGCCAATCCACATTGGTGGTGTCCAAGCGGGCTCTCAACTCAAGATAATAGGCGGCCGTATCGTTCAGATGCTGGGCTGCGAAAGTCTCGAAATAGCTATAGCATCGTTTCGCAAGCTCTTCATTGTCAGCGGCATGAACAGATTTTGCCTGCTCTATCTGTTGCTCTTTCGCCTGAATGGCTTGTCCTCTCTGCAACTGTTCCTCTACCTGTTGATTGAGATCACCCCTCGTGTTCAAGAGGGAATCCGCCTTCACCAGTTCGCCGTTCTCGATGAAATACGAGACCTGACGATAGAATTCGTCCAATTGGTCATAGTCAAGCTCGGAATAGCGTTTGGCCATGTCGGAGATGAGTTGCTCGTTGCTTTCCTGGTCGGCATAGAGTTTTTGCAAAGCCTGACGGTATTCGTCGTCCGAAATCTTCTGGCTGGCTTTCAGGTCCTCTATCTCGTCTTCCTTTTCCTGAAGCTGTTTTTGGAGGTTTCGACGTATTTTCCTTTCGGCGGACAGTTTGTCTTGAAGTTGCTGGTCAGGCGTTTCCATGACGATATACAGCGGGTTTTCCGAGTAGGAATAGCTTTGGGGGCAGACATCCATATCGACCAGTTGGTAACCTTTCTTATTCACCGAGTCCAAACGGAATTGGGCCGTAGCTACCGGGAAGGAGAACAATCCGTCATCGGAGTTCACCAATACGGCATTGTATCCATGCAAGGAGACCACGGCTCCTTTCAAGCCCTGTCCTGGCACATGTTGGCCGTTAACCATGCGGCCTTTGGTCTTCACATAGCCCTGCTGGGTCTGGGCGGAAGCGATGAGGCTAGCGAGCAGGATAGCACTGAGTAGAGCGATTTGTTTCATGGGCAATTGTTTTATTTCTTTTGTTTCTTGATCTCCTCTTTTGTCGTATTGATTCTTTCCAGCAGGTTCACGGCACGCTCATCTTCCTCTCCATAAACCTCTTTTCTGATCCGATAAGCATTCTCTAAATAAGGCAACGACTTGTCGTATTGCTCCATTTTGCCGTACAAAACGCCGATGTTAAGATAATAAGTGGCAAGATACACTTTGTTGCTGCCCCCCAATTCTTCCTCCATATTGGCAGCTATTAACAGGAGGCGGATTGCCTCGGGATAGTCTTTCTGTTCGATATAAACATTGGCCAGTTTTCCGTAGACCAAGGCAATGTCGCGATGCTTGCCGTAGATTTTCTCGTAGGCGTTGATAAAGCTTGAATAATAGTAGGCTGAGCTGTCGTACTCCTGCTGCTTAAGGTGAAGGGAGCCAAGGTTCACATAAACCTCGTATTTGCTGGTCTGTTCATTGGCAAAATACCTTTTCATCATGGTGAGGGACTTGTAATAGCATGCTGCGGCCCGTTCATAATCACCCAAATAGTAACAAGTCAATCCCATACCGTTATAACTCTCGGCCACCAATGGATGGTGCTCGCCGTAGATCGCCTTTGTAGTCTCCACGTCTTTTTGTGCATATTCCAATGCTTTTCGATAGTCCTTGCGATAATCATACAATGCGGACATGCTATTGTAGATATTGCTGACAGTCGAGCTCTCTTCTCCGAAGTTCAATCGTGCAATTCGCAAGGCCTCTTGGTAGTATTCCAATGCTTTGTCGTAGTATTCTTCGGTGTCTTCGGCCATTGCATAATGCATGTAGTTCATTCCAAGGTTGTGCAATATACTGGCCATTCCTGGCGACTCCTTGCCGAAGGAAGCAGCTTCAACACTCCTTGCTTTCTCGGCATAAAACACAGCTGAGTCGGACGTGCCTTCATCGTCGTAGATGACTGACAGATTCTCGTATGATGACGAGAGATCGGAGGCGTTTTCTCCCCGCATCTGCTTCATGATGCCGATACCCTTTAAAAGATTTGTCTTGGCCAAATCGATGTCACCTATATAATAGTAATAGATGCCCATGTTGTTATACAGCTTGAACAGTTCAACTTGGTAGGTATCTGGGCGCTGCATTATCGTCCGATAGGCTCGTTGATATATCTCGAACGACTTGTCATAATCCCCTACATATTCCATGAAAAACTCGGCGGCTGTCAGTTGCCAATCCACATTGGCACTATCCAAACTCGCCCGTAATTCAAGGTAATAGGCTGCCGTGTCATTGAGATGCTGGGCCGCAAAAGCCTCAAAATAGCTGTAGCAACGTTTGGCAAGTTCTTCCCGATCGGCGGCATGGGCCGCTTTGGCTTTGCCAAGCTGTTCTTCTTTTTCTTTGATGGCTTGGCCTTTCCTTAGCTGTTCTTCCACCTGTTGGGTCACATCGCCTTTGGTGTTCAGCAACGAGTCGGCCCTCACCAGCTCGCCGTTCTCAATGCAATATGACACTTGGCGGTAGAACTCGTCCAGTTGGTCGTAATCCAATTCGGAGTAACGTTTGGCCATGTCGGAAATAAGTTGTTCGTTGCTTTCCTGGTCGGAATACAATTTTTGCAAGGCCTGACAATACTCTTCGTCGGTGATCTTTTGGTTGGCTTTCAACGTTTCAATCTCGTCTTCCCGTTCCTGAAGCTGTCTTTGAAGGTTGCGGCGGATCTTTCGTTCGGCGGTAAGTTTGTCTTGCAGCTGCTGGTCGGGCGTTTCCATCACGATATAGAGTGGATTCCCCGAGTAGTTGTAATTCCTTGGGCATGCATCCATATCCACCAGTTGGTAGCCTTTCTTATTCACTGATTCCAAGCGGAATTGCCCATTGCTCACGGGGAAGGAGAAATCGCCGTTGTCGGAGTTCACCAACACGGCGGTAAGGCCCTGCACAGAGACCGTGGCCCCTTTCAGCCCTTGTCCGGGGATGAGGTTGCCTTGGGCGTCCATACGGCCTTTGGTCTTCACATAGCCCTGCTGGGTCTGGGCGGAAGCGAGAAGGGACATCGCCATAAAAACAAGTAGAAAGCTTCTTTTCATGAGAAAAATCCATTTGTTGAATGGGCAAAAATACAAAAAAAACTTGCCAAAATGTCAGATTTTTTCAGTGGCACAACTTTTGACCAACGGCAAACATCCTTTGAAAATTCAAAAAACGCAACAATATGACAACTGGTAACATTGGAGTAAAGACAGAAAACATTTTCCCTGTCATCAAGAAGTTTTTGTATTCGGACCAGGAAATCTTCCTGCGCGAAATCATCAGTAACGCTGTGGACGCCACACAGAAGTTGAAGGCCTTGGCCGCCTCGGGCGAGTTCAAGGGCGAGCTGGGCGACCTCACCATCAAGGTGGAAGTCGACAAGAAGAAAAAGACCCTCACCGTGCGCGATAGAGGCATCGGCATGAACGCCGAAGAAGTGGATAAGTATATTAATCAGATCGCTTTCTCGGGCGCCGAGGAGTTCATCGCCAAGTTCAAGACCCAAAGTGAAGCGGAGGCCGCAAATATCATCGGCCACTTTGGACTGGGCTTCTACTCCGCCTTCATGGTCTCCTCGAAGGTGTCGCTAATCTCGAAATCCTATAAGGAAGAAGGCAAAAACGGCGTCATTTGGGAGTGCGACGGCAGTCCCGAGTACACCATGAACGAGATCCCGAAGGGCGACCGCGGCACCGACGTCATCCTTTACATCAGCGACGACTCCGCCGAGTTCCTCGAAGAAGGCCGCATCCGCGAGCTACTCAACAAATACTGCAAGTTCCTGCCCATCCCGATTCAGTTCGGCACCAAAAAAGTGCAGGAGGAAATCGAGGGCGAAACCGACAAGGACGGCAAACCCAAGACCAAGGAAGTGGAAAAGCCGTGGATCATCAACGACGTCGCTCCTTTGTGGAAGAAAGCCCCGACCGACATCAAGGATGAGGAATACAACGACTTCTACCACACCCTCTACCCGATGAACTTCGGCGAGCCGCTGTTCCATATCCACCTCAACGTGGACTACCCCTTCAACCTCACGGGCATCCTCTATTTCCCGAAGGTGAAGAACCGCTACGAGTTCCAGCGCAACAAGATCCAGCTCTACTGCAACGAGGTCTTCGTCACCGACTCGGTGGAAGGCATCCTGCCCGAATTCCTCTCGCTGCTGCACGGCGTCATCGACTCGCCCGACATCCCGCTGAACGTCAGCCGCTCGTTCCTGCAAAGCGACCAAAGCGTGAAAAAGATCTCGACCTATATTACTAAAAAGGTAGCTGAAAAGCTGGAGGAGCTCTTCAAGAAAGACCGCGAGACCTATGAGAAGAACTGGGACGACATCCGCGTGTTCATCGAATACGGCATGATGAGCGACCCGAAGTTCTACGAGCGCGCCGAAAAATTCTTCCTCTTCAAGGATGTGGACGACAAGTACTACACCATCGAAGAGTACAAGACCCTCATCAAGGAGCAGCAGACTAACAAGGACAAAATGCTAGTGTATCTTTACGCCACCGATAAGGACGACCAGTATACCAACATCGAGAACGCCAAGGCAAAAGGCTACAACGTGTTGATGATGGACGGCATCCTCGACCCGCATTTCATCAGTGCCTACGAGCAGAAGGAAGGTGAAAAGGGTGATGACAACCGCGCCATGTTCGCCCGCGTCGACTCCAACACCATCGACAAGCTCATCGTGAAGGACGACAAGGAAGCTGCCTCAGGTCTCGACGACAAGCAGAAAGAGACCGTGAAAGCCGCCTTTGAGAAGGTCATCGACAAGGTGAAGTTCAACGTGGAGTTCAGCAATGAAGGTGCGGAGGCCGCACCCGTGGAGGTCACCCAAAACGAGTGGATGCGTCGTATGAAGGAGATGGAGCAGATGGGCGGCGGCGCCATGTCGTTCTACGGCTCCATGCCCGACAGCTACACGCTGATGCTCAACACCAACAGCCCCGTCATCACCGGCCTTTTGGACAAAGACGAAGCCGCACAGGAAGCCACCATTAGGCAGATTTACGACCTCGCCTTGCTCTCGAAGAACTTGCTGAAAGGCAAGGATTTGAGCGAGTTTGTGAAACGGAACATGGATCTGTTATAAAGGCCGCCCCGAAGGGGCAACAGCTACCAGCCCAGGGCAACGCCCTGGGTTAACGGGCAATGCCCGGATAAATCGGGGAAATACCCGCATAAATCGGGGAAACGCCCCGAATAATTTATTTTCGAGAACGATTGAACCATGTCAACGCCCTGAAAGGGCAACAGTCAACAACCTAGGGCAACGCCCTGGGTATAAGCAATCAAATCATGTCACAATCGCTCTCCAAAATATATCTACATATTATCTTCCACATCAAAACCACCAGCCCTTCTATAAAGGAGGAGCATCTGGAGCGTGTTCATTCCTACATCGGACAACTGGTCAATACCACGGGTTGCCAAACACTGATTGTTGGTGGTGTTTCCAACCACGTTCACATAGTCTGTCAACTGTCGAAGAATGAAAACGTCTCACATCTTTTGGAAGAGGTCAAGCGGAACAGCAGCCGTTGGATCAAGACTATTGATGACAGATACGGACATTTTGCTTGGCAAGGTGGTTACGCCGCTTTTTCAATTAGCGAGTCCGTATTGCCAAAAACAATCAATTATGTGAGGAATCAAAAAGCGCACCATGCAAAATCGTCATTCCGGAAGGAGTATCTGGATTTCCTGAAGCACTACAAGGTCGAATATGATGAACGATACGTGTTATCTGATTGACCATAATGCTTTTGCCCTTTCAGGGCGAAACCTAAAACAAAAATCGGTTATCGTGGCATCGCATCATTTATCCAGGGCGTTGCCCTGGACTATTGGCTTTTGGCCTTTCAGGCCGTCAACAAGAATTGTTGAGAAACTATAAATGAGAGATTGACATAATAAAAGCCTTTATCAATCATTCTGCGGAACGCACAGGGCGAACAGTTCGTCCACAAAAGCGAAAGTAGTTTCCCCCATAGAAGCATTCATCCGCACCAATAAAACACTGTATAGTGCGCGAGGGATCCAAGATGGTTTCTATCTGATTGGAACTATAGTAACCATAGACATCATCGTTTATCAGACTATCACCCATCATAATACCCGCAGCAGGAAGAAAGATTCCCAAACCTTTCTCCCCCACAAATAGTACTCCGTTCACTCCATTCATATTAGCCCAATGATGAGTAGTATATTGAAATAGCTCGTACCAATCATACGCCGTTGGTGTGCGCCAATCACCACCCCAACGAGTATTCGCAACATCATCAACAGTCTCCAGAACATCCAATGAGTCAACAAAACCATTCAAACCAAAACTCGGATTATTGCAGTACTTTGTCAAAGTCCTTTCACTACCATCACAATATAAATAATTCGTCCAATTGTAAAAATCCTTATGGTTCGTTTCTCCCCATGCAAAATAGTCTCCATATTCTTCCGGTGAATCAGCACCCACATTACATGTAGCCCACAAATTACCACTTGGCAGGCCCAAGTCATAAAAGCCATGTTTATAAAACATATTTTCTTTTTCACAGCCCGTTATCATTATCAACGCTATCATTAGCATCATGGCTGTTATGGCCTTTATGAATTTGTTCATCTTTTATTGGTTTAGACTTTGCAAAGAAACAAAAAAAA
>CAJOIH010000008.1 GCA_905234455.1 uncultured Bacteroidales bacterium | reverse complement strand
CAACGACAACCAGGACACTCCCATCGGCAGTGGTGCCGCCCTGCTCATCGGCTTCGGTGCTGCCTATGCGCTGAAGAAGAGAAAACAGAATCGATAAGAACCCTGTCATCCACAGGGAAACCTTTTCAGGAAAGCCGTGAGCACAGCTTACGGCTTTCTTTATTATGAAATTAAAACGGTTTACAATGATTCCGTATTTTCAACAAAAACTAAGATCATTTATCCAATAAATCTTTCTATAACTCTTGTGTGGTTTAAAAAACAGTTGTAATTTTGCGGTTATAATTAACACTATACTGATAATAGTATTAATAAAAGAAACAAAAATCTCTTGAAGTATAACGCAATTTAGAAAGATATGCTTAAATTTGCAAACATTAATCCATTGGAGACCTGTGTGAACACAGAACCAAATTTGAAAAGAAAGCATAGCACCATGCAATACACTGTAATGATCGAAAAAGACCCCAAAACGGGTACCTATACCGGACAATGTATTCAGATTCCAGCAGCTATCAGCCAAGGAGATACCTATGAGGAATTAATGGAGAATATTAAAGATGCCATCAACATGGTGCTCCAATACTACCGTGAAAAAGCAGCTGCCGAAAGCCGCGGCCGCCGTGTCTTCTACCGTAAGCTTGAACTGGCATGAAAAGGAAACAGCTACTGGCTTACCTCAATAGCCAGGATTGTATCCTTTTACGAGAAGGAGGTCGTCACAGCCTCTTTTTCAACAAAAAGAACGGCTATGTTTCAGCTATTCCAAGACACCCTGAACTGAACGACATTACCTGTTCCAAAATATGCAAGGAACTTGGTATACCTTATCCTGGTAAAAACTAATAACTTGTCGGCATTCAGAAAAACCCCTAATTTTTTCTTGTTTTTTTCAAAAAAAACTAAATTTGCACTTTTTAAAGCAAATTAAATATGTGTGGAATCGTTGCTTATGTGGGTCATCAAGATGCCTACCCTATCCTCATCGAAGGATTGAAACGCCTTGAATACCGTGGCTATGACAGCGCCGGCGTGGCACTGCTGAACGCCAAAAACGAACTGAACGTCTATAAAGCCAAAGGCAAAGTGTCCGACCTGGTTGCCAAAGCCGCCTGCAAGGACGTGAGCGGCCATATTGGCATCGCCCATACCCGCTGGGCTACCCACGGCGAACCCAACGAAACCAACGCCCACCCCCACCTCTCCAACTCGGGCCATATCGCCCTCATCCACAACGGCATCATCGAGAACTACCTCAGCCTGCGTAAAGAACTGGAAAAGCGCGGATTCCAGTTTAAATCGTCGACCGATACAGAAGTACTCACCAACCTCATCGAAGACGTACAACAAAGTGAACACGTCGACCTCTTCGAGGCCGTGCGCATCGCCCTCAACCACGTCATCGGCGCCTACGCCATCGCCATCGTCGAAAAAGACCACCCCGACCAGATCATCGCCGCCCGCAAAGGCAGCCCCATGGTCATCGGCATCGGCAAAGACGAATACTTCATCGCCTCCGACGCCACCCCCATCGTCGGCCGGACCCAAAAAGTGGTCTACATCGAAGACGAACAGGTGGTGCGCATCAAACTGGGCGAAGAACTGCATATCAAGACCATCCAGGACGTGGATGCCATCCCCTATGTACAGGAACTCAAGATGAACCTCGACAGCATCGAGAAAGCCGGCTTTGACCACTTCATGATGAAGGAGATCTACGAACAGCCTACCATCGTGCGCGACACCATGCGCGGACGCCTGCACCCCGAAGCCAACACCGTCCGCCTCGGCGGCATCATCCAATACGAGAAACAGCTGCTCTATGCCGACAACATCGTGTTTGTGGCCTGCGGCACCTCATGGCACGCCAGCCTCGTGGGCAGCTACATGATCGAGAAACTCGCCAAGATCCGGGTCAAAGTGGAATACGCCTCCGAGTTCCGCTACCGCGACCCCGTCATCACCCCGCATGACGTGGTCATTGCCGTTTCCCAGTCGGGCGAGACCGCCGACACCCTCGCCGCCATCAACCTGGCCAAAGAGAAAGGCGCCATCGTGCTGGGCATCTGCAACGTCATCGGCTCCTCCATCTCGCGTGCCACCGACGCAGGCATCTACACCCATGCCGGCCCCGAAATAGGCGTGGCCTCCACCAAGGCCTTCACCTCACAAGTCACCGTGATGGCCATGCTGGCCCTCCGCCTGGCCGAACTCAAAGGCACCATGAAAGACGAAGAACGCCAGGAGTTCATCAACGAACTCAACAGCATCCCGGAGAAGATCCAGTGGACCCTCGACCACAGCGGCCATGTGAAAGACATCGCCGCCAAGTACAAGGACGTGCGCAACATGCTGTACCTGGGCCGCCTCCAGAACTACCCCGTGGCCCTCGAAGGCGCCCTGAAACTCAAGGAGATCTCCTACATCCACGCCGAAGGCTACCCGGCAGCAGAGATGAAACACGGCCCCATCGCCCTCATCGACAAGGACATGCCCGTGGTGTTCATCGCCACCAACCACAGCACCTACGAAAAGGTCATCAGCAACATCCAGGAAGTGAAAGCCCGCGACGGCAAGATCATCGCCATCGTGAGCCAAAAGGACGTGCTCGCCCGTAAGATGGCCGACTATGTGATCGAGATCCCCGAGACGGAATGCCTCTACTCGCCCCTGCTGGCTACAGTGCCGCTGCAGATCCTGGCCTACTACATCGCCGTGATGCGCGGCTGCAACGTGGACCAGCCCCGTAACCTGGCCAAGTCGGTGACGGTGGAGTAACCCGCCTACCAGTCCCAGAAATAGAAGAAACTCACCACACGACAAAACGCCTCGCGCCACCACGACTGATGGCGCTCCAAGTCGACGTCCTTGGTGCGACTGCGAAACACGTGGAGATAATAAAAAAGGTTGTGGCTGCGCCATTCGCAGACCAACGAGTCCATGCTGCGCACCGCCACGGCCATGTCAGGGTTGCACTGCTCCCTGATGGTGGCCAGAAACAGGCGCATGTCACGCTTGCTCACGATCTGGTAGGAATCGTTGATGTGGGTGTTGTTGTACGATAGTTGTACGCGGTCAGCCATGGCTCAACAGCCGGTATGCATAAATGATCGAATCTTTTTGTCGTGGCAAAGGTAGTGTTTTTTATCTTTGCAAAAAATCCGGCTTATGAAAATACTCAGCATCGAGAAAGTGCGCCAAGCGGACCAATACACCATCGAGCACGAGCCCATCAGTCCCGAGGATCTGATGGAACGCGCCGCTGGCCAGGTGTTCGAATGGCTCATGAAACGCATCACCAAGGAAAACAATGTCAAGATCTTCTGTGGCAACGGCAACAACGGCGGCGACGGACTGGTGGTGGCCCGACGGCTTTCCAAAGTGGGAATCCCCAACCAGGTCTTCATGCTCCCCGACCTCCATTCGGCCCTTGACTTCCCCACTTTCGGCGAAAACGAAATCATCGTCGATGCCTTGTTCGGCTCGGGACTGAACCGCCCCGTGGAAGGCGTGGCCAGGGAGTTGATCAACTACCTGAACCAACAGAAAGCCATCCGCATCTCCATCGACATCGCCTCGGGTCTTTTTGCCGACAGCCCCAGCCCGGTGGGCGCCATCTTCAAACCCGATTACACCCTGACTTTCCAGATGCCCAAACTGGCCTTCCTGATGCCTGAAAACGATCCCTATGTCGGCCAGCTAGAGATTCTGGATATCCGTTTGCACCCTAAATATTTACTTGAAGTAGAAACAAACAACTTCTTGGTTGACAAGGAGATGATCAAACCAATAATTCACAAGAGACCGAAGTATTCGCACAAAGGAACCTACGGTCATGGGTTATTGGTGGCCGGCTCGGAAGGCAAGACCGGAGCGGCCATCTTGGGTGCCAAATCCTGTCTGAGGACGGGTGTGGGATTGCTCTCTGTGATGCTGCCCCAATCGGCATGGACCCCTCTCCAAGCTTCCCTGCCCGAGGCCATGATCCAGGTGGACGACAAGCTTGAGGCCTTCACCGCCATCGGGGTCGGTCCTGGCTTGGGCACCTCCGACGACGCCCAGCGGACGGTGAAACGCCTTATCCAAGAAGCCCAGGTGCCGTTAGTGATGGACGCCGACGCCCTCAACATCCTGGCGGAGAACAAGACCTGGCTCTCCTTCCTGTCGGCCAGAACCATCCTCACACCCCATCCCAAGGAGTTTGAACGGCTGTTCGGCAAGACCTCCAACAGCTTTGAGCGGCTGGAGCTGCTTCGTGAGATGGCCTCGAAGTATGGCATCATCATCGTGCTGAAAGGCGCCCACACCGCCACGGCCATGCCCAACGGCGCGGTGTTCTTCAACAGCACGGGCAACCCCGGGATGGCCACCGCAGGTAGCGGCGATGTGCTCACCGGCATGATCCTGTCCCTCCTCGCCCAGCGGTACACCCCCGAAGAAGCCGCCGTCCTGGGCGTTTACCTCCATGGCCTGGCAGGCGACCTCGCCGCGTCGGAAACCGGACAGGAAGCCCTGATCGCCTCAGATATCACAGCACATATTGGCAAAGCATACACCTCGTTGAAATGAAACAGAAAAGACAACCTGAATACCTGGAAAACGTCGAAATCGTCGATGCCGGCAGCGAAGGCATGTCGGTGGCCAAACCTGAAGGCCGCGTGATCTTCATCCCCTTCGGGGTGCCGGGCGACGTGGTCGACATCGAAGTCTTCAAGAAGAAAAAGAACTACCTCGAAGGACGTATCGTCAACCTCAAGCAGCCTTCCGAGAAACGGGTGACACCGGTATGCCAACACTTCGGCCTCTGTGGCGGCTGCAAGTGGCAGCATATGGACTACGCTTGGCAGATCCACTACAAGCAGAAGCAGGTGAAGGACAACTTCGACCGCATCGGCAAGGTCGAATACCCTGAGATCAGGCCGATCCTGGGCTGCGAGAAGCAATACTTCTACCGCAACAAACTGGAATATGCCTTCTCGAACCGCAAATGGCTCATCGACGGCGCTCCCTCAGGGACCTATGGCGAGGACGAATGCAAGGGACTGGGATTCCATCTGCCCCAGCTGTTCGACCGCGTGGTTGACATCGAGCAATGCCACCTGCAAGCCGATCCCTCGAACGACATCCGTCTGTTCGTCCGACAGTTCACCCTCGACAGGCATCTCTCCTATTACAATGTGCGTCACCACGAGGGACTGATGCGCAACTTGGTGATTCGCTGCAACTCGAAAGGCGAGTTCATGGTCATTCTGGTCATCAACGAGGAGAACGCCGTGGTACGCAACGAGCTGGTGCCGGCGTTGGAACAGCGTTTCCCACAAATCGTCTCCCTACTCCTTGTTATTAATAACAAGTGCAACGACGTCATCAATGACCTGCCTTTCGAGTGCCTCAAGGGCGATCCTTTCCTGATGGAGACCATGGCCTCGCCTAGGCCGGGATTCCCCGACCTGAAGTTCCGCATCGGCCCCGTGTCGTTCTTCCAAACCAACGTGTATCAGGCCGAGAGGCTGTACAAGGCCGCTTTCGACCTGGCCGAGGTGAAGGGCGACGAGCTGATGTACGACCTCTATACGGGCACGGGCACCATCGCCCAGTACTTCTCGCGCTTCGTGAACCGTGTGGTGGGCATCGAATACGTGGAGGAAGCCATCGCCGACGCCAAGGTCAACGCTGCCCTCAACGGCATCACCAACTGCACCTTCTTTGCCGGCGACATGGCCAAGCTGTTTACCGACGATTTCATCGCCGCCCACGGACGTCCCGACTTCATCGTGACCGACCCGCCCCGTGCCGGAATGGCCGACAAAGTAGTTGAACAATTACTTAAGATAAAAGCACCTAAAATCGTGTATATCAGCTGTAATCCAGCCACACAGGCAAGGGATTTACAGCTACTCTCCCCAGCATATGCGGTGAAGGCGGTGCAGCCGGTGGACATGTTCCCGCATACCCAACACGTGGAGAATATCACTCTTTTGGAATTAAGGTGACCAGCTCTTCGATATCCAGGTCCTCCCCTTTGACGGTCAGCTGGGCCTGCTCATAGAATGGCAGCCGTTCGGCGTAATTCCGGAGGATGAATTCGGAGACCTCATCGGCGGGACGGTCGTAGATCAGGGGCCGTTTCACCTTGGATTGCGAGAGGCGGATGATGGCCGACTGGGGGCTGATTTTCAAGAAGACGGTGAATCCGTTTTGGTTCATCCACTCCATATTGTCGTTGAAGCAGGGCGTGCCGCCTCCGGTAGCGATCACGGCATTGTCCAGCGAAAGTGTCTCGTGCAGGATCTGGGTCTCCAGCTTGCGGTAGAGGTCGGCGTCGTATTTGTGGAAGAAGTCGTTGATGGAGATCTTGAACCTGGCTTCAAAAAGCCGGTCGGTGTCATAAGCCTCCCAACCCAGCCGGTTGGCCAGTCGTTTTGAGGTCGTTGACTTGCCTGCGCCCATATATCCCACCAGATAAATCCTCATGATCCGATCTCGCTTCAAAAATTTTTTCTGCAAAAATAAGCAAAATATCCGTTTTTTATCTAACTTTGCTCCCAAATACGTTCATTTATTAACCAAATTCATTTACTATGAAGAAAGTATTTACCCTTGTTCTTGCTATGACCATCGTCATGACAAGCTTCGCTCAATTCAAGAGCGTGTCACGTAAATCAGTGAAGCATGAACCTGCCCAGATGCAGGTGTTCACTGGCATGGAAGAGCGCGACGCTGCCAACCTGCCCGTTGCTCCCCGCCACATCACCACCAACCCTGAGGTTAGCGAACTGAGCTACACCACTTACGACTGGCAGTCGAACATGGCCGCCCGTAACTTCACCGCCGTATGGCCTGACGGTTATGCCGTGATGTGCTACACTATCGCCACTGACGCTTCCTATTCAGACCGTGGTACCGGTCTCGCCATCTGGGATCCCGCCGTTGGCGAATGGGAATACACTGAAACCCGCGTCGAAGGTATTAAGACCGGTTTCGGCTCCATCGCACGCTATGGTGAGAACGGCCTCGTGGTCGCCGCCCACACTGCAAGCGACTGCCGTATCTTCATCGTTGAGGACTTCCGCGATGGCAACCGCGACTTTGGTCAAGGCATCGTGTTGCCCACCGATGGTGAGAATGGCAGAACTCAGGATATTTGCTGGCCCGTGGTGCAATGCTCAGGTGAAAACCTCGACATTATCCACATCCTCGCTACCGAATACACCCTGACAGATCCTTATCCGAGCGCACTGCTCTACACCCGCTATGAGAATGGTAACTTCACCGTTCACAACCACGTCATCCCCAACATCGATGAGAACAACATTTCCGATGGTAGCTCCAACATCGCTTACTTCATGCCTTTTGATCCTGCCAGACCCAACCGCGTTTCCTTCATCCTGAACAACGCCTGGAGCGATGGCAAACTGGTCATCTCAGAGGACAACGGTGAGACCTGGTCAGAAAGAGTGTTCTACCAACACCCTGGTATCAACGAAACCTACACCACCGCCGCTGGAGATAACATCGTTTTCCTCTATCCTCGTTGGACGGGTGCCGCTTTCGATGCTCAGGATAACCTGCACATCGCCTATGAATACAACGGCAGCACTGGTGAACCTGGTTCAGGTTCCTACTATCCTTCCATGGGTGGTATCGCTTATTGGAGCGAAATCATGCCCAAGAACGAAATGTGCCTTGGTGGCATCGGCAATGTCGGCGAGCCCTTTATCATCGACTCTACCTATCTGGAACAAGACCTCTACGAATCAGAATGGTACTGGTCGGATGCCAACCACGATCCTCTGCCCGAATATATCGGCGAACTTGAAATCATCGACGAATACGGCTATGTCATCTCACGTGAATCCTCCGAAGGTTATTGGATCGACAACAGCACCTGGGACCAACACGGCTCCTACAATGGTGGTAAGGCTGAATGCGCCTCCATGTTCTACGACGTAAACACCGACTATGTGTATGTGTTCTGGTCAATGATTGCCGGTGACGAAGAATCCATGTACTGGAATACCGATAACGGTGAAGGCGAACACCTCTTCAGAATCTTCTGCAACATGTCAACCGATGGTGGCGTCAGCTGGGTAGGCACCAAACAAGTGCACACCGACGACAACTTCTTCGACCTCTCCATCAACGAGATGATCTATGGTCAGGTGATTCCTTACCTCTATGAGGATTCAGAAGGCACCTATCTGTGGTACTGCTACATGACCGACACCACTCCCGGTACCTATGTCCAAAGCGACGATACCGATCCGGATGACAACCTCTACAATGCCGTGAAGGTGTATGTCGAATTCATGTGGGACGATGTGGAAGAGAACACCGTGGCTGCCCCCGTGGCCATGAAGGTCTATCCCAACCCCGCCCAAGGCACCTTCGCCATGGAACTCAACCAAGAGGCTGACGTTGAAATCTACAACGCCGTTGGCCAACTGGTGAAGACCTACAAGGATGTCAAGACCCTCAACGTGAACCTCGAAGCTGGCATCTACTTCGTGAAGGCCGGTAACGAGACCCAGAAGGTCGTCGTCTTCTAAGATTCTTTCTTAGTTGAACCCAAAAGACAGGGACGTCAATCGACGCCCCTGTCTTTTTTGTACCTGTTAATAAATCGCCTCCAATTGTTGATAAATCACCCCCTATCCCGCTTTTTCGCCTCCGTTACTTTACTTATCTTTGTTGTACGAAAAATCAATCAATTAAATACAGATTACCATGAAACAAAGATTTACTCTCTTGCTGACAGCAGCCTTGATGCTGATGTCGGGCATCGTCTGGGCTCAGGCCAAAACCTCAGTGACCGATGTGCTTACCCGTGAGTCGACAGGAGTCACCTCAACGTCTTATGCCTCCTGGAGCAATGTCACCAGCAACTCCGACGCTGTTTATGCCGGTCAAAGCGCAGGTGGCAACGAATCCATCCAATTGAGAAGCAACAACAACAATTCAGGAATCATCACCACAGCCTCAGGTGGTACAGTGTCAAGTGTTTCCGTCAGTTGGCATACAGCAACAGCCGATAATAGAACCCTCCAGGTTTACGGCAGTGATAGCGAGTACACCTCTCCTACTGAATTGTACAACAACAACACCCAAGGCACGTTGCTTGGCACCATCGTTAAAGGCACCAGCACCACGCTGACCATCGAAGGAAGCTACCCATACATTGGATTGCGCTCGGCCAATGGCGCGATGTACCTCTCAGAAATTGACATTACCTGGACCACGGGTGGCAGTCAACAAACCGTCGCCACGCCGACCTTCAACCCTGCAGGTGGTACTTATACTCAGGCTCAGAATGTGACCATCGCCTGTGCCACCGAGGGCGCCACAATCTATTACACCACCGATGGCACCACCCCAAGCGTCGCTGCCTCCGGAATCAATGGGTCACCCTATACCACTCCCATCCCCATCAGCGAGACCACCACGGTGAAAGCCATCGCCGTGAAAGAAGGCATGAGCAATAGCAACGTGGCCAGCGCCACCTATACCTTCCCCACCGTTTACACCACCATCCCCGACCTGTTCAATGCAGCCACCTCCTCCAACACCAACGTCGTGGTGACCTTCAACAACTGGGTCGTGACGGGCGTCTCCAGCAACGGCAAGAACGTGTTCGTCACCGATGGCACCAACGGCTTCTTCATCTACAGCAGCAGCGGCGGCTTGAACAACACTTACGCCGTGGGCAACACCCTGTCGGGTACTGCGAGCTGCGTCTTGAAACTGCAAAACGGCTCAGCACAGCTCTCCAACGTGGATGCCACCGCTTTGACCATCGGGACCGGCGGCACTGTCGATTTCGCCAATATCGCCATGGCCGACCTCACCGGCCTCAACACCGGCGCCTTGGTCCATTATGAAAACCTAGTCTGCAGCGTCGTCACCGGTAGCACCAATAAATATTACCTGAGCGACGGCACCACTACCCTCCAGGTGTACAACTCACTGTATCCCAATTCCTATGACATCCTCGTGGATGGCCAGACCTACAACATCTCCGGCGTCTATCAACAATACAACACCACCAACGCCCAAACCAAGGAAGTGTTGCCACGTGGCGAAGACGATATCGAAGAAGTCCTCTCCACTGTCGCCACCCCGACCTTCACTCCGGAGGAAGGTACCTATACGGAAGAAATCATGGTGGCCATCGAATGTGAAACGGAAGGCGCCACCATCCATTATACCCTCGACGGCACCGACCCGACGGCCAACAGCGCCGTGTTTGCCGAAGCCTTCCCCGTCAGCGAAACCACCACCATCAAAGCATTCGCCACCAAGGAAGGCATGACCGACAGCGAGATTGCCACAGCGGTGTACACGATGCAAATCGCCCCGACACCTACGGGAAGCGAATACGTCCATGTCACCGAATTGTCACAAATCGGCATCGGATCAAAGGTGATCATTGCCGCACGTTACAACGACAACACTAATGAATACTACGCCATGACTGCCCAGGCTTCTGGCAAGCCCGCAGGAGTACTCTTCACCAGCGTCATAGAAGCTGTCGGCGAATCGGTGCCCAGCACGCTGGCTACCGACACCACGATGCGTTGGACCGTCAGCATCAGTGGAAACAATTACACCTTTACCAATGCCAATGGTGATGTGCTGGGCTACACCAGCGGCACCAACTTCGCCACCGGAGGCGACAACACCGCATGGACCATCGTGGCCGACACCGCCGCAAGCGCTGCCATGGTACCCGACTATATCGGCTTCGTAGTCTCCAACGGCAATAGCACCAACAGAGCCATTGCCCTCAACAACAGCCATAATTTCGGTCCTTACGCCAAGTCGAACATGTCTTCAGCGAATTATAACTTCATCCTCGACTTCTTCGCCACCGAAGGCACCGCACCCGTTCCAGTAGTCGCCACCCCGACCTTTACCCCGGAGGGAGGCACCTACACAGAAGCACAAACGGTGACCATCGCCTGTGCCACCGAAGGCGCCACCATCCATTATACCCTCGATGGCACTGACCCGACGGCCAACAGCCCCGTGTACGCCACCGGCATCACCGTCAGCGAAACCACTACCATCAAGGCCTTCGCCACCAAGGAAGGCATGACTGACAGCGAGATCGCTTCTGCCACCTATACCATTGAGGCGACTGGACCGACCTTGGTGACCATCGCCGCCGCAAGGGCACTCGACCTGAACGAATATGCCCTGGTGCAAGGTGTGGTGACCTTCATCGATGGGCGCAACGTGTACGTGCAGGACGAAACCGCCGGCATCGACCTCTTCCTCAACAGCAACACCGTCCCGACCGCCTTGGCGCTGGGCGACCTGGTGCAAGCCTATGGCAAGAGAGCCGCCTACAACGGCCTCGTCGAGCTCTCCGGCATCAACGGCAACGACCCCGACCAGTTCTCCATCATCTCTAGCGGCAACACCCTCCCGGTGGCCATAAAGACCATCGCCGAGATTCTCGCCGACTTCAGCGGAGCCAATGCCCTGCAGAGCACCCGCGTCAAGATCGAAGGCGCCGTCATCGGTGCCATCAATACCAACAACAACACGCCCATCACCCAAGGCGAGAGCTCGATGAACATCTATAAGATCCCGGTGGTGGACGACCTCCTGGAAGGCGACAGCGTCACTGTGACCGGCGTCCTCGGATGCTTCAACGCCGTCCAACTCCGTGTGGCCCTGGCCAGCGATGTGCTGTTCACCCATCCCACCCTGCCCACCGTGGCCACCCCGACCTTCACCCCTGCCGCGGGCACTTACTATGAAGCTCAAAGCGTGACCATCGCCTGCGCCACCGAAGGTGCCACCATCCATTATACCTTGGACGGCACCGACCCGACAGCCAACAGCCCCGTGTACACCACGGCCATCGCCATCAGCGCCACCACCACGGTGAAGGCCTTCGCCACCAAGGAAGGCATGACCGACAGCGAGATCGCCACCGCGGTCTACACCATCACCGAGGCCCCTGTGGGAAGCGACTATACCCGCATCACCAGCCTCTCACAACTTGGCAACGGCTCGCAGGTGGTCATCGCCGCTCGTTACAACACCACGGCCAATGAATACTACGCCATGACCGCCCAGACCACAGGCAAACCCGCCGGCGTGCTGTTCACCAGCGTGCCTGGCACCAATGGCGAGGTCCTCCCGACCACCATCGCCGACGACACCTTCCTCTGGACGGTGACCACCGATGGCAGCAACTACACTTTCACCACCGCCAACGGCGATGTGCTAGGCTATACTAGCGGCACCAACTTCGCCACCGGAGGCGACAACACCGCCTGGACCATCGTGGCCGACACCGCAGCTGCCACAGCCATGGTTCCCGATTATATTGGCTTCGTGGTCACCAACGGCAACAGCACCGGACGCGCCATTGCCCTGAACAGCAGCCATAACTACGGCCCGTATGCCAAGTCGAACATGAGTTCAGAAAACTACAATTTCATCCTCGACTTCTTCGCCACCGAGAGCACGGTCACCCCGGTCTGCGCCACCCCGACCTTCAGTCCTGCCGCAGGCACGTACTATGAGACCCAAAACGTGACCATCGCTTGCGCCACCGAAGGTACCACCATCCATTATACCCTCGACGGCACCGACCCGACCGCCAACAGCGCCGTGTATGCCGAGCCTATCGTTGTCGCCGAGAACGTGACCATCAAAGCCATCGCCATGAAGGAAGGCTTCGATGACAGCGCAATCGCAGAGGCACAGTATACCATCATCCTTGGCGCCGTTACCATCTTCAACCAAGACTGGGAAGGCGACATGAACGGATGGACCTTCGTCAGCGTGGAGGGCAACAAGCCGTGGAATGTCAGCCAATACCAAGGCAACCATTACGCTTACGCCAATGGCTACAACGGCGGAGTCAACGAACAATGGTGCATCTCCCCCGCCTTCAGCCTCGTACAGTACAGCAACGTCACCCTGAACTTCAGGAACGCCAAGAACTACAACGGTCCTGACCTCCAGCTGTTCTTCTCCAATGACTATGACGGCTCCAACCCCGGCGCTGCCACCTGGACTGAGCTGACCTTCGAGAAGTCGACCGGTTCCTTCGCCTGGGCGGAGTCAGGCACCATCGAATTCACTGGATTCGCCGGCACCGAGTGCTACATCGGCTTCAAGTACACCTCCACCGAGACCGAGGCCGCCGCATGGGAGGTCGACGACGTGGTGCTGATGGGATTCACCTCCGATCCATATCTCAACGTGACTCCTACCGCATTGACCGGATTCACCCATGTCGTGAACGAAGGTCCGTCAGCATCTCAGACGTTCACTCTTACAGCGGGTAACATCTCTCCTGCTCCAGGTGGAACAACCGGTAGTATAAATGTGTCTGTTTTTAGTCCGTTTGAGATTTCGCTTGACGACGAAGATTATGGCGATGAGATCTTCTTTGAAGATATTACCAACCTTGAGCCGACTACAATCTATGTAAGAATGAATGGCACAGAAGTCGGTCAATACACCGAGACTGTTAATATCTATGCATCTTCAGGTGATGAAGCCACCGTGACCTTGAGCGGCACCGTCACCGAGCCCATCCAAGGCAGTGATTGGAACCGTATCGGTTCGCTGGCCGACCTGCAAAACGGCGCCCAAGTGGTTCTCGCCGCACGCTATGACGCCACCGTGGGCGACGGCTACTATGCCATGACCGCCGGCGTCTCAGGTAAACCCGACGGCGTGCTCTTCACCTCGGTCAACGAGAACGGTATAGAGATGCTGCCCGACGACATCGTGGCCGACATCGCCACCTTCGCCTGGAACGTCACCGTCAACGACACCATCATCACGCTCACCAACGCTTCTGGCGACATGCTCGGCTATAGCAGCAGCACCAACTTCGCTGGCAACACCAGCACCGATTGGTCCATCAGCAACGCCACCTCCGGCGATAACGCCATGGTGCCCAACTACACTGGCTTCGTGATCACCAATGTGGAGACCAACAACCGCTGCATCGTCATGAATGCCAGCCATAAATTCGGGGCCTACCACACCAGCAACATCAACAATGGCGACTACAACTTCTACCTCGACCTCTTCGTCCAAGGCGGCTCGGCCTCACAGACCGTCGCCACACCGGTGTTCAGCATGTCTTCGGGCACCTATTACGAAGAAATCGACGTGGAGATTACCTGTGCCACCGACGGTGCCACCATCTATTACACCACCGACGGCAACGAGCCCACCATCGAGTCAACGGTATACACCGAGCCTATCCATGTGGCCGGTAACATGACCCTCAAGGCCTTCGCCGTCAAAGAAGGCTTCGACGACAGTAACGTCGCCACCGCCAACTACGTGGTGTTCACCAACGTGGCCATCCTCCTCACCCAGAACTGGGAAGGCGAGATGAATGGTTGGACCTTCGTCACCGTGGAAGGCAACAAACCCTGGAACATCGCCACCCACAACGGCAACCAATACGCCTACGCCAATGGCTACGGCGATGATGTCGACAACGAACAATGGTGCATCTCCCCTGCCTTCGACCTCACCCAGTTCGCTGGCCGTAATGTGACGCTTACCTTCATGAACGCGAAGAACTACAGTGGTCCGGACCTCGAGCTTTTCTTCGCCAACGACTACGACGGACAGGATCCTGAATCGGCTTCATGGGTACCCCTTACCTTCAATATGTCGACTGGCGGTTATGCCTGGACGGAATCAGGTCCCATCTCGTTGAATGCCTTCAGCGGCACCCTCTGCAATATCGGCTTCCGTTATACCAGCACGGTCTCCAAGGGAGCTGCTGCTTGGGAAATCGACGATGTGATGCTCATTGCCGATATCATCGACGAGCCTTACCTCATGGCGACCCCCAATGCGCTCACAGGATTCAGCCATCAATACAGCGAAGAGCCCTCGGCAAGCCAGACCTTTGTGTTGAGCGGAGGCAACCTGCCTACGGATGCTGACACGCAAGTGTACCTCAAGGTCGTCGACGCCTGGAACCAAGGCTTCTTGATCTCTGATGACGATGTGACCTACGGTAATGTGCTCACCTTGACACCGGTGAACGGTGCACTTCAACCGACCACCATCTACGTCAGACTCTACGGACACGAGGTGGGCACTGTGGCAAGCACCATCGACATCACTTGCGCTGATCTATACACTTCGGTCAGCCTTGAAGGCGAAGTGCTTCCCTACGACGAGATCGATGAAAACCTTGTCAATGCGGTGACGCTTTGGAACACCGACGAAAAGATCGTCCTGGAGAACCACAGCGGCAACACCCTCCAGATGGTGGTATACAACCTCCTGGGTCAACCCGTGATGAGCAACAGCATCGCCACCGGCTCGAATACGGTGATGCACAACCTCTCCAAGGGCATGTATGTGATTACCCTGCAGAACAACAGGGAGCGCATGAGTGCCAAGATGATCGTGAGGTAACGTGAGGTAACATCGCGTAGCGAGGCGCTCCAACGGCACTAAGAAACTCCCCTTCGGTCCGTTTCTAAGGTGCCTTTTGGAGCGCCTCGCACGCTATTAATATGCAGAGATTTTATTGAAGAAAACTGGCCCTTTGGCCTTGATGAATCGGATGCGGAGTTTTTCCATCGCAACTGGTTTGAACCTGATGATGCGCTTGTAGCCGATTGTGGTCAGCTCCTCGTCCGTTTCGATCGGAAGCCATTTGCCGTTTTTATAGTAATTGATGGAGAATCGTTCCACGCGCTGGCCCATGGTGATATCTTCTTGTAAAACGAGACAGCTGAGCGTGGTGGGTTGTTTAAACTCGAAAACCATGGCTTGATGGTGCTCGAAGGCTTTGCTTCTCAAAGGTTGGATGCCTTGAAGCAAGTCGTTGGCAAAGGTATGTTGTAGGGTCTGGTACCATTCAGCGGCCCTTAAGGAATCTTCTGACGGAATCCTTCCCTCTTTGTTGACGGGGAAGTTCAGCAGCAGGTTGGCATTACGGCCCACGCTATGGTAATAGATGTCGAGTAGCTTTTCCAGTGAATGCGGCTGTTCGTTGTCGTGATAAAACCAGCCTGGACGGATGGAGACATCCACCTCAGCGGGAAGCCATGTGTCGCCGTCGCGAATGCCTGTAGCCAACAGACGGGTATTGTTGAGGTCGTCGAAATCGAGAGTGTAGTTACACCATTGGGTGGGCTTAGCGATGCCTTCTTCGTTGCCTATCCACCGTAGTGTTGGCACGGTGCCGCCGAAGATCATCGTGTTCGGGTATTTCGACCAAATGAAGTCACGGGCTTTATCGTATTGATAATATTCCTCCGCTTTTATGGAACGTGTTTCATTGGCTCCTCCGTACCATCCATTGCCTCCGTTGGCACCGTCGAACCAGAACTCGAAGAAGGGACCGTAGTGGTCCACCAATTCCTGGATTTGCTGATGATAGAGTGTAACGTATTCCTCGCTGCCATAAGAGGCTTGATGCCGGTCCCAAGGCGACAGATACAGTCCGAACTTCAGTCCGTGTTTACGGCAGGCTTCACAGAGCTCCCCTACCACATCGCCTTGACCGTTTTTATAAGGTGCATTCTTGATGGAGTAATCGGTGGTCTCGGTGGGCCAGAGGCAAAAACCATCATGGTGTTTGGCGGTGAGGATCACTCCTTTCATGCCACAGGCTTTCAAGGTGAGCACCCATTGCTCGCAATCCAGATCCGTTGGATTGAAGGTCGCTGCAGGTGTGTCGCCATAGCCCCACTCCATATCGTTGAAGGTGTTCAGTCCGAAATGTATGAAGGCGTAGGTCTCCATCTGCTGCCATTCCAACTGTTGCGGTGTAGGCACGGGACCGATGGCCTCAGGCTGGTGCCTACAGGAGACGGCCAGCATCAGGGTGAGTATTATTACGAGTCGTTTCATTATTTTCGATTTTTCATCGCAAAATTAATCGTTTTTTTTTGTAATTTGCGCCCTTAAAACTATCATGTCATGAATATCACTGAACTCAAAAGCATCTTCGCCGAGCGTTTCGGCTGTGAAGGCGTGGTCTATACCTCGCCGGGACGTGTTAACCTCATTGGCGAACACACTGATTATAACGGCGGTTTCGTATTTCCGGGAGCTATCGACAAGGGCATCTACGCTGCTATCCGAATCAATGATTTGAATAAGGTCCGCGCGTCCTCTATCGATTATGATGGTTATTGTGAGTTTGGCCTTAATGAGGAGGACAAACCTACTGAGGCTTGGGCCCGCTATATCTTTGGCGTGTGCCGCGAGATACAGAAACGTGGCTATATGGTGAAAGGCTTCGACACCGTGTTTTACGGCAATGTGCCGTTAGGTGCGGGCATGTCGTCATCAGCAGCGCTGGAGAGCACCTTCGCTTTCGCTCTCAATGACCTGCTGAATCTCAATATCGACAAGTTCGAGTTGGCCCGCATCGGCCAGTCGACCGAGCACAACTACTGCGGCGTGAAATGCGGTATCATGGACCAGTTCGCCTCTTTGTTCGGCAAGGCCGGACACCTGATGCGCCTCAACTGCGCCACCATGGAGTTCGAATACTTCCCATTCAACCCGCAAGGTTATAAAGTCGTATTGCTTGATACCGTCGTTAAACATGAGCTTGCTTCCTCGGCCTACAACCGTCGTCGCGAGTCGTGCGAGAACGCCTGCGCTCATATCGCCGCCAAGCATCCTGAAGTGAAGTTTTTGAGCGATGCTACCATGGCCATGCTCAACGAGGTGGATGTGGAGATCCCTGCCGAGGACTACATGCGCGCGGAGTATGTCATTGGTGAGAAACAACGCGTGCTCGACGTGTGCGAAGCCCTCGAGAAAGGCGACTACGAGACCGTCGGCGACCGCATGTACGGCACCCATTATGGCATGAGCAAACTCTATGAGGTGAGTTGCGAAGAACTTGATTTCTTGAACGACATCGCCAAGCAATGCGGCGTGACCGGCTCCCGCGTGATGGGCGGCGGCTTCGGCGGATGCACGATCAACCTTGTGAAAGAGGAACTTTACGATAGCTTTATCAAGACCGCCAAGGAAAAGTTCAATGCCAAATTTGGCCATGAGCCTAAGGTTTATGATGTGGTCATCTCTGATGGCGCAAGAAGGTTGTAGTAGAAACAATTAATATTTAACAATATGAAACCAACTCTTTTAGTTTTAGCCGCTGGAATGGGCTCGCGTTACGGAGCCCTGAAGCAGATGGACGGCGTCGGCCCGAACAACGAAGCCATCCTCGATTATTCCATCTATGACGCCAAGCGTGCTGGCTTCGGCAAGGTGGTCTTCGTGATCCGCGAGGACTTCGCCGAGGCTTTCAAGAAAGTGAACAACGCGGAGAAATTCGGCATCCCCGTGGAATACGTGTATCAGTCGCTGGACAAGCTGCCGGCAGGCTTCTGTGTTCCCGAAGGCCGTGTGAAGCCTTGGGGTACCTGCCATGCCGTGCTGATGGCCAAGGACGTTATTCATGAACCTTTTGCCGCCATCAATGCCGACGACTTCTACGGCAAGGAAGCCTACGAGGTGCTGGCCCAATACCTCATGGAATGCGATGGCAAGAAAGGCGCCTATAGCATGGTGGCCTACAAGCTGCGCAACACCATGTCGGACTTCGGCACCGTGAGCCGTGGCATCTGCACCGCCGATGCCGAAGGTCACCTCCAGACCATCGTCGAACGTACCGCCATCGGCCACACCGAGGACGGTGGCGCTGCCTACACCGACGAAACCGGCAGCCATCCCCTGGATATGGACTCCTTGGTGTCCATGAACTTCTTCGGCTTCACGCCCGACTTCTTCGCCTACTCTGAGAAGGGCTTCGTGGAGTTCCTGAAAGGTCCCGCTCAGACCAACATCAAGGCTGAGTTCTTCATCCCGCTGATGGTCAACCAGAGCATCCATGACGGCTCGGCCAAACTGAAAGTCCTTTCCAGCAACGCCTCCTGGTTCGGCGTCACCTACAAGGAAGACAAACCCGACGTGATGCGCAAGATCCGCGAACTCATCGAAAAAGGCGTCTACCCAGAACACCTTTGGTAACTCCTCCCTCCTAACTCCTAACTCCTAACTAAACTTCTATGGAAAACAAGAAAAACTACACGATACCGATCATAGTGATGATTCTGTTGTTCGGTATGATTTCATTCGTCACCAACTTGGCTTCGCCGATGGGTGACATCCTGAAAAACCAGTTCAATATCCCCAACTGGCAAGGCACCTTGGGCGTGTTTGCCAACTTCATCGCCTATGCGGTGATGGGCATCCCCTCCGGTAACCTGCTTCAGAAGAAAGGCTACAAGAAGACAGCCCTCATCGCTGTCATCGTAGGTTTCGTCGGTGTCGGCATCCAAACACTTTCAGGCGTCTTCGAAAGCTTCTTCGTCTACCTGATCGGTGCTTTCATCGCTGGCTTCAGCATGTGCCTGCTCAACACGGTGGTCAACCCGATGCTGAACCGTTTGGGCGGTGGTGGCAACAAGGGCAACCAACTCATCCAGATTGGCGGCTCGTTCAACTCCCTCTGCGGAACTGCCGTCATTGTCATCACGGGACTCCTTATCCCCAGCATTGTGGAAGCCAAGATCAGCGACGTCTTCCCATTGATGTACACGGCTTTAGCTATCTTCGCCTTTGCCTTTATCGTCATCCTTCTGACCAAGATTCCTGAGAACGAGCAAAGACAAGATGCTGCCCAAAAGGTGGAAAAGGGCAAAGGCCCTATGGCTTTCCGCCATTTCGTGTTAGGCGCTATCGCAATTTTCATTTATGTTGGTGTGGAAGTTGGTGTCCCCAATGTTTTGCACAAATGGTTGCAAAACCCCGAGTTGAACGTCCTGGGCAATATCTCCGATCCCGACGATGTCGCTGCCTCTGTGGCTGCCTTCTACTGGTTCCTGATGCTCATCGGCCGTTTGGTTGGCGGTATCATCGGCAGCAAGGTGTCGGCTAAATCGATGCTTACCACAGTGTCCAGTGTCGGCATCATCCTCACCCTGCTGGCCATGTTCGGTCCCTCCACGATGGTGAAGTTCCCCGCTTTCAACGGCGCTCACGGCTTCGGGATGGTCAACATCCCGCTCAATGCGGCTTTCCTGGTCTGCATCGGCCTCTGCACCTCTGTGATGTGGGGTGGCATCTTCAACTTGGCTGTCGAAGGTCTCGGCAAATACACTGAGAAGGCTTCAGGCATCTTCATGGCGCTGGTGTGCGGCGGCGGCATCCTGCCCCTCCTCCAAAACGCCATTGTCGACGGCCTGGGCGGCGTCGGTTATCTCCAAAGCTATTGGGTGATCGTTGTTGGTTTGGCCTTCCTGCTCTTCTACGCCCTCTGGGGTTCGAAGAATGTGAACAAGGATATCCCGGTGGAGTAACTCCGGTTACCTCACCCGGATCTTCCTTCCGATCTTCAGGATGTCAGTCTTCTTGATATTGTTGAGCTGACAAATCTTTGAAACGGTAGTATGATGATTGGCGGCAATCTTACTCAAGGTGTCGCCTTTCTTTATGACATAATACTGATGGCTTGACGAATCGGGCTTCGAGGGTTTCGAGTCGATGACGGCGAAGTTGTATTTCCCGTCCAAGTCGTTGTAGGCCTGGCTCATGATCGTCGAGGTAATCGTATAATCGCGGTTGACGGGACGCAGCGAGTCGGTCAGGCTATGTTCGAACAGCCAGTCGTAGGTACTTTGCAGATAGAAGGCGCGTGCCAGGTGGGAATGCCCTTCCTTGGGCAGCTTGTCGAAGATGAGCCTGCTGGTGTCGCCGCATTGGATCATGCTGTTGACCACCCGTTGCGAGTAAAACAGGGGCACGTCCTTGTCAGCCGTGCCGTGGATGATCCACAACGGCACCTCGGTCAGCCCGCAGAGCGAGTCGATGGAGGCTCCCCCGCACAATGCCATGGCGGCCGCCACCTGGTCGGGATAGGTGGCCGTGAAGTTGATGGTGCCATAACCACCCAGACTCATCCCGAGGACGTACAGGCGGTTGGTGTCGAAGCAGTAGTGGCTCTTCAGCCAGTCGTAGATCTTCATCACCTTGTCGGCTTTCCAGGAGGCGATGCTGGTTTGTGGGGCAATGATGAAAGCGTCGATCTCGCGGCCCCGCTTCAACGCGTCGATGGGACCGTAACGCAGCACGTTGGCCAGGTTCTTGCCACAGAGGCTCCTGCCGTGAAGGAAGATGATGACAGGCTTGTCCGCGATGGTATCGTTATAGTCCTCAGGCACATACAGCCAGAAGTCGTAGGCATCGGGCACTGAGTCGCGGCAGGCGATCAGCTGGGCCGAGGCGAACATCGGCAGCAGGCAGAGAATAATGAGAATCAGCTTCTTCATGGATTTTATAACGATGCCTAAGGCGTTTTATTGTTTGCGGACCGGATCGCAAGTCAGTCCCACACCGAGTTTGCTGAAGATCTTGCGGTCGACCTCGCTGAGCATGACGGTGGAATGCACCTGGCAGCCTCCGAACTGGGGCAGCACCTCCAGGGCCTTGCGGCAGTTCTCGTTCTCGGGGCTGAGCACCGAGAGGGCGATCAGCACCTCGTCGGTATGCAAGCGTGGGTTGTTGCCTCGGAGGTATTCCACCTTGGTCTTCTGGATGGGCTCGATCATGTACTGCGGGATGAGTTTCAGGTCGTGGTCGATGCCGGCCAGGTATTTGGTGGCGTTGAGGATCAGGGCGGCGCTGGGGCCGAGCAGCGTGCTGGTCTCGGCGGTGATGAGGGTGCCGTCGGCCAGCTCGATGGCGGTGCAGTCGACGCCGCTGCGCTCCTTGCGCTCGCGGGCGGCGACCACGCATTTGCGGTCCTCCACGGTGATGTTGGCCTGACTCAGCAGCACTTTGATCTTGGTGACTTCGCTCTCGTTGCCTTCCCCTTCGGCCATGGCATTCAATGCGGTGAAATAACGGCGGATGATCTCGTCCTTAGCAGCCTTGCAGCACACCTCGTCGTCGCTGATGCAGAAACCAACCATGTTGACACCCATGTCGGTCGGTGACTTGTAAGGGCATTTGCCATAGATGCCCTCGAACAAGGCATTCAACACGGGGAAGATCTCGATGTCGCGGTTGTAGTTGATGGCAATCTTACCATAGGCATCCAGATGGAACGGGTCGATCATGTTCACGTCGGCGAGGTCGGCAGTGGCCGCTTCGTAGGCCATGTTGACTGGGTGTTTCAGCGGCAGGCTCCACACGGGGAAGGTCTCGAACTTGGCATAACCCGCGTTGATGCCGCGTTTCTGCTCGTTGTAGAGCTGGCTGAGACAGACGGCCATCTTGCCGCTGCCGGGACCCGGGGCAGTGACGATGACCAGGGGACGGGTGGTCTCCACATAGTCGTTCTTGCCGAAACCATCGTCACTGTCGATTAGCGCCACGTTGTGCGGATAGCCGTCGATGAGGTAATGGTAATAGGCCTTGATGCCAAGGCGTTCGAGCCTGTTGCGGAAGGCCACGGCGCTGCTCTGGCCATTGAAATGGGTGATGACCACGCCACTCACCAGGAAACCGCGTTTCTGGAACTCGTTGCGCAGACGAAGCACGTCGACGTCGTAGGTGATGCCGAGGTCGCTTCGCATCTTGTTCTTCTCGATGTCGGTGGCGCTGATCACGATGACGATCTCGGCACTGTCGCTGAGGTTCTGCAGCATCTGCAGCTTGCTGTCGGGCTTGAACCCTGGCAGCACACGACTGGCATGATGGTCGTCGAAGAGCTTGCCGCCCAACTCGAGGTATAGTTTATTGCCAAAGTGGCTAATCCGCTCACGGATGTGCTCACTCTGAATCTTCAGATACTTTTCGTTGTCAAAACCGATTTTCATGGTTCATTTGTGTTTTCAAAAAATGCCTTCATCTCCTGCTCTTTCATGTTGCGGAAGCCATATTCGCCGACGATCTCGCCGTCGTCGAGCAGGACCACGATGGGAAACATGCCATTGTTGATTTGCAGGAGGTGGATGACATCCTCATAGATAATATAGGGATATTTTGTTGATTCGGATTCTTGATAAAAGGTCTGTACGCCCTCTTCGGTGCCCATGAAGACGTATAGGATTTGATCCTCAGGGAAGCCATAGAAACGCTGCATCAAGCTAAGCTTCTGTGCAGTCATCATGCAGTATTCGCATCCTGAGGATAAAATGGCCACCACCTTGCGGCCTTCTTCGAGACCAAGCGTATCCAACGGGGGTTGTTGCAGGGCCTCGGTGAACAACTCGTGGTTGAGGTCGTGGGTGGGATCGTACGATGGGGTGTAGTTGTCGGGTGGCGACACCAGGAAGACCAAGGCGCCGCAGGCCAAGGTCACGGCCACCAACGCCAACACGTCGGCTTTGAGACGCCAGCCCTTCACCTTATAAATCAAAGCGAACAGGACCAGCAGCACGGCGTTTTTGATGATGGACTGCCAGGGGTTGAACTGCAAGACGTCGCCAAAACAATGGCAGTTGTCGGTACGCCCCAAGGCCAAAGCATACACCAGCAGTGCGGTGTAGCCCAAAAGCATCAGCACACTCCCCCACCACATCAGCTTGTGTAGGCAGTTGCTGACCAGCCCGATGCCCAGCACCAACTCCACGATGATGGCAGCTCGGGCCACCAGAAACGAGAAGTTGAGGCTGAAGAAATGATAGCTGTACACATAGAGCTCGAACCGGTCCATGTCGACGATCTTCAATACCGCCGAGACGATGAACGTCAGTCCCAGAAGGATCTTCAGAATGTGTAACAGCTTATGTCTCATAAAAAACAAGGAGGACGGCTAAAGGAATTTAGTCGTCCTCAAAGTGTGTTTAAAAAGTTAATTACTGCCTTTGGCAACGGATAGTACCAGTTCCAAGGTCACCGAGGTTAATATTCCAACCATTGTTTTGTTTTTCAAGGTCGCTACAACTTCCCTCTGTGATATGTACCACGCCCAAATCTTGGGTAGCTGCAGTTCCAATGATGGGAATCGTGTAGTCATAGTAGCAATGACAATCCTTTTCCTTTGAGCATGAAGCGGCGAGGACCATCATGGCCACAACGCCCATAGCTAATAATACTTTTTTCATGATATTACCTTTTTATGGTTTGTTCTGATTTGAATTGGAATTGGTGAGTTGGTTCCAGATATGTTCGAACCAGCTCTCGTCGTCATCGACATTCACTTCCTTGCAGGTCACCTGACCCCAGCCCACAATCTCCTTGGCCTTGTCGTTGCAGGTGCCGTGCTCCATCATGTAATAGTCATCGCCCAACATGATGTCTTCGTTGTCGACGTAGGCGAAACACTGGCAGTATTTGACCTTCTTGCAAGAGGAGAAGGCCAATACCAATAAGGTGATTGCGATGATGACGATACTTTTTTTCATGATTTGCCGCAAAGTTAAAAAAAAACTATTTATGATGATCAAAAACCTTTCAATTGTTTTTCGACGTCGCGTTTCGAGTCCTTGGTCTTGAGCGACTCGCGCTTGTCGTAATAGTGCTTGCCTCGAGCCAGGGCGATGTCGACCTTGGCCAGGCCCTTCTCGTTGATGAAGAGCACTACGGGGATGATGGTGAAGCCCTTCTCCTGCACCTTGTTCTTCAGCTTGCGCAACTCACGTGCGGTGAGCAGCAGCTTACGGTCGCGCTTGGGGTCATGGTTATTGAAGCTGCCCCGCTCATACTCGGCGATGTGCATCCCCACCACAAAGAGCTCGTCGCCCTTAAAGGTGCAGTACGAATCGGCCAGGCTGGCTTTGCCGTTGCGGATCGACTTGATCTCGGTACCGGTCAGCACAATGCCTGCCGTGATCCGGTCCATGAGGAAATACTCATGTTCGGCACGCTTGTTCTTGATGGTAATATTGTTGGTATTTTTCTTTTCCATGGGTTAAAAGCCATAGCAATAGCCCACCCTGACAACGAATGGGCTGGCGTAGGGACTGTAGTAGTCCCAAGAGAGGTTGTAGAGCACGGAATAATAGGTATAGCTGTTGCCCCAGTATTGGCGGTAGCCGATACCGGCAAACACGGAATTATACCAAGTGGGAGCGTTGGTACCTATGGTATGTCCGCTGACGAGCTGGCACAACTCCTCGTCTTCTACTTGGAGGTAGATCCCCCTGAAGACCTCGAAGTTGGCATAGGCCGCTGCGCTGAAGTAATGGCAGAAGTAGTTGCCATAGTAATAGTCGCGATAGTGGTAATACAGGTCGTAGCCCACACGCAGGCCCAGTTCCAGGCTGCGGGTAAGGCGGAAACCAGCTTGAGGCGAGACGCCTACATAGAAGCTATTGCCGTTGAAACCCAGGTTAAAATCACCGCCAACCACGACTTTATGTCGCATCGACTCAGGACCTCCGAAATCTTGGGCCTGGACTTGCGACGACAGGGTGACGGTCAGCAACAAGGCAAACACTATGGAAATAATTCTCTTCATCTTCATACGAAATTTGCTGCAAAGATAGTTAATATTAGGCCAAATAAAGATTAAATAGCTATTTTTGTGCCAAATTTCATCGGATGAAAAAGTTTTTCCTTCTGATCATCGCCTCGATGTTGGTGTTTTCGGCTTGCCGCAAGGAGAATGCCATCAGCACCGACCCATCCCATCAGCTCGTGTTCTCGACCGACACGGTGTTGTTCGACACGGTGTTCACCACCTTGGGCTCCTCCACGCATCAGCTGAAGGTGTACAACAACTACCAAGAGGATTTGAGCATCAGCGAGATCCGCTTGATGGGCGGCGAACAGTCGCGTTTCAAGCTCAACTTCGACGGGGAGGTGGGCACGGTGTTCAACGACAAGCTCATTCCTGCCAACGATAGCCTCTACGCCTTCCTGAACGTCACCATCGACCCTTCCGACCTGAACACGCCGTTTATCGTGGAGGACAGCCTGATGTTCATCACCAACGGCAACACCCAGACGGTGCGGCTGGTGGCTTGGGGACAGAACGCGCGTTACATCGTGGCTGACCGTGAGCTGACGGGGTTCCCGAAGTTCAAGATCATCGCCGACAGCCTGGAGACGGTGCATTGGACCAACGAGCTGCCTTACGTGATCTACGGCTATGCCTTGATCAACTCCTATGGCACCTTGCATATCCATGAAGGGACGCAGATCTACGTGCACGACGGCGGTGGCATCTGGTCGTGGATCGATGGACAGCTCATCATCGAAGGCACCGCCGAGAATCCGGTGACAATCCAAGGCGACCGTCTGGAGCCTTTCTTCAAGAACCAGCCGGGACAATGGGATCGCATCTGGCTCATGGAAGCCCGTGCCGGGGCCGACCATATCATCGACCATGCCATCATCCGCAACGGCTACATCGGCATCCAGGCCGAGTCGACCGTCCTCTACGGTTTCGACGACGCTCATGTGACGTACGCGCCGCTGCGCATCAGCAACAGCATCATCGAGAACCATACCGGCATGGGGGTCTATTCCATGCTATACGCCATTGAGGCCAACAACACGGTCATCGACAACTGCGGACAGTATGCCTTTGCCATCGTCAATGGCGGCGACTACCTCCTGCGGCACTGCACCGTGGGCAACTATTGGTGGCAGTCACCCCGCACCACCTCGTCGGTGTTCCTTTCCAATTATACCGACCAGGACGGAGAGCGTTACGAGTTCCCCTTCCATTGGGAGATGAAGAACAGCATCGTTTACGGCTCACAGGAAAATGAGCTCGGCACGGCCTTGAGTGGCGTGGAGGTCGACACCACCTATCTCTTCGACCATTGCCTGATGCGCTCGACGAAGTTCGACAATGACGATGCCGGTTTCAACGCCTGCCTCTTCAACCAGGATCCTTTGTTTGTGGATTACCGCACCTACGACCTGCATCTAAGCGATGCCCTCTCCCCCGCTGTCGGCGCCGGCAGTCCTGCCATCGCCATAGAGGTTCCCTTCGACCTCGAGGGCAGAGACCGTAGGGGTACACCCGACTTAGGGGCATACCAATATCAGTGAACCTTGTATGGGTTCGTCTAACCGAATCAATCTTGATGTTTCTTGTAATATTCGCGGAGGAACTCCGGTAGCTGTCGCATGGCGGCCTGTTCGCGCCATTGCTTGCGGACGTCCTGGGCGGGCACGCCGAACACGGCCTTGCCGGGTTCGATGTTCTTGTCGACTGCCGAGGTGGCCAGCACCACGGCGCCTTCGCCGATGACGAGGTCCTTGTTGACGCACACACGGCCCCAGAGAATGACGTCGTCTTCGATGCGGGTGACGCCGGCGATGGCAGCATGGCTGCCGATGAGGCAGTTGCGTCCGATGTAGCTGTCGTGGCCCACCTGGCAGTGGTTGTCCATCTTGGTGCCGCGACGGATGGTGGTGTCGGAGGTGACACCCTTGTCGATGCTGCAAAGAGCACCGATCTCCACGTCGTCCTCGATCACCACACGGCCAAACGACTCGAACTTCTTGTAGCTGTCGGCCCTGCGTTGGAAATAATAGGCATCGGCGCCGATCACACTGCCGGAGTGGATGATGACGTTGTCGCCGATGACGCAGTAGTCGTATATGGTGACGTTGGGATGGATGACGCAGTTTTTGCCAATCTTGGCATGGTTCCCGACAAATGAGCCGGGCATGACGACGGTGCCCTCGCCGATCTCAGCCGTTGGGCTGATGGGCTGGGTGCAGGTCTCCTTGGGACGGTAGTGGCGCATCGCGCGGAGGAAGGCGTCGAAGGGGTCGTCATGAATGAGCAGGGCCTTGCCCTCGGGACATTCCACGTGCTTGTTGATCAAGACTACCGTGGCCGCCGAGTTCAAGGCCTTGCCATAGTATTTGGGATGGTCCACAAAGGTCACGTCGCCTGCCTCAACTTTATGGATCTCGTTGAAGCCGGTGATCGGGAACTTCGGGTCACCCACGTATTGGGCGCCGATAAGCTCGGCGATTTGTTTCAATGTGGTCTGAGGGATCTTCATCAGGCCTTCACACGTTCGCAGTATTCACCGGTGCGGGTGTCCACACGGATCAAGTCGTCGGTGTTGATGAACAGGGGGACGCGGACCATGGTGCCGGTCTCGACGGTGGCTTCCTTCAGCGCGTTGGTGGCGGTGTTGCCCTTTTCGCCAGGTTCGGTATAGGTCACCTTCAGCACGGTCTTGGGAGGCATCTCAGCATAGAGGATGGTCTCGGTCGAGGCGTCGACAACCACGTCAACGATATCGTTTTCCTTCATGTATTTCACACCAGTGATGTTGTCACCGGCAATCGGGATCTGGTCGTAAGTCTCGGTATGCATGAACATGAAGTCTTCACCTTCTTTGTACAGGTACTGGTAAGGACGGTGCTCCACGCGGACTTCTTCCAGCTTCACGCCGATGTCGAATCTCTTTTCAAGAACGTTGCCGCTGAGGACATCCTTCAGCTTGATACGCATGATAGTGTTGCCTTTGCCGGGCTTAACGTGTTGGAAGTCAATGCAGAAATAAATCTTTCCGTCCATGCGGATGGCGCTTCCGATTTTTACATCTTGACTAAGCATAATTGATATTTTAGATTTAAATATTTAAAATTTAAAGATTCAAAAGTGCAAAAATAAGAAAAAAAATTTTATGGAGAAAAAAACAAGCTGTTTTTATTCTCACTTGAAAACGATGTCGGTAAGCACATCGCGACCGGCGAGGTTATTGAGGTTTTTGATCAGGACCGACTTGGAATAGCTCAGTTCCGACCGAAGGCTGTCTGAGGTCAGGCGCACGAAGAGCACACCTTCTTTAATATAAAGGTCGCGTGTATACTGTGCGATGAAGGGGCCCACGACGCCGCTCCAGCCCTTGATGATGCTGACTTCGTCGAGATAGCCGGGACCGCGGTGCTCGTCGTAGAAGGCCTTGATCAACTCGCCTACCGTGTTCTGGTTTGGGTCATTCATGGTCGATCATTTTAACATGTCCCGCCTCCACCTCGAAGATGCGGTGGCTGATATTGGTATCGTCGAACAGCCGCTCGATGCGCTGCTGCTGGGTGTCGGTGATAAACACCTGCCCGAAATGGTCGTCGCCTACCAGACGGACGAGCTTCATCACCCGCTGGTCGTCGAGCTTGTCGAAGATGTCGTCGAGAAGCAGAATGGGCTTGTAACCGATCTTTTGGTAATTGTACTCGAACTGGGCCAGGCGGATGGAAACCACAAACGATTTTTGCTGGCCTTGCGAGCCGAACTTCTTCAATGGATGTCCGTCGAGGAAAAACTCCAAGTCGTCCTTGTGGATGCCCACATTGGTGTAACAGCTATAGGCATCTTGTTGGAGATTGTCTTCAAGAAGCTGACTTAACGGCTTGGTATCCAATTTTGAAGAATAGGTTACTTCAACCTTTTCTTTAGCTCCAGAAACCACCTCGTAATAGTGTTGGAAGATGGGATGGAACTCCTCAAGGAACTGTTTCCGTTTGGCATGGATGTCGTCGGCGCAGGTGCAGAGCTGCTCGTCCCAAAGCTGTAGCAGGGTCCGGTCGAAGTGCCTGGTTTCGGCAAACTGCCGGAGTTGCATGTTGCGTTGCAGCAGGGCCCGGTTGTATTTGAGCAAGGCACTGAGGTAGAGCGGGTCGAACTGGGAGATGACTCCGTCGATGAACTTGCGGCGGAGGTCGCTGCCTTCGTTGATCAGGTCACGGTCGTAGGGCGAGATCATCACCAGGGGGAACTTCCCGATATGGTCCGAGAGGCGGTCGTATTCTTTCTTGTTGAATTTGAACGACTTCTTGGCGTCGCGTTTCTGCACGCAGGAGACGAGTTCGCTCTCCTTGTCGTCGAAGCCGTAGGTGCCATGGATGCTGAAGAAGTCCTGGTCGTGCCGTATGTTGAGCTTGTCGGTAGCCCCGAAGAAGCTCTTGCAAAACGAGAGGTAGTATATCGAATCGAGGATGTTGGTCTTCCCTGCCCCGTTGAGACCGACAAAGCAGTTCACGTTCTCCGAGAACGTCAGTTGGGCGCTCTCGCAGTTCTTGAAGTTGGCCAGTCGGAGTTCCTTCAGGTACATTTAGAACTTATTGAGATCCATGGTGATGGTAAGGTAGTTCGGCGACATGACGATGCTGTTGCGCGAGCGTGCGTAGCTGATCTCGAACATCTTGATCTTGACGGCCAATCCGGCAGAGAAGCCCACCAGGGTCCTGTTTTGTGGCACATCCATGGCATAGCGTTGGCCGTAGTCGAAAGCGCCGCGCAATACGATGTTCTTGCCTAGGGTCAGTTCGCCGCCCACCACCACGTGGCAGAACAGGTTGCGGGCAAACTGTGACACTTTGCTCTCGGGCTCGAATTCGCCGGTGATGGGGTTGGTGTGTTTCTCGATATAGGTGGGGGTCATCACGAACTTGTTCCAGTGCTGGATGTCGTCGTACCACAGCATCACGGTCACCGGCAGGTGTTCCAGCTTGCGCGAGGCGCCAAAGTCCAACGAGAAGGGCAACGGGTCGCGTTCCGAGTTGATATTGTTGAAAAGCTGGGTACCGATGTTGCGTGCGTTGAGCGAGAAGGTCCAACCGTTGTCGGTATGGTACATGCCAGCGACGTCGAAGGCGAGGGCACCGGCGGAATACGACTCGTATTGGATGCCGGCGTATTTCATGGCGGCGCCGATGTTCCAATGGGGTGTGAGGGCCCTACCCCATCCGAGGTTCACCGAGAAGTCGGAACACCCGAACTCACCGGTCACCACACCGCTCTCCGAGGTCTCGTCGAAATGCCCGTAGTTGTGGTACTGCACCGTGGCGGCGAAGCTGCCCACCTTCTCGAAGGTGCGGGCATACTGCAGCGTGGCGAAGTTGATGTCGGTGTAATAGTCGACATACGACAAGCCCATCTTGTTGGACATGGCCGAGTCGATGGCGGCGGGGTTGAAGGTCGACAGCTGGATGTCGTGATCGGCAATAGGCAGTGGCAATCCGCCCAAGGCGGCCACACGTGCCGAGTTGGTGGCCCTCAGGAACGAGTAGGTGCCATTGGCTTGTTGGGCCGAGGCGCCTATCGTCATCAGTGCGATCAGTAGGGTGATTAGGTGTTTCCTCATAGTTTTCAACTTTACGCCAGTCCTCTCCCGCTTTTGATGAGTTTCCCTTCGGCCTTGAGCTGTTCGGCGAGCTTGTCGAGGATGCCGTTCACAAACCTGCGGCTGTCAGGGGTGCTGTAGTATTTCGAGATCTCAATGTATTCGTTGATGGTGACTTTCACCGGGATGTCGTGGAACTGGCAGAATTCGGTGAGCGCCATGAAGATGATGATCTTATCCATCAAGGCGATGCGGTCATAGTCCCAGTTGGCGATGTTGGCCTTCACCAGCTCGCGGTAGTCACCGGCGTTCTTCATGGTCAGGCGGAACAGGCGGATGATGAAGTTCCTGTCGTCGTTGGTCTCGTCGTTCTCCGTCTTGAAAGCCGCCGGAATCTTGGTGTCGGGACCGAAGCTCTCCTCCATCTCGTTGAAGAACTTCCAGAGCAGGAAGAGACAGATCTGATAATCGCTGTTGTAGACCAGGTTCTTGTCGGAATAGAAGTCGAACAGCACATCATCGTCCTCCATGTAGTTGTCGATGATATCGAGGATCAACTTCTTGTCGGTGGCGAAGCTGTCCTTTTCCCTGTTCATATATTCTTGATATTCAGGATATTCACGAAGACGGTTGTAAAAACCACGGATGAAGTCCTCGCGGTCGTTGTCCCAGTTGATCTTGTATTTCTGCTGAAGGGCTTGCAGGTCGCGGTTGTTCTCCAGGGCGTTGATGACCCGGTTGTTGACGAAGCGGCGGTTGGGGTTGAGGTCTTCTTCGGTGGGGAAGTTCTTGTGCATGTTCTCTTCGATCCTGCGTTCGGCGAAACACTTCACCTCCACCCAAAATGTCAGCTGACGGATAAAAAGTTCATAAAGGCTGTCGACGCTGTCGAGCAAACGGCGTTCGGCGACGGCCAAATCAGTCTCTTCGGCCTGGTGGTAAGCATAGATCTGCTGTAACACCTTGACTCTCAAAAACCTTCTGTTAAGCATAAAAATAAATTGTTATTCGTGGTTTAAACGGCAAATTTACTAAAAAATTCTTTATCTTTGCAATCATTCTTGAAATCTTCAACTCTTTAAAACAATAATTCTATGATTAGCAAAAAATTAGCAAAGGCCATCAACGACCAGATCAACGCTGAGATGTGGTCGGCCTATCTCTATCTGAGCATGTCGCAGGACATTTACGCCAAAGGTTTCAAGGGCATCGCCCATTGGTACAAGGTACAGTTCCTCGAGGAGCAGGCCCACGCCGCCATCATGATCAACTACCTGCATTCGCAGGATGAGAAGGTCGTCCTGGCTCCTATCGCCAAGGTGCAGACCAGCTGGAAGACCGTGTTGGCTGCCTTTGAGGATACCCTCGCCCACGAGAAGAAGGTGACTGCCATGATCAACCACTTGTGCGACATTGCCGACGAGGATCACGACCGCGCCGCCGGCAACTTCCTGGCTTGGTTCATCGACGAGCAAGTCGAAGAGGAAGAGAACGCCCGCGACCTCATTGCCCAGTGCAAGATGATCGACGGCCACATGGGCGGCATGATGATGCTCGACAAGGAGCTCGGCGCCCGCCAGTACCACACCCCTTCACCGCTGAAGGATTAAACGAAAAAGCCCCGCAGCGCGGGGCTTTTTTTTATCTTGTCAAGACCAGCTTCACGGTTTGTGAACCGTATTCCGAGTCAGCCTTGATGAAATATACGCCGCTTCCCAATTCGTTCAAATAACGTTCGAAGGTAGTGTGGTTCAATCCATTGAAATGGTACGACTTCATCTGGCGCCCCATGATGTCAAAAACGCCGAGTTCGGCCATGCTGACCTCATTGAGTTGGACGTGAACCTCGCCGTTGGAAGGATTGGGAAACACGGTGAGGATATGGTTTTGCGGCACAAAGGTATCCTCCACATGAAGCACCTCGAATGCGGCACTGAAATCAGGAATGCCGTAGCCATAGTAATTATCGGGGTTGTTGGCGCGGTCGCCGCTTTGGCGCACCACATCGCAGATCTCCTGCACCGAGGCATTGGGATAGGCCTGACGCAGACAGGTCACGGCACCGGCCATCACAGGGTTCGAGAACGAAGTGCCGTCGCCATTGTAATACGGTCCATACCATCCATTGGGATTGCCTGAAGCCACGTAGGTTCCTTGGCCCATGGCCATCACGTCGGGTTTGATGCGGCCGTCGTAGGTGGGTCCCACCGAGCTGAAGTAAGCACGGTCGCCTTGGTCGTCGACAGCGCCGATGGTGAGGATGTGCTCGGCATCGCCGGGGATGCCCAAAGTGCAGACACCGTCGCCTTCGTTACCGGCCGAGTTGAGGCAAATGATGCCACGGCTGGCGGCAATCTCGGCGCCGATGGTCATCGGGGCGGTGTGACCGTCATAATGCTCAAAAGGATGATCCCATTGGCTCACATTGCTGTCAAAGTCAATATAGCCCAAAGAAGTGGAACAGACGTCTACCCCTAGGCTGTCGGCATATTCGGCGCCAGAGACCCAGTTGTATTCCTCCAGGATGGTCTCACTTTCGCCATCTTCAGTGTGAATCAAGTAGAACGAGGCCTTCGGGGCGGTGCCCACAAAGGTGTTCGGGACATAAGCTGCCATGGTGCTGAGGCAGGAGGTGCCGTGGGTGCTTTGCGAATAAACCGAGGTGGAGCCGAAGACGAAGTCGCGGGTGCCCAGCAAACGGCCTTCCTCACGCATGTTGTCGAAGCAAGGATGGATGTCCGTGCCGATGAAACCGCCGTCCAGGACAGCCACCACCATGCCTTCGCCGCGATAGCCCAGGTCGTGCAGCACATTGATGTTCAACTGGGTTGCTTGGGTGTAGCCCCCACCATAATACTCGTGCATGGCACGGGGAGCTTCCACGGCCTTCATCTCGTTTTCCATCCAACGTTGCTTGAGCTCTTGAGCCTTGGGGTCGTTCGGGCACTCGCGCACCGCCTCCACAAAGGGCAAGGCGTTGATGGCGTCAACGACACTGGCGCTGCTGGTGTAGACCGACACACCGTTCAACCACTTGGAAGGGTTGATCAACTGGGCGCCGCATTCGGCAACAGCTTGAAGATATTGGGGATTCACGGGAAGGTCGTACTCGTCGATGGCGATGCCCAGACGGGCGCGACGGTCCAAGGCACGCTGGGTGAGGTAGGCCTCAGGGGCGTCGATGGAATAAGGCGAGTCGTTCTTGTCGGTGAACTGCACCCAGTAGATATTGGTGGCTATCTGAGCCTGAGCATAAGCACATATGAGAACAGCCAAAAGAAGCAAAGCATGTTTTTTCATAGGTCGATTTTTAATGTTGAAACGGCAAAAATAATCATTTTTTTGTACTTTTACCGAAAATTTCAATTTATGCGAATCGACATCATCGCCATCTTCCCCGAAATGTTCCATGGGCCTTTTACTGAGTCCATTATCAAGCGCGCACTACACAAGGGCATTGTCGAAATCGAGCTTCACAACCTGCGGGATTACAGCACCGACAAGCACAAGAAGGTCGACGACTACCCCTTCTCGGCGGGTGCCGGCATGGTGATGATGATTGAGCCGGTGGACAACTGCATCACCCATCTGAAAAGCCAACGCGACTATGATGAGGTCATCTATATGAGCCCTGACGGCGAGATGCTCGACCAGCCGCTGTGCAACCAGCTCTCGCTAAAGCAGAACCTCATCATCCTATGCGGACACTACAAAGGCATCGACGAACGCATCCGCGAGCACCTCGTCACCCGCGAGGTCTCCATCGGCAACTACGTGCTCTCGGGCGGCGAGTTGGGTGCCGCCGTGTTGGTCGACAGCCTCGTGCGATTGCTTCCTGGGGCACTGGGCGACGAGACCTCGGCCCTCTCCGACTCGTTCCAGGACGGGTTGGTCTCCCCTCCCGTCTACACCCGACCCCGAAGCTACAAAGGATGGGACGTTCCCGAGATCCTGCTCTCAGGAAACGACCTGAAAATTAACGAGTGGAAACTGGAACAGGCCTGGCAACGCACCAAGGAACGCCGACCCGAAATGTACGAATTTTTGAAAAAAAGCGAATAATTTCTGTCTATCATTTGATTTTTTTGTATATTTGCACCCGTTTTTGACGAAAAATATATAAAAAAATATAATAAAAAATGAAGAACGCATTAATTCAATTCGTTGAGGATCAAGTCGTTGTAAAAGACTTTCCAAAGTTTAGAGCAGGTGATACAGTCACCGTCACTTACAAAATCGTTGAAGGCAACAAGGAGCGTCTGCAGAAGTTCCAGGGTGTTGTCCTGAAACGCAGCGGTTGCGGAAGAACCGCCACCTTCACCGTGAGGAAGATTTCGAACAACATCGGTGTCGAGCGTTGCTTCCCCATCGCCTCTCCCATGATCGACAGCATCGAGCTGAACAAGGAAGGCGCCGTCCGCAAATCACGCATCTACTACCTCAGAGGCCTGCGTGGTAAGAAAGCCCGTATCAAGGAAGCCAAGAGAAAAGACTGATTCTCACAACGATCCGAAAAAAAGAATCCCGACCAGCCGGCCGGGATTTTTTGTTTTATTGGGGTTCCTCGGAAACCTTGGGCTTCTTCTTAAAGATCTTCTTTCGTAACATAAAGATCGTCAACGCCGCCCAGAATACAATTAATATTCCTAAGGTGATCCAAGTGGACTGCAGACTCTGTGGGGCAACACCCACCAGCAGCAATACGGGGAATCCCAGCACGATGGCAGCCAGGGCCTGAAGCACCAGGTTGTTGGCAGCAGGAGTCTCGAACTTGGGGTCAATTTCACGCAACAGGATCATGCCATTGGAGGCCGTACCGGTCAACATGCCAAACATTGAGAAGAAGCCTTCGTATTGGTAGTTGGGATAGAGATGCTTGCTGATCCACAACACATAGACGAAGGTGACCAAAGCACCCAAAGCGCAGATGACGGTGAAGGGCAACACAAACTTGCCGAACTCGTCGAAGCTGATGGCGGCGGTGCCAGCCACGATCATGACGTCGAAGCAGAAGCCGCCGATGCGGTTCAACATATAATTATTAATGTATTCACGCTCCATGATGCGTTGCTTCTTGAACACTTTCAGGATGTTCTTGAAGGCAATGCCGAACAGCGTGCCCAACAGGAAGTTGAAGCCCCACAGCATGGGCTTCAGGGTGTTGGTGCCGAATTTGCCCAGCTCCATGCCTTGGATCCAGTTGGTGAAGAGGTACACCAGGAAATACACGAAGAGCACCATGCAGATCTGCACCGAGAGCTTGTCGATGGACTCAGCGTCAGGGATCTCATTCTTGCCTTCGTAGTCCTCCAGCTTGTTGACTTGGGCATCGGCGATCTTCTTGGCCGAGAGCTTGCCCTTGCGGCGAAGGATGTTCATGTAGATCACGCCGATCACGCTACCCACAATGAATCCCATGGCGGCTATCGACAATCCGAAGTCGGCCCCGGCAAAGTCGATACCCTGTTGGGTGGCCCATCCGGTGTAGATCTTGCCGAAGTTCAACGCCTGTCCCGGACCCTGGCCGTAACCCATGGGCAGCAGCAGTCCTGCGGCATAGAAGAACTTCTTCCCTACCAGGAAGAACGCGATGGACACGATCAATCCCACGATGCCTTGGATGACATAGGTCGAAGCGGTGAGTGCACCGGTCTCGACGACTTTCATCGCCGACGATTTGGATTCCACCTTATTATTTTTAAGGGCGAGGGCCACAAAACCCAAACCCAGAGCGTGATAGGTCACGATCTCCATCATGGGCTTGTTGATGATTTCGCGGCAATTGGGAAACTGTTTGAAAATCAGGAGCAGCAATCCGCCGAGCAAGGCCGACGGCAGCAGGCTCTTTTTCAGGAACGGCACTTGGGTACGCAGCACGTTGCCCAGCAGCAGCGCCGTAGCCAAAATGCAGAATTGGACCAACCATTGCCAGGCCTCCGGTCGGTCAAAGGTCATTACAGAAGTGTCAAGCAGAATCATATCTTTCAAAATTAGTATGCAAACGTACTAATTCCATCTCAAAAAGACAAACAAAAAATGTATTTTTGCATCATGAAAATTGCATGGCAGCTTTTTAGCACCTTTTTTAAAATAGGGGCCTTCACCTTGGGCGGAGGCTACGCCATGCTGTCGATGGTAGAGAAGGCGGTGGTCGACAAGAAGCAATGGATTCCCGCCGACGAGTTTTGGGACCTGATTGCTATCGTGCAGTCGTTGCCGGGCGTCTTCGCCGTGAACACGGCCTTGTATGTAGGTCAAAAGATTGCCGGACGCAAAGGCGCTGCTGCAGCCATGCTGGGGGCCATCATCCCCTCTATCGTCATCATCCTGCTGCTGGCCACCATCTTCCGTGAGTATCGCGACCTTCCTGTGGTGGAGCGCATCTTCAAGGGCATCCGCCCCTGCGTGGTGGCGCTGATTCTGGCTCCTTCCCTCCGGATGATCAAGTCGGCCAAGATCAACTGGAAGACTGCCATCATCCCCATCGCCACCGTGGCCCTGATCTGGTGGCTGAAGGTCTCCCCTGCCATCGTCATCCTGGCCGCCATCGCAGGTAGTCTCATCTATGCCTTGGTGATCCAAAAGAAAGCCAAAAAGAAGGAGGTCCAACCATGATTTACCTGCAGCTGCTTTGGGTCTTCATCAAGATCGGCGTGTTGGGCTTCGGCGGCGGCTACGCCATGCTCTCGCTGATTCAGCACGAGGTGGTTGACCACTATGCCTGGATGAGCACGACGGAGTTTGCCGACATGGTAGCCATCTCGCAGATGACGCCTGGGCCGATCTCCATCAACATGGCTACCTACGTGGGCTATACTGCCGGTGGCATTGGAGGCTCGCTCCTCGCCTCTTTCGCCCTCTGCCTACCGTCCATCATCATGGTATACCTTATTATTAAGTTGCTGACCAACAAGAAGAGCGGCATGCTGATGACCAACCTGCTGAAAGGCCTGAAACCGGCCATTGCAGGACTGATCTTCGCTGCGGGTCTTTCGATGATGAACGCCCAGAACTTCGTACAGATAGGCAAAGGCGAGAACAACATCAGCATTGTGATTTGTGTCCTCGCCTTTGTAGCCTCGTACTTCTTCAAGGCCAACCCGATCCTCTTGATTCTGCTGTCGGGCGCAGTGGGATTCTTTGTCTACTGATTATCGGCAAACATCTGCTCGATGACGTCCTTGTACTTGGTGGTGATGGCACGGCGCTTCACCTTCAAGGTAGGTGTGATGAGGCCGTTGCTCACGCTCCATTCGTCGGCGAGCAGCACATGTTTCTTGATCTTCTCGGTCTCGCCCAATCCCTTGTTGAGTTCCTGCACCTCCTTGAAGAACAGCTTCTGCACTTCGGGCATCTTGATCACCAGCTCAGGTGTGGTGAAGCGAATCTTCTCCTTGGCGCACCAGCTCTTCAGGTAAGCGAAGCTCGGCACGATGAGGGCGCCGGCAAACTTCTGGTTCTCGCCCACCACCACGACTTGCTCGATGAGCTTGGAGCCCATGAACTTGGTCTCGATGACGTCGGGATTGATGTACTTGCCACCCGAGGTCTTGAAGAGGCTCTTGATACGTCCGGTGATCATCAGCAGTCCGTTTTCGTTGAACTGGCCCATGTCGCCGGTATGGAACCAACCGTCGCGGTCGATGACCTCAGCGGTCAGCTCGGGATGTTTGTAGTAACCCATCATGACGTTGTGGCCGCGGCAGATGATTTCGCCTTCCTCAGTGATCTTCACATCGATACCACGAAGTGCAGGACCCACGCAGCCCACCTCGCGTTGGTGGGCGCCTTTGTTGCTGACGGCGATCACAGGTGAGGTCTCGGTCAGGCCATAACCTTCGAACACGGGCATCTGGATGGCTGAGAAGAAGGCGGCAATCTTGTGGTTCAAGGCAGCTGCGCCTGAAACAACACGCTCAAAACGGTCGGCACCGATCTTCTGGCGGATCTTGGCATACACCAACTTATCAGCGATGCGAAGCTTCAGATTATAAAGCCAATCACGCTTGTCAGGATCGATCTTATAGCGTTCGGCCAGACTTACCGCCCAGAAGAAGATGGCCCTCGTAATGCCATGCATCTTCTTGCCAGAGGCGATGATGCCTTCGTAAAAACGCTCTAGCACACGGGGCACGCAGCACATCATCGAGGGACGAAGCTCCTTGATGTTGTCGGCAAGCGTAGCCAGGCTCTCGGCATAGTAGATAGCCATGCCGAGATACTGGTAGGTATAGATGAGCATGCGCTCGTAGGCGTGGCACTCAGGCAGGAACGAGAAGGCCACCGTGCCAGGCTTGCAGGGGATGATGTCGTACACACCCAACACCTGGTTGATGACGTTGGAATGCGATAGCATCACACCCTTCGGAGTGCCGGTGGTGCCGGAGGTATAGATGAGCGTCATGCAGTCGCTGCTTTTCACAGCCGCCTTGCGAGCTTCGAGTTCTTCCTTGTGGGGATGCAGGGTGCCCAAGGCGATGATCTGGTCGAAATAAGGATACTTCTCACGGTCGACCATGGTGTAGACGTACTTGATGGACGGAATGTCGGACAGCACATTGGTCACCTTGTTCATCACGGCTACGCCATCGAGGAAGACCAGCTTGGCCTCGCAGTCGTTGAGGATGTAATGGTAGTCCTCTTGGCTGATGGTGGGATAGATGGGTACATTGATGGCACCAATCTGCATGCAAGCCATATCGATGATGTTCCATTCTGGACGGTTGCTCACGATGAAAGCCACCTTGTCGCCGACCTCGATACCCAGCTCGATCAGAGCATAACTCAGCTTGTTGGTCAGCTCGATATACTCCTTCATGCTGTATCTTCGCCACTCCCCGTCTTTCTTGCCGGCCAAAGCCACGGGCTGGTCGGGATATTTCTCCAAATAATTCGGCAGAAGGTCGAATATTCGTTTGATTTCCATATTTTTAGATGCTCGTTTTCAATCCAAATAAATTGCAAATATAAAAATTATTTGGATATCTGACAAATAATGATTTTTTTAGATGCACATAAACACCAGTGCAGCGATCACCATCAGCAGGGGAATGATCTTGCTGCGGATGTTTTTCTCCTTGAAGAAGATGGCTCCGTAGGCGAACGACACCAACAGGCGGACTCCATATAAAATCAACGGGATCAATACGATGACCGCGGCCTCCTGCTTGAGTCCCGACAGGTAGATAACGTCGGCGATGGAGACAAAGATGGCCATCAAGGCAATGCCTCCCCTCCACTGGAAGGGCATCTGGGCACGCTTGGGACGCCAGATGAAGAAGAACATCACCGCCATCATGAGGAAGTCGTAGATGGTGTACCAAGCCTGGATGGTGGCTGGAGAGATGGACTCGCCGCTGAGCAGAAACTTGTCGTAAACACCGCTGAGGGCCACCAACACCGCTGAAGCCAACAGCATGTAAACCCATTTGTTGGTCTTGAACTGGATGCCTTCGAGCTTGCCGCTACGGTTCATGAGGTAAAACGACACTAGCGCCAGCACCACCCCTACCCATTGGGTCCAGGTGAGATGCTCCTGGAAGATGGCAAACAGCAACAGCAATGAGATGGCTGGACGCAGCTGGTTGACAGGCCCCACCACGGTGATGGGCAGGTTTTTCATGGCCGAATAGCTGAACATCCATGAAACCAAAATCAACGCAGTCTTGCCAAAAATGAGCAAATGCTGACGAATTGTCAGCGGTTCCACGAAGAATTGTTTCCAAAAGCCACTGGCAAACCACTCGGGCTGCAAATGCGATAATAGGATGAAAGGGAGAAAAATCAGGCCGCTGATCATCGTGCTGTAAAACAGTACCGGAATGATGGCATTCCCAACTACGGTCCTTTTCTTGAAGATATCATAGAAGCCCAAAAGGAAGGCCGATATCAATGACAGGAGAACCCACTGCATGTCGTTTTCAATGTTTTGAGGACGCAAAAATAGTCAATTTATCCTTACAAAATACAAACTGACAAATTGTCACAATAGATCAGTTGGTTAAGGATTTGATGGGATTGGGGCAAAATCAAAAAAAACATTGCTATGGAAAACAAATTTGAATCATTGAACCGCTACGCCAAAAACCTGAACGAGTTGGCGAAGGCGGGCAAGTTAGACCCTGTGATCGGGCGTGACGAGGAGATCAGGCGTGTGCTGCAGATCCTCTCGCGCCGGACCAAGAACAACCCTATTTTAATAGGTGAACCGGGCGTGGGTAAGACCGCCATTGTGGAGGGTCTCGCCCAGCGAGTCGTCAATGGCGACGTACCGGAGAACCTGAAAAGCAAGAAAGTATTCTCACTCGACATGGGCGCGTTGATCGCTGGCGCCAAATACCAAGGCGAGTTCGAGGAGCGTCTGAAGAGCGTGATCAAGGAAGTGGTCGACAGCGCCGGCGAAGTGGTGCTGTTCATCGATGAGATCCACACCTTGGTGGGTGCGGGTGCCACCGGCGGCGCCATGGATGCGGCCAACATCCTCAAGCCTGCCCTGTCGCGTGGCGAGCTGCAATGCATCGGCGCCACCACCCTCAAGGAATACCAACAATATTTCGAGAAGGACAAAGCCTTGGAGCGTCGTTTCCAGATCGTCATGGTGGACGAGCCTGACGAGGCTTCGGCCATCAGCATCCTAAGGGGCCTGAAGGAACGTTACGAGAACCACCACCATATCCGTATCCTCGACGAGGCCATCGTGGCCGCCGTACAGCTCTCGGTGAGGTATATCTCCGACCGTTTCCTGCCCGACAAGGCCATCGACCTCATCGACGAGGCTGCCGCACGTCTGCGGCTACAGATCGACTCGGTGCCGGAGGACCTCGAGAACGTGGAACGCGCCATCCGTCAACTGGAGATCGAACGCGAAGCGCTGAAACGCGAGAACGACACCAAGAAAGTCGAAGAGATCAGTCAGGAGCTTGACAAACTCAACGCCCAAAAGGCTGAGATCAAGACCAAATGGGAACAAGAGCGCCATTTCGTGGAGATCATCCAGAAAGAGAAAGACAACATCGAGAAGTACAAACACCTGGCCGCCTCAGCCGAGCGTGAAGGCGACTACGGCCGTGTTGCCGAGCTGCGGTACGGAAAGATACGCGATGCCGAGAACGCCATCGAGAAAGCCAAGGCCGACCTGCTGAAGGCACAAGGCGACCATCCGCTGATCGACGAGGAAGTGTCGTACCAGGACGTGGCCGAGATCGTTTCGCGTTGGACGGGCATCCCGGTGAAGAAGATGATGCAGAGCGAGCGCGAGAAGCTCCTCCATCTCGAAGAGGAACTGCACAAGCGTGTGGTCGGCCAAGACGAAGCCATCCGTGCCGTCAGCGACGCCATCCGGCGGAGCCGGGCTGGCTTGCAGGACGCCAAACGACCGATAGGATCATTCATCTTCATGGGTACCACCGGCGTGGGTAAGACCGAGCTGGCCAAGGCGCTGGCAGAGTTCCTGTTCGACAACGAGAACAACATGGTGCGAATCGACATGTCGGAATACCAAGAGCGTCACACCGTGTCGCGTTTGATCGGTGCACCTCCAGGATATGTGGGCTACGAAGAGAGCGGCCAACTTACCGAAGCAGTTCGGCGCAAGCCCTACTCCGTCATCCTTCTGGATGAAATCGAGAAAGCCCATCCCGACGTGTTCAACATCCTCTTGCAGGTGCTCGACGACGGCCGTCTGACCGATAACAAGGGCCGTACCGTCGACTTCAAGAACACCATCGTCATCATGACCTCGAACGTGGGCGCCGGCTTGAAAGACCATAATGCCGTGATGGATGCCTTGCGTCAGGTGATGCGGCCCGAGTTCCTGAACCGTATCGACGACATCATTATCTTCGACGACCTCAGCGAGAGCCAGATTGCCGAAGTGGTGAGGATGCAGTTCAACCGCGTGAAGAAGATGCTTGCCGACAACGGCATCAGCATCGACATCACCGACGAAGCCGTCGACCTCATCGCACGCCAGAGCTATGACCCGCAATACGGCGCGCGTCCAGTGAAACGTATGATGCAACGGGAATTGTTGAATGAATTGTCGAAGATGATCATCGCCGACCAGGTCGACCGGACCAAACCCATCACGGTCACCGTCCTCGACGGCAAACTCCACTTCGTCAACTAGTTAGCAGTTAACTCCTCACCCCTTTCGTCGTCACCCATGTGGAGCGGAAGAAAATCAGCAACACGGTGATGATTTCAAGACGACCCAACAGCATGTCGGCTGAAAGGATCCACTTGGCGGCCATGGGCAAGTCTGCCATACAGGCACTCGGGCCCGTGGCTCCCGAGCCCAAACCGAGGTTGCTGAAACAGGTCAGGAAAGCGATGCTGGAGTCTTCCAGCCCCATGCCAGCCATACTCAGCACGATCACATTGAGGATGAAAATGATCATGAACCAGGCGAGGAAGTTGCACACACGACGTACCGTCACCTCATCGATGGTCTGCCCCGAGATCTTGACCGTGAAAAATCCCGTGGGATGGATCAGCTCATTGAAAGCGTTTTTGATGAACCTAATGATCACCATGACGCGCACGATCTTGATGCCTCCACTGGCCGAGCCGGCACAACCGCCGACAATCTGCATCAGCAGCGTGGGGATCACGAAGAGCATCCCCCAGAGGTCGTAATTGGAATTCTGCGATGCGAAACCAGTATTCGACAGCATCGAAGCCACATGGAAGAAAGAGGTCTCGAGCACCTCTTTCCCTCCTTTGGGGTAACTGGCCAACTGCTCTTCGGTGACACCGTTCACATGGGGGGCAAGTAAAAACAGTCCAGCGAACAACAGCGTCAACACGAAGATGGACCTGAGATAAACGCGCACTTCCTCGTTTTTGCGTAGCAGGTCCCAACGTCCCGAGAACAGGAAATAGAACATCGAGAAATTGATGGCCGAGAGGATCATGAAGGCGACAGCCACATATTCGATGTAGTCGGAATGATAGAACGCCAAGCTTTCCTGATGGGTGCTGAAGCCTCCAGTAGAGATGGTGGTGAAGGCATGGCACACCGCATCGAACACTGACATGGGTCCCAACGCGTAGAAAAAGGCGCACAAGACCGTCATGAAGATATAAATGCTCCATAAGATGCGTGAGGTGACGTGCATCGAAGGGGAAAGTTTCTCGACGCTCATGCCCGGTGCCTCAGCCGCAAACAGCGTGGCTTTCCTGGAGCCTTTGGTCACCGTGGGGATGAAAGCCAAGGTGAAGACTACGATGCCCAAACCGCCCAGCCATTGCATCACGGAGCGCCAAAACAAGATGCCGTGGGTCTGTTGGTCCACATTCTGCAAAATGGTGGAGCCTGTGGTGGTGAATCCAGAGATAGTCTCAAAGAAGGCATCGGTTATATTGTCAATCGCTCCGCTTAACAAAAAGGGCAGCATTCCAAAAATCGAGTACAGAACCCACGACAAGGAGACAATCACGAAGGTGTCGTCGTTGTCAATGGGGGTCTTCCGTACCCTACCGTAGACATAGAGCACCAGCCCCACGCCACCGGTGATGGCGGCGCTGATGAGAAAAGCGGGATAGTCGTTTTCGCCGCACCTGACATGATAAAACCATGACACTGCCGCGGTAATCAGCAGTGCCATGGTTTCAATGAACAAGAGTACTCCGAAAAGCCTGCTTTTCATAATCTCGTCTTACCAAGGTTGAGCCCATCCCTCGCCATAGTCATAGTCCTCCTCAGGATCGTCCTCGTCCTCTTCGTGATACGAGTCGTCGGCTTGAGGCTTCACCCATTGGCGGAACTTGGCTGAGGCGATGGCGGTGATTTCGCCGTCCCTTTCGGGCGACACGGCGATGTCGATCTCGTCACGCGACAGTTCCTTCAGCCACACGGCGAGTTCGGAGAACCCCATCTCAACCACCTCGTAACCGGCCCAGTCATCGACGGCGGCTTTTTTGGCTTGGTCTTCCGTCTCCCACACGGGGATGTAGGAATTGCCGTCGCCGTCCTCAAGCATGGCGAACATGCCGTCCATGGCCCCTAGGAGCCACACCTTATGGGTCGCGGCGATGGTTTCGAGAAAAGGTTCCAGTGCTTTCATGGTTTAACGTTTTGCGTTTTTCAACTGTTGCTGCTGTGCCTTCTGCGCAGCCTCGAGGCGTTGCTGGAAACGCGATTTCTTCTGGGGTTTCCGCTTGTTCTCCTCGATGGTGGCACGCACCTTGTCCTCGTTGATCATCTTACGGAAGACGAACATCTGGATGAAGGTGATGATGTTGGCCAGCATGTAGTAGTAGCTCAAACCCGCTGAATAGCTGTTGAAAATTCCCAGGAACATGATGGGCATGAGGTACATCATGATCTTCATGCCTTTCATCTGCGGGTTGGCACCAGTGTCCATCATCTTGTTGTTCACATAGGTATAGATGAACGTGGTGATGGTCATCAGCAGGCAGAACAGGCTCACGTGGTCGCCATAGAACGGGATGTTGAATGGCAGGTCCAGGATACTGTCGTAGGTGGAGAGGTCCTTGGCCCAGAGGAAGGGCTGTTGGCGCAACTCGATGGACGAGGGGAAGAAACGGAAGACGGCGATGAGGATGGGGAACTGGAGCAGCATGGGGATACAGCCCGATGTGGGGCTGGCTCCGGCTTGTCGCTGCAGTTCCATCACCGCCTGTTGCTTCTTCATGGCATCCTCTTCTTTGGGATACTTGGCGTTGATGGCTTCCATCTCGGGTTTCAGCACGCGGGTGATGGCGGTTGACTTGTACGATTTGAAAGCGATCGGAAACAACAGGATCTTGATGAGGATGGTGAGGATGAGAATCACGATACCGTAGTTCCATCCGTAGGATCCCAGCCAGTTGAACACGTAGATGACTCCGTAGTTGATCCAGCGGATCAGGAAGAAGTTACCCACGTCGATTTGGCGTTGGAGTTTCAGGTTGTAGCTTTTGAGCGTCTGGAAGTGGTTGGGACCGAAATAGAACGACATCGGGAACTCGTTCACCTCGGCTTGCACGTTGTACGGGATCTCGAGGCTCGCCGACATGGTCTTGAAGTAGCGGCTCGAGTGGGACACGTCGGTGTTGGCGCCGATCTTGGCGCTGCTGAAGCCATTGCGGGCCACCAGTGCGTTGCAGAAGAAGCGTTCCTTGAACGACACCCAATTGACACTGTAGTTGATGTTCTCTTCCTTGTGCTTGCGGTCGTCGAGTCGGTCCACCTCGTTCTCGGTCATCGGCTTGTAGTACACCGTGGTGTTGATGAAGCGGTCGTTGTCCTTCTCATGCTTGAGGATATCGACCTTCCAGTCGAGATTCATGTAGTTGACGTTGTTGGCAATGACGTCCTTCAGTCCCACGGTACGCAGGTCGAAGTCGAGCATGTAGTTGTCGTCGCGCAACGTATACACATATTCGAGGTATCTGTTTTCATCGCGTAGGCTGTCGTTGCCATCAACATAGGCCCGCATGGCGAAGACGATGCTGTCGCCCTCGAAGGTCCGGAGGTCTCCCCCATCGTACGGCTGTCCGTTGACGAATGGGTGGAACACCATCTGCGAGGTTCTGAAGAGCCTGTTGCCCACGAAAAACGAAAGGTCGAACACCGCGGTCTCGGGGTCGAAGCAGATCAGCGGCAACGAATCGTAAGTTTGATAGTTTTTCAGCTCCACCTCTTTGATGTAGCCGCCCTTGTTGGAAAGGGTGATCCTCTGGAGTTCGTTCTCCAAGGTCCACAGTTGTTCCTCCACCTCTTCCACCACGGGAAGTTCCACAGCTGGCAACGCCATGGTGTCGGCGGCCTGCTGTTGTTCTTCGGCCAAGCGAATGGAATCGAGGATGGCCGCCTCACGGCGTGCCACCATGATGGAGTCCTGAATACGGCGCTGTTCGGCAAGTTCTTCTTTGGAAGGCTGCATCCACCACATCCAACCAAAGAGGATTACCGCTATCAAAAGAAAACCAATAAGCGATGATTTGTTCATCTCAAAACACTTCTAACTTCCAACTTCTAACTCCAAACTGTTTAATAGTAACGATAGCTCTTCACTTCACCGATATGGCGAGCGAGGCGGATCACCTGGTTGCTGTAGCCGAACTCGTTGTCGTACCACAGGTAGAGGATCACCGTCCTGCCGTCGGCGCTGACCTTGGTAGCCGGGGCGTCGAAGATGCAGGCGCAGCTGTCGCCGATGCCGTCGCTGCTGACAAACTCGGTGTTGCTGCTGAAGCGGATCTGTTCGATGAGGTTGCCTTCGAGGCAGGCCATACGGAAGGCTTCGTTCACTTCTTCGACGGTGGTCTCACGCTCGAGGTCGAGGGCGAGCACTGCCAGTGACACGTCGGGCGTAGGAACGCGGACGGCGTTGCTGGTGAGTTTGCCTTTCAGCTCGGGCAGGGCTTTGGCGGCGGCTTTGCCGGCGCCGGTCTCGGTGATGACCATGTTCAAGGCAGCGCTACGGCCACGACGTTCTTTCTTGTGGTAGTTGTCCAGCAAGTTCTGGTCGTTGGTGTAGCTGTGGATGGTCTCGATATGGCCCTTGATGATGCCGAAGTGGTTCTGCATGACTTGCAGGCCGGGGACGATGGCATTGGTGGTGCAGCTGGCGGCTGAGAACACGTGTTCCTTCTCCAGGTCGAGGGTGTCTTGGTTGACGCCGTAGACCACGTTCGGGATGTCGCCCTTGCCGGGAGCAGTGAGCAACACCTTGGCTACGCCTTTGGCTTGGAGGTGACGTTCCAGTGACTCCCTGTCGCGGAAGGCGCCGGTGTTGTCGATGAGCAGTGCATCATGGATGCCATAGGCGGTGTAGTCGAGGTCCTCGGGGTTCTTGGCTTCGAGGAAAAGGATCTTCTGGCCGTTGACCATCATGGCATTCTCCTCAGGCAGAGGATAGCATACGCCATGGAAGTAACGGTGCACCGAGTCGGTACGGAACAAGTTGATACGCTTGAGGATGTCCTCGGGTGAGTTCTTGCGGGTGACGATGGCACGGACGCGGAGGGCGTCGCCTCTGCCAGCCATCTCCGTCATCTCACGGCAGAGGATACGGCCGATACGGCCAAAGCCGTAAAGGATGACATCCTGAACCTTGTTGCTGCGCGGGTTGGCATCGATGATGTAGCTGAGCTTGTCGCGCACAAAGGCCGTCACGTTGTTGTTGTACTTCTCTTTCTCGTCAGTCCACTCGGAGTTGAGGCGTCCGATGTCGATACGGGCGGGAGCCAGGTTCTCGGCCAGCAGCGCCTTGGCGATCAACAGTGAGTCCTGAACACGGACGGGCTTGCCCAGCACGGTTTCGGCACGGAGGTGCTTGTTGAGGATCTTACCTGAGCCGCGGTTCACCAACAGCGAACGCAACAGGATGAGTTCAACCGACTTGTCGTACCACAAACGACCGACGATGTTGATCAGTTCGTTGGCAGCCTTTTCGTTTTCATTCCATAACTTCAGAGAGCTTTCGTAATTATCCATAAGATCTTATTTTTAGGTGAATACTAGATTTCTTCCTGCAAAAATAAGAATTTATTGGATAAAAAAGCAAACGAGGTCAATTAAATATCGTACGCAGCGAAAAATCGCTCTTCAGGCGTTTCAGGGCGCGGTCTCTGATCTGACGGGTACGTTCGCGCGAGATGCCCATGGCAAGGGCGATCTCATCGAGTGAATACTCACGAGGCGTACCGATGCCATAGTACATCTTGATGACTTCGCGTTCCTTGTCGGACAGTGCTTCCAGCGAACGTTGGATGGCGTTGTTGTCAGACTCGTTCTCCACAGCTTCGTCGGTGGCGACGGAGCTTTGGTCGATATACACATCGAGGAAGTTGCCATCCTCGTCATCGTCGAGAGGCGCATCGGTCGAGATCTGGTGCATGTTCATCCCCATCAGGGCGCGCACCTTGGCCTCGGGCATGTCGAGTTCCTTGGCAAGTTCTTCGGTGGAGGGCTTGCGTTGGTATTCCTGTTCGAGCATGGCCGCAGTTTTCTTCATCTTGCTGACGGCGCCCACCTGGTTCAGGGGAAGCCTGATGGTACGGGCCTGTTCGGCCACGGCTTGCAGGATGGACTGGCGGATCCACCACACGGCATAGGAGATGAATTTGAAGCCGCGGGTCTCGTCAAACCGCTGGGCCGCCTTGATCAAGCCCACGTTGCCTTCGTTGATGAGGTCCTGGAGCGACAGTCCCTGGTTCTGATATTGTTTGGCCACCGAGACCACGAAACGCAGGTTGGCCCTCACCAGCTGGCTCAACGCCGCCTGGTCGCCGCTCTTGATACGGCGCGAGAGCTCAACCTCCTCCTCGGGGGTGATCAGTTTTTCTTTGGCGATATCCTGAAGGTACTTCTCCAGGGTGCCGGCATCACGGTTGGTGATGGATTTAGAGATTTTCAGTTGTTTCATAATTTAATTGGTTTGTTTAGTCTAGGATTATGGTCTTTGCTGTTTTGGTTGTGTTTAGTCGATATATTCAAAAGTCATCCGCATGCCATTGGGATACAATCCTTCGATATAGGTCTTGCGTCCGCGGTTCTTGAGGGCGGCTTCCAACTCGCTCTTTGAGTTGACTGCCTTGCCGTTGATGGTGGTGATGATAAAGCCTTCGACGCCGGCGCCTTGGAAGGCTCCCTGACGGATCTCCACGATCTTGAGTCCGTTGTTGATGCGCAGGTTGTTCATCTCCTCCTTGCTGATGGGCTGCAACACCAATCCGAAGGTGGCATTGTAGAAGCTCTCCCCTTTCTTGACCACGTCGGTCGAACCCGCCTCGTTGAGGAGTCCCACCTCGAAGCTGCGATGGCTTCCCTCACGGATGACGTCGACGTTGATCTTGTCGCCGGGACGGTATTGGTTGACGATTTCGGTGAGCTGGGTAGTGGTATTCACGTCGTTGCCGTTGATGCCGACCACCACGTCGCCAGCGCGGATCCCCGCCTTCTGTGCGGCGCCGCCTTCGGAAGCACCAGCCACATAGACGCCTTTGATGTCGCCCATGCCCGACTTTTGTGCCAGGTCGGCATTCATCTCGGCAATCTGGATTCCCAGGTAGGCCCGTTGCGTCTCGCCGTACATCAGCAGGTCGTCAACGACTTTGCGGACGATGTTCGACGGGATGGCGAAAGAGTAGCCCTCGTAGGAGCCCGTATGCGAGGCGATGGCGGCATTGATGCCAATGAGCTCGCCCCGGGTATTCACTAGTGCGCCGCCGCTGTTGCCACGGTTGACAGCAGCGTCGGTTTGGATGAACGACTCGACGTTGCTGCCTTCACCCAGGATGCCTATGTTGCGTGCCTTGGCGCTCACGATGCCGGCGGTGACCGTCGAAGTGAGGTTGAAGGGGTTGCCCACGGCAAGCACCCACTCACCCACTTTCACCTTGTCGGAATCGCCAAACACCAGATAGTCGAAATCGCTGCCTTCGACCTTGATCAGCGCCAAATCCGACGACGGGTCGGTGCCGATGATGGTGGCAGGAAGGACCACCTTATTATTAAAGGTGACTTCAACCTGGCTGGCGCCCTCCACTACGTGGTTGTTGGTGACGATAAACCCATCCGGCGAAAGCACCACACCCGAGCCGTAAGCCACCACGGTGTTGGTCTGGGTCTGTCCCGGAACGCCATAGAGGTGCTCCCAGAAAGCCCCAAAGAAGTCATAATAAGAAGAAGTTTTCTGTATGATGGTGGTTTTGATGTGCACCACGGCGTTGACGCTGGCCTCGGCCGCATCCACGAAGTCGGGAGTGTTTTCCGTGGGCAAGAAGGCCGTACGGTAGACTTGGGCATCCTGCACTTGTTCCACCTCGGTAGTCTCTGCCACTTGCGACATGGTACCGGTCGTCTTGTTTCCACAGGCCGTCATCCCCAGAAAGGCCACAGCGATCATGGCCACACTGAGGGTGGCCAACCTCATTTCTTTCTTACGCATATTTAAAATTGTTTCGGTTTTCTTAGTCAATTAATGCGCTTTTTTCAACTTTATTGCACCAAAAAGTGTATTTTTGTCAAAAAAAGGCGCGTAGGTAATAATCAAAAAACATGCCACATGTTCATTTCCGATGGAAACATTTCTATAAGAATAGCCGAACCTGAAGACGCTCCCATGATCTACCAATGGGAGAACGACAGGAGCCTATGGCGGGTGAGTGAAACCGCCTGTCCCACTTCGCTCTTCCAGATAGAGCAGTTCCTGTTGGGCAACAGTGACCTGCTGGGTAACCGGCAGCAACGCCTCATGGTTTGCCTCAACGAAGAGGAACTGCCTGTGGGAAGCATCGATCTGTTCGACTACGACCCCGTCAACAGCCGCATCGGGGTTGGAATCCTCATCGAGAGCAACTATCGTGGGAAGGGGCTGGCAGGCACGGCACTCCGGCTTTGCCTCGACTACCTCTTCAACGACCTCCTAGTCCACCAAGTGCATTGCCTGGTCGACGTCACCAACGAAGAGAGCCTCCATCTCTTTCGAAAACTAGGCTTCGAGGAAGGCGGTCGGCGCAAAGACTGGATCAAGACCCCAGAAGGTTTCCTCGACGTGGTGTTTTACCAAATCATCAACAAGGCATGAAGAAAAAGATCATCATAGGGGTTGTCGCCGTCATCATAGGCATTGCCATTTTGGCAGGCATTCGGATCTACAAAGCCGTTATGAAACCCAACGTGGTGGTCGGGGAACCCAAGGAGTTCTCTTTGTACATCCCCACGGGAGCTGATTTCGAGCAAGTGAAGGACTCGCTCTACAGCCATGGCCTCATCGCCAACCCTGACAGCTTCGAGTGGTGGGCCCGTCGCAGGGACTATCCCGACCACGTGAAACCCGGACGCTACGTCTTGCGCAACGGCATGAACAATCGTCAGCTGTGCAACATCCTCAACGGGGGACTCCAGACGCCCGTCAAGGTCACCTTCAACAACATGCGTGACATCCCCATGCTGGCCGGACGCATCGCTGAACAGATCGAGGCCGACTCCATGTCCATCGTGAGCTATCTCGACGACGCCACTGTCCTGTCGGAACTCGGCTTCAACTGGCTGACCATACCGGCGATGTTCCTGCCCAACACCTATGAGTTCTATTGGAACACCAGCGCCGCCCAGTTTGTCGACAAAATGAAGAAAGAATACGACAAATATTGGACCCCTGAACGCCTCAACAAAGCCAAGGAGCTCTACCTCTCCCCTGTCCAGGTGAGCATTCTGGCTTCCATCGTCGACAAAGAGACCAACAAAACCGACGAGATGCCAAGGATTGCCGGAGTGTACCTCAACCGTTACAGAAACAACTGGTTGCTTCAGGCGGACCCCACCCTGGTGTTCGCCGTGGGCGACTTCAGTCTGAAAAGGGTGCTCAATGTGCACAAGGAGGTGGATTCGCCCTACAACACCTATAAATATCCCGGACTGCCTCCGGGACCGATCTGCATCCCTTCGCTGGCATCAATAAATGCAGTTTTGAATGCAGAAAAACATAATTATTATTATTTTTGCGCAAAAGATGACTTCTCAGGGTATCATGTCTTTGCCAAGACCCTGACCGAACACAACCGCAACGCGGAACGCTACCACCGAAAACTTAAAAACATCCAATGACTATGAAAGCATTTAAAGCATACGATATTCGTGGAGAATGGGGCACTGACCTCAACGAGGAGATCGCTTACCGCATCGGCTTCTTCCTGCATCGCATCCTTGACGTGGACACCGTGCTGGTGGGTCGCGACATGCGTCTTTCGTCGGACACGTTGTTCGACAACCTGACCCGTGGCATCACCGACAGTGGTGTCAACGTCGATGAGATCGGCCTCTCCACCACCCCGATGGTCTACTGGAGCACTGCCAAATACGGCTACAACGCCTCAGTGATGATCACCGCCTCGCACAATCCCAAGCACCACAATGGACTGAAGATCTCGAAGACCAACGCCTTGCCGGTGGGTTACGACACGGGTCTGAACCGTCTCGAAGCCTACGTGGAGAGTGACGAGGTCTGCGTGCCCGTCGCCAAGAAAGGCACCATCCGCCACAAGGAAGTCAAAGACGACTACCTGAAGTTCCAACAGGGTTTTGTAGGCGACCTCTCCAACTTGAACATCGCTGTCGACTGCAGTAGCGGCATGTCATCGCTGTTTGTCCACCAGCTCATCGGCCAAGCCCATTACATCAACGACACCCTCGACGGCAACTTCCCCAGCCACGAACCCAATCCGCTTGAGGCCGTCAGCCAGGAGCAGATCAAAGCCTTGGTCAAGAAAGAGAAGTGCGACATCGGTTTGCTGTTCGACGGCGACGCCGACCGCATCACCTTCATCGACGAACTGGGCAACTTCATCTCCCCTGACCTGATGATCGCCTTCTTGGGCAACTATTTCCTTGGACAACGTCACGAACAGGGCATCGTATTGCAGGACATCCGCAGCTCTCGCGCCATCCAGGAGTACCTCAACCGCTATCAAGCCAAGGTGGAGACCTGGCGTGTGGGTCGCGCCTATGCCGCCCTCAAACTACGTGAACTCGACGGCGTGTATGGCGGTGAGCTGGCCGGGCATTATTATTTCCGCGACTTCTATTACTCCGACTCTGCCTTGCTGGCAGCCTCCATCGTGTTGCGCCTGCTGGCTGAGTTCAAGCGCCAAGGTCGCACTATGAGCTCCATCGTCAGCGAGATCTCGCAATACCACAACTCAGGTGAGATCAACTTCAAGTTAGAGCGCAAGCAGGAAGCCATGGACGCCGTTCGCGACCATTTCGCGGGCATCGAGAAGCCCGAGCGGTATCTCGACTTCGACGGCTACCGGCTCGACTATCCCAACTGGTGGCTCAACATCAGGCCATCGAACACCGAGCCTTACCTCCGGTTCCTGGCTGAGGCCAAGGACGAGCACAAGCTCAAGGACGTCATCAAGAAGGTGTCCGACATCGTCAAGACCTTCTCCTGCCTGCTGCTGTTCTGCCTGCTCTTTGCCGGCTGCGCCCAAAACATCGAAAAATCGCGTGTCGCCTTCGACAAAGGCTTGGCGCTCATGTACAACACCGCTCATTCCGCCGAAGCCGAGGCCTATTTCACCGAGGCCATCAAATACGACAAGGAGAACGCTGAAGCCTATTATTACCGTGCCTGCACCAAGTTCAACCAAAACAGGTTCGACTCAGCCATCCTCGACTTGGAAAAGGCCCTGGAGCTCCGACCCGGCTATCAGGAGGCCGAGTTTACCTTAGGCAGGATCTATTTCATCAAAAACGACTATGACATGGCTTGTTACTACTATCGCGCCGCCCAGCGTGACGGTCGTGAGAACATGGACGACTATGTCAGGTCATGTCCCGAATAATCAAAATCAATGAAAGCAATATGACACTTATCAAATCCATTTCCGGTATCCGCGGCACCATCGGTGGTGTTCCCGGCGACAACCTCACCCCCATCGACATGGTGAAGTTCACCGCGGCTTTCGTCAAGTTCGTCCAGCGCAAAGGCATCGAGCGTCCCCGAATCGTGGTGGGTCGTGACGCCCGCATGTCGGGTTTCTTCGTCAACCAGGTGGTTTGCGGCACCTTGCAGGCCATGGGGGCCGACGTGCTCGACATCGGACTGAGCACCACCCCGACCACTGAGATCGCCGTCACCGGCTTGAAGGCCGACGCTGGCATCATCCTCACCGCCAGCCACAACCCGGCACAGTGGAATGCCTTGAAACTCCTCAACGAAAAAGGCGAGTTCATCTCTGCCGCCGAAGGCGCATGGCTGCTCGATGTGGCTGCCAAGGACGAGTTCGAATTCGTGACCATCGACAAGATCGGAAGCTACCAGCAGGTTGACGGATGGATGGACAAGCACGTGGAGATGGTCTGCCAGCTGCCGCTGGTGAACAAGGAAGTCATCAAGCAGGCCCATTTCAAGGTCGCCGTCGATGCCGTCAACAGCACCGGTGGCATCGCCATCCCGAAGATGCTACGCGCCTTGGGCGTCGACGACATCCTCGAACTCAACTGCGAGCCCACGGGCAACTTCGCCCATACTCCTGAGCCGTTGGCCCAGAACCTCACCGACATCTGCCGTTACGTGAAGGAGCAAGGCTGTGACTTCGGCGTCGTCGTCGACCCCGACGTCGACCGTCTGGTCTTCGTGAAGGAAGACGGCGAGCTGTTTGGCGAGGAATACACCCTGGTGTCAGTGGCCGACTTCGTACTGAAGCATACCCCTGGCCCGACGGTGTCGAACCTCTCCTCCACCCGTGCCTTGCGCGATGTAACCCGTTCCTATGGACAGCAATACGCCGCTGCCGCTGTGGGCGAAGTCAACGTGGTGGAAAAGATGAAGGAAGTGGGCGCTGTGATTGGCGGCGAAGGCAACGGAGGCGTCATCTATCCCGCCATCCACTACGGCCGCGACGCCCTTGTGGGCACCGCCCTTTTCCTCACCCAGCTGGCTGAGAAGCGCATCAAGTGCTCCGAGTTGAAGAAGACCTACCCGGCCTACTTCATGTCGAAAAACAAGATCCAACTCACTCCAGACATGGATGTGGACGGCATCCTTGCCAAGTTTGCCGAGAAGTTCAAGAACGAACAGGTGACCACCATCGACGGCGTGAAGATCGACTTCGAGGAAGGTTGGGTGCATCTGCGCAAGTCGAACACCGAGCCCATCATCCGCATCTACTCCGAAGGCAAGTCGGAGGCTGAGGCCGATCGTTTCGCACAATTGATATTGAGTTGCAAAGACATACTACAATGAAAGCAAAGAAAAACAAGCGATCGCTGAGAAGTTACCAGTATCACGCGGTCACCTTCAAGCTCTCGCAGGGCCAGTACCGTTCCCTCAGGAACTACTGCAAGGCTCGCAAGACCACGCCCATCAAGCTGATCAAGCGGTGCATTTCGCGGTTCATCAGCAACTACGAGTACGAGATTCCGCCTGAGCTCTACGTCACTGAGAACCAGCTGGCACTCTTCGACGATGAGCTTGAAGGCTGATTATCAGCTTGTTAATCTTTTCTTTGAAAAAAAATCAGAAAAATGGTTGCGGATACGGGTAAAAGGCGTATCTTTGCACTCGCAATTCGCACCACTTGGAGAGGTGGGTGAGTGGCTGAAACCAACAGTTTGCTAAACTGTCGTATCCCGCAAGGGGTACCGGGGGTTCGAATCCCCCCTTCTCCGCAGGTTCAAAAGACGGTGTCAAAGCCGTCTTTTTTTCGGGGTATGGCGCAGTTGGCTAGCGCACCTGCTTTGGGAGCAGGGGGTCGAAGGTTCGAATCCTTTTGCCCCGACGGTTGAAAATCAAGGAG
>CAJOIH010000007.1 GCA_905234455.1 uncultured Bacteroidales bacterium | reverse complement strand
GGAAGAGATGGCTTGGAAACACTTCCATAAACACCTCGACCAGCTCAATGAAGACCAAACCAAAGCAATCGGCGAAGCTGTTCCTGTCCGTGTCAGTGAAGCAGAACCCGTTGAAGTACAATAATCAAGGAGGAAAGAACTATGGGTAAATTCAGAAAAGAAGGTAAAAAAGAAGTGCCACAAGTGAGCACCTCATCACTGCCTGACATCGTTTACATGCTGATCTTCTTCTTCATGATCACCACTTCAATGCGTGATGTCGAACTGAAAGTCAAGACCGCTATGCCTAAGGCAACCGAAATTGCCAAGCTCGAAAAGAAAGCTTTGGTAAGCTCCATCTACATCGGCCCCCCGCGCGACGCCAAACTCGGTACCGAGTCGCGTATCCAGCTGAACGACCAGTTCGCCCGTCCCGACGATATCGCCGACTGGGTGCTCCAGGAACGTGAAGCCCGTAGCGAAGCCGACCGTCCTTTCCTCACCACCGCCCTTAAGGTGCACAGAGAAACCCGTATGGGTATCGTCACCGACGTCAAACAGGAACTCCGTAAAGTTGGTGCCTTCCGTATCAACTACACGACCCTCAAAGGTAGCGCGCTGGAAAACTAAAGGATGGACACCCTTAACCAAAAAGAGCGACTCAAACGAGCCGCTCTTTTTTTCGTGGTCCCACTAGGGCTTGAACCTAGGACCTACTGATTATGAGTCAGTTGCTCTAACCAACTGCGCTATGGGACCGCAATGTCCTCACGGAATTGCGCCGCAAAGATACGATAAAAACTCTCTAATTCCCTATTTCTTGACAAAATAAATTCTTGATCTCATCAAGAACAGCGCTGACCTCGTCGGCAGTCTTCGCCTCCATCAACCGGATCTTGTAGGGCTTGAAATTCGCCAAGCCCCTGAAATAACTCCCCCAATGCTTCCTGATCTCCATCACCGCAGTGCGCTCGCCCTTCCATGCCACCGAACGCTCCAGCTGAATCTTGGCCACCCTGATCCGCTCCTGAAGGTCAGGCTTCGGCAACGCCTCACCCGTCTCCAAATAATGCCTGATCTCCCTGAAAATCCATGGATTGCCATAAGTAGCCCTGCCAATCATCAAACCATCCACCCCATAGGTGTCCTTGAAATGCCTCGCCGATGGCCCATCCACCACATCACCGTTGCCAATGATGGGAATGCGCATCCTCGGATTGTCCTTCACCGCACCAATCAAGGTCCAATCCGCCGGTTCCCCGTACTTGGTCGTGCGTAACCGCCCATGAATGGTCAAAGCCGCAATACCCACATCCTGCAAACGCTCGGCAATGTCCACAATCTCCTTGTGCTGCTCGTCATAACCCAACCGCGTCTTCACCGTCACCGGAATGTCCACCGCCTTCACCACCGCCTCAGTAATGGCCACCATCTTGGGGATGTCGTTCATGATGCCCGAACCAGCCCCCTTCGAAGCCACTTTCTTCACCGGACAGCCGAAGTTGATGTCAATCAAATCGGGATGGGCAGTCTCGGCATACCTCGCCGCCTCTACCATCGGCTCCACCGCATTGCCAAAAATCTGGACGCCAAAAGGCCGCTCAAACTCGTCGAAGTCCAACTTCTTGATGCTCTTTGCGCTATCGCGGATCAAGCCGTCCGACGAGATGAACTCGGAATACACCAGATCAGCTCCGAACAACTTGCACACATGGCGGAACGGAGGGTCCGAAACGTCTTCCATGGGCGCCAAAAGCAAGGGATAATGCTCAAATTCGATTCCGGCAATCTGGTACATGGTGCTTATTTTCCGCAAAAATACTACATTTGCATTTTCAAACACCTTTTTTCGATGGACGAATTCAAGAAAAACCTGAAACAATCCACAGGCATGAGGATCTTCATCTACCTGATGGCCCTCCTCGTGTGTACCCTGATAGGCGTCGCCGTCGCCGCCTTGTTCACCCTCGGCAACGACATTACCGGGCTCAAGATAGGGCAGGGGATAAGCTCCGCGCTGATGTTCATCGCACCGCCGCTGGTCCTCTACGCCTTCACACGTACGGAACCCATGCGCCAAATAGGCTTCCGCAAACCAGCCCATTGGTGGATGCTTCTCGTCGGCATCGCCCTGATGTTCGTCTCCCTTCCGCTGACCAACATCCTGGGCACCTGGAACGAGAACGCCAACTTTGGAGAGACCCTGGAAAGGCTGCTCAAGATGATGGAAGACATGGCCGGCGACCTTACCGACCGGATGCTTCAGGTCGACACCTTCTGGGGACTCCTGGGTAACCTGCTGGTCATCGCCCTCATTCCCGCCATCGGCGAGGAACTGACCTTCCGCGGTGTGCTGCAACAGGCCTTGACCAGACGATGCAATCCCCATGTGGCCATCTGGCTTTCCGCCTTCATCTTCTCATTCATCCACTTCCAGTTCTACGGCTTCCTGCCCCGCATGTTCCTAGGCCTCATCCTGGGTTATATGTTCTACTACTCAGGCTCCCTCTGGACCAGCATCCTCATGCACTTCATCAACAACGGCACCGCCGTGGTGGTGGCCTATCTCGACTATAAAGGCCTCGCCAATGCCGACTGGGAACACTTCGGAAGCACCTCCAATGTGGCCCTCCTGATCACTAGCCTGGTGCTTACCGTCGGAATGATTGTTATTGTTGCAAAAAACCAATATAAATATGGAAGAGAATAAAGATACCCGTACCGAGCTCGATGAACTGGGCGAATTCGGACTCATCGACCAACTGACCCAGGACTTCCCGCTGCGCAACGCCTCCTCACTGAAAGGGGTGGGCGACGACGCAGCCGTCATCAACCACGAAGGCTACCGTACCTTGGTCTCGGTCGACCTCCTCGTCGAAGGAGTGCATTTCGACATGACCTACACGCCCTTGCGCCACCTGGGCTACAAAGCGGCAGTGGTCAACTTCTCGGATATCTATGCCATGAACGGCACCCCCACCCAAATCGTAGTGGGCCTGGGCGTCTCCAACCGCTACTCGGTGGAAGCCCTCGACGAGCTCTATGCAGGCATCCGTCTGGCCTGCGAGAACTACAACGTCGACTTGGTGGGCGGCGACACCACCTCAAGTCAGTCGGGACTGGTGATCTCCATCACCGTCATCGGCATGGCCAAGGAAGAGGACGTGGTCTACCGCAGCGGCGCCAAACCCAACGACCTGCTCTGCGTGAGCGGCGACCTGGGCGGGGCCTACACAGGACTGCTCATCCTCGAACGCGAGAAAGCAGAATACCTCGCCAACCCCAATATGCAACCCCAACTCAAAGGCTTCGACTACGTGCTGGAACGCCAACTGAAACCCGAAGCCCGCAAGGATATCGTCGCCCGCCTCAAGGAACTGGGCATCAAACCGACCTCCATGATCGACATCTCCGACGGACTGGCCTCCGAAGTGATGCACCTCTGCAAGGAATCAGGGGTGGGCTGCCAACTTTACGAAGGCAAGATCCCCCAAGACCCCACCACCGTCAAACTGGCCAAGGACTTCCAAATCGTACCGAGCATCACCGCACTGAACGGGGGCGAGGACTATGAGCTGCTCTTCACCATCGACCAGAAAGACTACGAGAAAATCCAAAAGATGTCGCAAGACGTCACCGTCATCGGCTATATGACCGCCGACAAAGGCATCGCAGAGTTAGTTACCCCCGACAACCATGTCATTCCATTAAAGGCCCAAGGATGGAATCACTTCAAGCAATCCTAAAGATCCTCCCCTCCAAGCCCGGGGTTTACCGTTACTACGACAAGGACGGTACCCTGATCTATGTCGGCAAGGCAAAGAACCTGAAACGCCGCGTCTCCTCCTATTTCAATAAGGAACAAACTGGCAAGACGCGCGTGCTCGTCAATAAAATCGCCGACATCAAATTCATCGTGGTGGAGTCGGAATCCGAAGCCCTGCTGCTTGAGAACAACCTCATCAAGCAGTATAAGCCGCGCTACAACATCATGCTCAAGGACGACAAGACCTACCCTTGGATCTGCATCAAAAACGAGCCTTACCCTCGGGTCTTCCTCACGCGGCGCAAACTCAATGACGGATCGGACTACTTCGGTCCCTATGCCTCAGTGCGCACCGCCCATGTGCTGCTCGACCTCCTGGGCCAGATCTATCCCCTGCGCTCCTGCCGGACCACGCTCACCGAAGCCAACATCGCCAAAGGCAAATACCGCGTGTGCCTCGACTACCATATCCACAAATGCCTGGGACCTTGCCAAGGCTATGTGTCCAAAACGGATTACTGCAAGATGGTCGCCGAAACCAAGGAGATCATCAAGGGAAACCTCTCCGGGGTCCTCAAGGAAATGAAAGCCCTGATGATGGAACACGCCTCCCGCATGGAATTCGAAGAGGCCCAAGCCATCAAGGAGAAATACGAGCTCCTCGAGAACTACCGTAGCCGCTCCACCGTGGTCAGCACCACCATCCACAATGTGGACGTGTTCTCTTACGTCGACGCCGAACACCTCTTCTACGTCAACTATATGCGGGTCAATGAGGGCGCCGTGGTGCAGTCGCACACCATCGAAATCAAGCGCCGACTCGACGAACCTGCCGAGGAACTGCTCTCCCTGGCAGTGACCGAGCTGCGCCAACAGTTCGAGAGCAACGCCAAAGAAGTGGTACTCCCCCTGAAGCTCGATTTCGGCCTTGGCGATGTGGAAGTCACCGTGCCCCAACGGGGCGACAAGGCCAAGCTGCTGGAACTCTCGCGTCGCAATGCAGTCCAATATAAGATGGATATCGAGAAACAGCGTACGCTGGTCGACCCGGAACGCCATCAGAAACGGGTGCTCAACCAACTGAAGGAGATGCTGCATCTACCGGTGTTTCCCGAGGTCATCGAGAGCTTCGACAACTCCAACTTCCAAGGCGACTACCCCGTGGCAGCCATGGTGCAGTTCGTCAATGGCAAACCCAACAAGAACGCCTACCGGCATTATGACATCAAGACGGTGGAAGGGCCTGACGACTACGCCTCCATGAAAGAGGTGGTGCGCCGTCGCTATTCACGCCTCCTGGAGGAGGAGAAGCCCTTGCCCGACCTCATCATCACCGACGGCGGCAAAGGCCAGATGGAAGTGGTGCGCCAGGTCGTCGAGGACGAGCTGCACATTGAAATAGCCATCGCCGGACTGGTGAAGGACGACCGTCACCGCACCCGCGAACTGCTCTATGGCTTCCCGCCGAAGGCAGTGGGTATCAAACCCGATTCGGAAGTGTTCCGCCTGATGACACAGATCCAGGACGAAGTGCATCGCTTCGCCATCACCCACCATCGCAAGAAGTTCGAGAAGGGCTTCATGCACTCCGAACTCTCCGAAATCAAAGGCATCGGCAAGGCCACAGCCGAAAAGCTGCTGCTGGAACTGAAGTCCGTAAAAACAATCAAGGAGGCCCCGCTCGAAAGCTTGGCCTCCTTGATAGGTCCTTCAAAGGCGAAACTGGTCTACGACCATTTCCACCCTGCTGTGATTACTGAAGCTTGAAGTTCACAGGCAAGTTGTAGCTCACACGCACCGGTTTGCCACGCTGTTTGCCGGGCTTCCATTTGGGCATCGATTTCACGACGCGGATGGCTTCCTCGTCGCAACCGCCACCCAGTGAACGCATCACCTTGACGTTGGTCACGGAACCGTCGTTCTCAACCACGAAGTTGATGAACACACGGCCCTGGATGCCGCTCTCACGGGCCAGCTGGGGATACTTGATGTTCTTTCCGAGATACTCGGCGAGTTTGGCCATGCCGCCAGGGAACTCAGGCATCTCTTCCACCACGGTGAAGATCTCGGCTTCAACGATCTCTTCTTCCTCAACTTCAGGAGCCACATACTCTTCAATGACTTCGTTTTGGTCGACTTCGGCGTTGATTTCAACGTCGTCAACCTCTACGTCGTCCTCCACAACTTGGATCTGGGTGGTCTGCTTGGGAACTTCCACCGGCTGGGGCTTCTGCTCCTGCTTCGTGATCTCCACCATCTCTTCTTCCACGACTTCGACGGTTCTGCCGATGTCGGCAATCTCGCGCTTGTCGTAACTCTTGATTTCGAACACGGCCCATGCCACAGCCAAGCTGATGATCAAGCCAATCAGGATGAACGTGAGTTTCTTGTTCTCAAGATTCGCTTTTGGTGATTTTTTCTCTTCCATGGTTATAGTCTTTTTTGATAATTCAAAATTTTCCGTTGCGAAATTACTAATTATTTATTTATCCAACGCTGCATTTTTCAAATTATTTCGGTTGCGAAGGAAAAAATAAGCAATAATCGCGCCGAGAATACATCCAATGACGTCGGCAATCCAATCGTAGACGCTGCCAGTACGGGTGGGGATCAGCGTCTCCTGCATGACTTCGGTGAGGGCGCCATAGGCGATGCCAACCGCAAGGGCAATCCAAACGACCTTCTTCCGGTAGGCGCCGTCCCGCTCCTTGAAAGGCTCGCGGTAACCCCATATCGAAGCAAATACAAACCCAGCGTACATCAGCATGTGGACCAGCTTGTCCAACCCAATGATGGGCTTGACCGTCGGAAAAACAGAACCCGGAAGTCCCGTCAACAGCAGGATGACTGCCGCACACAGGATTCCCGGGTAACTATTTCTTGTGAATCGGCTCAAGGCTTACTTGATTTTGGCTTCGTAAGCGGCAGCGTCAAGCAGGTTGTCCAGCTCGGCGGGGTCGTTCACCTTGATCTTGATCATCCAGCCTTCGCCATAAGGATCGCTGTTCACCAGCTTGGCATTCTCCTCGTCGGCCAAGGCCTCGTTGATCTCGACGACTTCGCCGCCAACGGGCATCAGCAGCTCGGCAGTGGTCTTCACAGCCTCAACAGCACCAAACTCTTCCTCGGCTTCGAGGGTCTCGCCCACGAGGTCGGCGTCGATGTCGACAAAGGTGATCTCACCCAGTTCGTGTTGTGCGTAATCAGTGATGCCGATGAAGCCATATTCGCCTTCCAAGCGGATCCACTCATCGTCTTTCGTGTACTTTAAATTCGATGGAATGTTCATTTTGTTTGTTGTTTTAATTAGGTTAGTATTTGAAAGTTGTTATTGTGCTAAATTAAATCTGACCATCATGCCGGCAAAAGTGGTCGAAGTGGGGAAGGTGGTCGACACGAAAGGCGTGTTCATGTCGCGTTTGAAGAACACCTGGGCACTCAACCGGCTGCTGAACTGATAGTCGGCAGTGACGTAAATGTTGACCTTGTTCTGGCCAGCCGAGACCTGACTGTTGTTCTCATCGACACGCCGTAGCGTGGTCTTGTCCTTCTTGAAGCCCAAGTCGACCTTCAACACCAAGTCGTTGCTCACCGTCTTCTTGTTTCCACCTCCGGAAATCGAGATGATGTTGAACTTCAAGCCCTTGATGCGGTAACCCGCTCCAATCACGATCTCCCTGCTGATCATCTCGGTAAGCTGGTTGTTGGAGAAGCTCATGGTCAGTGAACGTGACTGCTTGTATTGCAAATTGGCAGTCATCGAGTTCTGCAGGCCGATGTCGATGCCCAGCAAGGGCATGAACTGCTCGTTGAGGACTACTTGGCCGTAGTCGATCGGGCTGATGATGTCGCTGTTGTTCTCGTAGGTCTGAACGGGATTGCTCTCGTTATAATACACGTTGGTCGACCAGTTGCTGATGGAGTAGGTGGAACGGTAGGTGTGCGAGATGTTGACGGTCTTGAACAGCGAACCTATGGCAGGAATGTTGGTCAGACCGTTGTAGGTGATGGTCCAGTTGGGGAAGGGGATCCTCTGGAATGGGCTGAGCTTGATGTTGGAGGCGTCTTGCCCGGTATAAGCGGCGAGGAACGAGTAGAGCACCACTTCCGTCGACGAGGCGCCGTAACCTTGCGGGAAATAGTCGCCGCAAAGGGTGTCGAAGACGTAGTTGTTGACGTTGGCAACCCATGCAGGATTGTTCCTGGCCAGACGATCGGCAATGACAGTGCGGTTGGCCAGCATCTGGTCGAACAAGGGCGACCCTTCTTCGTCACCGCTCTTTTCACCCGCAAAGGCAGTCTTGATGAGTAGGGAAGAAGAGGTGTAGCTGCCTGCAGTGGTCGGGGTGAAGACCTCGAAATCACCGAAGGAGTTGGCCCTGAAGTAATGCTGGTAGTTCTCCGTATAGGTGGTGTTGCCCTGGATGTCGATCTTGAACCCGTTGAATGGCTCGGCATTGACGCGGTAGCTGATGTTCTCAGTGGTGCGCTTGATGTATGGATCGCTTAGGATGGAGTCGGTGGTGAGCCAGCCGCCACTGACAGCCTTGTCGTAAATGTCGCCGGGTAGGCCTAAGGCGAATTGCCATCCGGGAGCCCCATTGGTGCCGAAGATGCCTAGATAACCGGACTCGGGCATGAAGCCGGGCAGCACCTGGCCGCCGTTTCTGGAGTAGGTGAGCGTAGCACGCTTCACCATGGTGACGATCTTCAGCGTCCCGTCAAGCAACACCTTGCCGACATTGACGCGATCCGACTTGGGCTTGATCGCAGTGCTGTCCGACACCTTCCCCTTGTCCTCTTTCTTGTCCTTGTCCTTGTTCATGTTCTGGATCTTCGGGCCGTTCTTCTTCGAAGCGGGGGAGTTGAGGTTCTTCAGATAGGGGATGGTGTTGTAGATCTTGGTGAAGTCGAGGTTGCCGTTGCCTTGGATGGAATAGGAGTTCTCAACGGTGTTGCCCAACCGGTCTTGGATGGACAAGGCCGAGGCGGTCCAGAAATACTGGCCTTGGAAGGTGGCGGTGGCAGTGACCCAACTCAACAAGGGTAACTTGTTGATGGGCACGGTGTAGTTGACGTTGACAGTCTGGTGGAATCGCGACATGGTGCCGAGACGCAACAACTCGTTCTTGATGGTGTCACGGTTGAGTTTCCATTCCTCAGTGCCCTTGTCAGGATTGCCTGCCGGCTCGTACACGTAGGCCTCAGCCTGTGCCGAATAGTCCAAGTTCAAGCCCTTGGTGAGGTCGTAGCGGAACTGGTAGTTGCGGTTCCAATCCCATTGCTTCGAGATGGTGGGGTTGATGATGATGTCGCCGCCGCTCTTGTTGCGCAATAAACGCTCTGAGTAGTTGCGGTTCATCTCGGTGTTGAAGGTGAGCGACTTGGGCAGGTAGTAGAAGTTGATGTCCTTAATCAACGCAAGGTACGACTTCGAAGCCCACTTGGCCTTGGCAAAGGGCGCCACGTTCTTCGGATTGCCTACGTAGTTGTAGCCGAGATTGCCACGGTAGATCTTGGTGTTGTAATACTGGATGTCGGGATTCTCCTGCTTGGTCTCGCTATACGAGAACGAGAAGTTGAAGTTCTCGATGTCCCAGATATGGACAGTGGGCATGTTGCGGTTGCCACGGTTACGGTTGTTGGGATCTCTCAGATTGAGCGTTTCCTTGCCTTCTTTGCCATCCTTGCCTTCCTGTCCACCTTTCTTGTTCCTGCCCGCCGTGCGTTCCTTCCTGACGTTCATCAGGTTGATGTTCTTGTATTGCGTCAGGCTGTGCACAATGGAAGTCAACGAGTCGCGCTGCTCTTGGGTGTCCAGGGCGGCCAAGGCATCGTTGAGTTTGACGTCGGGATCAAAGGGGTTGTAGGTGGGCGTCGTCACATTCCTGCCATAGTCGACGTGCAACGGCACCTTCAGGCCGGTGTTCTCAACGAACTTCCCGAGTTCAAGGTCGGTGGAGACGCTGAACTGGGAATGGGCTTCAAAGGTGTTGTCGGTGACACGGCAATCAAGAGGGCCGAAGCCTCCCGAACTGTACGAACCAGTGGCCACGAAACGTCCCAAGTCGGCCAAAGTGGCTTCCACGCGCCCAGTGCCGGCAAAGCCGCCATTGCTGCTCAACTCGGTCAAGCGCAATTCGTTGACCCAAACGACGACACTCTTCGTCAGTCCGTCGTCATTGCCATTGTCAAGACTCTGGCGTTTGGGGTTGCGCACACCGATCATCATGGCTTTCACATCGCTGATGGTCGGGTTGCCGATGACCTTGACGGTATGGTAGTAGTCCATGCCCTCCACGGTGCCTTTCTTGAAACGCTCAGTGTAAAGCAGGTTCGGCCTAACAGTGCTTCCGGGCAGCCTCATGGCAGCGTTGCGGTTCTCCTTCACCGTGACGAGGTCCTCCAGCAAAATCTCGAAATTGTTGATCTCAGGCCAAATGGCTTCCTTGTTGGTATAAGGAGTCCCCCAAGGTGTCACCCTTAGCGGGATCTCGTATTCATAGTAGTTCTCCGTGAAGTCGGTGCCCAGTCGCATGAACACGGTGAGGTCCTGGTCGTACAACGGGTCCTCCTCAGTGGCCTGCTCGGCGTGGACGAACATCTTCAGGTATTTGTATTGCCTCAAGTCGAAGTCGGTGGTCTTGTAGATGGCGCGACCATCACCGTCGACGAGGTGCTGCACCGTCATCTGCAACGACTGCTCGTTGAGCTTCGTCACGGCAGTGGTCCCCACAATCTGCTCCTGGGTGATGCCCGGCGGGATGACGTAGGGGACAGGGATGCGACGGCCATCCTCCTCGATGTTCACTGCGGAAACATCAAGGGTGGTGCTGTTGGCAATGTCGTTGGGCTGATATTCACCAGGAGCCTGGATGCCATGGGTGTACGTCCTCCATTCCCCCTTCACCAAGTCGAGGGTGGCAAAACGCAACACGATGGGACGCTGGAAGTCGCGTACGAACATTCTCATGAAACGGATGGACGAGAAATCGTCGATGCGGCCGATGACCCTGTCGGGCTGTTTGATGGGCACCCTGAACTGGTACCAGGTCACATTCCCGATTTCGCCATTGGCCAACTTGATGTTGGAGGCCTCGTAGATGTTGGCAATGTGGTTCTTGCCAACAACCATCTTCTCGGGACTGAGGTCGATCTCGTACTGGTAGTAACGTTCCGACTCGCTCAAGGTATTGTCGGAGTTCATGTCCTCGGCATCGGGTACCGTGGTGTTGCTGGTGGTGTAACTCTCAGTGCGCTGGGATTCGGAAGGAGAGTTGCCTTCAACACCGTTATAGTATTTGTATCTTTCGACAATGCTGCTGTGCACATCGTCGTCGTCCCACTCCGACGACCTGAAGTAATGGTAGTTGTCCGACGACGGGTCGGCATAAGCCTTTTGGTAGGCTTGCGAGCCCTCGCCGTATTGGTCGCGGAGCACACTCAGGTAGTTGTTTTCAAAGAAGGTCTTCTCGTCGACGTCGCGGAGACCGTCATAACCGATGTCTTGGTATAGGCGGGCATCCGGACTGGTGCTGAAGGTGCCCACGAGGTCCTGCATGATGGGCACGCGACCCCAAATGGTGGTGTCGACATTCACCACTTCTTCGTTTTCGGGCATGCCGTTCTCGTAAAACTTGCGTCCGTCACGAAGCACATCCTCGGAGATGTCACCCAAGTTGATGTAAAGCTTGCCTGGGTTGTTCTGGTATTCGGGGTCGGAGAAGGGATCCATGAGCCAGAACTCGATGTACTCGATGTTGGTGGCCTCGAAGTCGGTGGTCTCCATCCTTCTCATGATACCGGCCCAACGCGAAAGGGGATCGTACAGCTCGCCGTTCTCGTTGACACCGGCGGAGTACTGCGTGGGGTTGACGTCATAGTTGTAGGGACCTCTTTCAGTGGGGAAGTAGGCGAGGTTGAGCACCGACATATTGGTGGGAGTGCCTGCCGCAATATCCTTGGTGGGGTAGATCTCGGTCTCCAAGACCTGACGCACGCTGTTTCTTGAGAGCTCGTCGGCGGTGATGTTCCTCGGCCGGATGGTGGTGGCCCGGTCGTAGAACACCGTGTGGTCAATGGTATACCACGAGAGTTTCGCCCTGTTCTTGCCGTAGGCCAGGCCGGTATTGGCCGCGGCCTCAGGGAAGAGGTCGTTCTGGTGCTGGGGCGTGCTGGCCAGATGCCATTGGCTGAAGAGCCTTAGGTCGATGGTCGACTTGGCGCCTTCAAAGTCGTCGATATAGGAAGTGCCAGGCTCTGCCGCCGACTTGGACAAGCCGGGGATGAAGTGGGCGAACTCACCGTCGAAACGGATGCGCGACGGGGCCTTGGTGCTGATGCCTGGCAGCCAGTCGATGAATCTGGTGAGCCAACGGGCCTCGCTGTTGTAACTGAGGTCAAAGCCCCAAATGGTATTGGAGATGGCCTCCTCGCCGTAATTGATCTTCTGGGTGTATGAGCGCTCGCCCAAGTGCAGAACAGTGCCGCCCAAGCGGAAGTCGGGGTTGAACTCGTGTTCGACACGGGTGCCTAGGAAGGTCTTCTTCAACGCGCTGAAACCGGAATTGCTCTCCAACGAGATGTTGATGGGAGTGCCTGAGTTGAGGATGCCCTCGTTGATGATGCTGACACGTCCCAAGGTGTAGTCGACTGTGTAGTCGACATTCTCCACCAAGGTCCTGCCACCCGCCGTCACGGTCACGGAGCCCTGGGCCACGTTCATGGCGTTCAGGCTGATCTCACTGCCCGACTGCGACGAATAGTAGCCGCGCAACGAGAACTTGTTCTTTTCGGAATACTGCTCGGCCGAGGTCTTGGTCATCGTGTACAACGAGTCGTAGGCGTATTTGTTGGCCAAGTCGACATTGTCGGCGAACACCCTGCGCAAATGGCTGCCGAAAGGCTCCAACACAGGGAAGTAGATGCGGCCGTTGGCAGCGTTGATGGTACCTCCGGTGGTCTGGGCATTGTTCAGGAAGTCGAACTCACCGTCACCGCCCGGGATGGGGTTGTTCTGCTGGGTCAGGTTGTCGAGACCGAGCAGGTGCAACAGCGACACGCCCTTCACACCCTCGGGGCCTTCGTTGAAATAACCCATCGGGGTGCTGCTCGAACCGCCAATGTAAAAGATGTTGAGCATGAAGTCGGTGGGACTGATCTGGTAAGCCCTGAGGTTGTACACGTTCTTCATCATCAGGTTCCAGATGGGCATCGAGGTGTTCACCGTAGTGCCTCTTAAGAGTTTGGCGGTCAGTACCTGCGGGGCGTTGATGCCAGCGTCGGAGAACTCACCCACCTGATACACGGCGTCGCTGCCCACAATGGTGTACTGGTAGGCAACGGCCAAGGTCTGGTTGGAGTTCAGGTTGATGTTCAGTGAGATGAAACCCAACTTCGAGTTGAGTGAATATTCGGAGGGACTCAGCCGGCGTGCGTTCTCGATCTTCTCAAAGTCGCGTCCCGAGACCATGTAGCCCTGCCGCCCGATGTGCATCGGGTCGCCCGACATGTAGTTGGTCACCAGGCTGATGTCGCGAATCTGAACGGTGTCCAACCGGGTCAGCAGGTTGTTGGCTGCATTGCGGGGATATATGGTCATGGTGTTGGCGGGATGCACCTCGGGGTTGTAGATCCATTGTTCCCTTCCTTCTGCCAAGTCGGTCAACGCCAAGATGTTACGTGTGTCTTGGGTGGTCGAGTTGGTGTTGGTCACCCACACCTCGATCTTGGTGATGTTGATGCTGGAGGTGATCGTGGGTAGGGTCGAAAGGGCACTTTCGTACTGCTCCCTGAAATACTGGCTCAGGAAGAAGTGCCGGTTCTCCTCGTAGTCGATGCAGTTGATGTTGAACTCGTTGGTCTGGGCACCGCCCTGCACCGAGATGTTGCGCGACTCGCTCTCCTGGTACGACACCACCGAGGTGATGCTGGTGTTGCCGAACTTCAGCTTCGACTTCAAGCCGAACAGCCTCTGAGTACCCGTGATGAGGGTGCTGTTGAGCGGGAAACTCACGTCACCGGCCTCGAGCAACTGGATGATCTCGTCTTCCTTGCCTTCGTACTTCAACTTCATCAGGTCCTCGTAGTTGAAGGTGGCTTTGGTGTTCTTGTTGATGTTGAAGTTGATCTTGTCGCCGATCTTGGCGATGACGTTCAATTGGATGTCCTGGTCGAAGTCGAAGTTGGTGGTGTGCTGCTTGGTGATGGAGGGGTCGCCGCGATAGTTGTGCTTGAGGCCGAAAGTGAGGTCGACGGAGCCTTGGGGCCGGATGTCGATGGTGTTGCTGCCGAAGATGAGGTCAAAAGCCTCACCGCCCACATAGAGCGGCGGGATGATGGAGTTGCTTTCCTTGGAGCTCTTGGTGTTCTGCTGCTTGCGGCTCTTCCAATACTCCCGTACCTCCTTGCGGTTCTTGTATTCCATGTAGTCCTTCATCGACATGGTGGTGGGCAGCTTGTACTCGTGGTCGCCTACCTTGTGCTTGAGGGTGTATTGCCCGGTGAGAGGGTCGTAGACCACCTCATGGGTGAAGTTGGTCGGCTCATTCAGGTGGATGGCCGGCTGGTCGTCGTCAGGCAACTGGGCAAAGGCCGGTATGACCATCGCCAGCAGCATCAACAGGATGATATGTCGTCTCATAAGGTTCATAATAACTTGAGGGCTTCGCGTATCAACACCTCCACGGTGGCGTCAGGCGTGTGCTTCAACAACTTGTCGAGAGCCTTGCTGGCCGCGTTCTTGCTGAATCCCAAAATCACCAAGGCTGATAACGCCTCGTTCTTCACGGTATTGTCTATAATGCCCGGAATCTCTTCGGCATACTCGGCCTTCTTCACCTTGTCCTTGAGGTCCACCACCAAACGCTGTGCGGTTTTGCTTCCAATGCCTTTCACTGCCTGGATGGTGCGGATGTCCTCATTAGCAATGGCCGTGCTCAGCTCGTTGACCGTCAATGACGAGAGGATGAGACGTGCCGTGTTGCACCCTACACCACTCACACTGATCAGCAACTCGAACATGTCGCGCTCCTTCGCCGTGTAAAAACCGAAAAGATTGTGGGCGTCTTCCAAAACCTGTAGATGCGTGTATAGCTTCACCTCCGTCTGCTCGCCAATGGCAGTGAACGTGTTCAACGTGATGTTGATGAAATACCCTACGCCGTGGTTGTCGACAATGGCATAGGCTGGGGTGATTTCAGCGATTCTTCCCGAAATGAATGCGTACATCTTGCGCGTTTTGAAAATAATTTGCAAATATAGCAACTTTTTAATGTTTTTTGCTTAGTTTTGCAGCGAAAAATTTTTTGGGGAGGGAAACGATATGATCAACAGCTTGAAAATCGGCAACATCACATGGCGCCATCTCAATAATCCGAGCGATGAGGACTTCGAGTTCCTCAAGGATCGTTTTCACTTCCACCCCCTCGACATCGAGGACTGTAAGTCGGTCAACCAGCGCCCCAAAATCGATATCTACGACGATTATTACTTCCTTATCCTGCACTTCCCCAACTTCGATCGCCAGAATCGTTTTGTGAAGATCAAGGAAGTTAAATTGTTCTGGGGTAAAGACTATATTATTTCCATAGAGAAAAATCCTTGGGGAGTGTCGCAACTGTTTGGCGAATACGAGGAGCGTGTCCAAAACAATGAAGAAGTCAATATCGAGAGTTCCGATAAACTGCTTTACCGCATCCTCGAAAAACTCATCACCGAGTCAGTGTACCTGCTGCGTAAAGTGGGCCTCGACGTCGAGTTGATCAACCGTGAGCTGCTTCAGGAAAAACAGGACAAGATCATCGAACGCATCTCCATCACCAGAAAGAACCTCATCCTCATCAACACCATATTCAAACCCCAACTGCGTCTCTTCCAGATGTTCGAAAACGGCAAGATCCGGGGCTTCACCGAAGACGTGGAGTACATGGAAGACTACTGGGGCAACATCTTGGACTACTACCAGAAGGTGTGGGATATGACCGAGGACTACGAGGAGTTGATCGAAGGCCTGTCGCAAACCTTCGACTCGATGCAGACCAACAAGACCAACGAGACGATGAAGATCCTTACCATCATCTCGTCCATCATCCTGCCATTGACCTTCATCACCGGCCTCTACGGCATGAATGTGGAACTGCCTTTCCAACTCAAGGAATGGGCGTTCTACGGCTTGATTGGCGTGATGGTAGTGGTGGCCGGCGTGTTCGTCCTCATCTTCAAGCGGAGAAAGTGGATGTAATCTCCCGCAGGATGGTGTCGGTGGCACCGAGCTGTTTCCTTAAATAATCCTTGCAAATTTCCGATGCCCGACGGCAATACGACTCGTCGTGGATGAGCCGGTCGAAGATGTCATCGAGCTGGCTTTGGCTGCTGACCGTGAAAGCGCCCCCCAAGCCCACCAGGTCGACAGCCTCCCTGAAACTCTTGTACTTGGGACCGAACACCACGGGACAGCCAAAGGTGACGGGCTCCTGGATGTTGTGGATGTTGACGCCGAACCCGCCGCCGATGTAGACGAAACGGGCATATTGGTAGAGCTGCGACAACATGCCGATGGTGTCGACGATATAAACCTTGTCGGAAGCCACCCCTTGGAGCGCCTCCCGGATCTGCCTGACATGCCGCTCGCTGATGTCATGGGGAGCGATAATCATGCAGTAATCCTCGGGCAGCCGACCCAGATAGGGGAGAAGCAGCCTCTCGTCAGGCGGCCAGGTGCTGCCTGCGATGATGCACTTCCTCGTGCCGATGAATGCCTCGATCTCGGGGAAACGCCTGGCCGTCTGGGCAATGGCAGCCACACGGTCGAAACGGGTGTCACCGCAAAGCGTCACGTTGTCAAAGTCCTTGAGTAGCCTCTGGGTGGTCTCGTCCTGGACGAAGAAATGGGTGACGTGTTGGAGTTGCCTTCTGAACCAACCGCCGTACCACTTGAAGAAGTATTGGTTTGGCTTGAGAATCAGAGAGATGTAATACAATGGAATGCCTCGCTCAGCCAAAGCCTTCATATAGTTGAACCAAAACTCGTATTTGATGAAGAAGGCGGCCACGAAACGGTGCCTTCCGACCCACCGCCTGGCGTTCCGCATCGTGTCGATGGGCAGGTACAACACCTCATCGGCCAACGGATAGTCCTTCCTGATCTCATACCCCGACGGGGAAAAGAAAGTCAGCGAGACCTTGAGCCGGGGATACTGCCTTTTGAGCGCCTCGATCAAAGGCCTGCCTTGCTCGAATTCACCCAACGAGGCGGCATGAAACCATACCCAGGGGTCGTCATCGTCGGTTGGTGGCAGAGGCTGTTTCCGGCCTTCCACCCACAGCTTGGCCTTGGCGTTGCCGAACCACGCCGCCGTTCTCACGCCCAAGGCGTAGGCCCGAATCCCCAAGGTATAAAGTCCCCGCATCTCACGATTTAGTAGTAGTAATACTCGTCAGGCTGACGCTGGTAGAAGGGGATCATCCAACCCAGTCGGATGCCATAGTAGAAGTCGTTGAAGCGCTTGCTCTTGTCGTTGTAGCCCATAACCTGGGGCTGGCCGTTCTCGTCGTAAAACACGCGGAAGTCGTAGTCGCGAAGGTGCTTGGTGCGAGCGTAGGTGACCTCCAGCGAGACCGAGAAGTTATACACCCTGGTGTTGCTCACCACCAGGTAGCCGACCTCGCCGTGCAAGGCCATCCCGCCCCGCATCTTGTCGTAGCCGTATTGGTAGTCGCCCATGAGCTGTAAAGGCGGGTTCTGGACCTCAATCTGGTATTCGGTCCTCATGCGGTTCCACAGGTAGCCGGCACCGAACTGCACGAACAGGCCGCTGTTGGGGTTGGGCGCCATGGGGAACAGCCGGCCTACCTCGGCCTGGAAATGCAACCCGCGCTCAAAAGTGGCCAAGGCCGTGGGAAGACCGCCGCCGCCAATCACCTCACCGTAAACGGTGGTGATGCTCTCGCCGAAAATGTCGATGCGCGAGCCCTTGATCTGGTTGCCGAAGATGAAATTGCCGTTGGCAGTGAAGATCCAGTTGCCCTGGGTCTTGTGGATGATGCTGCCGCCGATGGTGTTGCTGAAACCGTAGTCGGTGCGGGTGTCGAACCCGGGCAACTGCGCAGCATAGGTCACCTGGACCATGCTTACAGGGATGGCTTCCTTGGCGATGTTGCGGGGAGTCTGGCCAAAAGCTGTGACCACGGCCAGTATCATGGTGAGGGTAAAGATCGTTTTTCTCATGATTCGTATTTGTAATCGGCAAATTTAACGTTTTTCGCAATAACTTATTACCTTTGCAGCCGATTTTATTTTCATCATGGACACTGAACAATACAACATAGCTACCCTTCCCAACGGCATCCGCCTGCTGCACCGCCGCAAGCCAGGCGAAATCGCCCATCTGGTGCTCGTGGTCGGCACAGGCTCGCGCGACGAATTGGAATCGCAAAACGGCATGGCCCACTTCATCGAACATACCGTGTTCAAAGGCACCCAAAGCCGCAAGCCCTACCATATCCTCAGCTGCCTCGACAACGTCGGGGGCGACCTCAACGCCTTCACCACCAAGGAGGAGACCTGCCTCCAAGCCTCGTTCCTCAACACCTACTATAAAAGAGCCCTGGACCTGCTGTCCGACATCGCCTTCCAGGCTACCTTCCCTGAACATGAGCTCGAGAAGGAGAAAGAGGTGGTGCTCGACGAAATCAACTCTTACCTCGACATGCCATCGGAGGAGATCTACGATGTGTTCGAGGACACGGTCTTCAAAGGCCATCCTCTCGGACGCAACATCCTGGGCACCAACGATTCGGTGAAGGGCTTCAGCCGCGACGATGTGCTGGCTTTCCGCGCGGATAACTATAGTACCGACAACATGGTGCTGGCCACCATCGGCGATATCAGTTTCACCGAGTTCGAGAAGCTGGCCCGACATTTTTTCGGCAGTCGCGATGCCCATCTGGTTCCAAGCCATCGTGAGCCTTTCAAGGCCTACGAGCCTCGCAAAGTGACCATGGAGCGGCGTAACCACCTCAGTCACTGTATGATAGGTGGATTGGCACCCAGTTTCAGCCACCCCCGAAAACGTACCATGGTGCTCCTTAATAATATCTTAGGTGGTCCGGCCATGAACTCGCGCCTCAGCCTGAACATCCGCGAGAAGTACGGCTTCGCCTACACCATCGAGTCGCAATACAATGCCTATTCCGACGTGGGTCTGTTCAACGTCTACATGGGAGTCGACCCTGATTCGCTCGAAAAATCTATCAGTTTGGTTTACAAGGAATTGGATAAGCTATGCAACCAAAAACTGGGTACCATGCAATTGCATCATGCCAAGCAGCAGCTCATCGGTCAACTGGCCCTCGGCCGCGAGTCGGGCATGAGCGAACTGCTGGCCCTCACCCGTTCCATGCTCATGGGTGAACCCATCGAGTCCATTCCCGAAATCATCCACACCATCGACGTCATCACCGCCTCCGACCTCATGGCCGAAGCCAACGAGGTCTTCGACCGTTCCCGCCTAACCACCTTGACCTTCCTCGGCGAACCCCGTGCCTAATTAATTGGTTTTGAATTGGTATCGAACCTCCTTCAATTCCTCATTGGCCTTGGTGATCTTCTTCTTCAGATTCTCCTTGTAGTCGGCGACTTTCTTGGCGATGCCCTCGTCTGATAACGCCAGCATCTCGGCGGCGAGGATGGCTGCATTCAACCCGCCGTTCACTCCAACCGTGGCTACAGGAATGCCCGGAGGCATCTGGATGATCGACAGCATGGCATCCAACCCGTCGAGCATCCCCTTCACGGGCACCCCAATGACGGGTAAGGTGGTATTGGCAGCAATGACCCCTGGCAGTGCGGCGGCCATGCCGGCAGCGGCGATGATGACCTTCACCCCGCGACCTTGGGCCTCACTGGCAAATCGTTCCACCTCCTGCGGCGTGCGATGCGCGCTCAAGGCGTTCATCTCGAACGGGATCTCCATCTCGTCGAAAAACTGTGCGGCTTTCTCCAATACAGGAAGGTCAGAGGTGCTTCCCATGATGATGCTTACGATAGGATTCATTTTAGTGGGGAGTTAGTAATTAGGAGTGAGGAGTAGTTCAGTTGATCAGTTGGTAGTTGTTCAGCTCACAAAAATAGTTTTTTTTCGGTTTCCGTAAACAAGGATTTCCTATTTTTGTCATTCCAATCCTAATAAAATGAAAACCGTCAAAGTCCTCGACAAGGAATTCTCCATCTACATCCCCCAGGAGAAAATCGAAACCGCCATCCAAACCGTCGCCGATCAGCTCAACATCGATATGGCCGACAAGAACCCGCTCTTCCTCGTGGTGTTGAACGGTGCCTTTATGTTCGCCTCAGAGCTCTTCAAGCGTTTGACCATCCCCTGCGAGATCTCGTTTGTGAAACTCTCGTCGTATGCCGGCACCGCCACTACCAACGTGGTGCGTGAACTCATCGGCCTCGACCACTCCCTCGAAGGCCGTAACGTGGTCATCGTCGAAGATATCGTCGACACCGGTCATACCATGAAATACACGATCGAAAAGCTACATCACCTCAATGCCGCCGACGTCCGCATCGCCACATTGTTCTTCAAGCCAAAGTCGTTCCAATACGACTATCCCATAAACTACAAAGCGATGGACATCGATAACGAGTTCATCGTGGGTTACGGGCTCGATTACAACCAACAAGGCCGCAATCTCCCGGATATTTATAAGGTAATGTAATTTGGATTACTTCTGACGCTTCTTCAAAGCATAAGCTGCGCCAAAACCAATCAGCAGCAAAGCACCACTGCCAGCGGGGACGCCGTTCTGGTCAGTGCCGGAGCCGTGGGTGGTGGGAAGGATGAGGGAACCGCCAACGGTGCGGGTCCAGTCTTGAGTGGTGTTCCAATAGGTGGGGCCCCAGTCGGTGTAGGTTTCGCCGATTCTGCCATAGCCGAACATGCCACCTTGTGCGAAAGCACCAAAACTAATTCCCAAAACGACTGCGATGGTGAGTACTAACTTTTTCATTTTATGATGTTTTTTTTCTTTCTTTTTTTTGCGACGCAAAGATACGGTTTTTTTTTAAACCAAAAGATTTTTTTATTTTTGTGACGCAAAACTTATTTTTTTATTCGCTATGTTGAACATTATCCTTTTTGGCCCTCCTGGGGCAGGCAAGGGAACCCAGTCGCAGTTCCTTCGCGAAAAGTATCAATTGACTTATATCTCCACCGGTGAGATCCTCCGTGAGGAAATCGCCGCCGAATCGGAACTCGGCCTCCAAGTGAAAGGCATCATCAGCCAAGGCGGTTTGGTCTCCGACGAAATCGTGGCCGCCATCATCGAGAAGAAAATCTCCGAGAACCTCAATTCGCCAGGCTTCCTCTTCGACGGCTATCCGCGTACCGTCAAACAAGCGGAGATCCTCGACGAGATGATGAAGAAATACGGCATCGCCCTGACCGGTGTGCTGAGCCTCGAAGTCCCCGAGAACCTCCTCATCGAACGTATGCTCGAACGGGGTAAGATCAGCGGCCGCGCCGACGACAACATCGACTCCATCAAACACCGTTTCGTGGAATACGAAGCCAAGACCAAACCGGTCCTGGCCTACTACGAAGCCAAAGGAAACCTCCACCCCGTCAACGGCGTGGGCGAAATTCCCGAGATCTTCAAGAACCTCTGTGGGGTCATTGATGCCATTTAACCTCTCTCTTGAGGATTGACGGCGGATTGCCACCAATAATCTGTTCCTCGCCGTGGAATGCCGACCGTAAGGCGGTGCCTGCGGCGAGAATTGTATGGTCAGGTAACTCCGCGCCCTTCAATAGCATGCATTTGCAGCCGATCCACACATGGTTACCCACGATGATAGGACGGTCTTCGTTGATGCGTTCCCCCTCCTTATTATATATGGGATGCTCGTCGGTGTCCATCACCAATACGTCCCAACTGATCAAACAGTCGCTGCCGAACAGGATCTCCTTGGCGCACACCATGGTGCTTTCCGCCGTGATGTTGAATCCGTCGCCCAACTCCAGCCGACCCCTCACGGAGAGCTTCGAGCCATGCCCAATGGAGGCCTTGCCTTTGAAGACGACTTCACCGCTCACCTGCCAGATGCTCCGCGAACGCCTTCGGTCGTAATGCCCCACGTCGCCGAAGCCGATCTTCACCATGGCGGTCTCCACCCGCTCGGGCAGCACCACCTTCCCGTGAAGCTCCCTTAGATATACCCTCCTCGACACCATCACAGGGCATCGCAACGCAGTCCTGAAAGGAAAGTAATGGAAGTTGAACCTCAAGGTCTTGGGGAGGGAGCAAAGCACATGCAGTTTCTCGCTGAAAGTCATGACGTAAATTTTTTACAAAGGTAGGAGTTTTTTCTTATCTTTGCAACATCAACATCGTACACCATGAAATTCCAACCTTACTCCCATAGCGAAGCTGCCCTCGAAGAGCGCATCGCTCAGATTATCAGCATTGAGAAAAAACAAGGCAGCGAGAAAGAAGCCCTGAAGACCATCTTCCAAAGCATCGACTTCACCACCCTCGAAGCCTTCGATAACGCTGAGAAAATCAACGACTTCTGTGCCAAGGCGCTCGACTTCCCGAAGCAGAAGCCCCACCTCTCGGTGCCGGCCATCTGCATCTACAGCCCCTTCGTGCGCCAAGCCAAGGAAATCCTCAAAGGCAGCGGCATCCGCGTGGCTACCGTGGCCTGCTGCTTCCCCTCGGGACAGATGCCCTTCGACCTCAAGGTGAAAGAAGTGGAATACTGTGTCAACGAAGGCGCCGATGAAGTGGATATGGTCATCTCCCGCGGCACCTTCCTCGCTGGCCACTACGACAAGGTCTTCGACGAGATCAAGGTCATCAAGGCGACCTGCGGTGAGAAGGCTCACCTGAAAGTCATCCTCGAAACAGGCGAGTTGAAGACCGTGGAGAACATCCGTAAGGCCTCGGAGATCGCCATCCTCGCGGGTGCCGACTTCATCAAGACCTCCACAGGCAAGGTGCCGGTGGCCGCCACGCCCCTGGCTGCCATCATCATGATCGACACCATCAAGGAATATTATGAGGCAACAGGCAAAAAAGTCGGCTTCAAGCCTGCCGGCGGCATGAAGACCTCCGAGGATGCACTCACCTATTATTATTTAGTGAAACATATCCTTGGCGAACAATGGCTCAACCCGAACCTTTTCCGTGTTGGCACCAGCCGTCTCGCCGGGTTGATTCTTGATCTGATCAATCAATAATCCTTATTCCCCGTAGTTTTCCCCGTTCTCCTCGCCAAGGTCCTCCGTCGTAATCTCCATCGGCTCGATCTTCGCCGGGGGATTGATGATGTCGGCAGTGACAAAAGCCACGCCGTAACGGGGCTTTAGGATCCTTAAGTATTTCTCGGCCTCCACGCGGTTGCGGAAGTCGCCCACACGAAGACGGTAATAGGGCTGCTCATAAGATAGATAAATGGGTAACTCGGGATAGAGTTCCTCGAACTCCCGTTTCACGACCTTGGCATGGTCGACGGCCTCGTTGCCGATTTCCATGAAAACCTGCACCCGGAAACCGGCCATCGTGCTGCTGGCAGCATACACGTCACGCTGCTTCTGCATCAAACGCGCAACACGATAGTCCTGTTTCAAATTTAACGTCCCTTGGCTTTGGGCAAAGCCACCAAGGATCAGGGTGGACAATAGGGTGAGCAACAAAAACCTTCTCATTTTTTTCAATGCTGATTTCAAACTGCAAAAATAACAATTTTTTATTATCTTTGTAGCCTGTAATAAAATGCGATGAATAGCAACCTCGACCCCTCCGGCTCCCATCTGTCCAAGGCTGAAAAAGACCTTGAGAATGTCCTGCGCCCCGATGCCTTCAGCAGTTTCGCGGGTCAGGAGAAGGTGGTGGAGAACCTGCGTATCTTCGTGAAAGCCGCCGCCCAACGAGGGGAGGCCCTCGACCATACCCTTCTTTATGGTCCGCCTGGATTGGGCAAGACCACCTTGTCGCACATCATCGCCCACGAGTTGGGGGTCAACATGAAGATGACCTCAGGACCCGTGCTCGACAAACCGGGTAACTTGGCGGGACTGCTGACCAGTTTGGAGCCCAATGATGTCCTTTTCATCGATGAGATCCATCGACTTAGCCCCGTGGTGGAGGAATACCTCTATTCCGCCATGGAGGATTATCGCATAGATATCATGATCGAGTCGGGCCCCAATGCCCGCAGCATCCAGATCGCCCTCAACCCCTTCACACTGATTGGTGCCACCACACGCTCAGGTCAGCTCACCGCACCGCTGCGTTCGCGTTTCGGTATCAAACAACGTCTTGAATATTATGATGCCAAGACGCTCTCGCGCATTGTGAAACGCTCCGCCAGCATCCTGCAAGTGCCTATCGACGATAACGCCGCTTTTGAGATTGCCCGCCGCAGCCGTGGCACACCGCGTATCGCCAATCTGTTGCTCCGTCGCATTCGCGACTTTGCCCAAATCAAAGGTGACGGCAACATCAATGTGGAGATTGCCCGTTTCGGTTTATCCGCACTCAATGTGGATGAACATGGCCTTGACGATATGGATAACAGGATTCTCAATACCATTATCGATAAGTTCAAGGGAGGTCCCGTGGGGGTCAAGACCATCGCCACGGCAGTGGGGGAGGACCCGGGCACCATCGAAGAGGTCTACGAGCCCTTCCTCATCCAGGAAGGCTATCTCATGCGCACCCCCCGTGGCCGCGAGTGCACCGATTTGGCCTATAAACACTTGGGGAAAGTCCATATCTCCAAAACCGGAGAACTGGACATATTTAGTTAGGAACTCACCCCTCACTCCTCACTCCTAACTTACAACTTTTTCCTCAGCCTCGCCACTGGGATTCCCAGCTGCTCCCTGTACTTCGCTACCGTGCGCCGGGCAATCGGATACCCCTTGTCTTTAAGGATGAGCATCAATTCCTCGTCAGTGAGAGGCTTCGACTTGTCCTCGTCGTCAATGCAGTCCTGGAGGATCTTCTTGATTTCACGGGTGGAGACCTCCTCGCCCTCCTCGTTGGTGATGCCCTCGCTGAAGAAGGTCTTCAACAGGAACGTGCCATAAGGAGTCTGCACATACTTGCTGTTGGCCACACGCGAAATGGTGGAGATGTCCAACCCGACCTTCTCGGCAATGTCCTTCAAAATCATGGGCTTCAGCTTGGTGTCGTCACCAGTGAGGAAATACTCCCTCTGCAAGTCCATGATGGCCTTCATGGTGATATATAAGGTGTGCTGGCGCTGCTTGATGGCGTCGATGAACCACTTGGCACTGTCGATCTTCTGGCGGACAAACTGCACGGCCTCCTGCTTGCTGCGCGAGTCCTTGCTCTTCGAGAAGTCGTCGAGCATCCTCACATACTGCTTGCTGACCTTCAACTCGGGATTGTTGCGCCCGTCCAACGAGAGGTCCAAGTCACCGTCCTTGATGCTGATGAAAAAGTCGGGGATGATGTAATGGCTGATACGGGCGCCCGAAGTGGAAGTGTCGCCAGGCTTGGGGTTGAGCTTCAAGATCTCGTCCAAGGCAGCCTTGAGCTCGCGGTTGCTGACGCCGGTCTTCTTGGCAATCTTGTCGTAATGCTTCCTGGTGAACTCCTCGAAACAGTCCTTGATGATGGTGATGCACAGCCGGTAGTCGGCGTAAGGGTTCTCCTCCTGCAAGCGCTCCAACTGGATGAGCAGGCATTCCTGCAAATCGGTGGCACCGATGCCGGGTGGGTCGAGATGCTGCACCACCTTGAGCACTTTTTTGACTTCCTCCTCGTTGGTCTCCACATTCATCGTGAACAGCAGGTCGTCGACAAGGTTCGGGATGGGACGGCTCAAATAGCCGTTGTCGTCGAGGTTGCCGATGATGACTTCGCCGATGATCTCCTCCTCCTCGGTGAGGTCGTGGTAACCCAACTGCTGGATGAGGTAGTCCTGGAACGACTCTTCGTGGACGATGGGAGCCTGATAGTCCTCGTCATCGGCACTGCGGTTGTTCACCTGGCGCTTGTAAGCGTAGTCGTATTCGTCCTCGTCAGGCAAATAGTCGGTCAGGTCAAAGTCGTCGTCCTTGCTGCGGATGGGGTCTTCGTCGTTGTAATCGTCGTTCTCCCCATTGTCGCCTTCGTTGTCTTCGCCGAAGCCCTCGTCATAGTCCTCCCCTTCGTTGTTGGTGGGCTCGTTTTCTTCCTCACCCACAGTGTCCTCCAGGGCGGGGTTGGCTTCAATCTCTTCCTTGATGCGCTGTTCCAGCTCAATCAATGGCAATTGCAGCAGCTTCATCAATTGGATCTGCTGGGGCGAGAGCTTCAGCTCTTGACGCTGTATCTGACTTAATCTCTGATCTGACATTTGGTTAGGAGTTAGGCTTGATTAATATAAGCAATTCTTCGGAGTTCTCGGGAACGGGATGACGTCACGAATGTTGGTCATGCCTGTTACAAAGAGCAATAGGCGCTCAAAGCCGAGGCCGTAGCCTGAATGCGGCACCGAGCCGAACCTGCGGCTGTCGAGATACCAGTCCATCGAAGCCTCGGGAATGCCCACCTCGTGCATGCGGTCGAGCAGCTTGTTGATGTCGGTCTCACGCTCTGAACCGCCGATGATCTCGCCGATGCCGGGGAAGAGCACGTCCATGGCGCGCACCGTCTTGCCGTCTTCGTTCTGCTTCATGTAGAAAGCCTTGATCTCCTTCGGGTAGTCGGTTAGGATGACAGGCTTCTTGAAGTGCTTCTCCACAAGGTAACGCTCGTGCTCCGACTGCAAGTCGATGCCCCAACCCGTGACGGGATATTGGAACTTGCCCTTCTTGTTGTAGTTCGAGTTGCGCAGGATGTCGATGGCCTCGGTGTAAGTCAGGCGCACGAAGTCGTTCTCCAGCACGAAACGCAACTTGCTGATGAGCTCCATCGACTTCTCCTCCTCCTTCTTGCCCTTCTCCTCGTCCTGCAAGCGCTTGCTGAGGAACTGCAGGTCGTCCATGTTGTTGTCCAAAGCGTACTGGATCAGGTATTTCAACATCTCCTCGGCGAGGTCCATGTTGTCGGTGATGTCGTAGAAAGCCATCTCGGGCTCGATCATCCAGAACTCGGCCAGGTGGCGCGTGGTGTTGGAGTTCTCAGCGCGGAAAGTGGGACCGAAGGTGTAGATCTTGCCCAAAGCCGTGGCCGCCAACTCGCCTTCGAGCTGACCCGACACCGTGAGGTTGGTCGACTTGCCGAAGAAGTCCTGCTTGTAGTCGATGTTGCCCTGCTCGTCGCGAGGGATGTTGTTGAGGTCCAAAGTGGTCACCTGGAACATCTCGCCGGCACCCTCGGCGTCGGAAGCGGTGATCAACGGGGTGTGGATGTTGTAGAAACCGCGCTCGGTGAAGAACTTGTGGATGGCAAACACCATGGCGTGGCGAAGGCGCATCACGGCACCGAAGGTGTTGGTGCGGAAACGCAGATGGGCGATGTCGCGCAAAAACTCCAAGGAGTGCTTCTTGGGCTGCAACGGATATTCATCCGGGTTGGCGGGACCGAACAGCCCGATCTCCTTCACGGAGAGCTCCACGGCCTGACCACTGCCCATCGAGGCAACCAACACGCCCTTGGCCCACAACGAAGCACCGGCATGCATCAAGGCGAGGTTCTCCTCGGGGATGACGCTGAGGTCGATGACCAGCTGCAGGTTGTTGATGGTGGAACCGTCGTTCAAGGCAATGAAGGCCACGTTCTTGCTGCCACGCTTGTTGCGTACCCAGCCCATGACGGTGATAACTTCTTCCGATGCCTGCATTTGCAAGGCTTGCTTGATTTCTACTCTTTTCACAGTATTACCTATTTAAATATTGAAAGTGCAAAGTTACGAATATTTCATAATAGGCGAACAAAAATGCCGTATATTTGCAGCTATGAAAACACCCATCGTTATCGCAGGCCCATGCAGCGTCGAGTCGGAAGCCCAACTTCTGGCCACGGCAAGCGCCTTGGCACAAAACCCCCAGGTGAGCCTGCTCCGTGGCGGCATCTGGAAACCGCGTACCCGCCCCGACGCCTTCGAGGGCAGGGGAGAGGAGGGCCTGCAATGGCTCCTCCAGGCCAAACGCACGACGGGACTCCCTACCGCTACCGAAGTGGCCACACCCGCCCACGTTGAACTGGCCCTGAAATATGAGGTCGACGCCCTCTGGATCGGCGCCCGCACCGTGGTCAACCCGTTCTCGGTGCAACAACTGGCCGACGCGCTGAAAGGGACCGATATCACCGTGTTCATCAAAAATCCGGTCTCGCCCGACCTCAACCTGTGGCGGGGCGCCTTCGAACGCTTCCAAAAGGCGGGACTGACCCACCTGGTAGGCATTCACCGGGGCTTCTCCTACTATAAGGAATCGCCCTACCGCAACTTCCCCATGTGGGAGATCGCCATCGAACTCAAACGGATCCTCGACGTGCCGGTCATCACCGACATCAGCCACATCTGCGGTAGCCGCGAGCTGCTGCACGACACGGCCCAGAAATCAGTCGACCTGGCCTTCGACGGCCTGATGGTGGAATGCCACCACGACCCCGACCATGCTCTCACCGACGCCAACCAGCAAATCACACCCAAGGCACTGAACGACCTGCTCGAATCGCTCACCCCACGCGCCAAGCAGACCTCAACGGCTGACCCGGTGCTGGCAGCCCTCCGCAGCGAGATCGACGACATCGACGACGAACTGCTCCAACTGCTGGCCCGCCGCATGAACGTCGCAAGCCAAATCGGTGAATACAAAAAGGAAAAAGGCCTCACTGTGGTCCAGATGGACCGCTGGAAACAAATCCTCGCCGACCACCTCGCCACCGGTGAAACCCTCGGTCTCTCAGCAGAATTAATTAATAAAGTTTTCGAAGCCATCCACCAGGCCTCCATCCGCCGCCAACTCTAGCGCCTCTTTCCTAACTCCTCCCTCCTAACTCCTAACTCAATTGTAGATCCTCAGCTCAGACCCATCATAAGCGGTTTGGTACTGGATCAGTGGAAACACCGTGGTGTCCGTGTTGAAAGTCGGCACCATCCCATGGCTCGCGTCAATGAGGATCTCGCCGTTCAAGATGTTGTAATAGGCATTGTTGCAGTGATCCACCACGAAGATCCCATTCTCCACCACCAGTCGGGTGCAGTTGCCGTCGTCGTCGCAACAAGCGTAGGGATAATTGGGCGGCAGACGGTCGTAAGCCACAAACTCGTCCAGCGACTTGCGGAACACGATGATGCCCCGGCTGGTGCTCATCGGGTCCGAAGTGTAATACTTGTAACCGCTCACCGAATTCAACTCAAATTCATGGATGCTGTTAGGATAGATGCTGAAGTCGATGACGGCGTTCGGATAGTAGGGATTCACGGGATATTTCCCGCAGCCGGACAACGCCACCGTGAACAAAAGGGCCAGATAAAGGATGCGTCTTTTCATGCCGCAAAGGTAATCTTTTTTTTCTTCCCCGAGGAACAAAGCCTTTATATATTATAAAATAGGTGTGATGAAGACCTGTTTTTTTCATGGCGAAGAAAAATTTTTTGTTGTCAGCACCTTTTTGTAACCCCTTAATTTTCATAGATTTCAAAGGATGCAGAATTTTTTTTGATGAAAAAATGAGCAGTTAAAATCAAAATTTCTTGTGTGCTTGGGAAAAAGTTTATAATTTTGATGGCTTTTTAGTGCAAATTAAATAGGAAGTATAACATAAAATCAAAATTTACTAATGACCCTTGCAATTGTGATGGCTACATGCACTTTGGCTTTCGCGCAGCAAGGACGACTCAAAGGAAAGGTTACCGATGAAACGGGCGAGCCCGTACCGTTCGCAAACATCGTCCTCGAAAAAGGAGGTACGTTGATCGGCGGTGCAACGTCGGATTTCGATGGTAACTACGACATCAACCCCATTCCTCCGGGAACGTATGATCTGAAGGCAACCTTCGTGGGTTACAACAACTACGTCTTGAACGACATTATCATCCCGGCCAACAAGATCACCGACTGGAACATCAAGATGCAAAGCGGTGCCATCAGCCTGACGGAGGTTACGGTTATCGACTACGAAGTGCCTCTGATCTCGAAGGATAACACCACCTCAGGTGCTTCCATCACCGCAGAGGAAATCGCCAAGTTGCCGAACCGTTCTGCAACAGGTGTCGCCTCCACGGTCGGTGGCGTGTTCTCCGCCGACGGTGAGGTGGGCTCCATCCGTGGTTCCCGTGAAGGCGCCGTCACCTACATCGACGGTGTGAAAGTCATCGGTAGCTCCAGCGTGCCTCAAAGCGCTATCGACCAGGTGGACGTCATCCTCGGTGGTACCCCCGCCATGTACGGCGACGCCATGGGCGGTATCATCAACGTGACCACCAAAGGCCCCAGCCGTACCTTCGGCGCCGGCCTCGAACTGGAGACCTCAGTGGAAGGCTACGGCCGCAACCGCTTGGGCTTCAGCGTCCAAGGTCCGTTGATCAAGCGTAAATCAGACGAGACCGCCCTGCTGGGCTTCTTCCTCGCCGGTGACCTCGCCTACAACAAGGTCAGCTACCTCTCAGCCCCCGGTTACTACACCGCAACCGAAGAATGGCAAAAGGAAATCGAGGAAAACCCGCTGGTCCCCACCGGCATCGGCTCAGGTACCTACCAAAAGGCCTCCTTCACCAAGAGAACCGACCTGGTCCACTCCAAGAAATCAACCAACACGAGCAGCCACTCCATTAACCTGTCCGGTAACATCAACGTCCGCACCACCGAAACCATCAACCTGACCTTCGGCGGTTCCTACGTCCGTAACGGCGGCCATAACTTCTCACGTAGCTACTCCTTCTTCAATACCGCTAAGAACAGCATCTACAAGAACGAGACCATCCGTGGCTACGCCCGCTTTACCCAACGCTTCCCCACAGATGCCCAAAGCACCTCGCTGATTCGTAACTTCTACTACCAGATCCAAGCCGACTATACCAGATACACCAGCGAAGACGGCGACCCCGACCTGTGGGACAACCTCTTCGCCTATGGCAACCTCGGTAAGTTCACCACCTATAAGACCCCGACCTACCAGCTGGGCAATGCCAATCATGTGTATATGGGCCTCGACCAACAAGGCGACTCCATCTTCAGAGACTTCACCAACGTCATGGTCCTGAATACCTGGGACTACGACACCCTGGTCGAATTTGAAGCCTCCCAGTTCAACCCCCTGCTGGCCAAGTATACCCAGAGCGTGTATGACCTTTACAGCGCCTACGGTGCCACCGGCTACTACGACAACTTCACCGACCTCCAACTCAACGGCGGTCTGCTGAACGGCCGTACCCCCGGCAGCATCTATGGCATGTATGCCGTCCCCGGCCGTATCATGTCGAACTACGAAAAATACGTCAGCGACCAGATCTCACTCAATGTGAACGCCTCCATGACCATCGGCAATGGCGAAAGCTCACACGAAGTGAAACTCGGTTTCCAATATGAACAACAGAACTCCAGCGGCATGAGCTACAGCACCGACTACTGGACCCTCATGCGCGGCCTGGTCAACTCCCATATCCAAGAACTGGATATGTCCAACCCGTATGCCACCGACATCGACGGCTTCGTGGATACCGTCAAATACCACAGATTCTACGACGGCGACAACCAGTTCGTCTTCGATATCAATCTTCGTAAAGCCATGGGCCTCGACGTCAATGGTACCGACTATATCCTGATCGACTCCTACGACTTCAACGACAACTCCATCCTCTACTACGACAAGGATGGCGTGATGCATAAAGGCCATGTCGACGGCGGTCTCGACATCAGCATGTTCTCACCTGATGAACTCACCCGCGACGGTAACCTCTATGTGTCATACTACGGCTATACCTACGACGGCAAGAAACTCGGCTGGGGCGAACGTCCTACCCTCGAAGACTTCTTCACCGAAAAGTCAGTCGACAAGAACGGCAACGAATTCTACGCCCGCCCCGTGGCCTCCAGCCAACCGATCTACACCGCCGGCTATATCCAGGATAAATTCGCATTCAAAGACCTGATCTTCCAAATCGGTGTCCGCGCCGACCGCTTCGACGCTAACCAATTCGTGCTGAAAGATCCGTTCATCCTCTATGACTACTATACCGCTGGCGATTACAGAAAAGGTGGTCTGACCTCCCCGTCACTCGAACCCGTAACCATCCCGAGCAATATCGGTGATGACTACGCCATCTACGTCAATAGCCTGTCAGATATCAACGAGATCACCGGTTACCGTTATGGTACCACCTGGTACAACGCCGAAGGTGCCATCGTCACCTCCCCGACAGCCCTCGCCCGCGGCGGCACCAACCCCACTCCTTGGGTGAAAGACGCCTCCCAACAGCGTGTTAACAAGGAATCCTTCGAGGACTACAAGCCCACCTGGAACTTCATGCCTCGTATCTCCTTCTCGTTCCCGATCTCCGATGAAGCCCTGTTCTTCGCCCACTACGACGTGCTGACCCAGCGCCCCTCAAGCGCCTACTTCGTCACCCCGCTCGACTACTACTACTTCAACGAAGGCTCAGGCTCCATCTCCAACCCGAACCTGAAACCCATGCAGACCGTCGACTATGAACTCGGTTTCACCCAGAAGATCAACAACACCTCTTCGTTCACCATCACGGCCTACTATCGCGAAATCCGTAACATGGTTCAGATGTACCGCCTCAACGGCGCCTACCCGAAACCCTATACCTCATACAGCAACCTCGACTTCGGTACCACCAAGGGTCTCACCGCCGAATACGACCTGCGTAGAACCAAGAACATCCGCGTCCGTGCCAACTATACCCTGCAATATGCAAGCATGACCGGTGCCTCTTCGTCAACCGCATCAGCCCTGATCGCCGCCGGTGTGCCTAACCTGAGATCGACCTTCCCGACCGGCTTCGACCGCCGTCACGCCATCAGCCTTACCGTCGACTACCGCTTCGGCCGTGGCAAGAAGTATGACGGACCCGTCATCAACCGCGAAGGCAAGTCGCCCCTCCAGATCCTCGCCGACGCCGGCGTGTCCATGACCGTTACCGGTGGCTCCGGTGCTCCTTACACCGCCTCCCGTACCGTCATCTCCCCGCTGTCAGGCGGTAACAGCCTGCTCGAAGGTACCTACTTCGGTTCCAGAATGCCTGCCTCCTTCAAGATCGACCTCCGCGCCGATAAGGACTTCGCCGTCACCCTCGGCGGTAACAAGGAAGGCAAGACCGGCCACGAAGCCTACTTCAACGTCTACGTCAACGTGACCAACCTCCTCAACGCCAAGAACATCTTGGGCGTCTACAACGCAACCGGCGACCCCGACGACGATGGTTACCTCACTTCCTCGAAGTATCAACAGGAAATCCTCAACCAGTTGGATCCCGAAGCCTTCATCCAAATGTACCAGATCTACGTCAACGCAGGCGGCAACTACTCGACACCTCGCCAAATCAAGATCGGTGCCAGCTTTAACTTCTAATGTATGATGATGGTTGAATTTAACAGAATAATATCAGATAATATGAAGAATATAGCACGTTTACTCTTTGTTGCGCTCCTGATCGCGGGCGTTACAATTCCCGGAAAGGCTCACGTCTGGGTAGGCGACGGAAACCCCTCAAGAGGTACCAACGACCTGAAACAGACTACAGCCGGTTGTTCACCGTCATCCGCTTTCGAATGGCTGAACATCAACAACGTCAGAACTCGTTATAATGCTGGTGGTGACATGTGGTGGGACCTGCCCGGTGGCATCGGAGCCCAGTACTTCATCCCCGCCAACGGTTCTGCCACCTCCCTGTTCGCTGGCTCCCTCTGGATCGCCGGTGTCGACATTAACAACCAGTTGAAATGCGCCGCTGTGCGTTTCCGCCAAGGCCCCGATGTCTCTAGCGGTGGTAACGACTTCTGGACTGGCCCCCTCACCCTCGATGGTGCCAATATCGATGAAGTCACCTGCGCCAAATGGGACCAAGTGTGGAAGATCTCCCGTGCCGAAGTGGACGAATTCATGGGCTACCTCACAGGCGCAACGCCCACCCCAACCTCAAGATACGGAGCCTTCGACCAGGAAGCCGCTAATGAAGCAGAATACCAAATTCCCAAGGTGATTCTCGAATGGCCGGCTCACCCCTATAAAGTCGGCGGCAACATCGATGGCGTTAGCTATTACATGGCTCCCTTCTATGATAATGACGGTAATGGCGAGTACGATCCCTATGCTGGTGACTTCCCGTACTACGACATCTCCAACGAACTCTGCCATACCAAGATCCCGACCATGGACGAACAGTATGAACCCGACCACATCCACGGCTCCATCCTCTCCGACCAAGTGCTGAAAGGCGACCAAACTCTGTGGTGGGTGTTCAACGATAAAGGTAACTCGCACACCGAATCCATGGGCGCCGCCATCGGCCTCGAAATCCGCGCCCAAGCCTTCGGCTTCGCAACCAACGACGAAATCAACAACATGTCGTTCTGCTCCTACGAGATCATCAACCGCTCCACTTACGAACTCACTGGCACCTACTTCTGCCCCTGGACCGACGTGGACCTCGGTTACGCCAAGGACGACTACGTGGGCTGCGACGTGCAACGTGGTCTCGGCTACGGCTACAACGGTACCGCCATCGACGGTAACGGTGAACCTGAAGCCTACGGCGACCAGCCTCCGGCGGTGGGTATCGACTTCTTCCAAGGCCCTTACATGGATGCCGATAACACCGATAACCCCAAGTACATCTTCACCGTCAACGCCACCTTCATCAACGTTGACCCGATCACCGGCGACTCCATCTTCCAATACGATACCGTCAACGCCACCCCGCTCTGCGACGAATCCATCAACGGCGTGAACTTCGGTAACGGCATCGTCGACGATGAACGTTTCGGTATGCGCCGCTTCCTCTATCACAACAACGATAACTCCACTACCGGCGACCCGAAATATGCTGCCGACTACTACAACCTGCTGCGTGGTATCTGGAAAGATGGTAACCGCATGATGTATGGCGGTAATGCCTATCCCGGCGTCAACGGCGTCGTGGGTCCCGCTTGCGACTTCATGTTCCCTGGCGATACCGACCCGTGTAACTGGGGTACCGATGGTGTCACCCCCGGCGGTGGCTATAACCAAAACGGTAAGTACTGGACCGACTCCGAAGCTGGCAATGAACCCGCCGACCGTCGTTTCATGCAGTCCGCAGGCCCCTTCACCCTGAAACCTGGTGCCGTCAACTACATCACCTTCGGTGTGCCGTGGGCCCGCGCCACCTCTGGCGGCCCCCAAGCCTCCGTCGAACTGCTCCGCGTCACCGACGATAAGTGCCAAGCCCTGTTCGATAACTGCTTCAAAGTCATCGACGGTCCTAGCGCCCCGGATATCACCATCCGTGAACTCGACCAGAAACTCATCGTCTACCTGTCCTATAGCCCCACCTCAAACAACTATAAGGAAGGTTACGTCGAACTCGACCCGGAAATTCCGGAATACCGCCCCGACGACTCCACCGCTCTGGCCGACCGCTACTATCGCTTCGAAGGCTATAAGGTGTACCAGCTCGTCGACGACCAAGTCGGTGCCGATGAACTTAACAACAACGCCAAAGCCCGTCTGGTGTTCCAATGCGACGTCCAAAACGGCGTATCACACCTCGTGAACTATGAATACGATGCCTCCATCCAGGCTATCGTCCCCTCACTGAAAGTAGATGGAGCCGACGCCGGCATCACCCACAGCTTCGTCATCACCGAAGACAAGTTCGCCACCACCGACAACCCGGCACTGATCAACCATAAGACCTATTATTTCATGGCGGTTGCCTACGCCTATAATAATTATCTGACTTATGCCCAGGATCCTGCCGAACCCATCCTCCTCTCCGGCCAACAGAAACCTTATCTCGAAGGCCGTAAGGACATCCACTGCTACTCAGCCATGCCGCACAAGATCGTCAACGGTACCGTGATGCAGTGCGAATATGGCCAGAAACCTGCCGTCACCCGTCTGGTCGGTATGGGTAATGGCGGCAACGAACTTGAACTCTCCCAAGAGTCTATCGACGAACTCTTCAGCAAGAAGATCGCCAACACCTACGACGAAAGCGGCAACAAGATCGTCTTCGGTCACCCCGACTACCCGGTGGTCTACCACCCGCGCTATGAAGTCGGATACGGTCCCCTCAACGTGAAAGTCATCGACCCGCTGAACGTGAAGACCACCGAATATGAACTTTGGTTCGATACCCTCTTCGAATCAACGACCTATAACATCTCTACCAATAACTCGGTTCAATTAACCGATGACGGCGTCCACTATTACCAAGGTAGTAAAGCCACACGTATGGCATCCCACTGGTTTATGAGGGATCTCAAATCGGAAGACAGCGTCGTGTTCCAGAGCGATACCATCACCACCTATGCCAATGAACAGATGTTCATCGATAGAGGTATCTCCATCACCGTTGAACAGCCTTGGAACATCGGCCCCACCTTCGTCGGTTATCTCTACGACAACTCCAATACCGCCAATCCGTATTATGCCACCTACGAAGCACTCGCCAAGAACAGCGGCATGATCACCTCCTCACTGTCGTTCCAAGACAGTACGCAGAAATGGCTGGATGGTATCCGCGATAAGGATCTGCCAGGCTCTGAACTCGACTGGATCCGCGCCGGTACCTATTACGACTATGAGAATGTCGCCAACAACGACTATAACATGAACGCCAAGATGGTGTCATACGACCCCAATGAGGCATTTGAAAAGATCGCCAACAGAACCTGGGCACCGCTGACCCTCTGCGCACAGCAGAACAACTCCGTGTATCCTGTGCCGGTCTCAGCCGCACGTTCCGACAAATACTTTGCCAAGACCAACAGCGTCGATATCGTGCTGACCGCCGATAGGTCCAAGTGGACCCGCTGCCCCGTCGTGGAACTCTGCCCCGATGAGAAACTGTCACAAAATGGTGCCAAACAGTTCCAGATGAGAAAAGCCGCCTCCATTGACAAGGACGGTAACCCCTATCTGGATCCTACTACCGGTCAGCCGTTCTGCGATTGGGAAAATGACACCGCAGCTATGTTCGTCAGCGACGATCCCGAAGCTGCCAACTACATCTCACCTCAGGGTATGGGTTGGTTCCCGGGCTACGTCATCGACATCGAGACCGGCGCCCGCCTGAACATTGTCTACGGTGAGGATTCCTACCTGCAAGACCTCAACGGCCGCGACATGCAATTCAATCCTCCGGCGGTGCTCAAGAACACCGTGGACGAAATCTATGGCGACAACTCGCAATACTACGATCCTGTCATCTACCGTCAAATCGACCGTGAAGCCGTCTTCGGAGGTAAACACTATGTCTACATCCTCGGTATGGATAAACCTACCGACATCCCGGCCTCATCGCCGCTGCCGGCCACCAGGTTCTATTGCCCGGCCTACGACGCAGGTCAGTACTTCTTCAATATGCTGTTCACCTTCCAGAACAACTCCAGCTACGAGAAGACACTGAAACGCTTCCTGTGGCGCCAAGCCATGTACGTCGGTATGCCTATGGCCGTCGAAGGTACGCCTTGGCTGCCCGAAGGCAACGACGCCAAGATCCGCATCCGTGTGGCTAAACCTTACGAAAGAGGTTATGCCAACATGCCGCTCGATTCGCTGTATGCCGATCTGGATATCAACAACCAGTATCCGATGTATTCGTTCGCCATCGAAGGCCTTGAACCGGTCCTGAACGATTCCCTCAAGACCATTGAAGACCTCGACCTCATCAACGTCGTACCGAACCCCTACTACGCCTTCTCTGAATACGAAAGCAACGCCTTGAACAACAAGGTGAAGATCACCAACCTGCCGAACAACTGTACGGTCACCATCTACAACTTGAGCGGCACCAAGATCCGCCAGTTCAAGAAGGATAACGAACTACCCTCCATCGAGTGGGATCTCACCAACTTCGCCAACACTCCTGTCGCCTCCGGATTCTATCTGATCCATGTGAAGGACAACACCAGCGGCGGCGAACGGACCATCAAGTTCTTCGGTGCAATGCGTCTAATCGACTTGAATACGTTCTAATTTATCGTGAAAATGCTTAACTTTAAAACTATCAGAATCATGAAGAAATCATTTAGATATATGGTATTGAGCCTCGCACTCATCCTGGGTGTCAGCGCTCCCAAGGCATTTGCAGGTAATGAGGACCGTTCAGGCCAAGCCGGCGCTCCCGAATTGCTGATCAACCCCTATGCTGCCTCAGCAGGCTGGGGTAACGCAGGCATGTCGTTCGTGAAAGGCGTCGAAGCCATGTACGGCAACGTCGCCGGCCTCTCGGGCATCAAGTCACTCGATGTCAACTTCTCGCATACCGACTGGCTGAAAGGCTCCGACGTGAGAATCTCAGCCTTCGGCCTCGCCGTCCGCGTGGGCGAGTCGAGCGTACTCGGCCTCTCCTTCTTCACCCTTAACCCGGGTAGAATCCAAGAGACTACCACAGACAGCCCCGATGGCTCCGGTCTGGGTACTTTCAAACCTAGCCTGATGAACATTAACATCGCCTTCGCCAAGTCGTTCTCCAACAGCATCAGCGGCGGCTTCAACCGCTAACATGGGCGCCGTCGGCGTTGCCCTCGATGCCGGTATCCAATACGTCACCGGACCGTTCGACAACATCCACTTCGGCATCACCCTGAAGAACATTGGACCCACCATGACCATGTCAGGCGACGGTCTCTCGTTCAAAGCCTACTTCTATCCCAACAGCTCACTCCAGTGGACCGTCATCCAACGCGCCGACCAGTTCGAGTTGCCTACCCAACTGAGCATCGCCGCCGCCTATGACTGGCACTTCGCCGAAGAACAACGCATCACCTTCGCTGGTAACTTCATCTCCAACTCCTTCACCAAGGACCAATACGTGCTTGGTGCTGAATACAGCTGGAGAGAATGGTTCCTCGTCCGCTGCGGCTACGTCTTCGAAAGCGGCCTGTTCAAAGGCATCCTCGACGACAACTGCATGAACCTCAACAAAGGCCTCCACGCAGGCGCCTCCGTCCAGGTCCCGATCTCGAAGAGTGAGGACGCCCCTGTGCTCGCCGTCGACTACGCCTTCCGTAACACCTATAGCTACAAAGGCACCCACAGCATCGGCGTGAGACTTATTTTCTAAAAATGTTTTGCGACATTTAAGAAAAATTTAGTATCTTTGCACATCGAAAAAAAGAAGACCCTTATTCCGGTAAGGGTCTCTTTTTTCGCTGTTTTAAAAATATTAATATACTATGTCAGAAATCAAGTATTTTACCGCGGAAGGACTGCAGAAACTGAAAGATGAACTCGATGACCTCATCCTCCGCGAACGCCCGAAAATCATCCAAGCCATCCAAGAGGCCCGCGATAAAGGCGACCTCTCCGAAAATGCTGAATACGACGCCGCCAAGGAAGCACAAGGCCTCCTCGAAGCCAAAATAGCCGACCTCCAAGACCTCATCTTCAACGCTCGCGTCCTCGACGAGTCCAAAATCGACACGTCCAAAGTGCTGCTCTATTCCACCGTGAAAATCCGCAACACCAAAACCAAGGCGACCATGACTTATTCCATCGTCCCCGAAAAAGAAGCCGACTTCAAGTCAGGAAAACTTTCCATCAACTCCCCCATCGGACAGGGCCTCCTCGGTAAAAAAGTCGGCGAAATGGCCGAAATCGTCGTCCCCGCCGGTAAAATGATCTTCGAAGTCCTTGAAATAACCCGTCAATAATATGCCTACCATTTTCTCCAGAATCATCCAAGGCGAAATCCCTTGCTATAAAATTGCAGAGAACGACAAGTTCTTCGCCTTCCTCGACATCAACCCGCTGTCAGCCGGCCATACCCTCGTCGTGCCGAAACACGAGACCGACTACATCTTCAATATCGATGACCAAGAACTTGGCCAAATGATGGTGTTCGCCAAACACGTGGCCGCCGCCATCGAAAAAGCCATCCCCTGCAAACGCATCGCCGTGGCCGTCATTGGCCTCGAAGTGCCCCACGCCCATATCCACCTGGTGCCGATCAACCAGGAAGGCGACCTCGACTTCAGAAAAGAACACCTCAAACTCACACCGGAAGAGTTCGTCGCAATTCGCGACCGCATCACCAGCCAACTCTGAGCCAACCATGAAACGGGCGCTCACTCTTCTGACCCTCCTCCTCGTCGCATGGAATGCCTTCGGACAGGATTTCGACCTGCCCTGCGATGACCTTGACTACAAGGAATCGGTGAGAACCGTGCTGCTTTACGCCGACGGCAACCAACTCGAAGACCCGCTCATCCCACTCGACCAGCCACAACAACGGCTCACCCTCGCCTTCGACCTTCTGGGCTCCGAAGGACAAGTGCTGAACTATACCTTCATCCACTGCACCAACGACTGGTTCCCCACGGAAATCCAACGGTATAACTACGCCTCCGGTTATGAATATGGCCGTATCGACAACTACGAGTTCTCACGCAACACCCTCGTCGACTACGTGCACTATCAACTGAATTTCCCCGAAGCCGATATGATGCCGGTGGCGTCAGGCAACTACCTGCTCATCGTCTACGGCGACGACCCCTCCGACCTCTATTTCACCCGACGCTTCATGGTGCTCGACGAGAAAGCCTCCATCAACGCCTCCGTGCCGCGCTATTGCGACGATCTCAGCCTCAGCGATACCCACCACCAACTCAATGTCAAAGTGAGCATGTCAAGCATCATGGGAGGCAATATCCAAGACTACTCCAACCTGACCATTCGCCAGAACGGCCGCTGGGACAATGCCTCCGTCGGCATGAAACCCTCCTTCGTTTACCCCGACTACATCTCCTACGAACATGATCCCATGACCGTGTTCGAAGCCGCCAACCAATACCGCCGCGTCAACTTCAGCAACTTCTACTTCAACTCCGAAAACATCGCCCATATCTATCAAACCGACGACTATTACGTGGTTGACTACGCCATCTGCGACCCGCGCGCCCGCAAACCCTACGTCACCTACGAAGACATCCACGGCGAGAAATATGTCTATATCGCCAACGAAGGCCATGAGACCAACACCGAAGCCGACTACGCTTGGCTCAACCTCTTCCTCCGCTGGCCCGCGCCACTCACCCACGAGGATATGTATGTGATGGGCGCCGCCAACAACTGGCAGTTCGACGACCGCAACCTCATGCAATACAACTACGAGCTCCATGGCTACCTCTGCCAAATGCTCCTCAAACAAGGCTACTACAACTTCCTGTTCGTCACCGCCGACCGCGACACAGGCCTGGTATCCACCGAACTCACCGAAGGCAACCTCTGGGATACCCAAAACCTCTATAAAATCTATTTCTATTACTACAACGCCTCTAAAGGCTATGACGAATTAATCGGTTACACCACCGTTAATTCCCATTAAATCGGATCCACATCAATCTGGACAATCACGGATTTGTATTCCGGCATCAATTGGAATTGATGTATTTTATTGATAATCAAATCTTTAACTTGTTGTGCGTTGTGCTCTCGGTTGAATTTGACCAGCATCTGCTTGATATACAGGTTTTTAACCCTTGATACCATAGGGTACTCCGGACCCAGCAAATCCTGCTTGAAAATGGGCCGCAACAGGCTCGACAGCTCCGCCGCCGCAGGGTTGAGCTTGCGGAAATCCTTGTGCTTAAGCCGAATCATGACCAGCCTGTAGAAAGGCGGATAGCCAAACTGTTGCCTTGTGGCCATCTGCTTTCCATACAATCCCTTGAAATCGTTGCGCAATACATCTTGCAATACGGGATGACCCGGCTCATAGGTCTGGATGATGACACGCCCCTGCTTACCCTTGCGTCCCGCGCGACCAGCCACCTGGGCCATCAGCTGGAAACTGCGTTCGTGGGCACGGAAATCGGGGAACGACAGCATGTTGTCGGCATTGAGGATGCCCACCACCTTCACCGCATCGAAATCCAAGCCCTTGGTGACCATCTGGGTGCCCACCAGCACGTCGGTATCCTTCTCCTGGAACGCCTCCAAGATGCTTTGGTAGTCAGTCTTCGACTTGGTGGTGTCCAAGTCGAGGCGGGCCACCTTGGCCTCGGGCAACAGGATCTTCAGGTCTTCTTCCACCTTCTCCGTGCCGAAGCCGTGCATCTTGAGATTGGTGCTGTGGCAGCTGGGACACTCGGCGGGCACACTGGCGGTGTAACCGCAGTAATGGCAGCGCAACACGTTCTGCTGCTTGTGGTAGATGAGGCTGACGTCGCAGTTGATGCATTGGGGCACGTAATGGCAATCGTCGCACTCTACCCGGAGCGAAAAACCGCGCCGGTTCTGGAACAAAATGGCCTGATGCCGGTCTGCCAAGGTCTCCTTCACGGCATCGAGCAACACACTGCCGAAATCGGCCTGGATGGTCTTCCTTCGCCGCTCCACCCTCATGTCGCTGAGGATGATCTCCGGCATCTCCACACCCCCGTAGCGTTGCATGAGTTCCACCAGCTTGAAACGGCCGTTCAAGGCGTTGTAATAGCTCTCGTACGACGGCGTGGCCGAACCGAGCAGCACATTGGCCTTGTGGATGGCGCCCAGCACAATGGCGGCATCGCGAGCGTTGTAACGCGGCGCGGGGTCCACCTGCTTGAAACTGCTGTCGTGCTCCTCGTCGACAATGATCAATCCGAGATTGGAGTAGGGGAGGAAGATGGCAGAACGCGACCCGATGATGACCTGACGTTGCGGCGACTGGCTCTTGGCGAAGTCATTCACCTGCTGCCACACCTCCACGCGCTCATTGGCACCGTAACGCGAGTGGTATACACCCAATTTGTCGCCGAAATATTGCTTCAGCCTGTTGATGATTTGGGCGGTCAGCGCAATCTCAGGCAAGAGGTACAGCACCTGTTTTCCCTCGTCCAAGGCTTCTTGGATGAGCTTGATGTAGATCGCAGTCTTGCCACTCGAAGTGACGCCGTGCAGCAAGACGGGTTGGCTGGCCTCAAAACCTTCGTGTATCTCTTTAAAGGCCTGCTGCTGGGCCTCTGTGAGCTGGATGTCCGCCACCGGGATCTGTGCCTTGAAGTCCTTCAGGCGGCTCACCTGACGCTCATAAACCTCGAATATGCCCTTCTCGACCATGGATTTCAATATATTGCCCGTGGCCTGGGCTTTCTTCAACAGCTCAGAAGCCTTGATGTCGTTGTCGCAGTCACCGCCCAAAGTGAGGTAGGCGAGCAGCACCTCCAGCTGCTTGTAGGCACGTTTGGTCAGCTGGTCCATCAGCTCCTGCAAACGTTCCTCGTCACGATAAGCCCCGTCCAGGCGCACAAAACGCTCGTAACGGGCCTTGTATTTCTCGTTGAGCTCTTCCTCAATCACCAGAATGCCTTTCTCCATCATGGTGCGAATCAGAGGCATCACCTTTTTAAAGCCGATGATCCTGCTCACCTCGCTGATGGCGATCTTGGGCTGGGTTTGCAAGGCCTCCACGATGAGGTATTCATAGTCGTTGAGCGCCATGCTGTCGATGACGAAGTCGGGCGAGAGGGCTACTTTCGATTCGCTGCTCAGCTTCAATGCCGAAGGCAGCGCCGCCTGCATGACTTCACCGAGATGACATAGGTAATAGCTCTTGACCCATTCCCAAAACCGCAACTGCACCGGGTTGATGACAGGCTGGTCGTCGAGGAGGTCGATCAGGTATTTCACCTCCATCTGGGGTACCTTGTCGGTGATGCCCACTACCAGTCCCGACAGGATCTTGGTCTTGCCGAATTGCACCGCCACCCTTTGCCCTACATGGATGCTGTCGTTGAGCACATAGGGTACACGATAGGTGAAGGTGCCCGGCACGGGGACGGGCAGCAGAACTTCGGCGAACAGGGTGATGCGGGTGTTTTCAGCCATGGGTCGTAAAAAAACGTCTGGCAGAAAATGCCAGACGTTTTTTCAAATGGATAAGGTCAGTGTTTATTTCACAACGACTTTGACGGTCTTGTCGAAGCCATTGGCGCTGATGGTGCAGAAGTAGACACCGCTCTTGAGGTCGATGTTGATGGTGTTGTCACCAGTGCCAAGGTGCTGGTTGAACTGCTTCACAGTCTGGCCAACGAGGTTGACGATGGTGATGGTGGCCTCGGCGTCCATGGCTGAGCTCACAACCATGTAGTCAGTGGCGGGGTTGGGATAGATGTTGTAAACCACATCCTTGGCGTCATTGTTCTCGGGAACGTTCACAAATTCAGCAGGAGCAATCACCTTGCAGGCGTGGATGACGTTGGTGGAAGTAGCAGCCTGAGTGGGATCAGTACCCCATGCGAAACCGATTTCATCGTCGCTCTGGAAGCCGAACCAGAATTCACCGTCGTTGATGGTGTTCAGGACGGAGATGGTGAAGAGGTTGTCGGTCAACATGTACATGAAGTTGACATTGTCGTCGGTCAGGTCGTCCTCAATTTGATGCCAGTAGTCCTCGTCAACATTCTTGTAGCTGACGTAAATGCTTCTGCAGTAATATTCCGAACCGCCAGCTTCGTTGGTACGTCTGGTGATAGGTGCTGAGAAGGCGCAGGCGAGGTTGCCATTGGGATCGCATGAAAGGACCGGATGACCTGAAGCGCCGTACAACTTGCTGTGGTAGTTGTCGTTGTAGAACTTGTCGTTGTCCCAGTCGATGAGGGAACCGTTTTCATCTTCGTACATCGGGATCATACCAATCCATCTGGTGGAGTCGTTCTCCATGTGGACGTATCCGCTTTGACCAACGATAGGCCACCACAGACGAGCAGCGTGGAACGGGTTGCCGTCAGGGGATTGGATGGGAGCTTCCTGAGTGGAGTTCCAGTAGAGGATGCCGTCAACGCTGCGGCCTGACCAATAGGTGTAGTAACCGGGCTGATTATCGGACGTGTGTGTAAACTCAAAGGTGTTCATGGCGATATGGGTGACGCCATTGTTGTCAATGACGACGGAGCTGTTCATGGGAGCGAACAGGGTGTCACCGTAGTCCAGACCTTCTTCGTCAAGCTCGTGGCCTTCGAAGGGGTGTTCCCAAACTTTGGTAGGAGTCCAAGTCAAACCATCGTCGGTGGAGCTGAACAGCCAGAGGCTGTTGGTCAGGCAACCGGAGTAGACCAGAGCGACGTTGTGACCATTGGCGGCCAAGCAGTAGTCATCAGCGGAGAAGTTGCCGATTTCATAGCCAAGGCCGAGGTCGGCGATAGGACCATAGGAGCAGGTCCAGTTGACGGCGTCTTCTGAACGCCAGAAGCAGGTGCGGACATCGGTCTCATCAGAGCTGATGGAGTGCTGAAGGGCAGCCACGGCAATGATGATGTTGTGGTTGTCACCACAGGTCACCACTCTGGGCCAGGTGGGGTATTCGCTGTAAGGATAGCCATCGGGGAAATCCGGAAGGTAACCCATGTACTGCCATTCGCCTTCGCCAGCGACTTCTCTGGTGAAGCACTGCATGTGGCTGTTGCCGTGGCAGAGGACGATTTCGCCGCGTTCACCCCATTGGGCGATTGAAGGCCAACCGGTCTTGAATGACTCAATACGGGCATCGGGTTGATCATCCCAATTGTTGCCATTGAAGAAGTTGTAACCGGTACCACGGTCTGAAGCAGTCAGGTTGTCCTCGTGTGACATGGTGGCAACAACGGCAACTGCACCGTCGCTACGCTGGAACATACGGTTGGCAACAAACTGGTTCGACTGGAGGTCATAGGTGGTCTCCATGGTCTCGGCGTCTTCCATGTCATCCCATCTGTTGACGACAACACTCTGATGGATGGCCTGGGGGGTGAAGCTTGAAGCTTCAGTGGGCAGCTCCTTGCCAACAGCGACCTTCTTGGCGCTGGCGGTAGCTTGGCGAGCATCATTCTTGATGACTTGTCTCTGAGCAAATGCGCTGAAACCCAGCACAAGGCTCAATGAAAGTAAAAGAACTTTTTTCATTTGATAATAGTTTTAGTGAATAATGATTAGTGTTTCTTTTTGTCTGGTAATACCATTTAACGTGCAAAGATAAAGAAAAGTTTTTATTTCGTGTTGCTTTTTGGATTTTTTTCCTACTTTTGAGCATAAATTCAAAATCAATACAAAAATCTTGCCATGAAACGTCAATCGTTCTTTTTCTTGCTCGCCATCCTCGCCCTGGCAGCATGCAATAAACAGCCTGCCAACGAGCCGGCATCATATGTGGATCCTTTTATCGGCACCGGCGGCCACGGCCATACCTTCCCTGGCGCCACCGCCCCCTTCGGCATGATGCAGTTCAGCCCCGACACCCGCATGAACGACTGGGACGGCTGCTCAGGCTACCATACCTCCGACAACGCCATCCTCGGTTTTAGCACCACCCACCTCAGCGGCACCGGATGCTCCGACTATGGCGACTTCCGCTTCACCCCAGCGGTGGGCGACGCCGTCTGCGCCGGCTTCAACCATGAGAACGAATGGGCCAAGCCTGGCTATTACAGCGTGGCATTCGACAACCCCCAAGTCGTCGTGGCCCTGGCCGCAGGTGACCGTGTGGGCCTCATGAGCTGCACCTTCCCCAAGACCGATCAAGCCAAACTGTTGCTGAATATGGTACAAGGCGTCAACGATGAGTTTGTGTACGAATCCACACTCGATGTGGAATCACCTACCGCCATCGCAGGCTTCCGCCATACCCGCGACTGGGCCCACGACCAATACCTCTATTTCTATGCCGAGTTCTCCAAACCCTTGAAGTCGTACGACATCGACGAACAACATAACGGCACGTTTGTGTTCGATACCGAAGAGGGCGAACCGGTCGTGATGCGTATCGCTATCTCACCTGTCGACGCCGAAGGAGCCAAAAACAACCTGAAGGCCGAACTCGCCGACGGTGACTTCGATGTCGATGCCCTGGCCCGGAAAACCTACGAGCAATGGAACCACGAACTGAGTAGCATCGAAGTGCAAGGCAAAGACGAAGCCGACAAACGCGTGTTCTATACCTGCCTCTACCACGCCATGATCGCCCCTAACCTGTTCTCCGATGCCGACGGACGCTTCCGCGCCCACGACCTCGGCATCCGCCGCTCCGAACGGCCTATGTATACCGTGTTCTCCCTCTGGGACACCTTCCGCAGCCTCCATCCCCTGTTTAGCCTGATCCAACGTGAACGTACCGTAGACTTTATCAATACCTTTATTAATAACTACTCAACGGATCCAGAACACATGCTGCCCATCTGGGAACTGGCCGCCTGCGAGACGCACTGTATGATCGGCAACCACGCCATCCCAGTCATCGCCGACGCCTACTTCGCCGGCATCCAAGGGTTCGACTATGACAAAGCACTTGAAGCTATGGTCAACTCGTCACGCCAAGACCGCCGCGGCATGGGTGCCTACGTGAAATACGGCTTCATCCCCGTCGACATGGAAGGCGAAGCGGTCTCCAAGACCCTCGAATACGCCTATGACGACTGGTGCGTGGCCCGCATGGCCGAAGCCATGGGCAAGACCGACATCGCCGAGGAGTTCTACCTTAGGGCACAGGCCTACAAGAACCTCTATAACCCAGTGAACAAGTTCTTCCAAGGTCGCCGCAACGGAGGCTATATGCAACCCTTCGACCCCACCCAGGTCAACTTCACCCTCACCGAAGCCAACACCTGGCAATACAACTTCTTCGTCCCCCAAGACATCAACACCCATATCGACATGATGGGCGGCTGGGAAGAATACGGCAAGAAACTCGACGGCCTCTTCACCGCATCGAGCAAACTCACCGGCCGCGAACAAGTCGACATCACCGGCCTCATCGGCCAATATGCCCACGGCAACGAGCCGAGCCATAACACCGTGTATATGTACAACTTCATCGGTCAACCCACCAAGACCCAACACTATGTGAAACAGGTCATGGACGAGTTCTACACCGACGAGCGCGACGGCCTCTGCGGCAACGAGGACTGCGGCCAGATGTCGGCCTGGGGCGCCTTCTCCGCCATGGGCTTCTATCCCGCCACCCCAGCCTCGGGTTACTATGTGCTGGGAATTCCCCGTTTCGATAAGGTGACCGTCAATCTCGACAATGGCAAACATTTCGTCGTGAAAGCCAAAAACCTGAGCCCCCAGAATTGCTATGTGAAGTCGGCGACACTCAATGGGAAAGCCCTTGAACGCAGCTTCATCACCTTCGACGAGGTCTACAACGGCGGCGAACTGGTGTTCACCATGACCGCCACCCCCGACTCGCCTTGGGCTACCCAACCCGAGAACTGCCCCGTGGTGCGCATCCCCGGCGAGAGCATCCTGGTGGTACCGGCCATCAACGCCGAGTCGAATACCTTCTTCGACAGCCTTACACTCACCATGAGCCATCCCGTCGAAGGTACCCAGATCTACTATACCCTCGATGGTACCGAGCCTAACGAGAACAGCATGGTATACACCAAGCCTATCGTGCTGAAGAAAGCCACCCAGGTACGTGCCGCTGCCCTGCAGAATGGCCAGTGGAGCCGTCCCATTGAGGCCAGCTTCTACCTCATCGACGCCAAACGAGCCGTCAAATTGGAGCATCCCTATTCCAACCAATATGAAGCCGGCGGGCTGAAAGCCCTCATCGACCACCAGCGTGGCGGCGACAACTTCCGCACGGGCGTATGGCAGGGCTATCATGGCGTCGACCTGGTGGCCACCATCGACCTGGGCACCAAGATGAAGGTGAATCGTCTGGCAGGTGGCTTCCTGCAAGAACAAGGTTCCTGGATCTTCATGCCCAAGGAAGTGGAATTCTTCGTCAGCGACGACGGCAAGAAGTTCCGCAGCGTCGGCAAAGCCATCAACTACGTTGACCAAGCTGATGACGACGCTGTCGTCCAAGAACTGGGAGTGCGCCCGCGCTGCGAAGCCCGCTACGTGAAGATGGCCGCCAAAAACATCGGCACCTGCCCTGACTGGCACCCCGGCGCCGGCCAACCCGCCTGGATCTTCTGCGACGAATTTGTTATTGAATAACATCGTTATCCCGTAAAAAATCGTTATCTCCTTATCTCGTTATTCCGTTATCTCGTAATAAAAAACTAAACCATGAAAGACTCCATCGTTATCCTCGCCGGCGGCGGTCCGGCACCCGGCATCAACACGGTCATCAGCACCGTGGCCAAGACTTTCCTTAAAGACGGCTATCGCGTGCTCGGACTGCACGACGGCTACAAGAACCTCTTCAGAAAAGAAAAAGAAGTGGAAGAACTCGACTTCATGTGGGCCGACGATATCCAGAAACAAGGCGGTTCGGCACTCCGCATGAGCCGCTATAAACCGAAAAACGAAGAATTCAACACCGACTTCTTCGTGGAAAACAACATCAAGCTGCTGGTCACCATCGGCGGCGACGATACCGCCTCCACGGCCAACCGCATCTCCAAGTTCTTGCGCGACAACAACGTGCCCATCCAGAACATCCACGTGCCCAAGACCATTGACAACGACCTGCCACTGCCCGACGGCAACCCGACCTTCGGCTATTACTCCGCCAAGGACGCCGCCGTGCATCTCGTGCAGACCGTCTATGAAGACGCCCGCACCTCAGGCAACTGGTTCGTGCTCTCCGCCATGGGCCGCGAAGCCGGCCACCTGGCCTTCGGCATGACCTCGGCCTGCCACTGCCCCATGGTGATCATCCCCGAGATGTTCAACAAAGCCGAGGTCACCCTCGACGCCATCATCAACCTGATGGTGAGCTCCATCGTCAAACGCAAGCTCCTGGGTGTGGACTATGGCGTCATCATCATCAGCGAGGGCGTGTTCCACTTCATGACCGATGCCGAAATCGAGAAGTCGGGCGTGGCCTTCACCTACGATGAACACGGCCATCCTGAACTGGGCAACGTGAGCAAGGCCCATATCTTCAACCTGTTGCTCCAACAGCGCCTGAAACTCCTCGGCCTCAGCGTGAAGAGTCGCCCCGTCGAGATTGGCTACGGCATCCGCTGCGTCCAACCCAACGGCTACGACCTCACCTACTGCTCCCTGCTGGGCTACGGCGTGAAGAAACTCTTCCTGCAAGGCGTCACCGGCGCTATGGTCACCACCAACCCGAAGGGCGAGATCATCCCGCTCTACCTCAAGGACGTGGAAGACGAGAACGGCAAGATCAAACCGCGCCTGGTTAACCTCAACGGACCCAAGGCCGAACTGATCTTCAACGAAGGCCTGCAATACCTCACTCCCGCCGACTACGACGCCGCTAGCAAATACCTACCCAATCCCGAAGTCTACGACTTCAAGAAAATCCTCCACTGGTAATTGACGCCTCGGAGAGGCGCGACTTCCTTTTATTGGATTTTTTGGTAGATCAAATCCACCAGTTTATTTTGGGCATCCTCAATCAAGCTCTCATCGGTGGGGAAGGGCACCGGCTTCCGCTTCAGGTTCTCCAGAGTCTGCGCCGAACAGGCTGCTTGTGGCCCATCGACAGTGGAGTAGGTGTGCTCGAAGTTGGAACTGACCTCGTAGGGCATCGAGAAAACGATGCGCCGCTTCTTCGGCTCAATGAAGTTGACCTTGCCCTTGATAGTGGCGGTCTTGCTGAGTTTGTGGTCGGTGACCGTGGCGGTCATGCCTCCTTGGCTTTCCTTGAACGACACGGTCTCGTCGCGGTTGGGCCCCACCTGGCGCTCAAACACCTCGATGTGCATCATCCGGCTGATGTCGCCATAACGCCGTGCCAGCGACTTCAACTTGAGGTCGTTAATTTGTTTGTTGTCGCGGTTGACCCGCTCCAAATGACGGATGAGGCGGTCGGCCTCGTCCACGTCGGGCGTCTGGCCGCTGAGCACCTGACTGGCCTTGGCAGCCAAATAGGCCTCAGCCTTGTTGCGGGCCTGGGTCAGCTCATCGTTGAGATCCAACGGCATGAAACGGAGCTCGCGCTTCACCTCCGGTGGGAAATGCGCCATCTCGTCGCTGCGGCCCTTGATGCTGCAATAGCGCTCGAAGATCTCAGGCCAGGCGTCGGGACTGCCTTTCGACTTCAACTCCATGATGCGCTCATGGTCGGCCTGGTTGGCCTGATGGTAGGCAACGCCGGTTTCATAAAGTCGCTTGTTGGTATTGCACGAGGTGGCCATGATGCAGGCCAGCAGAGCTATCGGTACGATGAAATGTTTCATGGTTCAAGAATTGGGATACAAAAAATTACATTAGTACAAATATCGCTCCAAAAATTCAGTATCTTTGCGCTATGGAAAAGATTCAACAACTCAAGGAACGTTTCGACGCCTTCATGCAGGGTGTCGACTTCCATAGAAGCCCCGAAGGGCTCTATGAACCAGTGGCTTACACCGTGCTGCAATCAGGCAAACGCCTCCGTCCCATGCTGTGCCTCCTGGCCTGCGACATGTTCGGCGGCGAATACCACGAGGCCAAATATCCGGCACTGGCCCTGGAAACGGCGCACAACTTCACGCTGATCCACGATGACATCATGGACCAGGCTCCCATCCGCCGTGGCAAGGAGACCGTTTATAAAAAATGGAATACCAACCAAGCCATCCTCTCGGGCGACGCGGCACTGGTGATGGCCTATGACTTCGCCACCCGCACCCACCGGCCCGTGGAGGTCGTCAGCCTGCTCAACGAGGTGCTGCTCGAGATCTGCGAGGGACAGCAGATGGATATGGAGTTCGAGACCCGAAATGAGGTGAGCATCCCCGAATACCTGGAGATGATCCGCCTGAAAACCGCCGTGCTGCTGGCCACCAGCCTCCAGATCGGCGCCGTGGTGGCCGACGCCGATGAAAAAGACCAGCGCAGGCTCTACGACTTCGGCATCGGCATCGGCATGGCCTTCCAACTGCAAGACGACATCCTCGACTGCTATAGCGACGTCGCCCTGTTCGGTAAAGTGACGGGCGGCGACATCGTGGAGAACAAAAAAACGCTGATGTACCTGAAAGCTTTGGAACTGGCCCAGCCAGCCCAACGGGATTACCTCACCAAACTGTTCTCAGGCGAAGTGACCATCAACCCCCAAAGGAAAATCGATGAGGTAATCGCCATCTACGATGAGCTTCACGTGAAAGAGGAAGTGGAACGGCTGATGGCCGACGAATACCGTCAAGCCTACGCCTCGCTCGATGCAGTGAACCTCCCCGAAGAACGCAAAACTCACCTGCGACAATATGCGGACCTGCTCTCGGGTAGGAACAAATAAAAAAAACAGGCTCATTTTCCATGAGCCTGTTTTTTTGTCCTCTAAGAAGCCGTATTAACGTTCGGCATTCTTGTTGCCAGAAGCTTCTTTCTTCACATCGTTGGTTTTGGGTTTCGGTTTGACACCAATGTTTGGAGTAGCGGGCTTTTCGTTGTTGATGACAGCCTTGGGCTCAGAGGAAGCCTTCTTGTCCTTGTTGGTGACAGTGATGTTGCCTTTGGGCTCATTTTTGGCGTTCGTGGGCTCAACATTTTTCGGTTTGTCCTGGAGGTTCACTTTGGGCATTGTGGTTTTTCCTTCAGCTCCAACAGTGCCATTGGCGGTATTGGAGGTGGCAGCCTTTTCAGTCGAAGCGGCTTTCTCCTGGGAGGGTTTCACCATTTTGGGCTTTGCAGCGGGTTTCTGAGGTTCCGGGGCTGCAGTGCGCTCAACAGCGGTCTTTGCGTCATTGGCGGCCTTGGTGGTTTTCACCATAGTGGCTTTGCCGGTCTTCTCTTTACCGTCCTTCTTGGCGGTAGTGGCCTCTTTTTGGTTCGTTCTTTTGTCTTGAGCGTTAACGTTCTGAACAGTGGCTGTGTTGATGGCGAAGAATGCCAAGACGCCGAGTACAAGTGCTTTTTTCATGATAAATTTGTTTTAGTTATTAATAATGAGTGTTGATAGTGTTTTTTTCAAATCCAACAATGCAAAAATAACAAATCTTGTACCAAAATCAAATTATTTTTTATATTTGCAACAAAAATCTATGCCATGAAACGTAGTTTACCTTTTTTGATCTTTAGTTTGGCATTGATGTTTGGTCTTCCATTTACCTCAATGTCACAGAGTTCTGATCGTCAAACCATCGTCGACCCCCTGACGGTTTCAGGTACGGTCGGAACCCAGCTAACCTCATCGTGGAACAATGCCGACCTGCATTACAACTCCCCGTTTTCCGCCCTCGCCTACGCCAATATGACCTTCAATGTCTATGGCATCAGCATCCCGATGAGCCTTAATTATATAAACGTGAGCGCCGAACAGTTCAGCTTCTCCGAACCGTCGGTCACGTTCAACTTCAGACCCATCTGGAGAAAATTCACCTTCCATTTCGGTACATCATGCATGAATTTCTCCAATTACACCTATAACGGCATCTCCTTCGATGGCGTCGGCATGGAATATAATGGCAACAGCTTCCGCATCGGAGGCTTCTACGGCACTTTCGACCATGCCACCACCTTCCGCACCGACCTCAACGAAGACCTCGATGCCATCCAATTCCTCTCCGACTCGTTGCTGGGCATGAACAACGTGGCCTATACGACCTACCCGCAGTTCAAACGTAAGGCCTACGCCGCCCACATGGCCATCGGTAGCTTCCGCAACTATGTGGACTTCAGCCTCCTCCATGCCGCCGACGACCTGAACAGCTTGCCGTCACAGTGGTATATGTATAATGTGTTCTCCTCCGGCGAGATCGATACCGTGCTCGTGGAGCGCGACTCGACCATCAAAGGCAAGGAAAACCTGGCCCTGGGTTTGAGAGGCCATTTCACCTTCGGCGATTATGTGACTTTCGAAGGTAACTTGGGCGCCAGTCTGTTCACCCCCGACATCACCCGCGATTCAGTGGTGATCGAAGGAAGTGGCGGCACCGTGGAATTGGCCAATGGCATCCTGGGCGGTATGCGAAAAATAGGATTCTTCAACTACCGCTACGGCAGCGAAGTGCGCTTCGCTGGCGACGCCATGCTGAATGTGAACGCCAGACCGATTACCGCCACCCTGACCTACCGCTTCGTGCAACACGACTACGTCTCCCTGGGCGCCAACGGATTCAACCAAAACTCGCAGACCTTCGGCGGCCATTTCGCTGCATCCATGTTCGGCAATACCGCCTTCCTGACCCTGAACGGCTATCTGCAACGCGACAACCTGGATAAGAAACAGATCTACACCAACCAAGTGGGATCGTACACCGCCAGCTGGAGCAACTTCTTCGGCGAGAACGTGTCCCTGGGCGTCATGTACAACGGCGTGACCCAGAAACAACTCGACGGCGTGCTGATCGTCCCCGATAGCACCCGCATCAACCAACTTACCCATTCCTTGGATGTCACCCCCAGCTACACCTTGTCGCTCGAAAACGAACATACCTTCAACTTGAGTTTCAACCTCCTGCAAAACAAGAACCGCAACAAGTACATGGAAGGGTCGAGATTCGATGTGACCACCACGAGCTTCGGCGTCGGTTATGAAATCTATCTCACCAGGTCGCGTCTTAATTTTGATGCCAATTACGACTACTCCCTGTCACGCTCCATCGGCAATAGCTATAATTCCCACTGCCTCACTGGAGGTACCTCTTATAATTTCATCGACAACGACGACCTGACTCTCTCGGGCAACGCCAGGCTGACCATGGCCTTCAACGTGGAAAAGACCCAAACCGAAGAACTCTCGGACTCCGAAAAACATGTGCTGGACTACCTCGCCCATCGCGTGGGCAAAGAAGCCAGTACCGAAATGACCAACGACCTCTCCGTCGCCGCACGTGTGGGCGCCTCGCTCAACTACAAGGACCACCACCGTGCCTCCGTCTTCTTCGCCATCAGCAACTATAGCGACAACATCGTGATCGGTCAACACGTGGCCGTCAATACCGACATCCGTTTCCAAGTGGAGTACAGCTATAGCTTCGCTTCACGCGTGATCAAAAAAAAGAATAGATAACCTTCAGAAATATAAAAACTTATCTCGATATGAAAAGCATTTTTCGAATTCTGGTATTGGCAGTGGCCCTCGTCGCAGGACTGACGACCGTATCGGCACAGACTGTTCAAGTGGTGGTGTCCCAAAAGGTGGCCACCCTGCCTACGGCAGCAAGCAACTATTTGGATGACCCGTTCCGTTACTTCAATGTGCAACTGATTGTGACCGGCGCCGGAAGCGACGGCATCGACATCTTCTACGACGTGGATTTCTCAGTCAACGAAGGCGATTTCTATATCCGTACCAAACCGGGAACCGTCCCTGTCGAGCCCATTCACATTCATGAAGGCGCCAACCTTATGAACAAGAACGTGCTGATCGGCCAACTCAGGAACGGACGCATGGAAACCAATATCGACTACCGCAACCCCCTCGCCGCACAACAGATGCCCGAAGGTACCTACCAGCTCTGCATGGACATCTTCCGCTGGAGCGATAAGGACAACCCGAACCGCGTCCCGATCTCCTTCGGCCCTTGCAATTCCTTCGAGATGTGCTACTCGGGATCCGCTCCCGAACTGGTATCCCCCATGTCGGGCGCACAACCTACCCTCAATGGCGCCATGGTGGTGACCCCCAACCGGAGAATCAACTTCTTCTGGACCCCCGTCATCTCCAACTGCGCCGGCAACAACCCTCGCTTCAGGTACATGCTGAAAGTGGTGAAGGTGCTGAGAGGCCAAAACTATCAGGATGCCATCAAACGCAACCCCACCATCTTCTCCGCCGAGGTGCGCAACGAGACCTTCGCTGTGTTCGACACCCTCCGCGACCTCAAAGTGCAACTCGAACACGGTGCCCTCTATGTGGCCCAAGTGCAGGCTGAACCCATCAGGAACAACAGGGACACCGATACCTATATCATCGCCAACGGAGGCAACAGCCAGCCCATGCCTTTCTACTGGGACGAACCCGATGATTACTCAGGATACATCGATGGAATGAACCACGAACTCATCAACACCACTGGTGGCGTGCTTTCATCCTCCTCATCCTCCCTGGGTAAAGCTAAGAGACGCTATGGCTACGTCGTCGACGACGAAAGCGAAGAAGGCGAGGTCAGCGAAGGCATTGAAGGGGTCACCGTCTGGGATGGCGGCGTCGAAGAAGTGTCGGGACTGGAAACCCTCCTCGAAGAAATGGAAGACCAGGAAATCGTGGGCTTCTCACCCAACCGCCATTATGTCATGAGTGACGGCTACTATACCCTTCCCGTGTCCAACGACCTGGAGGTTGCCTTCACACCTGCACGGCATGAAGCCCTCAAAAAGATCTCCTATGCCATAGAGGTGTATGATTATGTCAGCGACGACATCGACAGCATCACCGCCTATGAGCCGCTATTTGCCGAAGAACTCGGCGAACTCCCCGAAAGCCACAATCAAGAGGTGGTCAGACGTACCCTCAAAGGATTGGGCGACAAATTGGTGCAGGGCAACCTCTATTATATGCAGTTGACCAGCAGCTTCACCGCCGGCTATTGGGACTACTCGATCGCCGACACCAGCTTCTATGTCAATGATATGCTGGCAGAACATATCCACGATACCATCTCGCGCGAATACAACGAGGATGAACTGGCCTATCCCACTGGCGTCTTCTTCCAATGGGGCAACGACCCGGATTCCCCCGCCTTCACGACACCTCAATGGAAAGCCCCTGTGGATCGCTCAGGCGACGACATCTACGCCCCGGCCAATTACGAAATCCCTACTTCAGTGCCTGAAGTGCAGAAGACCAAGACCTTCCCCGTGTCATGGACTCTCGTCAAGGGCGTGACCGCAGGAGATGTGGTTGAGTATGAGGTCAAGGTGTATGAACTGAAACCGGGCCAGACCCTGGAAGAAGCGGTCTCCGAGAACGAAGCCCTGGTGACCCGCACCCTGAACAACACCACTTCCATCCCAGAGGACGATACCCGTTTCTTCAAAGTGTTCTCCTCGGGAAAGACCTATGTGATGACGCTCGCCACCGAAGTTTCTGGCGACAGCGACACCATCTACCACTTCGAGAATGGCAATGAAGCCCTTCCCGTCGTAATCAAGATAGCCAAATAAGTTTATAGGAACAGACAACTGTCACCGTAACTGAGAAACCGGAACCCGTTGTCAAGGGCAAACCGGTACGCCTCCTTCCACCGGTCACCGATGAGCGCCGATACCAATAATAATAAGGTGCTCTTGGGCTGGTGGAAGTTGGTTATTAACCCCGTGATGACCCGCATCCGATAACTGGGGGCGATCATCAAGGCCGTGCTGGCCTCCAAACGAGTCAACCGATGCAACGTCATATAGTCAAGGAGATGCTGTAACGCCTCGGCGGTAGTCAAGTCAGCGTGCGCTTCGTAAGGATACCATTGCTCCACATGGAGTTCCCTCAACGTCATGCCTTGCTCGTGCAGCATCATCCCGATCCAATACAGGCTCTCCAAAGTGCGGGTGCTGGTGGTGCCCACAGGGATGATGTCGCCGCCGAGATGCCTCATAAGGTTCTCGATGAGCGACCGGCGTACGATGATGGTCTCGGAATGCATGGCATGTTCCCCAATCGTGGGAGTGGCTACGGGACGGAAAGTGCCAGCTCCGACGTGAAGGGTGACCTCGTCAAGCTCAAAGCCTTGCTGGCAAAGCCGTTCCAACAAAGGCTTGGTGAAATGCAATCCCGCAGTAGGAGCGGCCACCGAACCGTCGTAACGGGCAAACACCGTCTGGTAACGGTCGCGGTCCTCAGGCTCAGCCTCCCTGTTTAAATAAGGTGGAAGGGGAATCTCACCGGCGGCTTCCAAGATAGTGGCAAAAGGCAGCGTCGAAGGGGTCCACGAGAACTCGATCTCCGAATATTGGTCGTTCTTGGCCACACGCTCGGCAGTCAGCATCACCTCGTCGCCTTTCACTTTCAAGGGCATCTGCAAGGAGCCTTCACGCCAACGTTTCGAATTGCCTACCAGACACTTCCACCGGACCGGCGACGACGAACTGAAAGCGATCTGGTAATCGTCGTCAGGCTCCAGGCAAAACACCTCGATGTGTGACCCTGTGGCCTTCCGAAACTGCAAACGCGCACGGATGACCTTGGTCTCGTTGAACACCAAAAGGGCGTTCTGGGGAAGGAAGTCGCCGATGTGCTTGAACTGCGAAGCCTGAAGGTCATCGCCTCTCAGCACCAACAGCTTGGAAGCGTCACGCTCCGCCAAAGGATACTTGGCAATGCGCTCCTCGGGGAGGGGATAGTCGTATTCGTCAATGGAGATGTTCCTGATGTCGGTCATGTCTGAAATTTTTGCAAAAGTAAGATTACTTTTGTTATTTTTGCAGAAACATACTGCAAATCGTCATGAAAACTGGAATTCTATTGTTTGCTGCCCTGCTCGCAGGCCTCATGGCCCAAGCCCAAACCATCGAAGTGGGAGGGCCGCAGAAGGGCATTTGGGATGCTGACACCGTAAAGGTGATCGACGACATTCAAGTGATCGACCTCTTGACCGTGAAGCCTGGGACCGTGGTGCTGTTCGATAGCTTCTACGGAATCGAGATCTCCAATGGAGCCTGCTTCGAGGCTGTGGGCAACGAAGGCGACAGCATCCGCTTCACCGTGGCCGATACCACCGGATTCAGCATGTATAATTCAATAAAAGGCTGCTGGAATGGATTCTTCATGGAGAAGGCAGGCAAGGTCAGATTCGACTACTGCGTGCTGGAATACGCCAAGGCAGCCGACACCACCGATATGCAGGGCGGCCTCATGAAAATCGATCGCTGCGACGACGTGGTGATCAGCCACTCCGCATTGCGCTGGAATCGCGCCAGGGAACATGGTGGCGCCATCAGCGCCGACGATTCGCATGTGGTCATGACCGAATGCAACGTCAACGACAATCGGGTGTTCAATGATGATAACATCTATGCCAGATACGGTGCGGCACTTCGGTTCCTGAAATGCGATGTGGAGCTTCGCGTCATGGAATTCCTGCGCAACAGGGGCGAAGGCTGCATCGGTGGCGCCATCAGCTTCGATAGCTGCTCGGTAGTACTCGACCGTGCTGTGTTTGCCGACAACATTGCCCTCAACGGCGGCGGACTCTATATGATGCGCAGCAACCACCTCCCGGGACGACTCTCCAACCTCGTCTTCGACAGCAACTTCTCCGTTCACTTTGCGGGGGGTCTGGCCTTTATCGACACTTCTCCAGAGGTATATAATATGTTGGTTACCAACAATAGGTCTGAAGGCGTGAATTGTAATGGACTGTTTTTCTACCAGTACGCCTCTCCAAAACTGACCAACTGCATCGTCTATGGCAACTACCCGGGACCATCAGAGGTCGGCCGCGACACCATCCAGATGTGGCTGTGGACTTTCGACGACGACGCACCGGAATTCCGCAACTGTCTCATCGAAGGGGGTACCAAACAGATCACCAACCCTGATCTTATCAAGGTGTTCGAGGATATCCAAACCGACGACCCGCTCTTTGTCGATGCTGAACACCATGACTTCCGCCTTAGCGAGGAGAGCCCCTGCCGCGACGCTGGCAATATGGAGATGCCGCAAGACCTCCTGGAGGGTTTTGACCTCGTCGGTATTCGCCGTGTCTCCAATCAACGCATCGACATCGGTCCCTACGAATACTCGGCCGCCTCGGTGCCACAGCATCAAGTTCATGGCGCACACGCCCGTTTGATAGGCAACCCCCTCAGCCCCAAGAGCCGCATCGAGTTCGACCATGAAGTGCAGGGCGAACTCACAGCGACGGTGTATTCGATCACGGGCCGCCAAGTGGCACAGAAGGTTGATAACCTCGGTAAAACAACCGCCATCGGCATTGGCAACCTGGTGGAACAACTGGCCCCAGGGGTGTATCTGATCGAAGTGGCAACTCCCACGGAGTCGTTTACCTTGAAAGCAGTGAAGTGACATGAGCCTGAAACAGCACATCCCCAACGCCATCACTTGCTGCAACCTGCTCTCGGGATGCTTCTCCATCCTGTTTACCTTCGCCGGTATGCCGGTGATGGCCTCGGTGATGATCTTCGCAGCGGGGCTGTTCGACTTCTTCGACGGCTTTACCGCCCGCCTGCTCGACGCCCATTCGCCTATTGGGGGCGACTTGGATTCACTGTCCGATGTGGTGTCGTTCGGCGTGGCGCCGGGATGTATCATGTATCGGCTGATGTGCGATGGGATGGTCGAACCCATTTGGCCCGTGGCCGGCGTGTCGCTGTTCGCCTGTCTCGCCTTCCTCCTGCCAGTGTTCGCAGCTGTGCGGCTGGCCAAGTTCAACGTCGACGACCGTCAGACCACCTCGTTCATCGGTCTGCCCACCCCGCCCATGGCCATCTTCATGGCCTCGCTGCCTCTGGCTTTCTGGCAATTGGACCTCTTGGGCCAACCGGTCCTGAGCCCTTACCTGGGACTCGGCATCGTGCTGCTGTTCTCGTTCATGATGGTGTGCAATCGGCCGTTTTTCTCCTTTAAGATGAAGAAGGCTGCTTGGAAGGGAAACGAGGTAAAATGGATCTTCCTGATCCTGGCAGTGGCGGGCTTCGCCGTGTTCCGCTTCGAGTCACTGCCCTTCATCCTGCTGCTCTACGTCCTGCTGTCGGTGCTATTCTACAGGCCTTAGGACTTAATCGAATACTTTCCGTTTGAACTCGAAATTGTGTCCGAGATAGACGTCGCGAACATGGGGATTGTCGGCCAACTCCTCGGGGATGCCCGACATGAGTACCTGACCGTTAAAGAGCAAGTAGTCGTAGTCAGTGATGGACAGGGTCTCGTGGACGTTGTGGTCGGTGATGAGCACCCCGATGTTTTTCTGTTTCAAGCGGGCGATGATGCGCTGGATGTCCTCGACGGCGATGGGGTCGACGCCGGCAAAGGGCTCGTCGAGGAGGATGAAGTTGGGATCGACGGCCAGGGCACGGGCAATCTCGGTGCGGCGGCGTTCGCCCCCCGAGAGCTGAATGCCCTTGTTCTTGCGCACATGCTGGAGTCCGAACTCGTCGAGAAGCGACTCCAGCTTCTCATGCCGCTGCTCCTTGGTCATGCCGTGCTTGAACTGCATCACCGAGAAGATGTTGTCCTCCACGCTCATCTGACGGAATACCGAGGCCTCCTGGGCAAGGTAGCCGATGCCCATCTGCGCCCTTTTATACATAGGCTCGCCGGTGATTTCGCGGTCTTCGAGGAACACCTTGCCGGAAAAGGGCTTGATGAGGCCCACAATCATGTAAAAAGTGGTGGTCTTGCCGGCCCCGTTGGGACCCAGCAGGCCCACAATCTCGCCTTGCTTCACTTCCACGCTGACGTCGTTGACGACGGTGCGCTGCTTGTATTTCTTAATTAGGTGTTGGGTATAGAGCTTCATAATACGCCTTCTTTTAGGATGTCGTGGAGATGGATGACGCCGACGTAGCTGCCGTTGCTGAGCACGGGCAGCTGGGTGATGCTGTTGTGCCGCATCTTCTGCAAGGCGTCGGCCACCAAGTCGTTCTCGTCGATGGTCTTCGGGTGGGGGGTCATGATCTCGTGGGCTTTCACACTGTCGATGTCGGGATGTTTCAGCAACATGCGACGCAGGTCGCCGTCGGTGATGATGCCTAGAAGCTGTCCATGGTCGGTGACTACGGCGGCGCCGAGACGTTTCTTGGTCATCTCGATGATGACCGTGGCCAAGCTGTCATCAGGACCGACTTCGGGCTTCTCGTTGTTGACGTAAAGGTCCCTCACGCGCAGGTAAAGCTGCTTGCCCAAGGCACCTCCCGGGTGGAACTTGGCGAAGTCGTCGGTGGAGAACCCGCGGCATTGCATCAGGCACACTGCCAAGGCATCGCCCATCACCAGCTGGGCTGTGGAACTCGAGGTGGGGGCGGGGTTGCCGGGGAAGCCCTCATTGCCTACGGTGACGTCGAGCACATGGTCGGCCTGCCGGGCCAGATAGCTGTCACGGTTGCCCACGATGGCGATGATGGTGTTGCCACGAAGCTTGATGAGAGGCACGAGTACCTTCACTTCAGGCGTCTCGCCACTCTTCGAGAGCAGCACCACCAGGTCGTCGTCGCGGATGATACCCAAGTCGCCGTGGATGGCGTCGGCAGCGTGCATGAATACCGAAGAAGTGCCAGTGGAATTCATGGTTGCGGCAATCTTCTGCGCGATGATGGCGCTCTTCCCGACACCCGAAAACACGATGTTGCCCTTGCTCTCCAGCATCAACTTCACCACCTCGCCGAAACTCCGATCCAGCAAGGGAGCGAGTCCTTTGATCGCAGACGCTTCATTTTCAATCACTTGAACGGCTATTCTGTGAATATCTTCGAAAGAAAGCATTTTTTTCTTGTTTTTCTTGACTTTTATGGAAAAAACTATTTAACTTTGTAAAGATAACGAAAGATTATGAAATAGATTGCAATAATGACCAAAAAAATTGAAACATCGATTTACAAGCTTTTGAAGGATGTCTTCGGGTTCGACCAATTCAAGGGGAACCAAGAGGCCATCATCAAAAGCGTGCTTGCCGGCAGCGACACTTTCGTGCTGATGCCTACAGGCGGCGGCAAGTCGCTCTGTTACCAATTGCCTGCCCTGCTGAAGCCCGGCACCGCCATCGTGGTGTCGCCCCTGATCGCACTGATGAAGAACCAAGTGGATATGATCCGCAACTTCGGCACCGAGGTGGGTGTGGCCCATGTAATGAACTCGTCGCTGTCGAAAGCCGAGCTGCTCGAGGTGAAGGAAGACCTCAAAAGCGGCAAGACCAAAATGCTGTACGTAGCCCCAGAGTCACTCACCAAAGAGGAGACCGTGGAGTTCCTGAAAACCCTGAAGATCTCGTTCGTGGCCATCGACGAGGCACACTGCATCTCCGAATGGGGCCACGACTTCCGTCCTGAATACCGCCGGCTGCGGCCCATCATCGATGCCATCGGCAAGAACCTGCCGGTGATCGCCCTCACCGCCACCGCCACCGTGAAGGTCCAGCAGGACATCATGAAAAACCTCGACATCATGGATGCCAAGGTCTTCAAGTCATCGTTCGACAGACCCAACCTGTATTACGAAGTCCGACCCAAGACCAAGGATGTCATCAAGGATATCATCAAATACATCAAACAAAACCCCGGCAAGAGCGGCATAGTGTATTGCCTCAGCCGCAAGAAAGTGGAAGAACTGGCCGAGACCCTCGTGGTCAACGGCATCCGCGCACTGCCCTATCACGCCGGCCTCGATAGCCAGACGCGCAAGGAAAACCAAGACAAGTTCCTCATGGAAGAAGTCGACGTCATCGTGGCCACCATCGCCTTCGGCATGGGCATCGACAAACCTGACGTGCGCTTCGTCATCCACCACGACATCCCCAAGAGCCTCGAAGGCTACTACCAGGAGACTGGCCGCGCAGGCCGCGACGGCGGCGAAGGCAACTGTATCGCCTTCTATGATTACGAGGATATCCATAAACTGGAGAAATTCAACAAAGGCAAGAACGTCGCCGAACAGGAGATCGCCCGCGAACTGCTCAACGAGACGGTGACCTACGCCGAGTCGGCCGTGTGCCGCCACCGCCTGCTGCTGCATTACTTCGGCGAGGAATACGACAAGGAGAACTGCGGCTCGTGCGACAACTGCCGCTTCCCCAAAGAGAAATTCGACGGCAAAGAGGATATGAAGATGATCCTCGAAGCCATCGTCGAGACCAAACAGCTCTTCAAGACCAAACATATCGCCGAACTGCTTGCCGGCAAACTCACCGGCGACATCAAGGCAGCCAAGCAGGAAGACAACGAGTTCTTCGGCGCAGGCGGCGACCATGACGAGAAGTATTGGACTGCCATCATCCGCCAAGCCCTCGTGCACAAACTGTTGAGCAAGGATATCGAGAACTACGGCATCCTGAAAATCACCAAAGAAGGCCGCGACTTCATCAAGAAGCCGTACTCCATCATGCTGGTCAAAGACCACGACTACGACAACACCGACGACGAAGAATCGGAAGCCATGGCCATGGGCATGAGCAAGGACAGCGGCACCGACCGTACCCTGTTCACCATGCTCAAGGACCTGCGCAAGACCATCGCCAAACAGAACAACCTGCCGCCTTTCGTCATTTTCCAGGATCCCTCTCTCGAGGATATGGCCATACAATATCCCATCACCAAAGAGGAAATGACCCAAATCGCCGGCGTCGGAGCAGGCAAGGCGGAGAAGTTCGGCGAACCCTTCATCAAACTCATCAAGGAATACGTCGAAGAAAACGACATCACCCGCCCGAATGACATGGTGGTGAAGTCGGTGGTCAACAAGTCGGCCCTGAAAATCGCCATCATCCAGAATATCGACAAACGCATCCCGCTCGAAGATATCGCCTACGCCCGCGGACTTAGCTTCGACGAGCTGCTGAGCGAAATCGAGAGTATCGTCTCCTCTGGCACCCGCCTCGACCTGAACTACTACATCCAGGACAACATCGACGAGTACCACCAAGAGGATATCCTCGACTATTTCCACGAAGCCGAGTCGGACGACGTGCAACAGGCCCTGCGCGAACTGGGCGAAGACGAATACGACGAGTCGGAAGTGCGCCTCATGCGTATCAAGTTCATCTCCGAAGTAGGGAACTAAATAAAATCTTAATACATTAATGTTTAATTAAATAAAATAAGAAAAATGGACGAATTTCTTGCTGTAGTAAAACACGTTTACTTAAAGAACTACATCAATTTCGAAGGCCGCGCCAACCGTAAAGAGTTCTGGTATGCCTTCCTGTTCAGCTTTGTCATCAGCTTCGTTCTGGGCTGGTTTGGCAGAGTCGGCACCATCCTGAGCATCATTTGGTCCTTGGCCATCCTGCTTCCCACCCTCGGCGTGGGAGCCCGCCGTCTGCATGACATCAACAAGAGCGGCTGGCTGCTGCTGCTCGCTCTCATCCCGCTGGTAGGTGAGATCATCCTCATCATCTGGTGGGCCCAGGAAGGCGATCCCAACGAGAACCAATACGGTCCCGTGCCGGAAGACGTAAAGCCTGAATAAAGACCTTATGAATGAAAAAGCCACGCCGCAGGCGGGGCTTTTTTTGTTATTGGGCCTTCACAAACCGGTTCGTCACCGAGTCCATCACCCGTTCCAATACATCGGGGTGGTGGGTGTAGTAGTTCAGGTTCTCCTCGAAGATGCTGTCGGTGATGCCGTAATGCTCGAATAACTGTCGATAATACTCCCCTTGAAGCTCCGAAACATCCTTGCCCTCTCCCTTCATCTGGTTCAACTGGGCTTCAATCAGATAGGAATCGGTCATCATGTCGATCATCCGAGGCTCGTCGAGAAACACCTCGGGCTTCTTCACGTCGTGGGAACAGGCGGCGGCTATCAACAGCAGCAAGACTGCAATCATCCAGGATCTTCTCATGGCTTATTCTTTGAGTTTCTTGTAACGGAAGCGTTTAGGCTCGACGTTGCCGAGGCGTTTCAGCTTGTTTTCCTCATACTCGGAGTAGCTGCCCTCGAAGAAATACACTTGCGAGTTGCCCTCGAAGGCGAGGATGTGGGTGGCTACACGGTCGAGGAACCAGCGGTCGTGGCTGATGATGACGGCGCAGCCGGCGAAGTTCTCCAGACCTTCCTCCAAGGCACGGAGGGTGTTCACGTCGATGTCGTTGGTGGGCTCGTCCAAAAGCAGCACGTTGGCTTCCTGCTTCAGGGTGAGGGCCAGGTGCATGCGGTTGCGCTCACCGCCCGACAGCACACCGGCCTTCTTCTGCTGGTCGGTGCCGCCGAAGTTGAAACGCGACACGTAAGCCCTGGAGTTCATGCTGCGCTTGCCCAGCTGAATGAGCTCGTTGCCACCGCTGATGACCTCCCAGACGGTCTTCTCCGGGTCGATCTCGGCATGCTGCTGGTCCACATAGCCAATCTTTACGGTCTCGCCGACCTCGAAAGTACCTGAATCGGGCTTTTCCAAGCCCATGATGAGACGGAACAAGGTAGTCTTGCCTGCGCCGTTGGGACCGATCACACCCACGATGCCGCCCTGAGGCAGGCTGAAGTTCAGGTTTTCAAACAATAGTTTGTCGCCGTAAGCCTTAGTAACATCATGTGCTTCAATGACTTTTGCACCGAGGCGGTCACCGTTGGGGATGTAGATCTCAAGTTTCTCTTCCTTTTCCTTCACGTCTTCGTTGAGCATCTTCTCGTACGACTCCAAACGGGCTTTGCCCTTGGCGTGACGGGCTTTCGGGGCCATGCGTACCCACTCCAGCTCTCTTTCGAGGGTCTTGCGGCGCTTGCTCTCGGTCTTTTCTTCCATGGCGAGGCGGGCGGTCTTCTGGTCGAGCCACGACGAGTAGTTGCCTTTCCACGGGATGCCTTCGCCACGGTCGAGTTCGAGGATCCAGCCGGCCACATGGTCGAGGAAGTAACGGTCGTGGGTGACGGCGATGACGGTGCCCTTGTATTGCTGCAGGTGGCTCTCCAGCCATTGGATGCTCTCGGCGTCGAGGTGGTTGGTGGGCTCGTCCAACAGCAGGATGTCGGGCTCTTGCAGCAGCAGGCGGCAGAGGGCCACACGGCGGCGCTCACCGCCCGAGAGGTTCTTCACCGGGGTGTCGCCTTCGGGACAGTTAAGTGCGTCCATGGCGCGTTCCAGCTTGCTGTCCAACTCCCAGGCGTCGTGCTGCTCGATGAGCTCGGTCAGCTCACCCTGACGGGCAATGAGCTTGTCGAAGTCCGCGTCGGGCTCGGCGAATTGGTTGTTGATGTCTTCATATTCCTTGAGGATGTCCACAATCTCCTGCACGCCTTCCTCCACCACCTGGCGGACGGTCTTGTTGTCGTCGAGCTGCGGCTCCTGGTCGAGCATGCCCACCGAGTAGCCGGGCGAGAACACCACTTCACCGTTGTAGGATTTCTCCTTGCCGGCGATGATGCGCAACAGGGTGGATTTACCCGCACCATTCAAGCCGATGATGCCGATCTTGGCGCCGTAGAAGAACGAGAGATAGATGTCTTTCAGGATTTGTCTCGACGGCGGGATGATCTTGCTTACGCCGACCATCGAGAAGATGATTTTTTTGTCGTCAACCATAATAGTGAGGAGTTAGGGGTTAGGAGTGAGGAGTTTTTTCATTTCTGATTCTAGTATTTCGGTAGATTTGCCCCAATCATACACGCGGTTGGTAAAGTCGTAACCGGCTTGGGCGATCTGCGCTGCTTTCCCTTGGTCAGTCAAAAGGGTGATGATATGCTTCGCCAGCTCCTCGGCGTTGTTGCCGACCAAGATTTCTTCGTTGGGCTTGGCACCCAATGAGGCGTTGGCCAAGGGCGTGGTGATGGCGGGCAATCCCATCGACATGGCCTCCAACAGCTTGTTTTGCAGTCCCGTGCCGATGCGCATCGGGGCGATGAACACTCGGCTCTGGGCATAAGCGTCGCGGATGTCATCGAGCCAGCCGCTCACCACGATACGGTCCGAAGCGGCTTTCTTCACCTTGGGGTCGGGCGTGGCACCGGCGATGTACATCTTGGCTTCCGGCAGTGTTTTCCATACTATTGGCAGAATCTCATTGGAAAGATAATCCACAGCGTTCACGTTGGGAGCATAGCTCATGTTGCCGGTGAACACCACATCGTAGCGTTTCTCCTCCTGCCGGGGCCTGAAATACTCATGGTCCACGCCGTTGGGGATGATCAAGATTTCCTCATGCTTGGGGTGGGGGATGAGGTCGCGGTCGGGTTGGCTGATGATGGTCTTTACGTCAAACTCGTCAAACACCTTGGCCTCGTAACGGCACAGCCGTTGGTATTCCATATGGTAGACCGGCCGGGTGATCCACGAGGCGATATCGCGGCGGCGTTTCATGCCATAGGAGAAAACGTCTTGATAGTCAATGGCTTTCGGGATGTCTTTGTGGCGGATGTACTCGGCCACGCGGACTAGCTGTCCATAGAGCATGTCGGGCTGGTGCTTGGCAATAAGGGTATCCACCTTGCGGGCGGCTTGGCGGTTGTAGAAATAGCCGCATTGCATGGGCAACCCCTTGAAGAAAGCACGGATCAGTCCCGTCAGGATGCGGAGTTTCGACAGCTTGATGAAGTTGATGGAGCCGCAATAGGGTTGAAGGGCCTGGAAAGCCTTCTGCTGATCGATGTTCTTGTCGTTCAAGGCGCACAGCACGATCTCGTTGTTCTTGGCGAGCTGCTTGATTTGGTTGTAAGCCCTGAGCTTGTCGCCTTTCTCAAGAGGGTAGGGGATGCGGGGAAGGAGTACGAAGATCTTCATGGCTTATACAAAAGTGATTTTCGAGGAGGGCTTGATTTGTTGGTAGAACATCAGAAGGCGTTCGATGAGTTTGCGGTTGTCGTAAACCTCTTCGACGAGCTTCCTGGCGGCCTTGCCGATTTCCACGGCCATGGCAGGGTTCTCGTTGATGCGGCGTATGGCCTCGGCCATCTTAGCCTTGTTCTCGGCGATGATGAGGTTGACGTCCTCGTCGTACAGGATGCCCTCGGCGCCGATCTGGGTGGTGATGACGGTCTTACCCATGGCCATCGACTCGATGATCTTGATGCGGATGCCACTGCCTGAGAGCAGGGGTACGATGGCGACGTCGTGGTTGGCCACGAACTCCTTGGCATCGGCCACCTCGCCCACTACGTCCACATGGGGGTTCTTTAGCTCGTTGAGCCACTCAGGCATGTGGCGGCCGGCCAGGTGAAACACGAAGTCGGGCGTCTTCTCCACCACGGCCTGCAGACAGTCGTCGATGAACCATTGGATGCCTTCCTCGTTGGGCATCCAGTTCATCGAGCCGATATGATAAAACGTGGGCTTGCCGTCGATCTCGAAATTGGGCGTAAACTCCTCGGGATACACGCCGAAGGGGATGTCGATGGTGGGAGTGGCGCAGTACTTGCGGAAGAAGGCGGCGTCCTTACGGGTGATGGCGGCGAGACCGTCGACCTGGCTGATGGCGTTGAGCTCGTAGTTCTTCAGCGTCCTGGCCAGATGCTTGATGTAGGCGCGTTTCAGGAAGAAACGGGTGCCTTTGGCGATGCGTTCCCAGATGAGATGTTCCACGTTATGGGCGCGCAGCACGATGCTGGCCTTGGTGTATTTGCGGATGGTCTCCACATAAGGGGTCATGAAAAGGGTCTCCAGCTGCACCACGTCGTAGATGTCGGCCTTCAGCACCTCGATGAGCCGGTTGGTGAAGTCCTTCGAGATGAAGCGCTCCACGTGGTACGACTTTTTCGAGAACAGGTTCTTCAGCGCCTTGAAGGGCCGAACGCGCAGGTCCACGGCGATGAGCTCGATGCCGGTACGCTGTCGGTAGTCGTCGGGGATGTCGTCAAAGCTGACCTTGTATTTGGGGCTGTTGACCGTCAGGATCTTCACCTCGTGGCCGGCGTTGAGCAAGCCGGTGACGATGCTGTTCATGGCCATGGGACCGCCTTCGAAGGCCGGATAGGGTGGTTTGTTGCAGAGGATGAGTATCTTCATGATTAATTCTTGGTTGCTTTGATGGTAAGGAACAAGCCCACAGGGAGGATGATGAGCGACGACAGCCACACGCCCAAGAACATGTTGAGGTCGCCGTACTCGGCCGTGCGTTCCGCCACGGTGGAGATGATGTAATAGATGACGAAGAAGAGCACCGAGACCACCACGGGCAGTCCCAGTCCGCCCTTGCGGATGATGGTGCCCAAAGGCGCCCCGATGAGGAAGAAGATGATGCAGGCGAAACTCAACGTGAACTTCTTGTGCCACTCCTTCTTGTGCCGGTTGATGTTTAGGTGCTGCGCCTCCAGGTCCTGTTTGTTAAACGCCACGTTGTCCTTGGCCGTGCGTGCCGTCCCCGAAGCGATCTCCAGCACCCTGGTGCGTACCGCCGGGTCTAGATGCTCAATCAGAGGCCACTCGAGTTGGCAGTTGGTAGTGGATAGTTGGCTGTTGGTGTCGGAACTGCTAACTGTTAACGGAGAACTGCCAATGGCAACATAATTTGCCAATCTCCGCTCAAATCCCCTGCTGAAGTCCTCCTGCCGGGTGTCATAATGCCGCTCCAGCGAATCCAGGGCCGTGCTGAGCTGATGGATGTTCATCATTGCCTGGTACGACTTGTACATGTCCTCGCTCGACCGCGTCAAGTCGAAACTGGCCAGGCTGAACTTGATCTGCTCCTCGCGGAACGACATGCGCTCAAAGGGCCGCTTGACCTTGTAGTTCTCCTTGTTGGAGTTGTCCTCCGTGTAGTTGCAGCCGTTGTACAGCGTAAAGATGATGCTGCGCTGGTTGGGACTCAGCGACATCACGCCCGAGTCGGCCACCATGATCTTGTTGTTGCCCTGATGGTCGGTGTGGTCATAGATCTTCACCCCGTAGATGGTGCTGCCGTCCTCGCCTTTTTTGTCCACATAAATCACGTAGTCTTCGATGTCCTTGTAGAACACGCCCTCCTTGATGTCGAACGCCAGCTTCTGCCGCCGCACGTCGAACAGCAGGGTCTTGAACTTCAGCGTGGCCACAGGGTTGATGCTGTTGGAGAAGATGAACGCCAATCCGCTGAGCATCACCGAGAAGATGAAGAGCGGCCGCATGGCAGTCCATACCGAGATGCCTGAGGCTTTGATGGCCACCAGCTCGTAATGCTCGCCTAAGTCGCCGAAACTCATGATCGAGGCCAGCAGGATGGCCAACGGCAAGGCCATGGGCACAAAGGTGACCGAGGCATGGAAAAACAGCTCCATGATGATCTTGAACGACAGCCCCTTGCCCACCAAGTCATCCACATAAACCCATAGAAACTGCATCAGCAGCACAAAGATCACGATGAAAAACGTGAAGACGAAACTGCCTAAGAAGGATTTCAATATGAGTTTGTATAGCTTTTTCACAACAGAGAATAATTGCAAAGATAAAAAGATTTACCTTTGCAACGAATTACCAATACAATTATTATGGATTTCTTCAAAGGTATCAATATCGCTGTCACGGTGAGCGACAAAGAAGGCAACGTAATCTATCAGAACGACAGCTCCATCGAGGTGAATGGCGACGCCCGCAATCGTAATCTTGAGCAATGCCACAACCCCAAGTCGTGGGAGATGATTTGCCATATGATTAAGGAGAATGTTTCTAATGTCTACACCATCTCGAAGAAAGGAAAAAAGAAACTGATCTACCAAACGCCATGGTACGACGACGATGCCAAGACCACACCTGCCGGCCTGGTGGAGTTCTCCATCATCCTCCCCGAAGAGATGCCGCATTATGACAGAGGTTGATCATTAATATAAAGGTGTTGCCGAACACGAAGACCATGTTTTCCAATTTTGTCACATCGGGTTTTGAAGGGGTGATCAGCCCTATGGAACGGGTTACCCACGAAGTGCTTGAGGGCTGGAATCTGATCATCCTGGCGGTAGTGCTGCTGCTGGTGGTCGTCAACAAGCAGGTCTACCCCCGCCAGTTCCGGCAACTGCTGTCGGTGCCCTCCGGCGTGGCGCATACCAACCAGCTGCTGCGCGAGTGGAACCCCACCTCCAGCTTCATCGGATACAGCTTCTTCCTCTGCTATATCTCCATGGTGGCCCTGTTCGTCCAAAAGTCCTTCGTCATCATCTCGCGCGACGTGTCGCAGTACAACAGCTTCAGCTTCTTTGCCATCCTCTGCGGCTGCGCCGCCGGATGGGTCGTCCTGCGCTACCTGGCCTTCGCCCTGGTCAGCTGGCTGTTCCAGCAGAAAGATGTCGTGGCCCGCCAGACCACCGTCGACCTCTCCATATCCACCTATAGCTTCTCAGCCCTCCTGATCGTCCTGCTGCTGATCCTCTACATCCCCAGCTCCATCATGGTCTGGATTGGCGTCGGCATCATTTTTGTTGGGACTGTGTTCAAGGTGTTTCTCGAGTTTGTCGAGACGAGAGTTTTTTCAAAAATGCCGTCGTTTTACATTTTTTTGTATTTTTGCACCCTCGAAATTGTACCCGTCGTACTCCTTTTTACAGCGGCGACGCGGTTTTTCGCCAACAACACTGTTCTTTAACCAGTAAACAAATGAAGATCAAAAACATATTGATATCGCAACCCCAGCCGGTTGATATCGCCAAGACCCCCTTCGGCGACCTGATGAAGAAATACGGGGTCAACTTCACCTTCGAGAAGTTCATCAAGCTGGAGGGTGTCACCGCCAGCGAACTGCGTCAGAACCACATCAAGTTGCCTGAATATACCGCTATCATCCTGTCCAGCCGCAACGCCGTCGACCACTTCTTCAGAGCCGCCAAGGAGATGCGCTACGCCGTGCCTGAGACCTTGAAGTACTTCTGCATCAACGAGTCGACCGCCCTGTACCTGCAACGCTATGTGCAATACCGCAAACGCAAGGTGTTCTACGGCAACCAGAAGTTCGAGGACCTGCTTGAGATTATCAAGAAACACAAGGACGAGAACTACCTCTACTGCTGCTCCGATATCAGCTCCGACACCGCCATGGACATGCTGGCCGAGGCCAAGATCAACGTCACCAAGGCCGTGATGTTCCGCACCGTGTCGGCCGACCTCACCAAGACCATCACCATCGGCGACTACGACATGCTGGTGTTCTTCAGCCCCGCAGGCATCGAGTCGCTGAAGGCCAACTTCCCGAAGTTCAAGCAAAAGGAAGTGGCCATCGGAGGCTTTGGCGACGCCACCTGCAAAGCCATCACCGACGCCGGATTCAACCTCGACTTCCGCGCCCCCACGCCAACGGCCCCTTCGATGACCATGGCCATCGAGGAGTTCCTGGCCGCCGAAGCCAAGAAGAACAAAAAGAAATAAATGGAAGATTTCCCAAAATACGAACGTATCTGCAAGGAAAGCGAAATCCAGTCCCTCTTCCAGAAAGGGGCTGGTTTTTCGTCTTATCCCTACCGTGTCGTGTTTCTGGTGAGACCCGTCGGCGACAAGCCCGTGACCTGCAGGCTCCTGCTCTCCGTGTCGAAAAAACGCTTCCACCACGCCATCAAGCGCAACCGCGTGAAACGCCTCGTCCGCGAGGCTTGGCGCAAAAACAAAGCCAAGCTCTACGAAATCTGCCACCGCGATACTATTTCGCTCGATGTGGCGTTAGTATATAACGCAACAGTCATCCATTCCTACGAGAGTATGCTCGACAAGACCGCGAAAGCCGTCAACGAACTTATCAAGAGATATGAAACATCGCTTCAGACCCCTCACTAGCCTGTTCATCCTGCTCATCAGGCTCTATCAGATCACTTTGTCGCCTTGGCTCGGCAAAGCCTGCCGTTACACCCCCACCTGCTCGAACTACGGCATCGAGGCCCTACAGAAATACGGCGCCTTCAAAGGCGGCTGGCTCACCGTCAAACGGGTGCTCTCGTGCAACCCCTGGGGCGGCAGCGGATACGACCCCGTGCCCGCCATCGCCGTCTTCGTCATGCTGCTGCTGCCCGCCACGGCATTCAGCCAGGAGAAACAGAACAACTTCGAGATCTCCAAGAGCATCGACATCTACAACAGCCTGCTCCGCGAACTCAACCTGAACTATGTGGATGAGATCAACCCCGCCGAACTCAACGAAGCCGCCATCGACGCCATGCTCGACGGCCTCGACCCCTACACTGTGTTTATCCCCGAGTCGGAAATCGAAAACTACAAGCTGATGACCACCGGCGAATACGGCGGCATCGGCGCCCTCATCCAATACGACGGCGAATATACCCGCATCTCCGAACCCTATGAGGGCTGGCCCGCACAGAAAGCCGGACTCCAAGCCGGCGACGCCATCCTCTCGGTCAACGGTATTGATGCCCATAAGAAACCTACCGACCAGGTGAGCGAACTGCTCAAGGGACAGCCCGGCACCGAGGTGACCCTCAAAGTCAAGCGCTACGGTGTGGAACAACCCATCGAGTTCACCATGAAACGCGAAAAGGTGAAGATCGACAATGTGTCGTACGCCACCGTGTTCGACAACGGCATCGGCTACGTGAGCTTCGGCAGCTTCACCAAAAACGCCGCCAACGAGATGAAACAGCATCTCCTCGACATGAAGAAGGAACATGACCTGAAAGGCTTCATCATCGACCTCAGAGGCAACGGCGGCGGACTGATGAACGAGGCCGTCGACATCGTCAACTTCTTCATCCCCCAAGGCAAACCCGTGGTCGCCACCAAAGGCAAAGCCCAACACGCCGCCAGCATGTACGGCACCACCAACCTGCCTGTGGACGAGCAACTGCCCCTGGCCATCCTCGTCGACGGCGGCAGCGCCTCGGCCAGCGAGATCCTCGCCGGCTCCATCCAGGACTACGACCGCGGCGTCGTCATCGGCCAACGTACCTTCGGCAAAGGACTGGTGCAGAACATCCTGCCCCTGTCATACAACACCCAGGTGAAAGTCACCGTGGCCAAATACTACATCCCCAGCGGTCGCTGCATCCAGGAAATAGACTACTCTAAAAACAGGAAGTTGGAGACGGACGCGCTCAAAACCCAAGACACCCTCGGCAAGCCCTTCAAGACTGCGGCTGGCCGTACCGTCTACGAAGGCCACGGCATCATGCCCGACGTGAAAGTCGAACCCATCAAATACTCCACCGCCACCGCCTACCTCTACGGCAAGAGCTACATCTTCGACTACGCCACCAAATACGTCTTCGAACACCCTAGCATCGCCCCGGCCAAGGAGTTCCGCATTGACGACGCCACCTACAACGACTTCATGAAGTTCGTCAAGGACAAAGGCTTCACCTACACCACCGAGAGTGAGAAAAAACTAAAAGAGCTCAAGAAATGGGCCAAGGAAGAAGGCTATCTCGAGAGTATCGGCACCCAAATCGAGAACCTGGAGAAAGAACTGCTGACCGACAAAGAGAACGATCTCGTCAAAAACCGCAAGGACATCGAGGACCTGCTGCGACTTGAGATCGTGAGCCGCTATTACTACCAAGTGGGCCGTATCGAGGCTTCGCTCACCAACGACCCGGAACTCAAAGAAGCCTTCGACATCCTGCTCGACAAGAATAGATACGAATCCATTCTGAGACCGTGAGAACGGATAACGAAAAACGGAGAACGGCATATTTCATTTGCCTCGCCCTGATGGCCGTAAGCCTCACGCTTTCGCCATTTCTGATGGGCGCCTCGCAGTTTCTCATCATGGGCGTGTGGCTCTTCACCGGCGACCCGGTCAAAGTCAAACTGCAACGCTTCTTCCACAATAAGATCGCCCTGGTGCTGGTCTCCCTTTATCTGCTCCACCTTATCGGATTGATCTACACCTCCGACTTCGCCTACGCCTTCAAGGACCTCAGGGTGAAGCTGCCCCTGCTGATCCTGCCCCTGGTGCTGTCGTCAGAGAGACCCTTGGACAAAAAACACTTCGACCTGCTGATGCTCATTTATGTGGCCTCGGTGTTCGTCGCCACCTGCATCAGCTTCGGCTATTATTTGAAAAACGACTATGGCGACATCCGCGAGATTTCGCACTTCATCAGCCACATCCGTTTCTGCCTGAACATCGTGATGGCGATGGGCATCATCCTCTATTACATCTACGAGAGACCCATCACCAAAGGGAAAGTCGTTCCGGCCTTCAGCACCAAAACCGCCTTGAATGGGTATGTCATGTGGTTCCTGCTGTTTTGGTTCGTCTCCCAGATTTACCTCTTTGAATCCCTCTCGGGCTATCTGGCCTTTGCCGGATTGGTAGTCGCCTCTTTGCTTTACCTTTATTTCACCAAGGTGAGAAGCACCACGTGGAAAGTGGTGGGACTGGCTGTGGTCATCGCCGTTCCCGTGGTGGCCGGATTGCTCGTCCACCGTACCTTCAACCGTCTTTTGGAAGTGGAACCGGTCGATCTCGCCACACTCGAGAAAAAAACCGCACTGGGCAACGACTACTGGCACGACACGATCTGCTTCCCCGTGGAGGATGGCCAATACATCGGCTTGTATTTCTGCCGTCCCGAGATGTGCGAGGCCTGGAACCAACGCAGTGCGCTGGACTATGACGGGCTCACACGCAATGGGGAAAATCTGGAGGCGACATTAGCTAGATACCTGACTTCCAAAGGATTGCGAAAAGATGCCTCGGGGGTGGCCGCTTTGACCGACGAGGACCTCCGCAATGTGGAGAATGGTGTTGCCAACTACAACAACCTTACGCATCCCGGCGTCAGGGCAAGACTCTCGGAGACCGCTTTCGAATACAACCAGTACCGTCGTTACAACAACCCTAACGGAGGCTCGTTGTCGCAACGCATCGAATACACTAGGGCCTCGTGGCACTTGATCCAACAGCATCCCGTCTTTGGAGTGGGCACCGGCGACCTCCCCGATGCCTATCAACGGGCTTACGACGAACTGCAGTCGCCCTTGGAGCCGCAATACCGCCACCGTGCCCACAACCAGTACCTCTCCATCACCGTGGGCTTCGGCATCGTGGGACTGCTGCTCTTCCTGGTGACGCTGTTGTTGCCCTACTGTTCAGCCAAACGTTACCGCACCTACCTCTACACCGTCTTCCTGGTCATCGCCCTGCTCTCGATGCTGCCCGAAGATACCATCGAGACCCAGGCCGGGGTGATGTGGTTTGCTTTTTTCAATACTTTGCTTATCTTTGCACTCGGAAACAGGGAGGAAGAGCCCCAAAAACAATAACATGAAGAAACAACAGTTTATTTCCGACTACACCGTTTATGAGGACGAGAAGGAATTGGCCGCCCATGCCGCGGCCGACGCCGAGCTTCTCCTCAAGGCCCACGAAGCCACCGACAACTCGTATGTGCCCTATTCGAAGTTCCATGTGGGCGCGGCCGTCAGGCTGGCCAACGGTGCCGTCGTCAAAGGCAACAACATCGAAAACGCCGCCTATCCCAGCGGCCTCTGCGCTGAGCGTGTGGCCCTGTTTTCGGCTCAGGCCCAACACCCCGGCGTTCCTATCGAAGCCTTGGCCATCACCGCCCGCTCCGAGATCACCGAGGTCACCGAACCCGTGGCACCTTGTGGCGCCTGCCGTCAGGTGATGGTGGAAGCTGAGCAGCGTTCGGGTCTGCCTATGCGCATCATCTGCCAGGGCAATACCGGCAAGGTCTTCGTGTTCGACGGCGTCGAGACCCTGATGCCCTTCATCTTCCTTACCAAGTTCTTATGATGGGACTCGACAAAGCCTTCTTGTTCAAGTTCATGAAGTTTGGCGCCGTGGGTGCCTCCGGAGTGCTGGTGAACTTTGGCGTCACCTGGTTCTTCAAGGAGGTCTGCAAGTTCAACAAATACCTCAGCAACATCCTTGGCTTTGTCTTCGCCGCCACTAACAACTACCTCCTCAACCGCTGGTGGACTTTCCAAAGCACCAACCCCCAAGTAGGGACCGAATACGCCAAATACTTCCTGGTTTCGGTGATCGGCTTGGGCATCGACACCCTCACCGTTTACCTCCTCAACGGTAAGCTGAAATGGAATTTCTACCTCAGCAAGGTATTTGCCGTGGGAGCGGCCATGCTTTGGAATTTCTTTGGAAATTTGTTGTTTACCTTTTCCTAATTTTGTAAATTTGCGCTTCTGAACAATTCATCATCCAACAAATACATCGCAACATGAACTTAATGCAAGAAATCATCGCCAATGCCCAAGCCCACAAGCAACGCATTGTGCTTCCCGAAGGTGACGAACCCCGTACCCTGAAAGCCGCCGACCGTCTGCTCGCCGACGGCGTGGCCGACATCATCCTCATCGGCCCTGCCGCCAAGATCAAGGAGATGGCCGCTGAATTCGGCCTCCAGAACATCGGCAAGGCCCGCCTCATCGACCCCATGGACAATCCCGACCGTCAGAAATATGCCGACCTCCTCTTCGAGATCCGCAAAGCCAAAGGCATGACCCCCGAACAGGCTTACGACCTGGCTGGCAACTTCATGTACCTCGGTATCTTGCTGGTCAAGGCAGGTGAAGCCGACGGTCTCGTCAGCGGCGCCCGCAGCACCACAGGCGACATGCTCCGTCCCGCCTTGCAGATCATCAAGACCGTCCCCGGCGTGAGCTGTGTCAGCGGCGCCTTCACCATGTTCCTTCCCGAAGGCTGCCCCTACGGCACGGACGGACGTATGGTGTTTGCCGACTGCGCCGTGACCCCCATGCCCACCGCCGAACAGCTGGCCGAGATCGCCATCTGCACCGCCGACACCGCCAAGGCCATCGCCAAGATCGACCCCATCACCGCCATCCTGAGCTTCTCCACCAAGGGCAGCGCCAAGCATGAAGTCGTCGACAAGGTCATCGAAGCCACCCGCATCGCCAAGGAACGCCGTCCCGACCTCGTCCTCGACGGAGAACTCCAAGCCGATGCCGCCATCGTGCCTTCAGTGGGTGCCAGCAAGGCCCCGGGCAGCCCCGTCGCCGGTAAAGCCAACACCCTCGTGTTCCCCTGCCTCGAAGTGGGCAACATCGCCTATAAGCTCGTCCAACGTCTCGCCGGCGCCGAAGCCGTCGGCCCCGTCCTCCAAGGCCTCGCCAAACCCTGCAACGACCTCAGCCGCGGATGCTCCATCGATGACGTGTATAAATTAGTCGCTATTACCTGTAACCAAGCAATTGCACAAAAATGAAAATATTAGTCTTAAACTGCGGCAGCTCCTCCATCAAATACCAGCTGCTGGATATGGAAAACGCCAACAGCGCCCACCTGCTGGCCAAGGGCCTGCTCGAGCGCATCGGCCTCGAAATGGGCGAGTTTACCCATAAATACAACGGCGAGAAGTACTATGAACAACTTCCCATCCCGAACCACACTGAAGGTATCAAGCTGGTACTCAAGGCTTTGGTCGACCCGAAGATGGGCGTCATCAAGGACCTGAAGGAAATCAATGCCGTCGGCCACCGCGTGGCCCATGGCGGCGAGAAGTTCTCACAGAGCGTCCGCATCGACGACAATGTCATCAGCATGATCAAGGACCTGTGCGACCTGGCTCCCCTCCATAACCCCGGCGCCCTGCAAGGCATCGCCGCCATGCAGGAAGTGCTGCCCGGCATCCCCATGGCTGCCGTGTTCGACACCTCGTTCCATAGCACCATGCCGCCCGAGGCCTACCTCTATGCTCTTCCGTATGAATACTACGAGAAGTACCGCGTACGCCGCTACGGCTTCCACGGCACCAGCCATAAGTTCGTCGCCGAAAAGGCTGCCGCCTTCGTCGACAAAGATTGGAAGAAGACCAAGATTGTCACCTGCCACCTCGGTAGCGGCGCCTCCATCGCCGCCGTCGAATACGGCAAGTCGGTCGAGACCTCCATGGGCTTCACCCCAGTGGAAGGCCTCGTGATGGGTAGCCGTACTGGCGACCTCGACCTGGGCGCCTTCATGTATATCATGGACAAGGAAGGCTATAACACCAAGGAGATGAACACCCTGGTCAATAAGAAGTCGGGCCTCGTGGGTATCACCGGCGGCAAACAGGACATGCGCGATGTCCGTGCCGGCAAGGAAGAAGGCGACGAACGCTGCACTTACGCCTTCAACATGTTCGCCCACCGCGTGAAGAAATACATCGGCGGCTATATGGCCGTGATGAACGGCGCCGACATCATCGTCATGACTGGTGGCATCGGCGAAAACGCCTGGTTCATGCGTGAGGCCATCCTCGAGAACATGGAAGGCCTCGGCATCGTCCTCGACCACCGCGCCAACAAGGATCTCATCGGCGAAGCCGGCATCATCTCTACCCCCGACTCCAAAGTCACCGTGGTGGTGTACCCGACCGACGAGGAGTTCGTCATCGCACAAGATACCTTTAATTTGGTTCAAAATTGATCATCCAACAAATATCGGAAATCGTCGGCGGCCGTCTGATGGGCTCCTCGGTGGATTACGAGATCACCGACCTGCTCATCGACAGCCGTCGGCTCATGTCGGCCTCCAAGACACTTTTCTTCGCACTGACGAGTGAAAGAAATGATGGTCATAAATATCTCAAGGACCTCTACGACAACGGCGTCCGTGCCTTCGTGGTGTCACACACACCTGCAACAAAAGACTTCCCCGAGGCGGCCTTCATCGTGGTCGACGACACCCTGGCAGCCTTACAAAAACTGGCCGCCTGGCATCGACAACAGTTCGACATCCCCGTCATCGGCATCACCGGCAGCAACGGCAAGACCATCGTCAAGGAATGGCTCGCACAACTGCTCAGCCCCGACTACCACATCGTGCGCAGCCCCAAGAGCTACAACTCCCAAGTGGGCGTGCCTCTCTCCGTGTGGCAGATGAACAGCACCCATCAGCTGGGCATCTTCGAAGCCGGCGTCTCCAAGCCCAACGAGATGGCTGCCCTACAGAAAATCGTCCAACCCACCATCGGCGTGTTCACTAACATCGGACAGGCACATCAGGAGAACTTCATCAGCTTCGAACAGAAGGCAGGGGAGAAGCTCAACCTCTTCACCCAAGTGGAGACCCTGGTGTATTGCATGGACTACTACGATATCCAACAGGTGATCCTCCGGGCACGGCTCGACAAGAAGGTGAAACTGCTGCCATGGAGCCGTAAGTTCCAAGAAGCCGAGCTCTACGTCGCCGCCATCGAGAAAAAGAAAAAAAACACCTCCCTGAAAATCGTCTATCATGGCGATACGCTGTCTTTCTCCATTCCATTCATCGACGACGCCTCCATCGAGAATGCCATCCACTGCATCGCCGTCTGCCTGCTGATGCAGATGGACCCCAAAGTGCTTGCCGAACGTCTCGGCAACCTGGCCTCCATCGCCATGCGTCTCGAAATCAAGGCGGGCATCAACAACTGCACCATCGTCAACGACTACTACAACTCCGACGTCAACTCCCTGGCCATCGCACTCGACATGATGAACCAACAGCGGCAACATAAGGAGAAGGTGCTGGTGCTGTCCGACATCCTCCAAAGCGGCCGCGACGAAGAAGAACTGTATGCCTATATCGCCCGCCTCATCGAAGAAAAAGGCGTCACCCAACTTATCGGCATCGGCCCAGCCATCAGCCGACAGGCACGCCAGTTCAAGAAGGACAGCCGCTTCTTCGAAAATGTGGGCGACTTCATGCTGCATTTTCCGTTCTCTCAGTTCCGCAACCAGACCATCCTGCTGAAAGGTGCCCGCGCCTTCGAGTTCGAGCAGATCAGCATGGAACTGCAAGAAAAAGCCCATGAGACAGTGCTCGAGATCAACTTCAACCACCTGGTCAATAACTTCAACCACTACCGGTCGCTCATCAAGCCCGAGACCAAGATCATGGTCATGGTGAAGGCCTTCGGCTACGGTAGCGGCAACTACGAGGTCTCGAACATCTTGCAATACCATCGTGCCGACTATCTGACGGTGGCCTTCGCCGATGAGGGCGTGGAGTTGCGTCGCGCAGGCATCAACCTGCCCATCATGGTGATGAGCCCTGAAGTGAACAGCTACGACAACATCATCAAATACCATCTCGAACCCGAGGTGTTCAGCTTCCGCAACTTGGAACTGATCGAACGTACACTGGCCGTCACCGGCGTCACCATCCCCCTGAATGTCCACATCAAACTCGACACAGGCATGCACCGCCTGGGCTTCTCGCTGAAGGAACTGCCTGAACTCATCAGCCGTATCCAGGACAACCCGCTGATCCATGTGCAGAGCGTGTTCTCGCACCTGGCCACCGCCGACAACCCCGAGGAGGACGAATTCACCATGAGCCAGATCCGGGTATTCCAAGAAGGCAGCCAGATGATCGTCGACGCCTTCCCCTACAAGGTGCTACGCCATATCCTCAATACAGCAGGCATCACAAGATTCACTCAATACCAATTCGACATGGTACGACTGGGCATCGGCCTCTATGGCGTGCCTACCTGCAAGGCCGACGAGGGAGTGTTGGAGACCGTGGTGTCGTTGAAGACTACCATCAATCAGATCAAGGACATTCCGGCAGGCGACAGCATCGGCTACAACCGTCACGGTCGTGCCTTCCACGACATGCGCATCGGCATCGTGCCCATCGGCTATGCCGACGGCCTCTCACGCCTGCTGGGCAACGGCAACGGCAAGTTCTACATCGACGGCCAACAAGTACCCATCGTCGGCGATATCTGCATGGATATGTGCATGATCGACCTCACCGGTATTAACGCCCAAGAAGGCGACACCGTGGTGATCTTCGACGCCGAACACCCCATCAACGACATCGCCCGTGCCTGCCAGACCATCCCCTACGAGGTGATGACCCGCATCTCCCAACGCGTGAAACGGGTGTACTATCAGGAGTGAGGCGATTTCTTAGAACACCTCGATCTCGTCCACGAAGATCCATGCCGGATAGCCAAATCCGTCATGGTCCTCAGGTAGCATGTGGTCTTTGACGATCACTTCCACATACCTTGCCGTCACCGGCTCAAACTCCAGTTCGTACGTGAAATTCCCGTCATTATCCATCCAAGTGGTGATCGGGATCTCGAGTTGTGCCACTTCGCGGAAGTTCTCACCGTCGTCGGAGACCAGCACGCTGGCGTGGCTCGGATTGTAGATCCACGCCCCTTTGTTCACTAACGAGCGGAAACGCACATGGCTCATTTGGGAAGGCTGTTCCAAGTCGATGACGGCGTCGAGCGGCTGTCCCCAGAAACCCAACCAACGGCCTGAGGTGTAGGCGATACGCCCCATTTCGCCGTCGTTGAGCACCACAGCCCCTCTCGAAGCATATTTCTCGTTAGGTTGCTCGCGCAGGAAGATGGGCTTACGTGTGGCGAGGTTCGGTACCACGGTGTCGGTCCACACCTGGGGGTTGAAGATTTGCTTGGCGTAGTTGTAATGGTAGAGGTCGTAGAGCTCGGCCATCCGGCGGCAGCGTTCCACGAAGGCGTCGAAGTCGCGGCTCTCGGGATCGGGGTTGTTCCATTGGATCTCCGCCAGGGCGTCCATACGCGGCATGGCCATATACTGCACATGGTGGAACGAGGTGATGTATTCCGTCCAGATGTTGGCTTGGACTCCGATGATATGTTTCTGTTGCTCAGGTGTCAGCTCCTTGGGCAGGGGGCGGAACTCATACACCCTAGACACGGGCAAGTAGCCGCCCACACAGGAAGGCTCGGTGGAGGGATCTTCACTTTGGTAGTAGTCGAAATAAAGGTGTGAAGTGGGGCACATAATGACATCATGACCTTTTTGTGCTGCCTCGATGCCGCCTTCAGTGCCGCGCCAGCTCATGATGATGGCCGTCTCAGAGACGTTGCCTTCAAGGATCTCGTCCCAGCCAATCACACGGCGGCCTCGGGCTTCCACCACCTTGGCCATGCGGTTCATCACATAGCTCTGCAAGTAGTCCTCTTTCGAGAAGCGTTCGTCACCTTTGATGCCAAGCTCCTTGATTTTCTTCTGGCATTTCGGGCATTGCTCCCAGCGCACCTTGGGGCATTCATCACCGCCGATGTGGATGTACGGTGAGGGGAAGATATCCATCACCTCGTTCAAAACATCTTCGACGAACATCATCGTTTTTTCATTGCCGGCGCAGAGCACGTCGTCCGACACGCCCCAGCGTTTCCACACCTCGTAGGGACCGCCGGTGCAACCCAACCAAGGATAGGAGGCCAAAGCCGCTTGCATGTGCCCCGGGAGGTCAATCTCCGGGATGATGTTGACGTGGCGTTCGGCGGCGTATTGAACGAGATCACGTAGCTGTTCCTGGGTATAAAAGCCGCCATAGCGGATGGTGTCGTAGAGGCGACCGTTGCGTCCGATGACGGTGCCGTTGCGGTAGGCGCCCACTTTAGTCAATTCAGGATATTTCTTGATCTCGATGCGCCAGCCTTGGTCCTCGCTGAGGTGGAAATGGAATTGATTCATGTTGTGCAAGGCCAGCATGTCGATGTAGATCTTCACCGAGTCAATATCCATAAAATGCCGGCAGGGGTCAAGGTGCATGCCGCGGTAGGCAAACTCCGGCCAGTCGCGGATGGTGCCGCAAGTCAGGGATGCAGGCAGTTTGGTGTCAGAAGAGGCCATCGGCAAACTCTTTCTTATCGTTTGGACACCGTGGAACACGCCAGCGGCATCGGAACCTTTGATGGTGACTTGCTTTGTGGTGATGTCGATTTCATAAGCTTCGGAATGATCAATACACTCTGGATCGGTTGTGAGTAATATCACATTGCTTGCGTCATTGCGAGGGGCGTTAGCGACGAAGCAATCCATCTTAAAGCCTAAAATGTCATTCACATACTCGCTAAGGAACTGCGCTTCCCGCTGGAGGCCTTCCTCGTAATAGACTTTGGTTGACTGCTGAAGCACGAATGGTTTTTCTTCATTGAGTTTCACCTCTTTCGGTTGAGGAATAACGTCATAATTGGCTTCAGGCAATTGTTGCGTGCAGGCGGCAAGCAATAGCACCGCGAAGCAAAGGAGAGAGAGTTTTTTCATTGTCAATGGATTTTGTGCAAAGGTAATAAAAAAGCCTTTTATTTGAAGAAAAACCACTAATATAATACCATCCCAAATCAAAGAAAGGATCATTGTTGCCTATAGACGAATATGGGCTGTTGGTGATTTGGGAGCGAAAGAAAAACGGGACTTAGCGTCCCGTCTTTTGAATCGGCGAAGGGAGTCGAACCCTCAATCTGCTAACCAGGAGCCTCGCTACCATGTTGCGACCATCAACCGATTACTTTTCAAAGGTAAGTAATCTTTTTATTCCTCGCAAGTTTTTTTTCAATCGATCCTTATTCTACCTTCTTTAACAGTATCACATACACCGGGAAGTGGTCACTATACCCGCCCATCCAGACGCCGCCGGCGAAGGTGCGGAAGGGGAAACCGTTGTAACGGCCACCATGTTGCTTCAGGAACTCCTTGTTGTGGACCTTGGCGTTCTTGTACTGGTAAGTGCTGTAGTCGCCAGGCAAAAGGGCAGGGGTGAGGATGGTCTGGTCGAGCACACCGGGCACGTCGTTGTAATAGTTGGTGCCGATGCCGTTCTGGTGCAACTCATACATGGGATTGAAATAGTCGCCCTCCTTCATGCGCTTGCGGTCGCCCACGGCACGCAAGTGCTTGGTAATGCTCTTGTTGGTAGGATAGTCGTTGTAGTCGCCCATCATGATGACCTTGGCATTGGGGTCGTCGGCCAACAGCGAGTCGGCAATGTGACGGCACAAGGTGGCAGCGGCCATACGGCCGGGCATGGAACGCTTTTCGCCGCCATAACGCGAAGGCCAGTGCATCACGATGAAATGCATCGGCTCACCGTCAAACACTCCGGAGACCAACAGCTGGTCGCGGGTGATGAAGTCGGGCTCGCCAGGCACTACCGTGCGATACGACTTGGTGCCAGTCACCTTGAGGTACTTGGGGTTGTAAAGCAAAGCTACATCCACACCACGGCGGTCAGGCGAATCGTAATGCACAATCTGATAGTTGCGGCCTGCGATCTCCGGCTGCGCCACCAAGTCCTCCAATACCCTTCGGTTCTCAATCTCCGACACTCCCAACACCGCCACGCCATCAGGCGTGTAATCCGTGCCAATGGTGGAGATGGCATAGGCCATGTTGTGCAGCTTGGCCAGGTATTTCTCCGTGTTCCACTGGTTGAGACCCTCGGGAAGGAACTCCTCATCGTTGATCAAAGGATCGTTGATGGTATCGAACAGGTTCTCCAGGTTGTAAAAGCCAATCAAACCGATCTTGTATGCTTGCTGTTCCTGAGCGTAATGGGTGTTGGACATGAAGAAAAACACCGTGGTCAATAGGAGTGCGAAAGTTGCCTTTTTCATGGGATGATGCATTTTGTAACTGCAAAAATAAAAAAATAAGGAAAAGACATCAAGATTTTTTTTATTTTTGCATTTATCATGCATAGTGTACATGAGATATAAATGAATACCATAAATATGAAGAAACTACTACTCTTATTCGTGGCCGTGCTTTGTGTGGCGCGGCTATCGGCCCAAGTGGTTGACACGTTGGACGCTCAGAACCAAGAGGTACCCACAATTCTTTTGGTGGAATCCGATTTCGATGAGTCGTCGACCTCGGTGAACGATGCGTCAACATTGCTCACCTCCTCGCGCGACGTGTTCAACTCCATTGCGGCCTTCAACTTCGGCACGCTCCGTTACCGCATCCGTGGCAACGACTCGAAGTATTCCGACGTGATGATCAACGGCATCTTGATGAACGACCCGGAGACAGGTCGCCCAGTGTTCTCCAACTGGGGTGGACTCAACGACGCCTTCCGCAACATGGTCACCGTCGAAGGCATCGGCCGTACCGATGCGGGCTTTGGCGGCCTTGGCGGTCTTACTGCCTACAGCACCCGCGCCTCGCAGTACCGCAAACAGGTCTCGGTGAGTTACGCCTTCTCCAACCGCTCCTACAACCACCGCCTGATGGCCTCAGTCGGCACGGGTGAGATCGGCAGGGGATGGTACCTCATGGTGGCCGGTAGCGGCCGTTACGCCAAAGAAGGCTACACCGAAGGCACCTTCTACGAGGCAGCCAGCTACTTCCTCTCCGTCGAGAAGAAGTTCAACCACAAACACAGCCTCGACTTCACCTTCTTCGGAGCCCCGTCTCGCCGTGGAGGTTCGTCCTCGGTGGTGCAGGAAGCCTATGATCTCACCCATACCAATTACTACAACCCTAGCTGGGGCTATCAGACCATCGACGAGATAGGCACACAGATCAAACGCAATTCCCGCGTGGGTAGCTACCACCAGCCTATGGCACAGTTGACTTGGTACTGGACCCCCAGCCCGCGGACGCAGTTCACCACCACGGCATTCTATTTTGCCGGTCCCGGCGGTCAGACCACACTGGAATGGGGTGAAGCTCCCGACCCGCGTCCCGACTACTACCGCAACATGCCGAGCTATTATGCCGAAAACGCACACGGTACGGCAGCATACGAGGCTCAGTTGCAGGCCTGGCTCGACCGCGACCCGTCCGTCACACAAGTCGACTGGGACGCCCTCTACGACGCCAACCGCAACCACCTCGCCACCGTCGAAAACGCCAACGGCACCTTGGGTAACACCGTCACAGGAAGAGCCTCCAAATATATCGTGGCAGAACGCCATTACGACAAGCACCAACTGGGTAACTCCACCTATTTCAAGCACGAGTTCCGCCCCTACCTGATCATGTCGGGCGGTTTCCAAGTCAGCGCCTCAAGAACCCATTATTATGAAATGGTAAACGACCTGCTGGGTGGCGACTATTACTACGACATCAACAAATATGCGGAAAACCAGGAAACCGACGAATGCCAGGTCGACTTGAACAACCCCAACCATGTGGCCAAGGTGGGCGATATCATCAGCTATAACTACAACGCCAACCGCAACTATGGACGGATTTGGGATCAGGTCGACTTCCTGACAGGCAACTGGGACTTGTACCTTGGCCTCCAGCTCTCTTTCACCCAGATCTGGCGTGAAGGCCTGTTCAAAAACGGTGCCTTTGCCGACAACTCCTACGGCAAGGATGTCATGCACAACTTCCTGGATCCAGGTGTCAAAGCCGGCGCCACCTACGCCATCAACGGACGTAACCATATCGTGGCCAATATGACCTACCTGTTCCAAGCACCCCAGTTTAGGGATATCTACGTGTCCCCGCGTACCCGCCATACCTTGGTGGAAGGCAAACTGGGCAGCGAACGCATCAATGCCTTCGATCTGGGCTATCTGTATCGCTCTCCGGTGTTTAAGTTCCGCCTGACAGGCTATTACTACACCTACCAGAACATGATTTGGAACCGTAGCTTCTACTGCGAGAACGTGTACATTGGCGAGACTGGAGCAGGTACGACTTACAAGAGCGAGTTCGTCAATTTCATCATGACCAACATCAACCAGAAGAGCCTGGGCCTGGAGATGGGAGCGGAATACAAAGTCACCCCGACCATCACCATTCAAGCCGCTGCCGCCAACGGCATCCATGTCTACAACAACAACCCGATCTTCTCCATCTATGATGACAACAACACAGAGGCCTATATCCAAAACCAAGTCGCCTACCTGAAAGATTACCATGTCTCCACAGGTCCCGAGACCGTGGCCTCACTGGGCATCAAATACAACGACCCGAAGAACTGGTGGGTGAGCCTCAACGGCAACTATCTGGCCAACATGTATTTCGACGTGAATCCCTATAACCATACTGAATACGGTATGTTGCACTATGCCGAGGGCGATGTCCGCATCGAACAAGTACTGGCCCAAAATCCGCTGAAACCGGCCTTCACACTCGACTTCTACGGCGGTTTCTCACGCAGGTACAAAGGCTACTACTTCCTGTTCACCGCCAGCGTCAACAACGTGCTCAACAACAAGAGCACCGTGCTCTACGGCTTCGACCAACTGCGTTTCAACGCCAACGACCCCGATATGTTCCCGTCGAAGTACTCCTATATGTACGGAACCAACTTCTATATCAGTCTGACAGTTAGAAAATAATTTAATATAGCCATAATATGAAAAAGTATTTCAAAATCAGTTTTATCCTTCTTGCCTTATTAGGCGTTTTGTTCACGTCGTGCAAGAAAGACTATCCGGAACCACCCATCCAAGTGCTTCCCGTTGGAACGGTCTACACCATCGCTGACATCCTGGAAATGGAATCGGGAACGGTGTTCAATGAGGATGCCTCGGTGTATGGCATCATTACCGCCGATGAGAAGTCGGGTAACCTCTACAAAGCCGCCTTCATGCAGGACCGTGCTTCAGGTAAAGCCATTGAACTTTACATGAACGCCACTTCGGGCGTCCGTATCGGCGACTCCATCCGTGTGTATCTGAAGGATGTCACCTACTCCATGTATAACGGCCTCCCGCAACTCAACAATTTCGAGGCCGATGGACACATTGTCATCCTGGCCAACAACAAGCCTATCGCACCCACGGAGACCACCATCGCCAACATCATTGCCGGTAACCATCTGGCTGGCCTGGTGAAACTCAACAACGTGATGTTCACCGAACAGAATACCTTTGCCGATGCTAATACCTACGGCAACCGCACCTTGGTGGATCCTACCGACTACTCCCAAAGCGTCATCGTGCGTACCAGCAACTATGCCAACTTCGCCATGGACTCGCTACCTCAAGGCACAGGCAACCTGACCTGTATCGCCAGCGTGTATGGCTCCACTTGGCAACTCCTCATCCGTTCGGCCTCCGAACTTGAATTCGATGGTTACAACCCGGGTGGCGGCGGCGATGCCAGCCTGCCTTACTATCAGGACTTCTCCTCTTCCTTCGGTACCTATACCACCTTCAACGAGTTGGGCACTGAGACTTGGGAGATCGACTACAACACCGCCAAGATGACGGGTTTCGTGGGTGGCGTCAACAAGGCCAACGTGGACTGGCTGATCTCGAAACAGGTCTCTCTGGAGGAAGTCAGCAATGTTAGCTTCACAATGAGCTACATCGCACGCTACTTCAATGATCTGCCTAACGACATCACGCTTCAGGTCTCCACCGACTATGCCGGCGACCCGACCCAAGCCAATTGGACAGTAGTTCCCGCCAACTGGGTCTCAGGATCCAACTGGACCGACTTTGCCACCACCACCGTCGACCTCTCGCAGTTTGCGGGTCAGAAAGTCAACGTGGCCATAAGATACTACTCCGACGACGTCAAGGCCGGTACCATCGAAGTGCAAAGCATCCTCATCCAAGAAGGAACAGGCCCCACACCTCCTCCCGGACCGGGACCTAGCGGCGAGGTGCAAAACATGCCATACTTCCAGTCGTTTGCCTCTGATTTCGGCTCTTACATGACGTACGACGTGGCTGGCTCGGAGAGCTGGATGATCGATTACAGCACCGCCAAGATGACCGGCTATGTGAACGGCGTCAACAACCCCAATGAAGACTGGCTGATCTCCTCACCCGTGGCCATCACCGGTGTCAACGACGCTAAGATGACCATGGTCTATATCGCCCGTTACTTCAATGATCTCAATGAGAACATCACCATCTGGGCTTCAACCGATTACCAGTTCGGTGCCGCTCCCGCTACCGCTAACTGGACACGAGTGCCCGCCACGTTGGCCCAAGGCTCCAACTGGTCCGACTTCGTGACCACCGACATTGCTTTGACCGATTTTGTGGGCCAGACAGTGACCTTGGCAGTGAAATACCTGTCCGACGACGTCAAGGCCGGCACGATTGAAATCCAAAGCATCACCGTCCAGGAAGGCACCGGTGTCACACCTCCCGAACCCCCGACTCCGGGCGACCCCCAGGGTAGCGGCACAGCCGACGATCCCTACAACGTGGCCGCTGGTATCGGTCAGCAAAACAACGAACCCATCGCTTGGGTGCATGGCTATATCGTGGGCTCTGTGAAGAATGGCACCTCGTCCGTCTCGAGCAACAACGACATCCTCTGGAGCGCTCCCTTCGATAGCCAGACCAATGTGGTGATTGCCGACGATCCCACCTGTCGCGAGATCGACCTCTGCATCATCGTCAACCTGCCCGCAGGCAAGCCCCTGCGTACCATGGTAAACCTGGCCGACAACCCCGACAACCTGGGTAAGATGCTCTCGGTGAACGGCAAGCTCCGCAAGTACTTTGGCAAAGCCGGTCTGCGCGACAGCAACGGTACCGAGAATGACTTTGTGCTTGAAGGCTATGTGCCCCCCACCCCGGGTACGGAGATCTTCTCCGAGTCCTTCGCCTCGGGACAAGGCAACTTCGTCATCGAAGACGTGCTGCTGCCTAGCGAGTTGACCTATGTTTGGGCCCATGCTCCCAACTACTCCTGCATGAAGGCTAGCGCCTTCGTGGGTCAAGCCTTCGAGGCCGAGAGCTGGCTGGTGTCACCCTACATCGACCTGTCCAACGTCAATACAGCTACGCTGAAGTTCGACCAAGCAGTCAATTACGCCTCACCGCAAGGTGCCCTGTCAGTGATGATCACCACCGAGTATGTCGACACCATCGACGGCATCGATTGGGAAGAACTGCAACTCAGCGCCTGGCCCGCCGGTAGCGACTGGACCTTTATCCCCTCCACCGCCGACCTGACCCCATACGCCGGACAAAGAGTGACCATCGCCTTCAGGTACACCAGCTCCAATAACGCTTCAGCCACCTGGGAAGTGAAGAATTTTGTGGTTGAATAAACTTGTTTTCAAGCCATGTCAGAGAACTTAGTCATCATTCCTACCTATAAGGAAAAAGAGAACATCGAGAAGATCATCCGTTATGTCTTCAACCTGCCGATGGCCTTCGATATCCTGATCATCGACGACAACAGTCCCGATGGTACCGCCGATATCGTGAAAGGCATGATGGCTGAGTTCTCCGACAAGCTGTTCATCCTCGAGCGTCCTGGCAAACTGGGACTGGGCACAGCCTATATCACAGGCTTCAAATGGGCCCTCGAACGCGACTACCAGTATGTCTTCGAGATGGATGCCGACTTCTCCCACAACCCCGACGACCTGATCCGTCTGCACGACGCCTGCGCCAACGGGGCCGACCTGGCCGTCGGCTCACGCTACAAGACTGGCGTCAACGTGGTCAACTGGCCCATGGGCCGCGTGCTGATGTCCTACTACGCCTCGGCCTACGTGCGCTTCGTGACCCGCATGAAAGTGCGTGACACCACAGCAGGATTCGTGTGCTACACCCGCCGAGTGCTCGAGACCATCGACCTCGACCGCGTCAAATTCGTGGGCTATGCCTTCCAGATCGAGATGAAATACACCGCCTGGAAACTGGGCTTCCACATCGAAGAGGTGTCGATCATCTTCACCGACCGCCGTGAAGGCCAGTCGAAGATGAGCAAAGGCATCTTCCGCGAAGCCGTGTTCGGCGTCATCAACCTGCGTTGGAGAGGGATGATCGGAAAAATAAAACCGCGTAAAGCATAGAAAATGAACTATTTCATTAAAAATGCGACACTTGTCAACGAGGGTGAGACCTCTGTGGCAAGTGTCTTTGTTTCTGAGGGCAAGGTCGCCAAAATCATCCGCCAAGACGAGCCTTTTGACGCCGGCTCCGCCATAGTGATCGACGCCACAGGAAAGTATCTGATCCCAGGACTTATCGACGAGCACGTTCACTTCCGCGAGCCGGGAATGACCCAGAAAGCCGATATCCATACCGAGAGCCGTGCCGCCGTGGCCGGAGGCGTGACCTCGTTCATGGACATGCCCAACACCATCCCCCAGACTACCACACAGGAACTGCTGGAACAGAAGTTCGACCTCGCCTCCCAGAAATCCCTGGCCAACTACTCATTCTACCTGGGCGCCACCAACGACAACCTCGAAGAGGTGAAAAAGACCGATCCCCACAAGGTTTGCGGCATCAAGCTCTTCATGGGCTCGAGCACGGGCAATATGCTGGTCGACAAAAACGAGGTGCTGGTACGCCTCTTCCGTGAGTCGCCTTGCCTGATCGCCGCCCACTGCGAAGATGAGCAGACCATTCACGAGAACACGGTATGCTGCAAGGACCTGGCCTCGAAAGACCAAGTGGTCGTTGATGCCAGCATCCATCCTTTTATCCGCACCACCGAGGCTTGCTACAAATCCTCATCAAAGGCTGTCGACATGGCCGAGAAATTCGGTGCGCGTCTGCATGTGATGCACATCTCCACCCAGAAGGAGTTGTCGCTGTTCAAAAACGACATTCCTTTGGAGCAAAAGCGCATCACCGCCGAGACTTGTCCGCATTACCTCTGGTTCACCGATCGTGACTACGAGACGAAGAGCTACGCCATCAAATGCAACCCCGCCATCAAGTCGCACCGCGATAGGGAAGCCCTGCTGCAAGCCCTTAGCGAGGGCCGCATCGACACCATCGGCACCGACCATGCCCCGCATCTGCTTCCCGAGAAGATGACCGGCGACTACTTCACCTCGAAGTCGGGGTTCCCCTCCATCCAGCATTCCTTGCAGGTGATGGTGGAGGTGATGCGCTCCAGTGGCTTCGACTTGCCGCACAACGGCCTGCCCCTGCTGGTTCAGCTGATGTGCCACAACCCCGCCATCCTCTACCGCATCGACCGCCGTGGCTTCATCCGCGAAGGCTATCACGCCGACCTGGCCCTGGTGGATATGGATTCCCAAGAAATGATCACGGGCGAGCAGGAGCTTTCGAAGTGCGGTTGGACACCCTATAATGGCATGACGGTCCACACCCGTGTGACCCATACCTTCGTGAATGGCAATTTGGTTTTTGAAAACGGTTTGTTCCATGAAGAATACAGAGGAGAAAGATTGCTCTTTAGTGCGAATCGATAAATGGCTCTGGGCGGCGCGTCTCTTCAAGACGCGCGCCATCGCCACCGACGCCATCAAAGGCGGCAAGGTGAAGATCGACGACACCCCGGTGAAACCCTCACGCGAAGTCAAGGAAGGCGACGTTATCCAAGTGCAGATCGAACAGCTGCACAAAGTGGTTCAGGTGAAGTCGGTGATCAAAAACCGGGTCCCTGCCAAAATGGTACCCGAGGTCTATGCCGACCTCACTCCCCAGGAGGAATACGAACGCATCGAGTTTATGCACGCCTTCAAGAGCGAATGGCGCGACCGTGGTGCGGGACGTCCTACCAAAAAGGAACGCCGCTTGATCGAGAAAATGAAAGACGACCTTTAGTCGCAAGGACCGTAATCGCGACGGTCTACCTCGTAACCCTGCTCGTCATAGAAAACCCATTCGCCGCATTTGAAGTCGTTGGCATAGAAGCCATCCATGAAGAGTTGGCCGTTCTCGTGATAAATCTTGGCTGCTCCAGTGCGCAGTCCCCCTTCATAGATCCCCGTGCTTTGGACCTTGCCATCAGGGAAATAGGACGTCCATTCCCCTTGCCGGACATTGTTGGCGATCGGGCCTTCCATCATGAGGGCGCCCTGGTCATAATAATCCGCCTCGCTCACCCATCGGCCTTCAGCGTCATAATAATACACCTTGGCAGGTTGGCCGTTGTCGTAGGTGGTGATGACCTTCTCCGTGAGTCGGTTGTTACCGCAAGATGACAGCAACAATATTAATAGAAAATATAGTAAATTCTTTTTCATAACTCCTCACTCCTAACTCCTCACTTCTCCTTGAATATCATCTGAATCGGCACTCCGGTGAAGTTCCAGTTCTCCCTGATTTTGTTCTCAAGGAATCTTTCATACGACTCCTTCACGTCCTTGGGGAGGTTGCAGAAGAAGATGAATTGCGGGAAGATGCCCTTGAGCTGGGTGATGTACTTGATCTTGATGTATCGTCCACGCGAGGCTGTCGGGGGCGGCACCGATCCGATGATCTCGAGCATCACGTCGTTGAGCTCGCGTACGGGAATGCGGCGCTCGCGGTTCTCGTAGACCTGATGGGCGGTCTCGAGCACCTTGAAGATGCGCTGCTTGTTGATGGCCGAGGTGAAGATGATGGGATAGTCGGTGAACGGAGCGGTGCGTGCCTTGATGGCGCGTTCGTATTCCAGGTGGGTGTTGGAGTCCTTCTCGATGAGGTCCCATTTGTTGACTACCACCACCAGGCCTTTGCGGTTCTTCTCGACGAGGCGGAGGATGTTCATGTCCTGGGCCTCGAAGCCGTTCTGCGCGTCGATCATGAGGATGGCCACGTCGCAGCTCTCGATGGCGCGGATGGAGCGCATCACCGAGTAAAACTCGATGTCTTCCTCCACCTTGCTCTTCTTGCGGAGCCCGGCGGTGTCGACGAGCATGAAGTCCATGCCGAAGGCGTTGTAGCGCGTGTCGTTGGTGTCGCGGGTGGTGCCGGCGATGTCGGTGACGATATGGCGGTCGGTGCCAAGGAAGGCGTTGATCAACGACGACTTGCCCACGTTGGGGCGACCCACCACGGTGAAGCGGGGTAGCGAGGTGTCGAAGTCGGTGGTGTCGCTGGGCAGCAGCTCGCACACCTTGTCAAGCAGATCGCCGGTGCCGCCACCAGTCATGGCGGAGATAGGGTAGGGCTCACCCAACCCAAGGGCGTAGAACTCGGCGGTCAGCACCTCCTTGCTCGGCTCGTCGATCTTGTTGACAGCCAAGAGGACGGGTTTCTTCTGCTGGCGCAGGATCAGGGCCACCTCTTCGTCGAGCACATGGAGCCCATCGCGGCCATTCACCACGAAGACGATGACGTCGGCCTCGTCGATGGCGAGGTCGACCTGCTTGCGGATCTCCTCCTCGAAGATGTCGTCCGACCCGACCACATAGCCCCCGGTGTCGATCACAGTGAATTCCTTGCCGTTCCAGTCACTCTTGCCGTAATGCCGGTCGCGGGTGACGCCACTGGTCTCCTCCACGATGGCCTTGCGTTCCTTCAACATGCGGTTGAACAGGGTTGATTTGCCCACGTTGGGGCGACCTACAATTGCTACGATGTTTGACATGGTCTTTTGAATTTGGCGGCAAAGATAAGAAATCTCTTGGGATTACTCAGCAAAAGGATAGGCCGTAAACCAATCCTGTTCGGCCTTGGTGAACTCCAAGGTCCGTTCACCCGCCACAAAGCTCATCTTGTCCTCGGTGACGGTCAAGTTGTTGAAGTTGACACCTGTTTTGTTGCGTTCTTCGCAAACCTCACTCCATTGCTCCGCTAACATTTCGAGGACCGAACCGGCCAATTCTTCATCGTTGTCCCAAAGGAGTTCCCTGCCTTCTTCCTGATAGTATCTCATCAGGGCAGCGACATACTCCATTAAATAATCGTCGTCGTAGGCCTCGGCATCCGTCGTCTCCGGATAATAAGTCAAGGATAGCCGTCCGTCTTTTACGGAATAATCTCCGCTCACATAAGCAAAGTAACGGATGTCAAAGTCTCCGTCATATTCGTGAAGATAAGAGATTTCGACGAAGTGGCCCGTGGTGCCGTCGGTGCTCTCGAAAAACTGGTAATCGGTGGGGATTTCCTCGTCATCGATGTAGACCGATCCGTTCCAGGTCCCTATCAGGTTTTTAACCAGCTGTTTGTCGGCGTTTTGGTCTTTGTAGGATGAGCTGACACAGGCTACAGTGAACAGCAAGGAGATGAATAGCAGTTTTTTCATGTTGGTTTTGTTTTTTGAGGTTGGTGTTTTTATTTATGCTTCATACCCGAAGCGTTTCAGTTCTTGTTCGTTGTCTCTCCAGTCCTTGTCGACCTTCACGAACAATTCCAGGAAGATCTTCTTTCCCGTGAATTCTTCGATGTCGGCCCGGGCTTGCATGCCGAGTTTCTTGATGGCGCTGCCGCCCTTGCCGATGATGATGGCCTTTTGCGAGTCGCGGGCCACGTAGATGACCGAGCGGATGTGCACGTGCCTCTCCGTCTCTTCGTACGATTCCACTTCGACTTGCACGGAATAGGGAATCTCCTGCTGGTAGTTTAAGAGGATCTTCTCGCGAATGATCTCGGTGATGAAGAAACGCATGGAGCGGTCGGTGAGTTCGTCCTTGGGGAAATAGGGCGGGCATTCGGGCAGCTTGGTGAGGATCTGCTCGAACACATGCTGCACATTGGCATTGTGTTGGGCCGAGATGGGGAAGATGGTGGCGTTGGGCAGCTCCTGCTCCCAATAAGCAACGGCCTTCTCCAGTCCCTGTTGGTCCGACAGGTCGATCTTGTTGATGAGCACGAATACGGGGATGTCGATGGTCTTCAGGCGCTCCACGGTCTTTTCCTCTACCTTCTTGTCGGTGATGTCGACCACAAAGAGGATCAAGTCGGCGTCGATGAGGGCCACGTTGACGAATTGGTTCATTACCTCATGCATCTTGTAGGCCGGGTCCTTGATGATGCCCGGGGTGTCGGAGAAGACGATCTGGAAGTCGTCGCCGTTGACGATGCCGAGGATGCGGTGGCGTGTGGTCTGGGCCTTGGAGGTGATGATGGAGATCTTCTCACCCACCAGTTGGTTCATGAGGGTCGACTTGCCCACGTTGGGCCGCCCGATGATGTTGACGTAACCTGCTTTATGGCTCATTTTTGAAAAAAATCGTTAAAACTCTTGCGGTGAAAGAAAAATTGATGTATCACGATGCGGGGTGGAGCAGAGGCAGCTCGTTGGGCTCATAACCCAAAGGTCGCAGGTTCGAGTCCTGCCCCCGCTACTCAAAAAAACGGGTCTCTTTCGAGGCCCGTTTTTTATTTCCATTCGTTGGATCAGGATTATTCCTCAACGACCTTGGTGAGGGTGCCTTCGATGTCGCCAGTGTAGTTGGCGGTAACGGTGACCACAAGCACAGTGGCAGAACCAGAACCAGTGGCGGTACCGCTCAGAACCAATTCGTCGTTGGCGAGGATGCCGGTCATGTTCATGATGAGGTCAAGGGTGACGTCAACAGTGATGCTGATGCTCTTGTTGAAGTGGAACTCGTCGAAGGTGATGACGTCGTTCACCATGGTGCCATAGAGGGTGACGGGGGTGCCGTCAATTTCGATGGTGGCACTCACACGGTTGTTGTCGTCGATAGCGCCCAGGGTGATGGTGGTGACAAGGTTCTCCATGTTGTAGTCGTCATCGTAGGAATAGCCGACCACTTCGTTGGTGGTGACATGGCCTGAGATGTTCAAGGCGCCAGTGAAAGTGCCGATGCCTTCGATAACGGGTTGGGCGATGTCGATGACGAGGGTGGCGACGTTCACTTTGCCGGCCTGGTCAGTGACAGTGGCAGTGACGGTGTAGGTCGAAGCCTCTGTAGGAGTGAACTGGAAGTCGAGGATATTCTCGGCCGAGGCGTTGAATTCAGGCTTTCTGTTATACACAGTGTTGCCATTGAGGTTCGTGATGGAGAAGTCGAAGTTGGTCAAGGGTTGATTGCTGCCAGCGTTCGGGGCGATCTTCACCTTGAAATTCAGCTCAGTGTCAACATAAAAACTGTTGTTGGTTGAAATGAGGCCTTCGCCTGACACGAATTCAACAGTGGGCTTCTGGGCCATGATGTCGTCAATCTGTTCCTGAGTGCAGCCTGCAAAGGTCATCAGACCGATCACGCAAGCCAATGCAAAGAATAATTTTTTCATATTGTTGTAAGTTTAGGATTTCAGATTGCAAAAGTACAAAAAAAAATGTAATTTTGGTGCAAAATTTTTAAAAGATGCCATTGTGGATGTCCATATTGCCCCCTTTGGTGGCCATACTAATGGCACTTCTGCTCAAGGAAGTGATCTCTTCCTTGTTTTTTGGTATCCTCACCGGAACCTTCATCATGTCGCTCTACGGTGGCTGCGGTCCCCTAGAAGCTTTGGGTAGCGGCCTTTTGAGGACGGTCGACACCTACATGGTGGGCTCGCTTTACGATTCCGACCATGTGAAAATCATCATTTTCACCTTGTTGATTGGCGGCATGGTGAAGGTGATTACCGTGAACGGAGGCATGCGTGGCATCGTCAATAGGCTCTCCAGAAGAGCTAGGGGACCGCGTTCGGGACAGCTGATGACCTTCGTGATGGACCTCTGCGTGTTTTTTGACGACTACTCGAACACTTTGGTGGTGGGCAACACCATGCGCCCGTTGGCCGACAAGCTGAAGATTTCACGCGAGAAGCTGGCGTACATCGTCGACTCCACCTCGGCGCCTGTGGTGGCGGTAGCCTTCATCACAACATGGATTGGGGCCGAGCTGAGCTACATCCAGGACGGTATCAACCATCTGGGACTGGAGATGTCGTCGTACTCGGTGTTCTTCCAGTCGTTGGCTTACAGTTTCTATCCCTTCCTTACGCTCGCCTTCGTGCTGATGCTGATTTTGAGCGGCCGCGATTTCGGTCCCATGCTCAAGGCGGAACGCAAGGCCCGAAGCCAAGGTGTTGTTCAAGAAGGTGAAAATACCGAAACACAGGAACAGGGGCATGCCATCGACGCACTGATTCCCCTGGTGGTGCTTATTGTCGGCACGGTGGCAGGACTGTTTGCCACGGGTTACGATGCAAGTGTGTGGTCGGATGCGAGTCACGGATTCTTCTCCAGACTCTCCGCCACCATCGGCCAAGCCGACTCCTACACTGCCCTGCTTTGGTCGTCGCTGTGCTCATTGCTTACGGCCATCATCATAACGCTGCTGCGTCGCAAGGTGAAGTTCGCCAAGGTCATGGAGGCCTCGGTGGAAGGTTTCAAATCGATGTTCAACGCAGTGGTCATCCTTACCATGGCATGGTCCATCGCCTTGGTTACTAAGGATATGCATACCGCCGAGTTTGTCTCGCAGCTGCTGGTGCAGTGGTCGCTGTCGCCCGCCTTGGTGCCGGTCATCACTTTTGTGCTGGCGGCTTTGATAGGCTTCTCCACGGGTACCTCATGGGGAACCATGGCCATCCTCTATCCATTGATCTTACCGGCCTCATGGCTGTTGTGTCAGGACCAGGGCTTCTCCGTTGAGCAGACCCTGCCTATATTCTACAATGTGGTGGCCTCGGTGTTGGCCGGTGCCGTCATGGGCGACCACTGTTCGCCAATCTCCGATACCACCATCATGAGCTCCTTGTCGTCGCAATGCGACCATTTGAGCCATGTAGGCACCCAGATGCCATACGCCCTCACCGTAGGCGGTGTGGCTTTGTTGGTGGGTGTGTTGCCCACGGCTTTGGGACTGCCCTCTTGGGTGGCGTTTCTCATCGCCTTTGCCATTCTTGGCGTAATCGTACGTTTTGCAGGAAAGAAAGTATAACTGTTTAACTTTAAAATAATTGTATCATGATTGAACTTGAAAATTTGACTTTGGCCGACCTGGCCGACATGAAAAAAGAGGCCTTCGAGGTCCTTTACAACAAAACCCGCGTTTCCACATGTGAGGGTACCATGTACATCACCCCCGACAAGATTTATTACCTTGTGTCGCCCAACCAGACGGCTAGTGGCTTTGACAAACTCGGTGGCACTCCTAAGTCGTGGTGCATCGACTTGAGCGAAGTTGCCACGTATGGCAAATTCGGCCTCGGTGGCTTCAAGATCGACCTGAAGGATGGCAACACCCTTCGTTTCTCCAATGTGTTCCGCAAGAAACGCAACGGCATCATCGCAGCTCTCGAGGAAAGAATCAACAAATAAGGTGATATGAGGAGATTTGCTCATCTGTTGGCGGTCATGGCGATGCTGATGACCGCCACACCTCTTGTAAGCCAAAACTACGGTATCGTGTTTGGCGACCTTGAGGTGACGGCCGAAAACGCCGCCGACATCTTTGGCGACGGCATGGCCTCGTATGATGTGGAAGGGAATGGCTTGGTGCTTCGCGATGGTTTCGGGTACAATCTAAGTCACGGCTTGGTGGAAATCCATACCGGCAACGAATTCCATGTGGTGTTGGAAGGCAATGCCAAGTTTGCGGCATCCATTAGTAGTGACGATCCCATTGTAGTGGAAACGGTGGGTGACGGCTATTTGAAGATCACCTCCAACATCTCTGGCTCTGCCTTGAAATGCAAATCGTTGACGCTTCAGCCCAAAGTGTTTCTCGACTTGCTTTCACGCAATTCACAGAATAATATGTATGCGCTTGATTGCGAAGAGCTTACGGTAAACGCTGCAATACTTCATGCGGAAGTGACCACCGCTGAGTTGGCCGTGCACACGTCGGTGATGAACCTCAAGGAATGCTGGCTTCAGAAGCCTCGCGGAGGCGGCCTCAACGACAGTTACGGAGGCATTTGCTATGCCGACGGTTTGCCGGCCAAGCAGGTCCGTATCATAGTGGAAGGCTTTGGCGTGGAGGAAATTCTCCAACCCGAACCCCAAGTGGAGAAAGTCTTTGAGAATGGCGGTATCGTCATCATCAAGGACGGTAAGAAATACGATATTACCGGCCGCGAGCTTTAAGTTTTATTTCTGTCCCTCGTACTGCTGTACCTCGTCGTATTTGTATTCAAGTTGGATGCCCACTTGGCGGAACATCTCTTCCGACTCGGCGCCGTCGTGGTAACGGCGTTCGCACACCACGCGGACGATGCCGCAATTGATGATGAGCATGGCGCAGGTGCGGCAGGGGGTCATGCGGCAATACAAGGTGCTGCCATCCAAGGCGATGCCCCTGCGGGCAGCTTGGCAGATGGCGTTCTGCTCGGCGTGGACGGTGCGCACGCAGTGCTGGGTCACCGAGCCGTCTTCATGGATGGTCTTGCGGAACAAGTGACCTACGTCGTCGCAGTGGGGGAGTCCCTTGGGTGAGCCAACGTAGCCGGTCACAAGGATCTGCTTGTCTTTGACGATGACGCAGCCGCTGCGTCCGCGGTTGCAGGTGGCGCGCTCCGACACGGTGTCGGCCAGATTCAGGAAATAGTCGTCCCACGAAGGGCGCACATGAAGTTGGGTGAGCACCTTCTCCACCTGCTGGTGCAGCTCGCCGATGGTGCCGTCGTTCATAAAGACGAAATCGGCCTGCTTGATGCATTCGCCGAGGTTCTGCTTGTTGGGGTCGGTAGCGGTCATTTCGCGTTCCTCGTTGGCCACGAAAGTCTCGAAGCTCACGTGGTCGGTCTCCGAGCCGCGCAGGTAGATGCGGTCGTAACGGATCTTACGGTCGGCGTCGACGGCGAAGAGGTAAAACTCGCCTTTTTGCCGTAAGGAAGCGATCTCGCCAGGGGTTCTGACGCTCTCGATGACGGCGTTTTTGCCTTCGGCTTTGGCACGTTCGTAGAGCTGGTCGGTGATGTAGCTCGGCGAATGGGCCGCCCGCAGTTCGTTGCCCATGGCAGTGAGCGTGTCGCGGTTCACCTCCTGTCCTCTTTTCTCAATTTGTTCGGCAATGAAGGCCCGCACGGAGTAATGCACGAAGCCCTTGTTCTTGATCAAATAGTCGACGATGGTGCCTTTCCCAGCGCCCAACGTCCCCGTAATTCCAATGATTATCATTTTTAAAACTGTATTAATTACCTCTAACCTCTCACCTCTAACCTCTCACCTGTTCTTTGATTTCCACCACCCACTTCGTCACATCGGCCGGCTGGAATTGCTTCATCTTTTCGAGCATGTCCTTCGGGTCGTCGCTGACAATGAGGTTCTCAGCATGTTCCTTGCGCATGAAGCCTTCTTTGGCGATGTGGGCGATGAACTCAATGATGCCGTCGTAGTAGCCGTTGACGTTGAAGAGCGCCACGGGCTTGTCGAACACGCGCAGCTGGCTGAGCACGTAGACCTCGAAAAACTCGTCCATGGTGCCGATGCCGCCTGGCATCGCAATGAAGCCGTCGGCCTCGTCTTCCAGATACTTTTTGCGCTCGGCCATCGAGTCCACCACGATCATTTCGTCAATCTCGGAATGACCGACATGCATGTCCATCAAATGTTGGGTGATGGTGCCAGTGACTTTGCAGCCGCGTTCCAGCATCACGTCGGCGATGACCTTCATCAGACCTACGCTACCGCCTCCGTAAAGTAATTCGCATCCGTTTTCGGCCAACACCCGGCCCAGTTCGACAGCCTTCTCGCGATAGACGGGGTTGAAACCCATGCTGCTGCCACAAAAAACACAAATCTTCTTCATTTGAATATTTTTTGCAAAGATAGTTTTTTTATCTTTGTAATCTTGAAATCTTGAAATTATGAGAAATATTGGCATCCTTGGCGCTATGGCGCAAGAAATAGATGAGGTGAAGGCTCTCCTGACGGAGAAAACCACCGTTACCATCGCCAACCGCGAGTTTGTGGTGGGCAAGATTGGGACCACCCGTTGCGTAGTAGCCTTTTCCAAGTGGGGTAAGGTGGCAGCCACCATCACTGCAACATTATTAATACAAGAGTTCGGCGTCACCGACCTGGTCTTTATCGGCACGGCTGGTGCATTGGCCGATGGGTTGAAGGTGGGTGACATTGTGGTTTCGCGCCGGTTGGTGCAGCACGACTTGGATGCCCGTCCCATCATCCCTCGCTTCGAGCTGCCTCTGCTCAACCGGATGTATGTGGGTAGCGACTACCAGCTATCGGAGCTGGCAGGGAAGGCAGTGTCCAACCTCCTTGAAAAAGGCGTGGAAAATATCGTAGGCGAGGATGCCGTGAAGGAGTTCAACCTCAGCCCCAAGCTTTATTTCGGTGACATTGCCAGCGGTGACCAATTCATCAATAGCAACGAGAAGCGTCTGGAAATCCTTGGTTTGTTGCCTGATGTGCTCTGTGTGGAGATGGAAGGTGCCGCCGTCGCCCAGGTCTGCCTCGAGTTCGGCACTCCCTTCACGGTGATCCGCACCATCAGCGACAGCGCCGACCACAACGCCCGTGTCGACTTCAGTAAATTCATCGCCGAAGTCGCCAACGCCTATTCGAGAGCAATCATTAGTGAGATGATGCGATTGGTTTAAATGAGCATTCGTTCCAACTTTGTCTTCCATTTTTCCCAATGGGGCATTTCCTTACTGAGCAGGGTGTAGAATTCTTGGGTGTGGTTGCGATGGATCAAATGGCACATTTCGTGGGTGATGACATATTCAATGCAGCATCTTGGAGCGCATATTAGTCTGGGGTTTAGATAAATGTCACCGTCATTAGTGCAGTAACCCCAGCGATTTTCCATTTTTCGAATGGAAAGGCTGTTAGGTTTTACTCCGTAAACAACAAACTGGTCTATGATAGGCTGGGCGTATTCGGGAAACTTTATTTGCGCCCGTTCCAGATACCAAAGCTTAAGTACTTTTTCTGCCTTGTTTCTGTCATGGCACTCCACTTCGAGAATGTTGCTATGATAACGGACGGCATTCTGTGAACTTTCTTTGACTCTGAGCATGTATTGGCGGCCCAAATAGAGATGCGATTCGCCGCTGATGTATTGCCTTTTGGTGGTTGGGATGCCAAACGAATCAAAATATCGCTTCTGTCGAAGTATCCATGCTGCCCTACGGCGTACCTTTTCCCGGATGTCTTCGGTTGTGGCTTCAAGTGGGGCTTTCAAAGTGACTGTGCTGTCGGGATGCACGCTGATGCCTAGCGTTTTTCTTGGCGCGTATGTGATTTCATATTCGATAAGCGTCGTGCCGTATTGGATGCTGTCTCTGTTCATCGGATCCATATTTTTGCCACGTCCACGCAGCCGTCAATGATGATGTCCATGTCATCGAAGGCAAAGTTCAATTCGTATTTGCGTTTGATATTGTCGATTAGTTCGTCTTCGAGGCGGATTTTCATCTTCCCGATGATATCGCTTTTCGATTGCCAGTCCACCAAGACGGAACCGTCCACAATCACCGACTGACGGATGATCTCGTCGAAGGCATGGGTGGTTGCCAATGCCATTTCGCGTACAGGCATGTCGGGGAAGAGTCGTTTGTAGTTCTCCAAGGCGATGCCGAAATAGGCTTTTGCAGCATTGTTGTGTTCCAACTCCGAAGGCAACTCGCTGTCGGTATGGTTGAGCACGTCTTCCTTATACTGCATCATCTTTTCCAGATACTCATTGTCGGTCAAGCGGCCTTGCTCGTACAACTCGATGGCTTCTTTGATGAGTTGGGAGAATTTCTTGTAGAACGCAGGGTCGGAGTCCATGTTTTCGCGGATGTATTTTGAAGTGCGTGTTGCGATGGTGTCGGCTTTGGCGGCCGTTCCTACGATGCTGTCCACTTCTTTCTTGAAATCCTCCTTGTCGAAAATGTTGACTAGGTTGGTAATGACCTTCACGGCATCGCTCTCTACATGGTGGTTGATGAGCTTCTCGATGCGTGCTTCGTATTTCTTGTAATCGACCGCGTCGGAGTAGCGGAGCTGGACGGCGGTGCGCAACTTGGCGAACATGTTCAGGTCGTCTTTATAGCGTCGTATGGTTTTTTCATCGGTATTCTCATGGAATTCCATGGTGGATAAAGCCAATTGCAACACCGAAGAATAGGCGGTGAGTCGGTCGTAAAACTCATGACGGCGGTCTTCCATGCGCAACGACTGGGCATAGGCTTCCAAGTCGCGTTTGTTGGGGATGGTCTTGAACAGTTCCCATAGGTCGGAATGACGCTGGGGCAGCTCGGCGATTTTGTCGGAAACAGGGACTAGGGTTTCGCGGAACACTTGCCGGTCATCTTCATCGTATTCGGAGTAGATGCTGAGGGCATCGTCCAATTCCCTCAAAACACCGTAATAGTCGATGATGTAACCAAAGTCTTTTCCTTCGCAGGTGCGGTTGACACGGGCAACGGCTTGCAGCAGGGTGTGACCTTTGAGGTTACGGTCGAGGTACATGATGGCCACTTTGGGTTCGTCGAAGCCGGTGAGCAACTTATCAACCACAATCATTATCTCGGGCAACTTGTGGTTTTTAAACCGTGAGATGAGGTTTTCTTGGTATTTGGCTGGCGTTCCGTGTTCGTCCATCATCTGCTTCCAAAAAGCCTTTACCTCTTGTGGTGTGCCGCCGTAGGCGATTTCTTCTCCCTCACGGTCGTCGGGGGCTGTGATGAGCACTTCCGACGACACTTTTCCAATCTCGTCCAAATACTTTTTGTATAGGATGGCCACGCGCTTGACGGGTGTCACCAGCATGGCTTTGAAGCCTGTGCCTTGCCAGTTTTTCAAGTAATGGTCGGAGATATCGGAGGCAATGGAATAGATGCGTTGTTCGGTTTGGTTGAGGATGTCGGTGCGCGAGAACTTCTTTTTTAGGTCGGTGGACTGCTCATAGGTGAGGTCTTCACATGCTTGGCTGAAGAAGTTGTCGATGGGGCTTTCGCTCACCGTTTGGGGTGATAGTCTGCCTTCGTAGAGCAGCGGCACCACGGCCTTGTCATCGACGGCTTGTTTGACGGTATAAACTGGTTTGATGATGCCGCCGAAGGTCAAGGCGGTGTTTTTGTCTTTCTTCATCAAAGGCGTACCAGTGAAGGCAATCTTGCAGGCCTTGGGCAACACGCGATTCATCTGTATGGCCAGTTCCTTGTATTGGCTTCGGTGGGCTTCGTCGATGAGAATGAAAACATTAGGGTCGGTGAGGGGCTGCTTGATCTTTTTAATGGCTGTGGCGAATTTGTTGATGACGGTGGTGATGACCGCATCAGTGTCGCTTTCCAAAAGTTCCACAAGCCGTTTTCCTGTGGTGGCATTCTCCACCTGCTTGCCGCATTTGCGGAAGGTCTTGGTGATTTGGTTGTCCAAGTCGGTGCGGTCGGTGACCAAGACGATGCATGGGTTGCGGATGCTCGGTTCTTGCGCTATCTTTTGTGCTAGCATCACCATGGTCAGCGACTTGCCGCTGCCCTGGGTGTGCCACACCACGCCGCCGTTGCGACGACCTGCCTCGATGGTCTTCACGCGCTCAACGATCTCTTTCACGGTGAAGTATTGTTGGTAGCGTGCCAGTTTCTTGATGCCTGCGTCGAAAATGGTGAAGTGGAACATCAGCTCCAGCAACCGTTCGGGGCGGCAGAGGTTGTATATGTATTCGTCTTGTAGGGTAGGGGTGCGAACTTCGTCAAATCCTTCGTTTACCGATTCAAACAGTTGCTTGTGGTAGTCTATTTCCTCGTCTTTGTTTAGGAACAACTCATGCCATTTGCTCCAGAACTGGGATGCCGAGCCTGTGGTGGCATAACTGCCGAAACTGTTGCCGATGGCCAACAGCAAGGCGCTATAGACATAGAGGCTGCGGATGCCGTCGTCCTTTTGGTTGCGCAGGTGTTGAGAGATGGCTTGCTCCTCAGCACCTTTGATGTCGGGCCGCTTGCATTCGATGATGACCAGCGGGATGCCGTTCACGAAGAGCACGATGTCGGGACGGTAGGTGTCGGTGGAGCCGGTGCGGTTGACGGCAAACTCTTCGGTGACATGAAAGACATTGTTCTCGGGGTGTTGCCAGTCGATGTAGCGCATGGTGTAGCTCTTTTTGTCGCCATCGATGCTTTGCTCAAAGGCCTTGCCGAGGGTGAGCATGTTATACACCGCCTCGTTGCCGCTGAGGTAGCCGCCTTCCATGGTCACGTTGCGCATGGCGATGACACCGTTCTCGATGTTCTGTTCCGAGAAGCGCGCCTCGCTGTGGCTGCCGATGCGGATGGAGTTCAGCGCACGCAGTTGTCGACGCAAAACGTCTTCCAACAGCACGTTGGAGGTCTTGCCGCCACGCATTTCCAAGGCCTCTTCTGGCGAGAGGTATTGGTAGCCTAGCTTTTGCAGAAGCTCCAACGCCGGGATTTGGCTGATATCGTTTTCTTTGAAGGAGATGAGGCTCATAATCAAAGCGTTATAGGATTTCTATATAAAAAAGTGATGATAACTCTTGCGTGTTATGTTTTTTTGTTTGTATCTTTGCAGCGGAATCGAAAGATTCTTGGATTGGGGTGTCCCCGGTCGGGAAAGGGTTGTCATTGCGGCGACTCTTTTTTTATTTGTTTGGGAACACTTTCATGCCATACAGTTTTCCTTCTTTTTGATAAATATTGTCTTTGATGATGTCATAAGCTAAGTTTACGGCTTGCTCGTCTAATACATATCTTGTAATCGGATATGCAATTAGGTCTGCTACTTGTAATCCTATGAGGTCGTCGGATTTCTTTTTCAGTTCAAAATCCTTGAAATAGTTTTTTATTCTTTCGGATGTTACCCAGTAAGTTCCTCGGTCGCAGACTTTATTATAATAATCCAACAGCGTCCGATCTTCTTTTTTTCCTCTGCTTTCAACTATTGTTGTAAGATGAATGTTGTCTTTCGTCAAACTATCCAAGTAGAACACGGTTCTTTCCATAATGTAAGATAGAGACAGTCCATACACGTCATTAAGGCGTCCGTATTGGCGGATATAGGGCTCTTTCAGAATGGAGCAGCATACGATGACATACATTTTTTCTTTCAAAATACTGTTGACCCTATTGTAGAAGCTCTGCTTGACTTCTAAGTCGAACAGTATCTCGAAACCATTTTGGCATTTGCGTATGTCTCTTGAATGCAGTATGATTTTCTTGTCGCCCCAATAATCTTTTTTCAAAGCGTTAATTTCATTTGAAACCCAATCTAATTGGGATTGGGACATAATGACCCCGCATAGGGTGAAAATGGGGAAAGACGGGTCGAAATTCGACAAGTTCTGGTCTCCGCATTCGTCTAAAAACAGGTAGTATTTGTTGGTGTGTATATTTACTGGAAGGACCATTTTTTATTAGCTTTTGTATTATTTGGCATTATCTGGGTATATGAACATCTTTTTGGGTATCACCTTGGGTATCATCTTGGGAATCACCTTGAGTGACATCTTGAGTGCCATTTTCAATCAGCGATTCTATGTTTACGGGGAGGGTCATGATGATTATGGTTTTGGATTAATTATCGATTCTTCTAAATCGATAGCATCAAGTTTGTCGTTTTTGAAATCGGGGATAAGAAACATTAGGTCTTTATATCCTCTAACGGTGATATATCCGATTCTTTTGTAATAGTCTTTTAAGCTTTTCATGGCTTTTCTCGAATCATGTTCCATCTCTTCATACCCCATTTTGCTTTCAAACTCATTGTCCCTTCCCAAAGTATTTGATGGCTCGAGTTGGAGGGGAAATGGCTGCATGACGATGAGACCGCAAGCGGTATTGAAATAATGAAATCTGTCTTTGACAAATTTGGCACCAATTCCTAATCCCCTGTATTCTGGGAGAATCATCATTCGTTCGAAAATGCAGATGTTTGGATTGATCATAATGTCGTCACCAAACAACTTTTTTTGCAAATCTTCCTTGATTTCATAATTGTCGAAATCATAGATCATATTGCCAATGCGCATGGTATATGATTCGGTGTCGAAGATCTCAAAGATGTCGTAATGGTCGTTTATGGCTTGTGCCAGTAGTAAAATCTTCACGTTGCCTTTCCCAATGATAATAGGGTTGTTCCCATATTCATCGGTTTTGATTATTTCGACAGCAATGTCTTGGATGTATCGTTCGCCTTCCATAGGCCCAAGAGGAGAGCTGAAAGTGTATTTAAAATCAATGTTGAGATATTGTAGTTCGGGTTTTGTTGTCATGGTATTATTGGTTCTTTGTGTTTTTGCATCGGTATTAAACTCTATTGGCTTGGGGAGTCCCCGGTTGGAAAAGGGTTGTCAAGGTGGCGACTCTTTTTTTATGTGTTGGTTATTATATCTGTCTTCGGAAATTTGTAGATCACGAATGAACTCTTCCTGTGTTTGCGGAATGAAAACATGAAAGTCTTTGCGAATGAAGTTGATTTTGCTTAGGTTCAACTTGCAGGTTTTTATTACTTGGTTTTTTCTAAATCTATAAACATCTTTGTCTTTTTTAGATGCAAAGAATATGCGTACAAACCAGGTTTCATAGGCGCAAATTGTTGCAAATACATAAAGGAATGGCCAATAGACAATTGTGGTTATGATGGGAAATAGTAAGGAAGCCACGGTTTGGCTTGAAAAGCTGTTATCCCAGTGTATTATTGCCATATATATGCTATAAACAAACAAAAAGAGTGTTAGGGAATAAAAAATAAATTGAGTAACAAAATAAGTTCTTTCATAATCCTTTGTTTCTCTTTTGTTATAGACCCCCATTAAATAGAAAAATGCTAATAGGAATTGTATTAGCAATTCAATGGGATAAGAAAAGGTGTAAATCTGAAGATAGAATTCGATAATGATCGAGGCTGTGACAGTATCTTCTATGATTCCTTTTAATGATGAAATGCGGTCGTTGTTGCTCGCATATTTGAAAATAAGAGATATGCTTGTAAATAGAGAAAAGAATAAAACCTCTCGGAAGATGTTATTATTCCAAATGTTAAACCTGTAAAGAGTGTAATAGAATAAGGACAGATATAATTGTGCACAAATAATTGGAACGATGATTTTCCAATGAAAAAAAGCATTAATAACGCCAAAAATGCTGTTTCTGACACTTTTGTTTATTGCTGAGAACAAAATAAATGCGCCTACAAGAGTTATGGTAGCCCATTCTCTTGGTGTGAAGAAGTCTAATATAAAATTCTTAAAATCCAATATCAGAACAAATTAGAAAGCAGTTCTATGCCTTTGTCAATTAAGGGTGATAACTCATTTGCCATGATTCCCAACGCAATTCCTTTCATTGCATTGAAAGCTCTTTTAATAATTCGAGGATTTTGGCTCGGTTTTTCCAAGTCGCTTCTTATTTCAGAAATTTCATAAACTATATCTTTGTTGTTGTATTTCTTATTGATTTCTTCGATTCTGTTTAGGATGTTTTTCAATTCTTCTTTGTTTGTTGAGGATATGGATACATTCTCATTTCCGCCAATTATCTCGCTTTGATTTATTGAGATGTTGCCATTACCAGTATTAACTACACCGGCTTTAATGGTTTGATTCATAATTGTTTGTATTTTCTCTTTGTTTGCCATAACATCGAAGTTTACATTTAAGTCTATCTGTTCTTCTATTTTTAGAAAAAAGTCAAGGAGTTTTGATTTAACAATGTCAATTATTGCTATGGCAGATGATGTATTGGTTATTTTATGGACACCCTCAATGTTCCCGTTGGGGAAAGATTTGTTTATAATACTGTACGTATAAGCAGAAGCAGTCATCTTAAGCATATCGTTTTTCTGGTCATTCCCCATCTGTTCAATTATGGAAATAGAGTCGCAGAAACAAATATGCGACAAATCGTCTCTAATGATTTCATTTTCAATAGCATCTATTGGGAAATCCACACCATACATGATTCCTCTGAATGGGATGGATACATCTACTTTTATAGCACATTTGAGTTTGCGGTATTCGGGTATTTCATTAATGTTCGAATAACCATTTTGTTCTGATTTTATCCAGTTTGTAAAAGATTCGTCTTTTAAATAAAAGGCTATTGTTTGTGCCTTTAGTAGAACACTGGATATAGAAGCGTTATTAACTAAATCTTCAATAATGCTTTCGATTTGTTTCTTTAAGTCAATCATTTTATCCTCCTTTTCCCTGTTAACAGCACCTGCATCAGCCCCTTTTTCTGCGCCTGCATGGCTGTCAGTTTTTGTTTTTGTATCTCGATTTCTTTGTCGGATTGTAACAAGACTGCTGAAATGGCTTTTTGTTCTTCTATGTTTGGATATGGTATTTTGACGAAACAGAAATCCTCGTAACTGATTTGTTTACCGTCTCTAATACCAATTACTGCAATTGCCAAATGTCCAATTAATTCCGCACTTTTGAAATAATAACGATAAAAGGGCTTGTCAATCTCAACAATGGGTTTGAGCACCGTATATGCAGGACTTACGATGCCTCTATGTTCAGAATATTCAAGTCCCCCTTGGAAAGAGCGAAGGCTTATAACGAAGTCTCCTACTTCAACAAGTTTGAATGAATTAGTATCGCCTGTCGGCATAGTAACCCTGCCTTCTAATTGGTCACGTGGAATTACACCATGTTCTTGCGTGGCGGATAACAATACTTCTGAACCATTCCCTTTTACAGAAATGCTTTTGAAGATTTCTTCAGCCTTTATCCGTTTCCATTCCCCGCTAAACCCTTTCAACCGCTTCTTCCCCGTAAGCAGTTGCTGCATGAGGCCGCGCTTGCGCAGGGTGAGTTGCTCTATCAGGGCGGTCTGCTTCTCTATGGCGGTGTCCCAAAGCTGAAGAACTGCGCAGATTCTTTCTTGTTCTTTTATGGGAGGGATGGCAATCTTATAATTAGAAACAATCTCTCCTGAAAGATTACCTTGTCCTCCTTGTAAATATGAGTTGTAATAATGGTCTTTATTAAGTTGAAGAAAGGTCATTATATAGTATCTAACAGCTTTAGGTCTTATACATAGAATTGCTTGGTTAATGACACCATTTATCTTTGACAAAGAGCATTGTCCGCTATTTGCACCATATAATGCATAAAGAATATCTCCTATTTCTACGAATTTTGCAGATGAATTATCAATGCCTTCTTGTGATAAAAACAGTTCTGTTCTATCTCTGTTTATTTCTCCCGAACGAATGAACGGAATTGTTCCATTATAATACAAGGTATTGCCTGATTTTGGAGTACCGCCACTGAAGAAATTGGAGAAATCTCCCAGCCTCTTCAGTTCCCAATCTTCGGGAATGGGGCCGAGGGGAGAGGATTTGTAGCCGGTGGGGATATGTTGGGCTTGTTTGTTCATTGTCTTTGTTTATCTACCACTTTGATTTTATGTCATCTTGGTCGGCGGAATGGTTTGTTTATCAGTGTTTATCCAACTGTTTTTGATGAGGTATAAGTTTTAGCCATTGATGGGGAAATAACCCCCCTTAGTCTCAATAAAGTTGGTTAAACAATTGCCAATGATGTTGACAATGTCAATTTTGTCTTGCTCTGAAATAAACTCGTCGTATGAATACTCTTTATTATGCATAATGCTACCTATTCCATTTCTGATTTTGAACACTTTTAGTTTGTACAGGAATTGTTGAGTGGTTAATGCTATTTGGATTGTAAATTCCGAATTGATGTTTCCGAACTCTTTAGAAAAGTATATGTTCGAATAATAATCTCCTTGGTTGGAATGGCTGAATTTGGCTTTTTCGGGATCCCAACTGACAAAAGTAAAAACAGAATAGAATTCGGATAACTCTGAGTCAATTAGTTGGAGTAATGAAGAATAATCTTCCCCAACGATTTTTTGGATGGCTTCATCAGTGATTTCTGGTTTGTTTATTTTGTCGCGATACTTGGTCTTGAATTTTTTCTTCCAATCATCATCGTCGTCAATGCGTTCTCCTTTTGCGCCTTTGATGCTGATTTCCAATGACCTCACTAAGCATTTGCTCGTGTATTCAACAAAAGGCGTGATCTGCAATAACTCTGCATGGGCCCCATCAGATGGAACAGGACCAACGACAACATCACATTTGTTAAGAGCAGTAAGATAATTGTTTTTGTCCTTGCTTTTCACCACAATCATCGGATAACCATTGCGATACAGAATGTAGTTCACCATTAGTCGGGAGATTCTTCCGTTTCCATCTTCGAAGGGATGGATTCTGATGTAGCGATAATGAAACAACGACGCCAATTCTATGGGTGTCATAGTGCCTTCTGCTTCGGCTTGGTTATACCACTGGATCAGGTCTGTCATCAATGCCGGTGTTTCTTCGGGTGTGGCATATTCGAAACGCTCACCGGTGGCTGTGATAACAGAATTTGGCCGGGTTTTGTATTGTCCTGCATGGACGACATAAGATGTTGTAGCTCCCTCTGGAAGTTGTCGATATACAGTGTAATCTTCGCGAAGTAATGTCTTATGCAAGGTGCGGATGAAATACTCAGTAAGGGGTTGCCCCTTGTCTAGAGCGGCTTCTTTTACCATCTTCAATCCCACGTTGGAAGCTTTCATTTCTTCCAGGTCTTTCATGTTGGCCTCGTCTACGACCTTGCCAAACATAAGAAGCATTTCTGTCTGGCCATATGTAAGGGTGTTGCCCTCGATATGATTGGAGTTGAAATTAAACTCCAGCATGAATTTCTGGTCCAGTCTCTGTTGATACTCTTCCTTTACCGGTTGAAGAGCCTGCCATTCTTTGAATAATGTCTCTATCTTATTCATAATCTTATGTTTTAATATCCTAATTCCTTTAAATACTCTTTCATTTTCCCCTGCACTTCGGCCAGTTCCGTTTCCAACTGCTCAATCTCTTTCTGCACGGCGGGGATGTCGATTTCGGCTTCTTCTTCGTAGGTGTCCACATAGCGCGGGATGTTGAGGTTGAAGTCGTTTTCGCGGATTTCGTCGGGGGTGGCCACGTATGCGTATTTGTCTTCCACTACGCCGGGCTGCAATTCGCCATTGGCAAATTTGCGGTAGATGCCAACGATGTGCTCGATATCCTGCGGGCGGAGCTTGTTTTGGTTCTTGCCGTTTTCGTACTCACGGCTGGCATCGATGAACAGCACGTTCTCAGAGCAACGACCTTTGCGGAAAATGGCGATGGCTGCGGGGATGCCTGTGCCGTAGAATAGATTGGCGGGCAAACCGATGACGGCTTCCAAAGTGTGCTCGTTTTCAAGGATGTATTGGCGGATCTTGCCTTCGCTGCCGCCGCGGAACAGCACGCCGTGAGGGATGATGACACCCACTTTGCCGTTTTGGTCGTCGGCCACCTCCAGCATATGGCTGATAAAGGCCCAGTCGCCTTTGCTTTTTGGCGGAATGCCGCGCCAGAAACGGTTGTAAGGGTCGCTGGCGGCCTCCTCGGCGCCCCATTTGTCAAGGCTGAAGGGCGGATTGGCCACCACCGTGTCGAACTTCATCAGCTTGTCGTTCATCTTCAGCTTGGGGTTGCGCAACGTGTCGCCCCAACGGATGACAGCATTGTCGAAGCCGTGCAGAAACATGTTCATCATGGCCAATGCCCAAGTGCTGCCGTTCACCTCTTGCCCGTATAGCGAGAAGTTGTTGTTGCCCACTTCCTTGCCTGCCTTAATCAACAAAGAGCCGGAACCACAAGTCACATCACAGATACGCGCACCAGGTTTGCTCTTGGTGAGCTTGGCGAGTAGGGTAGACACTTCGGCAGGTGTGAAGAAGTCGCCAGCTTTCTTGCCCGCCTCACCCGCAAAGGTGGAAACGAGGTACATATATGCATCGCCAATGATGTCGTTGTTTTCCAAGTGCGACTCGTCCAGGTCTACACCTTGGAAGTCCTGCAAGAGGTTTTTCAGTCGGGCGTTCTTTTCTTTCGTCTCGCCCAGATTGGCGCTGTTGAAGCTGATATTGCGGAAGATGCTGCTGCCGTCCTCGCTGCTCATCTTCTCGCGGTTGGCGTCTTCGAGGTCGGCCAAGGCCTCGTCAATCAGTTCGCCGATGTTGGTGGCGTTGCGATGTTCATAAAGGAAATCAAACGAGCTTTTTTCTGGCACCACAAAGCGTTCATGACGCATGGCACGCTCGGCGCGTTCCTTGTCGCCTTCGTATTTAATAAGGTAGTCGTTCAACTTCGATTTATAGACATCGCTCACATATTTCAGAAACAGCATGGTAAGGATGTAGTCCTTGTACTGGCTCGGGTCGATGACGCCGCGAAACGTGTCGCAAGCCTTCCAAACCGTGCGGTTGATGTCGTCTTGGGTGATCTTTTTATTTTCCATATCTGTTTATTTTATTCATTATCAATTGATTGGTAAGTTGTTCGTGTTTTTCTGCAAGGGCTTGGTAAAGTTCTTTTTCTCTGGTTTGAAGCTTTGCCAATTCCACAATCTGACGTTGCGTGTCTATATCTGGAATAGGGATTTCAAAATCTTCAACGACTTGCTTGCGAATAAGCGGCGTACCTGTGCCAACTTGTTGTGCTTTCATCACCGCCATCACGCTGGGTTGATTCAAATACCAGCAAAGGTAGTCGGGAAGAATGCTTTTTGAGGTTAGGCGTATCATATACAAGGTGGTGGAGGCGATGGCTGGAATGTTGAGGTCAAACACTTTGCAAAGGTAGGTTGTCCCTTTCCCGGCAAACAACAGGTCGCCTTTTGCCAACAAATAACGTTCGTTTTTTGGAGAAAGAGTGACTTTTGAAGCTGTTTTCTCAGGCAATTCGGAGAGTAGGTCCTTTATCTGTAAATAGGAGACGTCCCCGTAAGGTTCGGCCTTTAAGTATACACCAGAAGCTACTTCTGCTATTTCAGAAAGAATCTTTTTAGGTTTAGTATTTTCGTTTCTACAATTTTTCATACTGCAAAGGTACAAAACTTTTTGAAAAAGTCAAGTATAATTTACAAAAAAAATTATAGTATCGAGTTTACTAAATTGATTTTTATCCAATTATCCTTCCAATTCTTGTCGAATAATTTCCCAAAACATCGTCATCCCGATTTCCAAGATGTCATCGGGGAAATCAAATTCCGGATTGTGAAGGGCGGGCTGCTCCAAGCCTGAACCCAGTCCAAAGAACCCAATTGGGCAAACGCTTCCAAACCTGCCGAAATCTTCCGACCAGCGGAAAGGCTCGCTTAGGCGGCTCACCTGGAGTTCGAGGTTTTGTGCGGCTTGCTCAATCATCTGAACGCAGTTGGGGTCACTGTTGGTGGCGGCAAATGCTTCGTGTTCAGAGAAGTCGAAATCGAAGAGATAGTCTTTAGCCTTGGCGCGGCAGAGCTCGATAATCTGTGTGGCCATCAGTTGAAGGTTGCGGTCGTCGTAACTGCGCAAGGTGAGCCAGATCTCGGCATGGCCGGGAGCCACCCCAAAGGTTTCTTCACCCAAGATGGCATGGGTGATTACGAAGGTGGTCAGCGGTTTCACCTCTTTTAATAGTTCCCGCTTCTTCTCCAAGGCATGGATCAACTGGGCCAACAATTCTGAGGGACTGTGGCCCGTCTCGGGTTGCGAGGCATGGGCCGTGCGTCCGTCAAAGGTCAGCTTCAAACCAAATGAAGCTGCTGCAAAGCACCCCTCGCGTACCACGATTTGTCCTTTCTCGAACCCGGGGAGGTTATGCAGTCCGTAGGCTACATCGGGCTTAATCTGTTCAAACAGAGGATCTTCCAGTATAGCCTTGGCGCCTTGCCCTGTCTCTTCGGCAGGTTGGAACAGCAGCACCACTTCTCCGGTGTCAGGCCGTTGCTCACCGAGCCATTGCGCCAGTCCGCAAAGAATGGTAGCGTGTCCGTCATGTCCGCATTTGTGCGACACGCCTTGGTTTTGTGAACGATAGGGAATGTCATTCGGCTCAGGAATATGCAGTGCGTCGATATCTCCCCGAATCATGATTCGTTTTCCAGGCGTCGTGCCTTTGTATACCGCCGCCAACCCGTAGCCGCCAATCTTCTCAATCAACAGGTCAGGCTGGGTCTGTTTTACCCATTCGTTCAAAATCCTATTGGTCAACGCCTCTTTCCCCGATAGTTCAGGGTGAGCATGAAGGAGTTGCCGTAGTTCAATGAGATTTTCCATGAAGTTGAGCTATTGTAGCGGCAAAGGTAATCACTTTTAGCTTTTAACTCTTAACTTTTAACTATTTATCTTATCTTTGCGGCCGAAAACAAAAAAGCTTTATGTCAACAGTGCTTTATCCTCTCAAGTTCAAACCCATCTTCAAGGACAAGATCTGGGGCGGTCGCAAAATCAAGGAAGTCATCGGCCTCGACTACGGCCCCTTGCCCAACTGCGGCGAAGCCTGGCTGCTCTCAGGCCTGTGGGACGAACAAAGCGTCGTCACCAATGGCGACTTCGCAGGCGACGAGATCAACGACCTCGTGGAGACTTTCATGGGCGACCTGGTGGGCGAAGATGTGTTCGACCGCTATGGTGAACAGTTCCCGCTGCTCATCAAGATTATCGACGCCAACGACTGGCTCTCAGTACAAGTGCACCCGGACGACGAACTGGCCGCCAAACGCGACATCGGCTTCGGAAAGACGGAGATGTGGTATGTGATACAAGCCGATCCCGAAGCGGAACTCATCGCAGGCTTCAATTGCGAAATGAACCGCATGAAATACATCCGCGTCCTCAAGGATAACGACATCAAGAGCGTGCTCAACCATGAAACCGCCAACCAAGGCGACGTGTTCTACATCCCTGCAGGACGCGTCCACGCTCTCGGTCCCGGCATCGTGGTGGCTGAGATCCAGCAGACCAGCGACACCACCTACCGCATCTATGACTGGGATCGCATCGACGTGGCCGGCATGCGCCGTGAACTGCATATCCCACAGTCGCTCGATGCCGTCGACTTCGACCCTGTCGACAACTACAAGACTCCCTACGAGCCAGTGCTCAACAAAACCGTGCCCGTGGTCGACTCGCCTTACTTCACCACCAACATGCTGACCCTCAAAGGCGAAATCGCCAAGGACTATTCGGAACTCGACTCGTTCGTGCTGCTCTTCCCTGTGGAAGGGAATTTTGAGCTGCAATGGGAAAATGGCTCGATATTTGTTAATACAGGCGAAGTCGTCTTGATTCCAAACGTCATCGAAAAGGTGAATATCAAGGCGGATCACAGTAAAATCCTAGAAATCTATAACGACAAATAAACCGCAAAATGAAAAAACTATTCGCTCTCCTCATCGCTGTGATGGTCGTAGCCGGCCTTCAAGCTCAGACCAAATCGGACCTCCCGAACGTCACCATCAAGAACCTTCAGGGCAAGGACGTCAACATTGCCAAACTCAACAACAATGGCAAACCTTTCGTGATGACCTTCTGGGCCACCTGGTGCGGTCCCTGCATCAAAGAACACAACGCCCTCGACGAGGTCTACCAGGACTGGAAAGACGAGACCGGCGTGAAGATCTTCGCCGTGTCGATCGATGACTCGCGTACCACCGCCAAGGTGAAACCCTTCGTAGAAGGCAAGGGATGGGAGTTCGAGGTGCTGCTCGACGTGAACAAAGACCTTGCCCGCGCCATGAACGTGAGCAACCCGCCGCATACCTTCCTCTTCGACGGCACAGGCAAGATCGTGTACCAGCATACCGGCTATTTCGACGGCAGCGAGGAAGACCTCTACCAGGAAATACTGAAACTGAAAAAGTAAACACTGAGAGCAATGCGAAAATATATACTGATCACCTTGGCACTCGCCCTGTTTGGATTCAAGGCGGGTGCTCAGTCGTTTCTTGAGAACAGCCAAGTGAACGGCAGCTTCCAGACCGACGCCCAATATTACAGGCTCGACCAAGGTATAGGCATCGACGACCTCAATGGCAAACAGCTTGGCATCAACGGCTTCGGCAAGGTCGGCTACACCAACGGCAACTTCTCGGCAGGCCTGCGCTTCGAAGCCTTTCTGCCTGAGCTCAACGGCTTCCGCCAAGAACTGAACGGCGTGGGACTGGCAAACTTCTACGCTACCTACGACAATGGATTCATCGGCATCACCGTGGGCGACATCTACGACCAGTTCGGCAGCGGCCTGGTGTTCCGTAGCTACGAGGAATGGTCGCTCGGCATGGATAACGCCCTGCGCGGCGTGCGCACCATCGTGCGTCCCACCCAAGGAGTGACCCTCAAAGGCGTCTACGGCCGTCATCGTTACTTCTGGGCTCCTTACCTGGACCGCGACTTCAAGGAAAGCGACTACCGCGGCATCGTCAGAGGTATCGACGGGGAATGGGACCTCAACCAAAGCATCCCTTCCATGAACAACTCCGAGTTCAAAATGAGCCTTGGAGGTAGCTTCGTCAGCAAGGGCATCGATAAGAAAAGCGCTTATTATAAAATCCCACAAAATGTGGCTGCCGCCGCCGGACGCATCAACCTCGGCTATGGAGGTTTCGCTTTCGCCACGGAATACGCCTACAAAACCAATGACCCCTCGGCCATCAACAACTTCATATACAAACCGGGTCGCGCCCTGCTCTCCTCCCTTTCCTACTCGCAAAAGGGACTGGGTGTCGTGCTCCAAGTGAAACGTACCGACAACATGAGTTTCAAGTCGATGTACACCGCTCTGGAAAACGACCTTGACATCAACTTCATCCCGCCTATCAACTACACGCATACGCACAGCCTGCCGTCGATGTATACCTACTCAACTCAGCCCAACGGTGAGATGGCTGCCCAGTTCCAGATGAACTACACCATTCCGAAAGGCACCGCCCTCGGCGGGAAATACGGCACCAAGCTGACCCTCAACATGAGCCAGGTGAACGACATTGTGCGCGACTCGGTGCAAGCCGGTAATATCATGGTGTTGGAAAACGGCACAGGCAGCGGCAGTGGTACCTTGGGCTACCAATCCAACTTCTTCGCCGTGGGCGACCACCGCTTCTTCCGCGACATCAATTTCGAGATTGACAAGAGAATCAGCCGCGACTGGCATGTTACCGCACAATACATCAATCTTTATTACGACATAGAGACCCTCGAAGGCCATGTGGATGCACCGGCGGTACAAGCCAACATTGCCTTCCTTGACGTGACCTATAAAATCAATAGAAGACAAAGCCTTCGTCTCGAGCTCCAGGGCCTCTGGGAATATGAAGTCAAGGCCGGTTACGCCTACGATGAGAATGCCATCGACGACTATCAGAAGCGTGGCGACTGGGCTTTCGGTTTGCTGGAATACACCATCAACCCGCATTGGTCGTTCTCTATTGCCGACAAATGGAATTATGGCAACCCCGTGCCTGAATTCCGCGACCACTATTACGCCGGAACGGTCTGCTATATCCATGATGCCACCCGTATCATGCTGAGCGGCGGCCGCCAAAGCGCCGGCGTGGTTTGTGTCGGCGGCGTGTGCCGCGCCGTACCCGCCTCAAGCGGCGTCACACTTACCGTTTCCACCAGTTTCTAAAATAAAAACCGATCACCATGAACATCATGAAAAAAATAAGCCTTCTGTTGACAACCTTCGTATTGTTGCTCACTTCTTGCGAGGTCATTGAGGAACCCTTTATCGTGGGAGCTGAGTCCGAAACTGAGATCCTGTCTTTCGTTGTGGACACCATCGAGGGTGAGATTGACTATGAACAGAAAACCGTTACCCTGGTGTTTCCCGAAGATGCCGACCTGACTCATCTGACTCCAACCATCAAGGTGTCGCAATATGCCACCATTTCGCCTGCCTCCGGTGTCGCCCAGGACTTCACCCAGCCTATAGTATATAAGGTGACCGCTTATGACGGGTCGACGGCCGATTACCTGGTGTCGACAGCCATCTACAACGCCGATGACGAGAAACGCATACTTTCGTTCGTTGTGGAAGATCCTCAGGCCAGGGGTGTGATCAACGAGGTTGCCAAGACCATCACGCTATACTACCCACAAGGTGCTGACGTCACCCAGCTGGTGCCCGTGATCGAAGTGTCGGAAGGCGCCACGGTGACACCCGCCTCCGGCGAGCCTCAGGACTTTACCGCTCCCGTCGAATATACGGTGACTGCCTTGAACGGCACTTCTGTGGTCTATACGGTGAGAGCTCTGGTACCTTGGGCTGCTACAGGCAAGACGGTGTTGCTTCATGACTATACCGGCGTGCGTTGCGTGAACTGCCCTGCTGCCTCCGAACTCGCCCACGAGCTTCAAGCCTCTTACGGCGAGCGCCTCGTAGTGCTGAGCGTCCATGCAGGCTTCCTGGCCCAACCGGTGGGCGACTTCCCGGATTTCACCACCGAAGAGGGAACAGAATGGTATAACAACAACAGCTCCAATCCGCTGGGCTCGGTAAACCGCGCTAAACTGCTCCCAGGTTACACCCTTCAGTCGAGTGCCTGGACCGACGCAGTGGCAGCTGCCTTCGAGGAGACACAGATCATGGAACTTAGGGTGGAAAACAGCTTTGATGAGGCTACCCGTCAACTGAAGACCACCGTTGATATCTGCCAACTTGAAGACTACTTCGAGAACTTGTCAGTCACAGTCTGCCTGATGGAAGATGGCATCATCGGGAAACAGGTCGCTCCTGGTGGAGTGGTGGACGACTACGTACATCGTCATGTATTCCGGACCACCTTGAACGGCGCCTATGGCGACGACTTGGACTTTGGAGACGGATATGGGCTGTACACCAACACGTTCAAACTCGTCCTTCCTGAGGAATACAATGCTGACAACTGCTATATCGTCGCTTATGTCTATAGCGATACCGACGATATGAAAATCCTCCAGACTGCCATAGGCAAGGTGAAGTAAGCCATGTGCTATTACAAGGAGTGGAGATAAACCATTACCTTGTCAAACCTGAGGGCTTTAAGGTCCTCGGGTTTGATGAGGAAGTTGATCATTCCACAGTCATAGAAAGTCATGCCCCAATCGTCGTTCTCGTCAATCTGTAACAGGTTGATGTACTCGGGGTACCACTCTTGGAGCTCTCCGTAATAAGGCGTTCCGAGCAACTTGAAATCCGGTTCAAGGGGATTGTCGGTCGCCTCGAAAGTAATCTTTTCGGCAAGCAGTTCGTAAGGCTCTCCGTCGGGACCGATTACGCTGTGTGTCTCCAGATGGTCCGCCGTGGGACTATAGAGCACACAGAAAGCCTCTTCCGCCCATTCCCCCATGCCGTTATAGTCATCGTCGACAAAGATCTCCTCGTCAAGGTCCTCTTCCTCCTCCTCGGGATAATCCTTGTGAAGGGCCTCTACATACCGGTCGATGTCGGCAAAGAAATAAAGCATGCCCGTGTGGGGTAGCAGGTTGTCGGGGTCGATGGGGGCAAGGTCGGCACAGCGGATCTGGCAGACCAACGTCATCGGGTCGTCCTCGCCGTCTTCATACTCGATCATGGGGAGGGCGAGTCCTTCGGGCAGGTCGGGCTGTCCCCACCACTTGCTTTGTCCGTAAAGCTTGTCGTTGCTCTTGCTGAGGTTAATTTTGATAGCTTTCATCATGTAATAATGTTGATTACGTTTAATTGTTTTTCGTGAATGGTGAACTTTATCTCCATGCCGGCAAACTCCATCCCATAAACCCGCTCTGGGTCATCCTGATACTGGGGTCTGGGATCGTGGGCCAACACAGCGATGAGGCTCTCGCGCTGGGCCTCGGGAATGCGATCAAGCAACTCTTCCGGAATGGTCACATCCAATAGATATTCCGCAGGTTGGACGGCGAATCCGCTGACGGCCTCCGGGTGGCTGTCGGTGTAGACGATGTAGGGCTTGATATCATAAATAGGTGTGCCGTCCATCAAGTCGGCGCCACTGACATGAAGCACCGGACCGAGTGCGGAGTCCGTCTCAATGCGCTCCAATCTCACGGAAGAAAGCCCGATGGGATTGGGCCGGAATGGCGATCTGGTGGCGAATACCCCTTTGCGCACATTGCCTCCAAGCCGGGGAGGACGCACGGTGGGCCACCACCCATCGCGTTTGGCCTCCGAGAACTCCCAGAGGAGCCAGAGGTGCGAGAACTCCTCCAATCCCCTGACAGCTTCGGGACTACGGTATTCCGGCTCAAACACAATGGTCCCTTGGAGCGAACCGATGATGCCGCTCTGCCGGGGAATGCCGAATTTCGTTGGGAATTCAGTGTGGATGTGCGCGATAACTTTCAATCTAAAAAAGTTTTTATATCTTTGCAAAGTTAAACCTTAATACGAAATAATCATGAAAAAAGTTCTTTTATTATTGGTAATGATAGCCGGAGCAGCATCGCTCTTTGCCCAAGCACCTTATTGCTGCACTACCAAGGGCGCCGAACTGACCTATACCGACTATGACGGCAAGGGCCGTGAGGCGGGTACCACCGTCATGGTGTACAAAGACGTGAATGTCATCAGCGACCTCGACTACGACGTGCTCGTAGAAACCACCGTCAACGCTGGTGGCAATGTGACTTCTCTCGAAAGCAATATGGAAGTGCGCAACGGCAACGCCGTGATCTCCATGGGCCAAGGAACGGTCGACTTCACCGCTACCGACCCTGAGCTGATGCAGATCCCCAACAAACTCGCCGTCGGTTATAAGCTGCCTCTGGGCGATATCTACGTCGACCTCGGTGGCTTCCGCGTGAAGAGCACCATCACCGAAAACGAAGTTGTTGCTCGTGAAGAACTCACTACCCCCGCTGGCACCTTCAAATGCTATGTGGTCCAGCAAACCTCCGAAGGCCGCGTGATGGGCATCAAGAGCGAAACCACCCTCAAAGTGTGGTACGCCCGTGGCATCGGTCAAGTGAAGACCGAGACCTACTCCAAAGGCGAACTCTTCAGCAGTTCAGTGTTGACCTCAATTAAAAAATAACCCTCTAAAAATCAAAATGATATGAAAAAATTACTCGCATTGATCGTCATCGTGTTCGCCGTGGCAGTGGTTCCGGCTCGTGCCCAAATTGGCGGCATCATCGGTAGAGCCGTCTCAAGAGGCGTGGAAAAAGCCGTCCAAAAAGAGGCTGACAAACAGGCCGAGAAGATCTCCAATGAAATCGAAAAAGAAGTCGAGAAACAGGCTGAAAAACAAATCGAGAAGCAAAACGCCCGTCTCGATTCCATCAATCAGGCCATCCAAGAGACCAACGACGCCTTGAACGAAGAGCAAGAACAACTCGAAGCCGAACAGGAAGCCGCCAAGGCCAAGAACTCCGGCAAGAAAACCAACAACAAAGTCGACACTTCAAAGTACGACGCCGTCAACGCCGAGCGCAAAGCAGCCAACGCCAAGCTCACCTACGACAAGTGGGATTATTAAACTCCTCACTCCTAACTCCTCACTACAAACTGTAAGGTGCTTCGGCTGCTTTGCTTCAAGTAGACCTTCTTCCCTTCGAGGAAACGGTCGCCCATGGTGTAGGAATAGTCGTAATGCCTTATCGTAAACAAGGTCAACCCCTTGTTGTATTTCACCTGGAAGGTCTCGCGCAGCATGGCGGCGAGACCTTTCAGTTTCTGGTCGTCATGGTCGAAACAGAACGAGAGCATCAAAGCGGAGGTCTGGATCACATTGGCGTGGATGTTCAACTCGTCGCAGGCGGCAAAGATGAGCTGCAGGTTGTGCTCGTTCATGAACGAATAGTCGCGAGGCGAGATGGAAACCAACGTCTGGTTGTCCTTGACGATATACGACGGGATTTTCTCGATGCTCGGGTCGGGCTGGCCGTCGATGACAGAAGGCTGATGGTCAGGGTTGAGGAACGACTGCACCTTGAGGGTGATGTCCTTGTTTTGCAGCGGCTTGATGGTCTTGGGGTGGATGATGGAGGCGCCGTAAAAGGCCAACTCGATGGCTTCGGAATAGGTGATGTGAGGCAACTGTACGGTTTGGTCGAAACGTTTCGGGTCGGCGTTGAGCAACCCATCGACATCCTTCCATATGGTGACCTCCTCGGCATCGAGACAGTTGGCAAAAATGGCGGCGGTATAGTCGGAACCTTCGCGACCCAGTGTGACGCTGTGTTTGCCGTCGGCGGTAGCTCCGATGAAGCCTTGTGTGATGCACACGATGCCGTGGATGTGCTCGTCGTTCAACTTTGTGATTCTCAATCGAGTTTCGTCCCAGTCGGGGGAGGCTGAGCGAAAGCGGTCATCGGTGAGCACATATTTTCGGGCATCAAGCCAGCGACATGGCACTTCGCAATGGTTGAGGTACTCTTGGATGATGGTGGTGGAGATGAGCTCGCCGTAACTCACGGTTTGGTCATATTGGTAATCGTAAGGTTGGTCAGTCTTTTGGAGCTTCTCCCATAGCTCGATGAAAAGCCTCGCTATGTTTTCAGTAAAATCGGGATTGACTTTATCACCGAACAAACCATCGATGATGCCGTCGTGATAGGCGATGACCTCGTGAAGAGCATCCATGTTAAGTTCACCGTTATGCTCTCGGAAATCCTTAAGTGCCTTTTCTAACATATTGGTGGTCTTGCCCATGGCTGACACCACGAGAAAGATGTCCTCATCCTTATGCTGCGCCACAATATTCTTGAGATTCCTGACGGCATCGGCATCCTTCACCGACGCGCCGCCGAATTTATAGATTTTCTTGATCATAAAGCCTAAAACAGATGAACGTACAAAAATAACAAACTCCCAACAATAAAATTATTAAATAGGAGTTTTTTTACTGACAAAGGCGTAAATTTGCACGCTTTTTGACGAACTGCCCCATCCAACAAATCGACAACTCAACAACTCAACATAAAATGATAGAGACTGACATTCGTGAATTGAACGAGAAAATCCAGCGTGAGAGCCAATTCGTTGACTTGATCAACCTGGAGATGAACAAGGTCATCGTCGGACAGAAACAGATGACCGAACGTTTGCTGATCGGCCTTCTGGCCAACGGTCATATCCTGCTCGAAGGTGTGCCGGGATTGGCAAAGACCCTGGCCATCAAATCCATGGCACAAGCGATCGATGCCGACTTCAGCCGTATTCAGTTTACCCCCGACCTGCTGCCGGCCGACCTCATCGGCACCCTCATCTACAGCCAAAAGAATGAGGAGTTCGTGACCCGCCGCGGCCCCATCTTCGCCAACTTCATCCTGGCCGATGAAATCAACCGTTCTCCCGCCAAAGTGCAAAGCGCCCTGCTCGAAGCCATGCAGGAGCATCAGGTGACTATCGGCGACGAGACCTTCAAACTGCCGGATCCCTTCCTCGTGATGGCTACCCAGAACCCCATCGAACAGGAAGGCACCTACCCGCTGCCAGAAGCCCAGGTGGACCGCTTCATGCTCAAGGTCGTGATCAACTACCCCAAGAAAGAAGAAGAGAAACTCATCCTCCGTCAGAACATCGGCAACGCCGCCACCAAGATCAACGCAGTCATCAAGCCCGAGGACATCATCCGTGCCCGTGAGGTCTGCCGCGAGATCTACCTCGACGAGAAGATTGAGAACTATATCACCGACATCGTGTTCGCCTCTCGTTTCCCGAGCGACTACAAACTGAAACAATTCGCCAACATGATCAGCTACGGCGGCTCGCCCCGTGCCACCATCAACCTGGCATTGGCTTCCAAGGCCTACGCCTTCATCAAACGCCGTGGCTACGTGATCCCCGAAGACGTCCGCGCCGTCGCCCACGATGTGCTGCGCCATCGTATCGGTTTGACCTACGAGGCTGAAGCTGAGAATGTTACCACCGAAGAAATCATCAACGAAATTCTGAATACCGTGGAGGTTCCGTAATGGAAGCAAACGACATATTCAAGAAAGTCAAAAAAATCGAGATCAAGACGCGGGGACTGTCGAACCACATCTTCTCAGGACAGTACCACAGCGCCTTCAAGGGACGTGGTATGACCTTCAGCGAAGTGCGTGAGTACGAATACGGCGACGACATCCGCAACATCGACTGGAACGTCACCGCCCGATTCAACCACCCCTTCGTAAAGATCTTCGAAGAAGAGCGTGAGATGACGGTCATGCTGCTCATCGACGTGTCAGGATCCAACGACTTCGGCTCGCGCGAGCAGTCGAAACGCGACCTCACCGCCGAACTTGCCGCCGTGTTGGCTTTCTCGGCCATCCAGAACAACGACAAGGTGGGTGTCATCTTCTTCAGCAGCAAAATCGAGAAGTTCATCCCTCCCAAGAAAGGTAGTACCCATATCCTGCGCATCATCCGCGAAATCGTCGATTTCAAGCCCGAGGAACGCGGCACCGACATCGGCGAGGGACTCCGTTTCCTCACCTCGGCCATCAAACGCCGCACTACAGCCTTCCTCATCTCCGACTTCATGACACAAAAGAGCTTCGAACAAGAGCTGCGTATCGCCGCCAACAAACATGACCTCGTGGCTCTGCGCATCACCGACCGCCGTGAGAAGGACATCCCTAAGGTGGGCCTGGTGAAGTTCAAAGATGCCGAGTCGGGACAGGAACGCTGGGTCGACACCTCCAGCCGCGCCTGGCACGAGGCCTACCAAAAGATGATCAGCAACGCCTCGCTGGCCCTCAATAGGCTTTTCACCATGCAAGGCATCGACAATACCTTGATCTATACCGATGAAGACTATGTGAAACCTTTGATGCAACTGTTTAAGAAAAGGGAATCAAGACGATGAGACAATGGTTTTTGATGATCGGTTTGATGCTTGGCCTCTGTGGTATGGCTTCGGCACAGGAGTTCGAAGTCAATGCCCAAGTTCAAGATGAACATGTAGCCGTGGGCAAGCCCTTCGTTCTCGACCTTTCAATGAAGGTGCCCTACGGCGCTTACGTGGAATGGAACCCATTTGCGACTGACACTTTGTCAGCCCAAATTGACATACTCAAACGCGGCGACCTGCTCCGTACCGCCGATGCCGACAGCAACACCATCGTGCAGCAACAGCTTACCCTGATGACCTTCGACACCGGCTACGTCACCATCCCCAGCCTTCAGCTCTCAATCCTCACTCCCCATTCCTCACTCCTCACTAACCCTCTGCAGCTCTACGTCACCACCATCGCCGTCGACACCACACAGGCCTACAAGCCCATCGTGCCGCCGATCGACCAGCCGGTCTCCATGAAGGAGGTCTTCCCCTGGATCCTGGGTGCACTGCTGCTGGTGTTGGTCGGTTTGGTGATCTGGTATGTCGTGAAGCACCGCAAACCCAAACTCGACGAGCATGGCGAACCCATCAAGGGCCCCGTGATTCCGCCATACAACAAGGCCATCGGCGACCTCGAAAGCCTGAAGCAACAGAAACTATGGCAGGTGGGGAAGGTAAAGGAATACTATTCTGGACTGACTGACATCGCCCGTGAATACATTGAAGGCCAGTTTGGCGTGAACGCTGTGGAGATGACCACCGACACCATCCTCGATGAGGTGAAGGAGCTGAATTTCGACCCGCAGCTCTACGGCAAGTTGAAGGGCACCATGGAACTGGCCGATTTGGTGAAATTCGCCAAATACACCGCCACCTCGCTCGAGAGCGACAACGCCATGAGCGACATGACCGATTTTGTGAACGGCAGCTATGCCCATTATCAGGCCATGAAGGCCAAAGAAGAGGAGGAGGCTCGCCAACATGCTTGAGAACATCACTTTCGCCAATCCCAAACTGCTGTGGGGGCTGTTGATCATCCCCGTGGCCATCGTTTGGTATATCCTCCGTCAAAAGAAACAGGAAGCCTCCGTGCGGTTTTCCGACATGGATGGCTTTGAGAAGCTCCCCAAGAGCTGGAAGATCTACGCCAGGCACCTCCTGTTTGTGCTTCAGATGCTGGCACTGGCGTTGCTCATCGTGGCCGTCGCCCGTCCCCAGAGCACTTCCACCAGCGAGACTTCCAATATCGAAGGCATCGACATCATCCTGGCACAGGACGTCTCAGGCAGTATGCTGGCCCGAGACCTCAAACCCGACCGTCTGGAGGCCTCCAAGAAGGTGGCCGCCGACTTCGTGGAAAGCCGGCCCTCCGACCGTATGGGTCTGGTGGTCTTCGCTGGCGAGTCGTTCACCCAAGTGCCGCTGACCACCGACCACGGCATCATGCTCAATATGCTCAAGGAACTCAAGAGCGGCATGATCGACGACGGTACCGCCATCGGCGACGGACTGGCCACCGCCATCAACCGCCTCAAGGACAGCGAGGCCATTTCAAAAGTCATCATCCTGCTCACCGACGGCTTGAACAACTCCGGCTCAGTCGACCCCTATACCGCCGCCGAGCTGGCCAAACTCTACGGCATCCGCGTCTACACCATCGGCGTGGGCTCCTACGGCACGGCACCCTTCCCGGTGCAGACCATGTTTGGCGTGCAGTACCAACAAATGAAGGTGGAAATCGACGAGAAGATGCTGACCACCATCGCCAACAGCTCGGGCGGCAAGTACTTCCGCGCTACCTCCAACCAGAAACTCACCGAGATCTACGACGAGATCGACAAGTTGGAACGCTCCAAGATCGAAGTCACCGAGTTCCGCCACCTCCACGAGGAATTTTATCCCCTGGTGGCCCTCGCCCTCGCCCTGCTGCTGCTGGAATTCATATTACGTAAGACTGTTTTTAGAACCTTATCGGAATAGGCTATGGAAAACGTATTGAGATTCGAACATCCTGAATATCTGTACTGGCTCATCCTGATTCCGGTACTGATCATTATCTATATCCTGATCCGCCTACGGCAGGACCGCATCTTCAAGCGCTTCGCCAGCATGCAGATGCGTAACTATCTGGTCCCCCTGCGTTCTGGCCGCCGCAGCGTGTTCAAATTTGTGGTCTTCCTCCTTATGATCGCCTGCATGATTCTTGGCCTGGCCAACCTGCAAAGCGGCTCGAAGATGGAGGAAGTGAAACGTGAAGGCATCGACCTCTATATCGCTGTCGACGTGTCGAATTCCATGAACGCACAAGATATCGTACCCAGTCGTCTCGACCGCTCCAAACAAGCCATCAACAAGCTTATCAGCGAGCTGAAAGGCGACCGCTTGGGCGTCATCGTATTTGCCGACAAGGCCTTCGTGCAACTGCCCATCACCACCGACTACGGCGCTGCCAAGATGTTCCTTGCCTCGGTCAACACCAGCAGCGTCGCTTCGCAAGGTACCGCCATCGGCGAAGCCATCAACCTGGCCATACAGTCATTCCCCGACGACGAGCGCAGCAAAGCCATCGTCATCATCTCTGACGGTGAGGACCATGAGAACGACGCCGCCATGAAGGCTGCAAGCGAAGCCGCCAAGAAAGGCATCAAGATCTACACCATCGGCATGGGCCTGCCCGACGGCGCACCCATCCCCGAATACAACCAATACGGCCGGATGATGGGCTATAAGAAAGACCGCAACGGCAACACCATCGTGACCCGCCTCGACGAGGATATGCTGCGCCGCATCGCCGAAGCAGGCGGCGGCATGTATGTCCGTGCCAACAATTCCAACGTGGGCCTGGAAAAGATCTACCAGGACATCTCCAAACTCGACAAGACCGAGATCGAGACCCAGGTGTTCACCGACTACGAAGACCAGTTCCAATGGTTCATCGGCGCCGCCATCATCCTGCTGCTGGTGCTGGTGTTCACCTCGTCAGGCAAAAAAGCATGGGAAAACAAATTCAATATTTTCGAGAGGAAAGGGGAGTAAGATGTGTAAAAAATTGATTTTGATAGTTTTACTGTTTTTGGTGGCGGGAGCACAAGCCCAGTCAATAGAAAAACAGATCCGTCAGGGAAACCGGCAATACCGCAAAGGCAACTATACCGAAGCTGAGACCCGCTTCCGCAAGGTCCTTGACGAAAAGCCCACCAGCGCCGAAGCACAGTTCAACCTGGGCGATGCCCTCTTCCAACAGGAGAATTACAAGGATGCCATGGAAGCCTTCCAGAAAGTGCTGGAACTCACCCCCGACGCCAAACTGAAGTCCAAGGCAGTGTTCAACATGGGCAACTGCCTATTGGCTCAAAGGAAGTACTATGACGCCTTCAACATCTTTAAGGTAGCCCTGAAGTTCGATTCGGACAACGCCGACGCCTTGTACAACCTCGAATACTGCCGTGCCAATTTGGTGAAGAGCCATGTCTGGGTCGACCCACAGATTCCTCATGGCATGGTCGAAGCCAGCGAAAAAGAGGCCTTTAACGGCCAAATGGTCACCTTGACATCGAAGGCCGACGCCGACTACGCCCTCTCACAGTATGTCGTGGTGAAGGCCGATGACCAACAGGTCACCGTCGACGTGAGCGGCAGCCGTTTCGAGATGCCTAAGTTCGACGTCATCGTGACCGCCGAGTTCAAGATGCTGCATCGTATCAACATCGACGACAAGATCAAACATGGCACCATCAGCGCCGACCGAAAAAAGGCCGTCGAGGGACAGCAAGTCACGCTCCATGCACAGCCTGAACCGAATTACATGGTGGACTTCTTTAAGGTGTACAAGACAGGAAGCCCCAATGACACGGTGCCGGTAAACGACACGGTGTTCCAAATGCCCGACTTCGACGTGACAGTGACCGCCCAGTTCCGTACAGGATTGAAAATCAGCATCGACTCCACCGAACATGGCACTATTGGAGTGACCGATACCTTGGCGCTGCCAGGACAGAACATCGGCATCATCGTGAAACCCGAACAGGGCTATCAACTCAACGAGCTCCGCGTGGTCAGCGACAAGGACGAAACAGTGACCGCACCGGTCAACGACATGAACCTGTTCCAAATGCTCGACGCCGACGTGACGGTGAAAGCCAGCTTCGTGGAAGCACAAGAATACTACCAGGTGGTGGCCGATACCGCCATCGAGGGAGGCCATGTACTGCTCGATGTCGACAAGGCTACGCGTGGCGAGACGGTCACGCTGAACAACGCTCCCGAGCCAGGCTATCAGTTCAAGGAATACCAAATCTGCCAGCTGGGCGACACCTCCATCCATGTGCAGCCATTAGGCAACTTCTTCACCATGCCGGGCATGGATGTAATGGTCAGCGCCGTCTTCGAGAAACAGGAAGGGGAGAACCAAGACCAGCAACAGCAACAGGACCAGCAACAAGAAGACCAGCAGGACCAACAGGAACAGCAAGACCAGCAGCAGAACCAAGAAGGCCAGCAGGATCAACAACAGCAGCAACAACAGCAAAAGCAGAATCCCCAGGATATCTCTAAGGAAGACGCCCAACGCATGTTGGATGCCCTCGAGAACCAGGAAAAACAGACCATGGAAAAGGTCAACGAACAAAAGATACGTACACAACCCAAACGGAAGACAGATAAGGATTGGTAATGAAAAGGAAAAGCATCATAGCAATCATCATCGCCTTGCTGGCTCCCTTGGCCCTTATGGCCCAGGAACCCAGTATCAAGGTGTCGGCAAAGCCCCAAGTGGCATTAGGTGAACAATTCAGAATCGCTTTTGAAGTGAATGCCGACGGGAAAGACTTCAAGGCCCCGTCGTTCAACGGCTTCACCCTGGTCGGTGGGCCCTTCAACTCGACCAGCTCAAGCGTGCAAGTCGTCAACGGCTCCATGACCCGTTCCGTGTCAAACACCTATACTTTTGTGCTGAGGGCCGATAGCGAAGGCGACTTCACCATCGGTTCCGCCTCCATCAAAGTGGACGGGGAACTGTTGCAAAGCGAACCCTACGCCATCAAAGTGGTGACCGATGACTCCTCGTCGGCGTCTTCCTCGTCAAGCGGACAGCCTTCCGCAACACAGGCCCAAACCAACACCAACGACCCGCAAGTCAGTGGACAAGACCTCTTCGTGAAGGTGATCCCATCGAAAAAGTCGGCTTATGTGGGCGAGCCTTTTGTGCTGACCTATAAACTCTATACACGTGTGTCGGTAAGCCAGCTCTCCGTGTCGAACATGCCGAGCTATGGCGGTTTCTGGACCAAGGACTGCGACAGTCAGACCCAAGGCTCCGAAGTGGTCAACGGCATTCAGTACACCACTTACGAGATCAAGAAGGTGGTGCTCATCCCCCAGAAAGCGGGCAATTTCACCATCGAACCCATGGTGGTGGAATGTGTGGCCCAGGTCCTGACCCAACGCAACAACCAATGGGGCAACGACCCCTTCGGGTTCTTCAACGACCCGTTCTTCAGCCGCAGCTATTCCAATGTGCCCAAGACCATCCAGACGGCTACGGTGAATTTCGAGGCCAAAAGCCTTCCGGTACAAGGGAAACCCGACTCGTTCAACGGCGCCGTAGGCGACTATAACTTCACCGTATCGGCCGACCGTGACGAGCTGAGCACCAACGAGGCCTTCACCCTGACCATGACGGTCTCGGGCAAAGGCAACGTCGAACTCGTCAACCTGCCCCAGCCGGTGTTTCCGCCCGATTTCGAGGTCTACGACCCCAAGATCACCAATAACGTCGACGCCAACGGACAGGGGATGAGCGGTACCAAGAAGGCTGAATATCTGGTCATCCCACGCCGCGCCGGCAATTTCAACATCCCCCCGATGGAGTTCTCCTATTTCAACCCCGCCAAGGGACAATACAACACCCTGTCTTCTTCGGGGATGAGCCTCAAGGTGAACAAAGGCGCTGGCGACGACACAGGCGACGGCGGCTTGTATGCCTCCAACCAGGAAGGCATCAAATACCTTGGAAGCGACATCCGTCACATCAAGACGAGTACCACCAAGCTGAAACCCGTGGGGACACATTTCTTCGCGTCTCCGATGTATTGGGCCATCCTCGTGGCACTGCTGATCGTCTTCATCGTGGCCATGATCCTCGTCAGGAAACGCCGCCAATTCAAACAAGACGTGGTGCTGGTGCGCAACAAGAAGGCAACCAAGGTGGCCAAGGGCCGGCTGAAAAACGCGTATAAATACCTGAAAGAACAAGACCAGAACCATTTCTACGAGGAGATGTCGCAAGCCCTCTGGGGCTATATCTCCGACAAACTCGGCATCGAACGCTCAGTGCTTTCGATGGAGACGGTGAAGGAGGCAATGATGGGCAAAGGCATCGACGAGGCGCTCTCCAACGAATTCGTCGAAACACTCAACACCTGCGAGTTCGCCCGTTTTGCCCCTGGCGACGCAGCCGAAAAGATGCAGGGTCTCTACGACAGGGGAATGGATGTGATTATGAAAGTTGAAAAAACGATTTGATCATGAAGAAGATAGCAGTTTTATTAGTGACGGTATTGGTTTCTGTGGCGGGTCTTGCCCAGACCGACAACTGGTTTGAGGAGGGTAACGCCGCCTATAGCGAAGGCGATTATGAACAGGCCCTGACGCTCTATGGGAACATCGCGGATTCAGGCGTGGAGTCGGCGGAACTCTATTATAATATGGGAAACACCTATTATAAAATGAGACAATACCCGATGGCCATCCTGTATTACGAGAAGGCCCTGAAACTCAATCCCAGCGACGAAGATATCCGAACCAACCTGGAAATCGCCAACCTGGCTGTGGTCGACAAAATCAATGTCCTTCCCCAGTCGTTTCTCGAACGATGGTGGAACAGCTTGAAGTCGTCGCTCTCAGCCGACGGCTGGGCTTGGGTCAGCGTCATCGCCTTCGCCCTGTTCCTGATATGCCTCTTCGTCTTCCTGATGGCACGTAGGACTGGCTTGCGCAAAGCGGGATTCTTTGTAGGTCTGCTCGTTACTGTGGGGCTGGCGCTCTCCGTGATTTTTGCCGTCGAAAAATACCAGGATAGGAGCCGTCACGACGAAGCCATCGTCATGACCCCCACCGTCACCGTGAAGAGCTCGCCCAGCGAGAACAGCGTCGACCTGTTCGTGCTCCATGAAGGCGCCAAGGTGCGTATCATGGACCAATCCAACGGCTGGAACAAAATCAAAATCGCCGATGGTAGCGTCGGCTGGCTGCAAGCTGAAATGATGACGGCCTTTTAATCTGTATTACAGCCGTTTTCGTTTGTATTCCCTATTTTTTTTGAAAAAAAAACTTCCAAAATTATTTTTCTTTGGAAGATATTTGCAGACTATTACTAATTGGGAAATACAATCAAAATTGCGTAATATGAAGAAAAGATTTTTACCTTTCAGTTTACTTTTGGTAATCATGATCTTGGGTCAGTCAGTCATGGCTGATCAAGGTGGACACTATGTGCCCCGTGAAAAAGACAACTCCAACGTTGGGGCTTACCTCAACAGCATGCGTGCCAATCAGGAAACCGGTTTGATCGACCCGGCTTGGCTGATCGCTGCCAGCAAGCAGGTGGAGAACAGCACAAAGAGTGACGAAGTCTATTGGCTTTCAATGGGTCCCGATAACGCCGGCGGCCGCACCACTTCTGTGCTCTACAGCAAGAATCACAACGCCTGGGCCTATGCCGGCTCCATGGGCGGTGGCGTTTATTACACCTGGAACAGAGGCATTTCATGGCACAAGATTGGTGACAACATGATGGTCAGCTGCATGGCTCAAGCCGAAGACGGCACCATCTATGTGGGTACCGGCGACTGTGGCGAAGCCTATAACTATAACGGTCTGTCCGATTATGACTACACCAACAGTTTCCTCGGCAGCGGTCTTTACATGATCGACCCCGACGACAACACGATGACGCTGATTGAAGGTACCACCCCGGCCAATCCCAACGATCCCACTGGTGAATGGAGCTTCATCAACGACCTCGCCATCGATGGCAGTAAAGTCATTGCAGCCACCAGCGACGGTCTGAGATACCTCCAAAACGGTACTTGGTACTATGCCAAAGTCGACGGCAACGACCTTACCGGTAATGCCATCGAAGTGGCTGTCGGTTCCGATCATACTGTGGTCGCTTCCATCGAAGGAAAGATCTATATCGGCACCCTCGACAACATGCAGTGCAAATCATCCGACGATGCCAATGACGTGGTCAACGAAGGCGTCATCGAAGCCATCGGCACTGCTGACGGCTTGCTCGACATCGTCATCGCCCCATCGGATGACAACGTGATCTACGCTGCCACCGTCGATGCCGAAGGCAACCACAACAAGATTTACCTCAGTGAGGACCAAGGTGAAAGCTGGAACGTGATCCTTCCCAAAGTCACCGCTGCCCAAGGTCACCAAGTCTATAATGGCAGGGGCCTTTACAACCACCGCCTCGTGGTGGATCCCCAAAACCCCGACCGCCTCTATGTGTTGGGCTACAACGTTTGGTTCCTCGAAAGACCTTCAGGCGAAGCCAACGGCTATTACATGGCTCTCCAGCTTTCCAGCGCCGGCTCACTCCATACCGGCATCAACGCCATGGTCTTCAATCCTAACAACGATAACGAGGCCTATGTAGGTACCGATGGTGGTGTCTACAAAGCCACCAAGGTTGACGATACCTACCTTACCTTCACCAACTGCAACAGGGGTTACACCACCACCCGCTGCCTGTCAGTCGCCCCGACTGGTAAGAACACCCGCCTCGTGGGTGGCGTCATCGACCACGGCCCGATGATCATCGAAGGTCAAGAAGGACTCAACAACATGGAAACCGGCGAACTGCTCTATCCTGAACTCACAGGAGCCCTCTACGGCACCTTCAGCGATGTCTACAACCCCGGTCCCTGCGCCGTTTCCCTGATCCAACCCAAGGCAATGATCCTGACCATCAACGATGAAGACGGTCAAGGCCGTCTCCAGCGTACCCAAGACGGTGGCATCAACTACGACTTCTCCAACTTCACCGCCAACATGACCCCCAGCTTTAGCAACTTCTGCATGCCTATGGCCTACTGGGAGACCTTCGACGATGAATATAGCACCGAAGAAGTCTGGTTCAAGTGCTCTAAGGAACAAGAAGCAGGCGATGTGGTCCAGTGCATGAGCACCAACGGCTATCCTTTCGATTATGTCCTGCCCATCAACATGCATTACGACTCCGTGACTCCCGCCCATAGCGATTCACTGCTGGTTCACGATCCTATTTCCACCAAGCTGGTCGTTCCCAGCTACAAGAGCAGCACCACCTACGACATCTATTATACCCTCAACGCCATCCGTTTCAGCTTGGCTACCAATTGGTATAAGATCGCCAATATCACAGGTCTGCCTACCTGCATGACCTTCAGCGCCGATGGCGATGACCTCTTCATCGGTACCAAAGCCAACGGCCTCTATCGCATCAGCAACATGAGACAGGCTGTCGACGCCTACACCGCCCATCCCGATTCAGCTGACTTCGCCCCCGTCGTCACCCCCATCGAACTGCCCACCACCACCCAGTGCGTGACCAGCATCGCCGTCTATTCCGATGATGCCAACAAACTGATCGTCACTCTGGGCAACTATGGCAACGACAACTACGTGCTGTATTCGAGAAACGCCCTGTCAAGCGCCCCCACCTTCGAAGAAAAACAAGGCAACATGCCTAAGATGCCAGTGTACTCTTCCGTCTACACCAGCACCTATAGCGGCGCCAGCAACGGCCATGTGCTCGTCGGTACCGACCACGGCGTGTATCGCTGCACCAATATCAGCTCCTCCAGCCCCACCTGGACACTCGAAAACGAGAACATGGGCGACGTGCCGGTCATGGATCTGAAACAACAGCTCATCACCCAAGATCCTCAGTATGTGGTCACAGTGATCGACGAGGTTGAATATGTGACCGAATATGCCGGTACCAACAACCAAGGTGTGATCTATGCCGCCACTTACGGCAGAGGCCTGTTCCGCTGCGAGACCTATCGTCAGGAGAGCGGCACCAGCGTCCCCGAGACACCCGCAACCCTCGCCGAGACCAAGGTCAGCATGTATCCCAACCCCGTCCGCGACGAAGCTAAGGTCAGCTTCCTGCTGAACGATAACGCTACCGTCAGCTATCAGGTCTACGACATGAGCGGACGTCAGGTCAAGATGGAAAGCCTCGGCAACTTCAGCCAAGGCAAACACGAAGTGAACGTCACAATGAGCGACCTCGCCAAAGGTGCCTATGTGCTCCGCCTCAACGCCGGCAGCCACACCTCAAGCGTGAAGTTCATGGTGTTCTAAACACTTTGAAGCCAAACAAAAAGGAGGCCTTTTCGAAAAAGGCCTCCTTTTTTATTTTAATACTTATTGTAACGCGATCCCCAACTGTACGACAGGTAAAGCGTCGGAATCACATAGGAGGGAGGGTTTTGGGCCATCAAGGGGATGCCCTGAGGGAAATACTCGACCACGGCCCCGACTTCGATCGACTGGGCACGAAGCCTGCTGGTGCCAATCTCAAATGCCATCCCGCCTTTGACGTAGACACCCGGACGGAGCTTGATCTCGTCAAGCCCATGCTTGAAAGGCGCCTTGCCGAGAATCTCGATCCATAGCGAACTGTTCTCGAAAGTCTGATAATCGTATTCCTCCACATATCCTCCGTCCTGAGTCGGCTTGGCTACCAACACCATGTAATAATAGGGCTTCAACAGCGCCAACGAGGCACCGGCCTCGTAAAGCCATCGCAACTCGACACCTCCCCAGTAGGGCTTGCCATAAATCCTTCGTTGCTCCTCGTAACCCGCCCTGAGAATCAACACATCGTTGAGCTTGCCATAGACAAAGGAACTGGTGCTGTAATATTGCATCAGCTTGATCTGCTTGAGAGGTCGTAAATAGGAAAGTTCAAAGTCCCAATAAGTGGTCTTGTGGATATCCCTGATCTTGCCCTGTTTGTATCCTATGCCAAGTCCCTGGCTGTGGACCGTGGCATGGACCGTGCTCTCGCGGTTGTATATGATGTCCTCCTGCGCGTCAAGGATGACGGGCGTCAAGGCAAAAGCAGCCGCAACGAGAAGGCGAGAGAGTTTCAATAGCGGGTTTCAATTTGATACTTGCCCGTCTCACCGTAAGCCGCACAACTCGACGATTTGCATGACGACATCGCGATGGCCGCGACAAGGATAGTTAACAATACAATGGCGATTCTCTTCATTGGATTAAGAATTATTTTGCAAAATAACGGATTTTTACGGGAATTATTTCCATCTTTGCATAAAAATTTAACTATTCTCCAATGGAAGTAAAAAGGCCCGATATCGATGAAAGCTGGTATCAGGTGCTCCGTCCCCAATTTGAGGCACCCTACTTCGCCGAACTCAAGTCGTTCCTCGTCAGCGAGAAACGCCAATTTGCCGTGTATCCCCCCGGCCCTTTGATTTTCAACGCGTTCAATCTGACACCCTTCGATAAAGTGAAAGTGGTGATCCTGGGCCAAGATCCCTATCACGGACCCGGACAAGCCCATGGGCTCTCGTTCTCAGTACCCGACGGCGTGCCCTTCCCACCTTCACTGCAAAACATCTTCAAGGAACTGAACGCTGACCTGGGCATCCCCATCGCCCACTCGGGCAACCTCGAGAAATGGGCTAGGGAAGGAGTGCTGCTGCTCAACGCCTCACTCACCGTGCGCGCAGGCCAAGCCGCTTCGCACTCACGCCATGGCTGGGAACAATTCACCGACGCTGCCATCCGTGCCCTCTCCGAACAACGTGAACACCTGGTGTTTATCCTTTGGGGCAATTACGCCATTGCAAAACAGACTTTGATTGATTCAAGTAAACACTTGATACTCAGGTCTGTACATCCATCACCCCTGTCGGCGAGCCGAGGCTTTTTCGGCTGCCATCATTTTTCGCAAACCAATAATTACTTGATACAAAACGGAATTCAACCTATCGATTGGAAGTTATGAGAAAGATCGTTTTTGCCACCAACAACAAAAATAAACTGCGCGAGATGCGCGAGATCATGGACGGGCTCTATGAGGTGCTCAGCCTTGAGGAAATCGGCTGCCACGAAGACATCGTCGAAGACGCCGACACCATCGAGGGCAACGCCAAGATCAAGGCCGACTTTGTCACTGACAGGTTCCATGTGGACTGTTTTGCCGATGACACAGGACTCGAAGTGGAAGCCCTGGGAGGAGCTCCGGGGGTCTACTCCGCCCGTTATGCCGGCGAACACTGCAGCTACCAGGACAACGTCGACAAGATGCTGGCAGCCATGAAAGGCCAGACCAACCGCAAGGCGGCCTTCCGTACGGCCATCGCGTTGAACCTCAACGGCGAGATGCATTTTTTCGAAGGACGTTGCGACGGACAGATTACTGAGGAGCAGCGTGGTACCGAAGGCTTCGGCTATGACCCCATCTTCCAACCTGACGGCTACGACAAGACCTTTGCCGAACTGGGCCACGAAGTGAAAAATGCCATCAGCCACCGCGGTCGCGCCACACAAAAATTGATCGCCTTCCTGAAACAGGCTTTGATGGTGGTCTTGGCAGTGTTGGCATTGACCTTGCCAGCGCAGGCCCAGAAAAAGGTGAATATCCGCGCACCCCGACCCAAAGTAGGTGTGGTGCTGGGTGGCGGCGGCGCCAAAGGCGCCGCCCATATCGGCGTGCTGAAATATATGGAAGAACTGGGCATCCCCATCGACTATGTGGCAGGTACCAGCATGGGCTCCATCATGGCTGGACTCTATGCCATGGGCTATACCCCCGACGAATTGGCCACCTTGATTGCCAACATCAACTGGAGCGAATACATCGGCAATAAGATCGACCGTAGCCTGTTGTCGTACGAAATGCGCAAACGCCGCACTTCAACCATGATCAATGTCCCCTTCAGCCTAGAGAGCTTGTTCAGCAAAACAAAAAGCGGAAGCTTCATGAATGAGCTGCCGAGCGCCTATGTCAACAATAGCTCCTTGATCAACCTCTTCAATGACTTGTGTATCGGTTATCAGGAGGATATGGACTTCAACGACCTGCCCATCCCGTTTGCCTGCGTGGCCACGGACCTCATCTCAGGCGAGGAAGTCGTGATCCGTAGTGGCAACGTGCCCACCGCCATTCGGGCCAGCATGGCCATCCCTGGCGTCTTCTCGCCTGTGGTCATGGGCGACAAAGTGCTCGTCGACGGCGGCTTGGTCAACAACTTCCCCGCCGACGTGCTGCGCGAGATGGGAGCCGACATCATCATCGGGGTGGAGATTACCCAGGACAAGAAATTTACAGCGGAAGACCTGAAGTCACTGCCTCAAGTGATGGCACGACTGCTTACCAATACCACAAGCGCCAAAAGAGCCGAAAATCGCCAGCTCTGCGATGTCTATATGATTCCCGACATCTCGGGCTACGGCATGCTCAGCTTCAATGCAGACGCCATCGACACCCTGGTGAACCGTGGCTATCGCAAGGCACAGGAGTTTGAAGCACAACTGCTCGCCGTCAAACAGTATGTCGACAGACAAGCAGGCCATCCTGTGGAGAAGACACTCCACGGACCTAAAGCCAAAAACCTCGAAACCGACTCGGTCCTCATTCGATCCATCGAGGTCGTAGGTACCTCCGATAGGGAAAACCGCTGGCTCATCCGCAAAGGCCATCTGCAACCTGGTCAATACTATAAGAAGGATGGCATAGAGAGCGCTATCAACGTTTACCGTGGCACAGGTGCGTTCGATGACATTACCTATACCGTCAAAGAGAGTGACTCCATTCACGCCGAAAACAGCGGCCTGCTCTCCGAGATGTATGACCTGCGTATCGATATGAAACCAGCTGCACCTCATGTCTTCGGCGTGGGTCTGCATTATGACACCGACGAGGGTACGGGTTTGCTGTTCAGCCTTGGCTTGAACGAAAAGAGATTCAGCGGTTCCAAGCTGAATCTCGCCGCCAAACTCAGCTATAGCCCCCGTGTCAACATCGCTTATACTTACTCAAGGACTTCATTGGCCAACTTCAATCTGGCTTTCGATTATAAGGACGATCATTACAAAATGTGGGTGTACCAAGACAGAAACATCAATATGAGATACTTCCAACGGAAGTTGACAGCCTCCATCTCCCAGTTCCATCTGCTTGACCTTAGCACCTCGGTGGGACTGTCATACGTATTGACAGGCTATGACCAAACATCCATTGAAAGCACTGTGGTCGATACCATTCTTTACGCGAAAAGCAAACATATCGTGCCTTATGTTGATGTGGTTTACGATAATCTCGACGATGCATATTTCCCCACAAGAGGTTTCTATGCCCGCTTGGCTTCTCATCTCTATATTACCCCTGGTGCAAGTGAAAGAAGCATTTACGATATCTGTTATTCTTTCAAATACAATTATACATTTGGAAATGATCGCTTTACGATTAGTCCACAGGTCTACGGGCGTTATGCTAAAGATGAGTTGTTTCCCTGGCTTTGGAACTATTATGGCGGTGAACTCGCCGGACGTCATTTCGATGAACAACTGCCCTTTGTGGGAAGTGATCCTTTGTCGCTGGTAGGAGAAAACATTGCTATTTTACGTTGCGATTTGAGGTATCGTCTCTTCGGGAAACATTACCTCACGGGCATCTATAACAAAGTCGTTGATTTCAACTCCCCCAAACCTTTTAGCACAACCCTTGGCAATGAAGGTGGCGCTGGGTTGAAGTATTCCTTCGACAGCTTCATCGGACCGGTCTCGTTGACGGTCCAGTGGAGCGAATACAGGAAAAAAGTCAGCGGCTACTTCTCGATTGGGTATTACTTCTAAACCCTTTCCTTAAGCATTTCCATGGCTTTAGGCAGGCCATCGGCGTTGCGGCCACCGGCAACGCAAAGCGTGGGCTGTCCGCCGCCACCACCTTGGATTTCCTTGGCCACTTCACGGATGAGTTTGGTGGCATCCAAGCCCTTAGCTTCGGCGTAAGCAGCAGGCAACGACAGGCAGAGCGCAGGTTTGCCATCAAAAACAGAACCTAGGATAGCAATGGTGTTTTCATTCAACTGTTTGAGAATCAGAGCGATATTGCGAAGCTGATCGCCAGTGACGCTCAAGCGATCCATCACCAGTTTGCAGCCTTCGTGGTCCACGGCCTTAGACAGCATCCTTTCGGCTGTGCCTTTTGCCTGTTCCTGCATGAGGCGCTCCACCTCTTTCTTAAGGGCTGAGTTCTGCTCGCTGAGCGATACCACACCCTTCACCAAATCGTTCGACTTGACGGTCTCGCGAAGCTGTCCGATGAGGTCGAGCTGCTCGTTGAGATAGTGTTCCACGGCTTGGCCGGTGATGGCTTCGATACGGCGGATGCCGGCAGCGATGGCACCTTCGGAAACGATCTTGAACATGCCAATGTTACCTGTAGCGGAAGTGTGGCAACCGCCGCAAAGTTCCATGGAATAGTTCTTGTCGAACACTACCACGCGTACCCGGTCACCATATTTCTCGCCAAACAGGGCGGTGGCGCCCATGGCCTTGGCCTCGTCGATGGGAAGGTCAGCATAGGTTACATTGGGGATGTTCTCGCGGATCTTGCGGTTGACGATGTCTTCCACTTGGTGAATCTCGTATGGGGTCATCTTGGCGAAGTGGCTGAAGTCGAAACGCAAGCGCTGATCGTCGACCAAAGAACCCTTTTGCTCGACATGGGTTCCCAACACTTGCCTCAAGGCGGCGTGCATCAAGTGGGTGGCGCTGTGGTTGTTGGCGATGCGCTGACGGCGCTCAGTATCTATGGTTGCTGTGAATAGGGCCTCGGGATTCTGGGGCAACTGTTCAGTGATATGGATGACGAGGTTGTTCTCCTTCACTGTGTTCAATACCTGTATGGTCTCATCATCGGAAGCCAAGGTGCCAGTATCGCCCACTTCGCCGCCCATCTCGGCATAGAACGGAGTCTTGTCGAGAACGATCTCGAAGTGTTTTTGTTTCTTGGCGACCACTTCGCGGAAGCGGAGGATGTGGCTTTCGCATTGGGACTCGGTGTAGCCCACGAACTCGGTAGGTTGCTCCGAGGCGTTGACTACCACCCAGTCGCCGTTGGCCTTCTCGGCAGCTTTACGCGAACGGTTCTTTTGTTCCTCAAGGTTGGCCTTGAAACCTTCCATGTCGACGTTCAGGCTCTTCTCGGCAGCCATGAGCTGGGTGAGGTCGATGGGGAAGCCGTAGGTGTCGAACAGCTCGAAGGCGAATCCGCCGTCGACGTTTTGGCCGGGATGTTGCTCCACGTAACCCTCGAAACGCTTGATACCCTGGGCTAGGGTGCGCAGGAACGAGGCCTCCTCTTCGCGGATGACCTTGCTCACCAGCTCCTGTTGCTGCTTGATCTCGGGGTAGTTGTGTTCCATCTGCTGCACCAGGATGGGCAGGAGCTGGTAGACGAACGGTTCCTCGAAGCCCAGGAAGGTGAAGCCATAACGTACGGCGCGACGGAGCACTCGGCGGATCACATAGCCAGCTCCGTTGTTCGACGGCAGCTGTCCGTCGGCGATGGCGAAACTCACCGCACGTAGGTGGTCGGCCACAACGCGCATGGCCACATCGGTCTTCTCGGCTTTGCCGTATTCGATGCCCGACATCTTGGCGATTTGCTGGATCAACGGCTGGAACACGTCGGTGTCGTAGTTCGATGTCTTGCCTTGGATGACGCGCACCAGACGTTCGAAGCCCATGCCAGTGTCGACGTGCTTGGCGGGAAGCTCCACCAAATGACCATCGGCCATGCGGTTATACTGCATGAACACGAGGTTCCAGATCTCAATGACCTGAGGGTCGTCTTTGTTGACCAGGTCGCGACCGGGGATGCGCTTGCGGGCTTCCTCGTCGCGAAGGTCGATGTGGATCTCGGAGCAGGGACCGCAGGGACCGGTCTCGCCCATCTCCCAGAAGTTGTCTTTTTTGTTGCCATAGAGGATGCGGTCCTCAGTGACGTGTTCCTTCCAATACTCGAAAGCCTCCATGTCAGCAGGCTGTCCGTCCTTCTCGTCACCGCCGAACACGGTCACGTAAAGCTTGTCCTTGTCAATCTTCACCACCTCGGTGAGGTACTCCCAGGCATAAGCGATGGCCTCACGCTTGAAATAGTCGCCGAACGACCAGTTGCCAAGCATCTCGAACATGGTGTGATGGTAGGTGTCGTGCCCCACTTCTTCCAAGTCGTTGTGCTTGCCCGACACACGCAGGCACTTTTGGGTGTCGGCGGCACGGTTCCACTTGGCAGGCTGGTTGCCCAAGAAGATGTCTTTGAACTGGTTCATGCCCGCATTGGTGAACATGAGGGTGGGGTCGTTCTTGACGACAATGGGTGATGATGGCACGATGGCATGTTCCTTGGAGCGGAAGAAGTCAAGGAAGCTGTTTCTGATTTCGTAGGCGTTCATTGGAATGAATTTCAAAAAAACATGCAAAGTTAGCCTTTTTTTGTAATTTTGTGCATCATTAGCGCAAAATGGCCAAACAAAAGATCAATATCGGTACTGTCGTGGTGTTTTTGCTGACCACTTTTATCTTTGCCCTCGGCATCGTGGCGCTGATATTCTACTTCTTCGGCTCACCCGTAGAGCGGATTCAAGCTCGCGAGATCGAATACCTGAGGCTGCAATACGAAATCCTTGACGACCGGTTGAGCGATATGGAAGTGGTTGCCGAGGAACTCGAAGAGCGCGACAACAACATCTATCGTATGGTTTTTGAAGCCGATCCCGTCCCATCCAAATTGCGTCGTTCGGGTTTCGCCTCCGACCATCGCTATGAGGAGTTGATCGGCTATAGGAACTCTGATGTAGTGCAGCGCGTGGCGGGTAAACTCGACACTATCGCAAGCCAGCTCTATTACCAGTCAGTCTCTTACGACGAAGTGTTCGAGATGGCACGCCAGAAATCGAAGATGCTGTTGTGCATCCCGGCCATCATCCCCGTCAAGACCTCGGACCTTCGACAAATCTCTTCTTTCTTCGGCTATCGCACCGACCCGATCTACAAGGTGACCAAATACCACAGCGGCATCGACTTCGCTGCCGATAGGGGCGTCCCCGTGTATGCCTCTGGCGACGGCGTGGTGGAAAAAGTGGATAGCGACGGCTGGGGCTATGGCAAAATGATCACCATCGACCACGGCTATGGCTACCAGACCCGTTACGCCCACCTGTCGAAATTCGCCGTGAAGAAAGGAGATGAAGTTAAACGCGGCCAACTGGTGGGCTACGTGGGAAGCACCGGAAAAGCCACGGGACCCCACCTGCACTATGAAGTGCTGAAAAACGGCACCCAAGTCGACCCGATCTATTTCTTTTTCAACGACCTCTCACCCGAACAATACGAAAAGCTTTTGGAACAGGCGGAAGAGCCTTCATTAACAATGGATTAAGCTATGGAAGAAAACAACACCGAAAAGTATTACTACAGCATCGGCGAAGTGGCCAAGATGTTTGGCGTGAACACTTCGATGATCCGCTACTGGGAAAACGAGTTCGACGTGCTCCGCCCCAGAAAAAACAAAAAAGGCAACCGTCTGTTTACCCAGCGCGATGTCCGCTATCTCCACATGATCTACCACCTCACTAAAGTCAAAGGCTATACCCTCGCCGGCGCCAAAATGGCACTGAAAGACAAGTTCTCGGAATACGAGGAACGGGTGATCATGCTGGAAACACTCGGAAAAACCAGGAAATTCCTGGTGGATCTGGATAAGGAACTGGCAAAGAAAATATCATGATCGTCATCACAGGCGCAGCAGGTTTTATCGCCTCCAACGTGGCTGAACTATTGAACCAATCGGGCTATGTCGATTTGGCTCTTGTGGACGATTTCTCAAAAACCGAGAAGAAACGGAATTATGAACATCTGGCATTTGCCGAATTAATCGACCGAAAGGCCTTTTTCGATTGGTTTAATGAAAACCATAGAAATGTAGAATTTGTAATCCACCTTGGAGCAAGGACCGACACTACAGAGTTCGACTATGGCGTGTTCCAACAACTGAATGTGGATTACACCATCCAGGTGTGGACGCGCTGTGTCCAATACCAAATCCCCTTGATCTACGCCTCCTCTGCGGCTACTTACGGCATGGGTGAACTAGGCTACGACGACCGACACGACATCGTTGGACGTTTGCAACCCCTGAACCCCTACGGTCGTTCCAAAAACGAAATCGATAAATATATCCTGGCGCAGACCGGGCAGCCTCCTTTTTGGGCGGGACTGAAGTTCTTCAATGTGTATGGTCCCAACGAATTCCATAAAGGCAAGATGGCATCGGTGATCCTTCATGCCTTCCGCCAGATCAAGGAAACCGGAAAGGTAAAGCTGTTCCGTTCCCATAACCCCAACTTCCAGGATGGCCAGCAGTTGCGCGACTTCGTTTATGTGAAGGATGTGGCTCAGGTGATTCTATGGCTCATGCGGAACAAACCGGAAAGAGGTCTCTATAACGTGGGTACCGGCAAGGCTCGGTCGTTCTTCGACCTTGCCGACAACACCTTCAAGGCCTTGGGCTTACCGACAAACATTGAGTTCATCGACACTCCGATGGATATTCGCGATAAGTACCAATACTTCACCGAAGCCAATATGGCCAAACTGCGAAAAGCCGGCTACGAAGCCCCCTTTACTTCCCTAGAGGACGGCGTCCGTTCCTACGTCAACTTCCTCTCTTCCCACTCCTAACTTCTCACTTCTCACTCCTCACTCCTCGCATATCTCCTCCACTTCTCAATGACCGCACTCATGTCTGCCGGAAGTTCGGAGGTGAAAAGCATCTCTTTCTTGGTGCTGGGATGCACAAAGCCCAACTCCTTCGCGTGGAGGGCGTGACGGGGCAACAGCTTGAAGCAGTTGTCGATGAACTGACGGTATTTTGAGAAGGTGGTGCCTTTGAGGATCTGGTCGCCGCCGTAGGTGGCATCGTTGAAGAGAGGATGTCCGATATACTGCGAATGTACGCGGATCTGATGGGTGCGGCCGGTCTCCAGCCGGTATTCGTTAAGGGTGACATAGCCGAAACGTTCCAGCACATGCCAATGGGTGATGGCCTCCTTGCCATGGTCGCCGTTGGGGTAGACCATCATCTTGCGGCGGTCGTTGGGGCTGCGTCCGATATTGCCCTCGATGGTGCCATCATCCTCCTCGAAGTCGCCCCACACCAGCGCGTTGTAGCGGCGGTGGATGCTATGCACGAAGAACTGATGGGCAAGGATGGCTTGGGCCGTCTCGTTTTTGGCAACGAGCATCAAGCCGGTGGTGTCCTTGTCGATGCGATGCACCAGATAACCGAACTTGTTCTCCACCTCCTGGTGGGTCTGCTCGAAATGCCAAGCCAGACCGTGGAGCAGCGTACCCTCGAAGTTGCCATGGCCGGGGTGGACCACCAAACCCGCCTGCTTGTTGATGACGATGACATCGTCGTCCTCATAAACGATGTTCAACGGAATCTCCTGTGGAGTAATGGTGACATCGCGTGGTGGGTAGCTGAATACAATGGAGATGACATCGCAGGGCTTAACTTTGTAGTTCGATTTCACCGCCTTACCGTTGACGAGGATGTTGCCAGCCTTGGCAGCGTTCTGTATGCGGTTGCGGGAGATGTTCTGGATGTGGTTGGTCAAGAAAGTGTCAATGCGCTCCTGCGACTGACCCTTGTCGACCACGATGCGGATGTGCTCGTAGAGCTCGCCGCCTTCTTCTTCAGTGCCTTCGCCTTCCAGGAGGTCTTCAAGAATCTGCTCGCTCATTGCCTGACCATGAATTTCTTGGTGATGACTGCCCCATCGCCGGTGGTGACACGGAGCAGGTACAAGCCGTCACGGAGAGGTAGGAGGTCGATTTCATCGGTGAAGTCGCTGCGTAGGACCTGCCGTCCGGTGAGGTCGTACACGGCAATGGAAACACCGTCGGAGATGCCATCGAGATGAAGCGTGTTGGAGGCGGGGTTGGGGTAGAGGGTGACACCGTCAGCAGCTTGGACCTCGTCGACGCCGATGTAGTAGCTGCGGCCGACCACGGGACGGAGCATGATGGAACCTGCCTTGGTGCTCTGTTGCCATCCCCCGATGACATTGAAGAAATTGTATCTCGAGTTGTCGTTGGAGCTGTCGAATCCGACATTGATAATCCCGGTGCCTTGTTGGACGATGCCGATGTAGAACGCGCCGGTGAGGCGAACGATGCGGTCGAACTTATAATAGGCAAACCGGTAGATCTGGTCGTGCCAGATGGGCTTGCACATGGCGAGACGATACACCTCGTCGCCAGGCTTGCCGTTGTTGTCCTTCCACACCACGATGTCGAAATACTGGTCGTTGGCATCGTTAAGGGTGTGGTTGAAAAGGATCTGCACGCCGCGGAGGGTGTCTACCTCATTGAGCTCAAACTTCACGGCAAAGATGCCGCCGGGTGAAGGCTCCACGCCGAAACCCAGTTCGGGAGTGCCGTCGTCATAGGCAAAATAGTTGTAGAACCCCAGGGTGTAGGCCATCGAGTCGACCAAAGGTGGGTTGCAGGTGGAGTCGCTGATATATTGCCGAATGAGGAACGAAGTGGAGTCGATGCCGTAGTCCAAAGCGAACAGCTGGGCCACAGAGGCACTGTCGGGCTGGCTGTAGGTCATGGGGGAGATGTCGATGGTGCCGTGGCTGGTGTAAAGGTAATGTTGGCTACCTTCTACTTGGTCGACGGTGTAGCGATGGATGAGTCGATGAGGCTGGCTGTCGAGATTGGAGACCTTAAAGGTGAACTTCTCGTTGATATTGGCGGTGGGGTTCGCACGATAGTGTTTGTAGGGCATGACGCGATACCGGCTAAGGAACGATGGGGTCTCGCCAGTGAAGCTGACTTTTGGGTACGAGGGGTCGGCGATGGTGCGGCCATAATCGAGATAAACGACATCGATGTTCCAGTTGTCCTCATTGCCTCTGCCAGAAGGTAACGAGTTGTTGGCGATACTGGCGTAGTTGTAGAACCTGAAGAAGAACTCGCGTTGGAAAAACATGGGGTCGGTGATGGGAATCATGACCTGCTTGAAATAGGAGCTGTCGTTTTCTTCAAGGAACTTAGCCAGGGTCTGACCAGGGGTGCTCCACACATGATACCACACCGTGTCGAAGTCCTGGGGCAGACCGAACTCGAGTACGAGCGAGTCTAACGACTCTGGGGCGTTGCCGTTGCCTTGGGGTTGGAAGAAGAAACTGAAGTAGAGTGAGTCGGCGGGAGTCAGGGCACGGGGCTCGGGGTTGAAGACGGAGTCGAGTCGGATGGCGTTGGAAGTAAGGTATTCCGCAATGAAGGGGTTGCTGATGGCGTAGTCGTAAACGCGGCCTTGAGCGTCGAGGACGTCGAAAGTGGCGCCGTTGCGGGTGATGGTGTTGAGTGGGAATCCTGCGTTGACGTAGACGTCGTAGTCACCCCACAGGATGCTGTCGGGATAGACCTTGGACGACGAGAAGTCGTCATAAAAAGGAAGGGTCAGAAGCGTCGCTTCGCGCGACTTGGACGGAGGCGTGACGTCATGGTTGAATCTGGTGATGACCTCCTGTGCGGTGACCAGTGCGGGGGTGAGGCAAAAGGCCAACACCCATCCCTTCAGTTTAGAAATCGTCTTCATATTGCTCTTCAATCTCAATGGATGTGGTGTCATTTATTAAATTGGTGGTATCGATAACGGGCTGGTGCTGAGCAGCATATCTCGCTGAGTCTTCGCTTAGGACATGGGCCTGCTCCTTGTCAAAGTTGAAGTTGCGGCTCGACTTGTACCAGACGTTGACGAAGGTGCCGGGTCTGACAGAGCCTTTGGCTTGGGGCGGATCCATGCGGCAAACCTTCTGGTATTGGATGCTGTCGCGGTCTTCAAAAGTCTCGTTGCCAAGGTTGAGACCCGACATGTTGAGGATACGTTTCACGTCGGAAGCGGATGTCCCGTACAGCGAAGGCAACTTCATGTCTTTTCTTTCGGGACCGAGGCCGACATAGAGCGTGATCTGACTGCCTTTGATGAGCTCGGTACCAGGCTTGATGACAGTGCCGTTGTAGTGTTGCTCGCAAATGGCGTTGCGGGCAAAGTGGTCCACATAATGCAACTCCTTTACCTCGAGACCGCTCGACTCGAGTAGCACCAGCGCCTGGCGGAGCGACAGGTTGTTCAAATTGGGCATGGTGGTGCGCTCCGGAGTCTTGGCAACGATGATGTAATAGACGTTGCGTCCGTGCTTCACCTTCGATCCGGGCAGGGGATCCTGCTGGACGATGCTTCCGGGTTCCTGGGTCTTCGAATAGATGCTGTCGATGAGGATGAAATGGTAATCCTTCCCGTACATCCGCTCCACCTCGGTGGTGGTCAGACCGCTGAAGTCGGGCATCTCCACAACCTTCCCATGACGAGTGTAGATGTTGAGCGCCCTGATAGTCAACCAGAGGAGGATAAAGCTCAAAACCACGATCAAAAGAAGGTTGAGATAGAATTTCTTTTGTTTTAGAAACGATAGTTTACCCATATTTACTAATTTAGCGGCAAATTTAATAAATTTTTCAAACATGAAGAATGTAGCGATAGTTTGTGGCGGAGATTCCGGCGAATTTGAGATTTCCGTCAAGAGCGCCCAAGTGGTGAAACAGAATTTGAATCCCGAACTCTATAATTCGAAGATCATCGTGGTCTCGAAAAAAGGATGGTACGGACTCTTGAAAGACGGCACCCGTGTGGACGTTGACAAAAACGATTTCTCCATCTCAGTGGGCGGCCACAGGACGAAATTCGACGTGGTTTTCAATGCAGTGCACGGTGAGCCAGGAGAGAACGGACCCTTGTCGGGTTATCTGGAATTGTTGGGCATCCCCTGTACCTCTTCGCCCCTGACCACTTGCGCCCTTACTTTCCACAAGGACTTCTGCAAGCGCCTGGTGGCTTCCTATGGCGTCAACGTGGCTCCCTCCGTGCTGATCAACGAAGGAGAGAAGTATGATGCCGACAAGATCATCAAGGAGCTGGGACTGCCTCTGTTTGTCAAGCCGACATGTAACGGTTCCAGCGTGGGCGTGACCAAGGTGAAGACTGCCGAAGATCTCGGACCGGCTATTTTCACGGCAAGGGCTGCTGGCCGACAGGTGATGTGTGAGAAGTTCGTCGACGGACGTGAGTTCGGCTGCGGCGCCATGTGCTATCAAGGCAAAATGATGGTGTTCCCGCTCACCGAGATCTGCAGTAAGAACGAATTCTTCGACTATGAGGCCAAATACACCGCCGGCAAGTGCGACGAGATCACTCCTGCCCAAGTGGATGAGGAAATCGAAATCGAAATCAAGGCAACTACGGCGATGCTTTATGAGAAACTGGAATGCAAGGGCTTTGTCCGCATGGACTACATCGTCAGTAAGGAAGGCGTGTTCTTCATCGAGGCCAACATCGTTCCAGGCATGTCCGACGCCAGCATCATCCCCTCACAGGCACGATGCTTCGGCCTGAGTTTGGAACAACTGTTTGGAATGGCAATAGAGGATGCTCTGGAAAAATAAAAATGGAAAACGGAAAACTTTCCGTTCTCCGTTTTCTGTTTAAACTGTAAGAATGTCTTTTGACTTCAGCTCCGTCAAGTCGTCAATCTTCTTGATGTACTTGTCGGTGAGCTTCTGAATCTCTTCCTGGAGGAGTTTGGACTCGTCCTCTGAAATGGTGTCTTTCTCCAGCTTCTTCGCTTCGTCATTGGCGTTGCGGCGAATGTTGCGGATGCCGACTTTGGCGTCCTCGGCGGCCGTCTTGGTGCGCTTCACCAATTCGCGACGACGCTCCTCGGTCAACGGTGGAACACTGATACGGAGCAACTCGCCGTTGTTCATCGGGTTAAAGCCCAAATTGGCGTTGAGAATGGCCTTGGCAATGTTGCCGAGTGCGCTCTTGTCGAACGGCACTACCACAATCATGCGGGCGTCGGGACAACCGATGTTGGCGGTTTGCTCAATGGGCACCGTGGCACCGTAGTATTCAACCATCACGCCGTTCAGCATGGCTGGACTGGCTTTGCCTGCCCTGATGCCCTGAAACTCGTGTTCCAAGTGCTTGATGGTATTGTCCATGCTCTCAGCGGCTTCGTCTAATACAAATTGGGATTCGTCTGTCATAGCTCTATTGAATTTGAATGCAAAGTTAAGAAAAAGTTTTATAATGGCTCATACAAACCCGCTAAACGTGGGTCGTGCTGAGTGCAATAGTAGTCGAACCGTTCTGCAACTATCGTGCCTCGGTTGCGATTCCACAGGTAGGTCTTGATGTTTTTCCCCTGAATCGAAAAATCATTCTCGTCGAAACGTATGGCATTGACAATACGGTTGGTGCCTGGCAAAAGGACTTCGCCGTCATCACCTCCGTGCCAGAATAACAAGGAGTCGGTTACAGCGTCATGGACCTCCATGACCACAATGCAGCCTGTGACGGTGTCGTCAACCTGCAATGTGGCAATGACACCCACGAGATTGGTTTTGCTATCGAGGGAATCTCCATAAATAGTTTGTGGAGTGCACCATTCGACATTGACAAGGGATTGGCGCTGGGTGTTGAGTGGTTGGAGCTGATAGGTGGCGCCAGCTACTGAGTCGCTCGACAAGGTGAGGTACTTGGAGGTAAACCACGTGTTCTGTTGAACCAGCCAAGGGTAATGGGCCACCGCCTGGGTCTCCCATGCAGGGTTCACATAGTCGGTCCACCCGAAACCCAAGAAGTGGCTGTGGTTGGCATCGAGCCATTGGCGCAAGTGGGCGGGACTGTGGTTCTTCTCGTCGAAAATGATGCGGCGGGTCACCGAGGTTTGGGATTGATAGAAATCGGGTAACTCGGCTCGGAGTGTGGCAGTGGCGAAACGGATATCAGTGAGGCTGTCGTTGTCCTGCTGCATCCTAGCGGCAATCTGGTCGTAGCCTTGATGGTACATCAGGTCATAGTGCCGCCGGTTGGTGATGAGAGAAGTGGCGCCGATAAAGAGAATGGCGGCGACAGCAATGGTGGTCTGGGTCATCGTCATGCTGTTGTTCCGGTGGAACGAAAATGCCATGAGGATGAGGAAGGGGTAACAGAAGATCAAGGTGCTGTATTGGATGATGGGCTCACGTACCAGCGAATACACATAAGCCACGGCGAAGTTGATGACGAACCAGGCGATGGCAGCCCAACGAATGGGTCGTTGGCGTTTCTCGGGCTTCTGCAAGATAAAGGGAAGAACGATGATGACGCCCACCGTAAAGATGAAGAGCGGAGCGTAGTTCATCGTGTATTGCAGGAAGTCGACCAGGAAGGTGCTCTTGGGCCTGGCAAGCCAGCCTCCGATGCCTCCGTTCACAAAGGTCTGATGATAGAAGATGGGGAGGTTGGGCGAATAAAGCACGAGAGCACCGATGCCGCTCAACCAATAGGCAAGGCGACGCTCCTTCTTTAGGAAAAACAAGCCGGTGAGGAAGATCAATCCCGCCTGAGCCGCTGAGAAGTTATGCGCCAAAGCTGAAAGACAGGTGCTGATGGCAAAGCCGATGCATATCCCGATGGAAGGCTTTTTCTGACCAAATAGGATCTTATTCCAGAAATAGGTCATCAGCAGTACGAAGAACAGCCCTGGAGAATAGGGGCGGATAATCTGGCTGTAGAATACGGTGAGCTGGCTGACAGCGAAGAAGGCTGCCGCCAACAGGCCAACTTTGCGGTTGAACCACTGTTGTCCGATGACATAGATCAGGAAAACCGATCCGATGCCCATCAAGGCGAAAGGCAGTTTCAGCCAGAACTCGTCCCAGCCAACCACCATGGCCCAATAATAAAGGAATGTCTGCACGCCGGCGGGATGGCCGTCGATTTTGATTCCGTACTGGATGAGATCGCGGAAGCTGTCAAATTTCAGCCGAAACAAGGCACTGAACTCGTCGTGCATGAAAGGTACCTGGCTGAGTTTCCACAGACGCAGCACAGCAGCCACCAGCAGAATCACTCCCAGTAGGATGTAATCCAACCTGCGGCTGGTCTTGTTCCTTACCAGCCGCAAGTGGTGTTTTCTATCTTTCCGCGTTCCCTTTTCCACTTTCCGCTTATTTCGTCACAAGTGTGCCGATCTCTTCCCCTCTGAGCACCTTGAGCAAATTCCCCTTGGTATTCATGTCGAATACATACATGGGCATGTTGTTCTCCTTGCACATGGTGAAGGCAGTCATGTCCATCACCTTGAGGTTGCGTTGATAGGCCTCGTCGTAAGTGATATGGTCGAACTTGGTGGCGGTGGGGTCTTTCTCGGGGTCGGCGGTGTAGATGCCGTCGACGCGGGTGCCTTTGAGGATGATGTCGGCTTTGATCTCCACGGCACGAAGGGCGCTACCGGTGTCCGTGGTGAAGAAGGGATTGCCGGTGCCGGCACCCATCAGTACGATGTGGCCTTCTTCAAGCAGACGGATGGCTTTGGCGGAACTCATGGTGTCGGCGATGCGGTCGATGTAAAGGCCGGAGAGCAATGTGGCTTTTTGGCCCTTGCCTTGGAGGGTGCTTTGCATGGCCATCGAGTTGATGACGGTAGCAAGCATGCCCATATAGTCGCCTTGGATACGGTCCATGCCCTTGGAGGCTCCTTGCAAGCCGCGGAAGATATTCCCTCCGCCGATGACGATGCCAATCTGCACGCCGGTTTTGGCGGCCTCGATGATCTCATCGGCATAGTCGTTGAGACGTTGTGGGTCGATGCCGTATTGTTGGCTGCCCATGAGGGCTTCGCCGCTCAATTTCAGTAAAACGCGATTGTATTTCATGATGTCTTATTTGATGATGATTTTCTGGGTGCTGGTTTCGTTGCCGTTGACGGTCCGTAGGAGGTAGATGCCCGGTGCCAACTGGGTGTGACGGTGGGTGGCGACCACACGCCCGGTCAGGTCGAGGATCTGGGTCTTCCCGTCGATGAATTCAAAGTCGTCGCCGGCAGGGATGTCTTCGGTAAACCTCAGCTGGAATCTGGCTTCATAGTCGCTGGTCTGAGCCTCGAAGCTGTAGCTCGGGCATTGCAGCAGGTCGATGTCGGCGCCGGTGAGATGGTCCACCAGATGGAGGTATTCCAACTGGAGACCAAGGTCTTCCATACGGAGGGTATAGGTGCCGTTTTCGACGGCTTTGAAATTCAGGGGCAGCTCGTTAGATGCTTCGAGGTAGGCTACTGCATAGTCTTGGCCGTTTTGGCTGATTGTGAGGCGGGCTCCTTCTTGTCCTTCGAGGTTGAATTTCTCCATGCCGACGCCTTCATTCAGACGGACACGCACGCGGTCGAGGGTGCGCTCTTTTTGGGTGAGTACGAGGTCGAGTGATGCTGGGGACTCGTTCGACTTGGCTCCGGATCTGGAGAAGGTCACGGTGTATTCGTCGGAGGTGGCTTTCACGAAGACGCCTTCACCGGGGGCGATAGTCTTGGCACTGGAGGCCAGCACCACGTTGCCGCCATCGATGACGTAGCAGTCCTGGTTGATGGTGGCGTTGCAGGCAAAGGGGTTGCCCACCAGGTTGAAGCCGTTCAGCTCGGAGGCGCTATGACTCAATCCCGTGAGGCTAACGGGGCTGTTGCTGGGCGTGAGGGTGCCTTCAAATTTCAGCGTAGTGTTGGTATTGTTGGCATAGAGATAGCCTTGTTTCGAAACGAGGTTGAAGGCAGCCGCTTTATAGTTCTTCCACAGCTGGTTCGGCTCATTGTAGTAATAAAGGTCGTAGCTGCCGCTAATCAGGCCATTTGCAACACTGGGGGTAATGTTTTCCATGACAGGCGAAGCGATGAAATACCATCCGTTGTCATCGGCGGTATAAGCTTCGGCGTTTTTCTTCACCGTGGCTTTTACGCCGGCGGTGTTGTGCACGAGCTGTGCACCGTCCTCGATGATAAGGTTGGCGGCTTCAGTGTTGCTGAGCGCCCCACTGACGGTGAGGGTGCTACCGCTGGTGAGGGTCATCATGTCGTTGCTCCCTAGTTCAAGTGTGGCAAGGGTAGCGGTGCCTTTGGCAAGCCCTATCATGTTGGAGGCTGGGGTTTCGCCATCAGAGTAATTGGTCTTCACAGTGAACCGATTGGTTCCGTTGTTGCTCAGGGTGGCAAGGCTAGTGGTCGCAGCGAGATTGTTGGCAACCTTCACATTGTCACGATAGAGATTATAGGTGTAGGAGCCATCGGAAAGACAGGCGTTGATATACCAGGAGAAAGGATAGGAAGAAGGGGCATTGTACAATTCATTGGGTAAATCCCCTCCGTAACAGGCATTGGCATTGTAGCTGGATAAATCGAAACTGGGAGCACAGTACAATTGACCGGTGTTGGCGCACTTGATGACAATCCATAGGTCTTGCCCAGGGTCGATCACGACAGGAGTGTTTAGATCCAGATCAATCCAGGTATCGAATAAGGAAACAGGGTTGATCTCTGTGCTGGCAACTAATGTTTCAGGTTGGTCGTCGCTGGTGGTTCCTACGTAAACATAGGCAGCATAGTCGCCCGAGTAAAGGATAAGTGTCGATATCTTATAGAGAATCATCCCGCTATAGGCAGTCAAACTGGAGGCGGGATGCTTGTGTGCATAATAATTACAAGGCCAGGTATAGTCGGTATCCCCATTTCCGTAATTGAGGATTTCGGATGGGGTTTCCGGATAGCACCATCCCGGAGCGGTCCACGTGAGCTGGGCATTGCTTCCAGTCAAGGTAGCCGACAGGTCATCGACCACCGGCAACGGATAAGCAACCGTTACAGTGATCGTGTTGGAGGAAAGGGACAACACATCGTTTGAATCCACACTGCGCACATGATAGACATGGGTTCCGTAGGGGGCCGTTTCAGTAAAGGAGTTGGCAGTGGTGTTGTTGATGCGGATGAAGTCGCGGTAGATGTTGTAACTCGCTGCTCCGCTAGCCACTGACCAGCTTAACGTGACATTGCGGCCATTTTGGGTGAAAGCCAACCCAGAGGGCTCGCTGGCAGTACAAGCAGGGGATGGTGTATGGACTCCGAAGATGCCGCCTTGATTGTCGTTGTAGATGCCATAAGCACCTGAGCCTGTCCCTCCAGGGCCGGGATTCAAGTTGTTGATGGTGTAATAAGCATCGCACCTTCCGCTCCAACCCCAATTGAAATGGAAATAGTTGTCGCTATCGTACCCATCACACACAAAAGAGTGACCACCGCCACTGCCGCTGCCATGATACTGAATGGGTCTTAACAGATCCAGTTCGCTCTTCAACAAAGCAATCCAGTCGGCATCGTTATATTCATAACGTGAGATGTGGGTGACTTCAGAAGGATAACCGAAATAGGCTTTCAAAGCATCGGCAACAAGGAGGGTGGGGGCTCCGCTGGTTGGACCGTAATCCATGTCGATGGAGACGCCGCAATGGTACATTAAAGTGGCCACGGCCTGCTTCTGGGCAGTGGTGCTCGAACCGGTATAGGAGTTGGTCATGTTATCCCAATCATAATTGGTGGAGTTGAAGTCAGCGTATTGTTCGCCGAGGGAGGGATTGCTTTCTGGGATGTAGGAATGTGAGCCTATGCCGTGTGAAGGATAGTTCCAGTATTTCATCACCTGGGCCATGGCAGTGGCTACACAGCCTGTGGCAGAGTGGGACGGACAGAGGTCGTTGTATGGGGAACCCTGGTCCCAATGGGTTTGAATCAGCGGGCCGACGATAACAGTGGCTTTGGCTGTGTTAGGATTTCCGTTCAGGAGATCCTTCCAGAGCTTCGCCGTTTCGTCAGAGGCCCTCATCTGATGGTCGATGGCACCCTGGATACCATCACTATAGCTTTGCAACCAGGAACTGATGTTTTCAGGCATGTCCTCTACCTTGAAGGTTCCCGTCAGGGAGTAACCCAAGATGGGTCGTACGCAGTCATCGGCCGACATCACCACAAAGCCTTCTTCGGCGTTGAAGATATAGAGGTTGGGGAAGCCTGCCGCCTTGGTAAGGTCGGTGAGTTGGGCGGCTTTGGCTCCGTTGTTGTTCAAGAAGGTGGTCGCCACTTGGCGGGCGGTTTTGGGGGTGACATGCGCAGCCGTCAGCGGCAGGGCAGTCATTAGGATGATTCCAATAATAATGCTTGTTCTTTTCATATTGTTATTCCTCCACTTTTGCGCGTTTTGAATCCCAAATCATGTAAACGATGATGGCGATGTACATCACCAAGGCGATGAGGCCGGCTACGGGCAGCTCGGCGAACGGGGTGCCGTCGGCAGTGACCGCGGTGGCATTCACGTTGCAGAACTTCAAGATGGCACTCACCACACCCATCAAGGCACCGCCGGCGATGAAGCCTGAGGCGATGAGGGTGCCACGGTTGTAACAGGCGTCGTTGAGCTTCTGTTCCTTGCTGCGGCTGCTGACGAACCATGAAACGGCGCCGCCGATGAGCAAGGGGATATTGAGGTCGATGGGGATGAACATGCCCAGAGCGAATGGCAGTGCCGGCACCTTGCAGAAGTTGAGAATCAAGGCGATGGCAGCACCGATGCCATAAAGCAGCCAGGGAGCGTTGCCCCCCGACATCATCGGTTCGATGACGGCCGACATGGCGTTGGCTTGAGGCGCCACTAAGGCACCGTCGCCCACAAAGCCATAGGCCTTGTTCAAAATCATGATGACACCGGCGACGGTAGCAGCGGCCACTGCCACGCCAACGAACTTCCAGAGCTCCTGCTTCTTGGGCGTTGTGCCAATCCAATAGCCCACCTTCAAGTCGGTGATGAAGGCGCCTGCGACAGCCAAAGCCGTGCAAACCACGCCCCCGATGATGAGGGTGGCGGTCATGCCTTGCGGACCACTCAGTCCAGCGGCGACCATCACCAACGAAGCCAGGATCAATGTCATCAGCGTCATGCCACTCACCGGGTTGCTGCCCACAATGGCAATGGCGTTGGCAGCAACCGTGGTGAACAGGAAAGCGATGACGGCAACCACCAGGATGCCGATCAAGGCATGGCCGAAGTTATGCACCACACCGAACCAGAAGAACAGGAAGGTGACGATGAGCACAGCCACGATACCGATGACGACGGTCTTCATGGAGAGATCCTGCTGGGTGCGGTCGACGGGCTCGGCATTGGCTTTCTTGCCCTTGAACTCGTTGGCGGCAAGGCTTACCGACGACTTGATGACTTTCCACGACTTGATGATGCTGATCACACCGGCCATGGCGATGCCGCCGATGCCAATGTGGCGTGCGTAGTTCTTGAAGATCTCCTCGGGGGCCATGGAGCCGATGGTGGAGGTGACGCCGGCATTCATCAGGTCGATGATCTGGTCACCCCAGATGAGGTTCATGCCCGGGATGATGATGAACCATACCAGCAGGGAGCCGCAGCAGATGATGAAGGCGTACTTCAGTCCGATGATGTAACCCAGACCTAGTACGGCGGCGCCAGTGTTCACCTTGAACATCAACTTGGCTTTGTCAGCCAAGGTTGCACCCCAACCCATCATGCGGGTGGTGAGGGTCTCCGACCACCAACCGAAGGTCGATACGATGAAGTCGTACAAACCGCCGATCAAGCCGCTGACGACGAGCAGCAGGGAGTCCTTGCCCTTCTTCTGTCCGCTGACCAGCACCTGGGTGGTGGCTGTGGCTTCGGGGAAGGGGAACTTGCCGTGCTGTTCCTTCACGAAGTACTTGCGGAAGGGGATGAGGAACAGGATGCCCAGGATGCCACCCAAAAGAGAGGCGATGAACACCTGCCAGAAGTTGATTTCGATTTGATAACCCTTGCCTTGCAGGATGTAAAGTGCCGGCAAGGTGAAGATGGCACCAGCTACCACGCCGCCCGAACATCCACCGATGCTCTGGATGATGACGTTCTGGGAAAGGGCGTCGTTCTTGCGGGCCAGTCCCGTGAGGCCGATGGCGATAATGGCAATCGGGATGGCGGCCTCGAACACCTGTCCGACCTTCAGGCCGAGATAGGCGGCAGCAGCCGAAAACAGGATGGTCATCACCAGGCCGATGCATACCGACCACACGGTGATCTCCTGGTATTTCTTGTTTTTCGAGAGGATGGGCTCGTACTCCTCGCCCGGCTTCAGCTCACGTTGGGCATTCTCGGGCAGTTTGAATTGGTCGTTTTCCATATTGTCGAGTGTTGATTTTTCAGAAACCGTTCAAAAACCGACAAAAATAAGAAAAAAACACTTAGTTTTTATTGCTTTGCAATAAAATATTCCCGATGCTGCATTCCAGGCAACGTTTCCGTCGACAATAAATAGGATAGAGATGCAGCAGCGCCTGTGACTGCATGGCATTGTGAGGCACTAAGCCCCTGGCAATGAAATGCCTAACGATGGTGTTGTCCTCGGCGGCAGTCTGCTCGAGGAAACGGAGTGCTTTCTCGCAACAGCCCTCGTCTTGATGGAACTTGCCATAGCAAAAGAGTAGGGGAACCACGGCATTGATCACCAACACATCGGTGATGCCCTCGCCCAGGTGTTTCGGCTTGTACGAACCTACGACGGAGAACCGGAAATGCGTGTCCCAGTATGATGAAGCCTTTACATCGAACAGTGCCCTGATCTCTTCTATCGTGGCCGCCTCTTTTACCTTCGAGAACAGCGTGCCATGCCTGTGGATCATCTGTGCCAGCTGGGCAAGGCGCACCGTGGGGAAGTTCACGGGCCGCATCCTCATGAACTTCCATCGTTCCACGGGCAGGGAGAGCAGGTTGAATTTGGCTTTCATTGCTTCATATTCGCGTTTGAGCAGCAAGGGATATTCCTCGTCGCTCTCTATCTGTAGAAATCCGGCACAGCCGAAAAGCATGGCCTCCAGCTGGACCGGCTGGTCGGCATGCTTCAGCAGCGTCTTGAAGGGGAGGAGCCCAGCCAACGACTCGAATGCCTCGTTGTTGACCTTCATCCCCAAAAAGCGCAACAACAACCGATAGAGGGTGTCTTCCCAATCGAACTTGTTGGATTTCAATAGTTTGTCAACATTCTTGGCCTTCTCCTGCAAGCGTTCTATGGCCATGCGCTCCAACCAAGTGCTTCTGGTGAAAGCCTGTACCTCGTCAAGCCTGCGCTCGCAGGCAATCCAGCGTTGGGCGCTCACCAAGTTGTGGTACTGGCTGTAAAGTGTTGGGTCGAAATGCCCCTTCAACACCAGCACGGGGATGTCGTTCACGGAACTGTCATGCTCATACACCACATGCAACACGACGTTGCGGTAAGCCTTGTCGTGCTGGTGGCCATGCCGTAACCAGTCACTCGTCCTCACATGAATCTCCACATGGCCTGCCCACAGCTGGCCTCCCAAACGGATCTTCGCCTCCAGGTAGTCGGGCCCCGAATCGGTGTTGCGATACCCGGGACAGACCACCTCCACCGGCTGCCCCGATAGGGTCTGTAACGCCCCTTTGAGCAGCCGGTTTTCCCACAAATAATATAAAAACATTTCCTTCATGGCAACCTAAAGTAACACCACAAAGGAAATGTTTCAAAAATTTTGAAAAAAAATTTAGGGCGGCACTCAGGTCCGCCCTAAAGGTCATTTCGCGTAACTCACCGCGCGGGTCTCTCGGATGACGGTGATCTTGATCTGGCCTGGGTAGGTCATCTCGTTCTGGATCTGTTTCGAGAGGTCGTAGGCGATGCGGTCGGCGTCTTGGTCGGTGACCTTGTCGGCTCCCACGATGACGCGCAGCTCGCGGCCTGCCTGGATGGCATAGGTCTTTACCACGCCCGGATAGCTCATGGCCATCTCCTCCAGCTTGTTGAGGCGCTGAATGTAGGCCTCGACCACCTCGCGACGGGCACCGGGACGTGCGCCTGAGATGGCGTCGCACACCTGAACGATGGGGGCGATGAGGGTATCCATCTCGATCTCGTCGTGGTGGGCGCCGATGGCGTTGCATACATCGGGTTTCTCCTTGAACTTCTCAGCGACCTTCATGCCGAGGATGGCGTGCGGCAGCTCTTCCTCGTTCTCGGCCACCTTGCCAAGGTCGTGGAGCAGACCGGCACGCTTGGCGGTCTTGGGGTTCAGTCCCAGTTCAGCGGCCATGGTGGCGCTGAGCTTGGCGACCTCCACGGAGTGCTGCAAGAGGTTCTGACCGTAAGAGGAACGGTATTTCATGCGACCGATCATCTTGATGAGGTCGGCGGCCATGTTGTGGATGCCAAGGTCGATGACGGTGCGTTTGCCTGTCTCGATGATCTCCTGTTCCACCTGCTTCTCCACCTTGTGGACCACCTCTTCGATACGGGCGGGGTGGATGCGGCCGTCGGTGATGAGCTTCTGGAGCGACAGACGGGCGATTTCGCGGCGGACGGGGTCGAATCCGGAGAGTAGGATGGCACCCGGAGTGTCGTCGATGATGATCTCGACGCCAGTGAGCGCCTCGAGGGCGCGGATGTTACGGCCTTCGCGACCGATGATGCGGGCCTTCATGTCGTCGTTCTCAATGGTGGCCACGCTCACCGTGTTCTCGATGGCAGTCTCAGCAGCGGTGCGCTGGATGGTCTCCAACACGATCTTCTTGGCCTCCTGCTGGGCAGTCATCTTGGCGTCCTCGGTGATCTCCTTCACATACACCATGGCCTCGGCCTTGGCGTCGTCCTTGACCAGTTCGATCAATTGGTCCTTGGCCTCTTTGACCGAAAGGCCGGAGATGCTTTCCAGCTTCTTCGACTCTTCCTCGAAGACACGGTCCAGATCGGCCTTGCGCTTGCTGATGGCCTCCTGCTGGGCAGCCAGCTTGTCCTGGGCGGCTTGGATCTCCTTGCCCTTGCGCTGGATCTCCTCCATCTTCTGGTTGGCCTGCTGCTGCATCTGGTTTACCTTGGTCTCGGTCTTCTGCAACTCGCGCTTGCGCTCGTTGCAGGCCTTTTCGTGCTCGTCCTTCAGCTGGAGGAACTTCTCCTTCGCCTGAAGGATGCGCTCTTTCTTGATGACTTCGGCTTTTTCCTTGGCTTCCTCAAGGTAGGCATCGGCCTCCTTGGTCACGGCTTTCTTGAGCAAGGTGGCCGTGACAAGATATCCTATGGCAAGCCCTACAACAAGGGCTGCTACGGGGATGATAATGGTTAAAGAGTTGAGTAATAGCATTTTACTACAGTTTTACCCGATGCTTGAGGGAAAGTGAAAAAAGGATTCTGCCCGTCCTTAGGGATGAGAATAAACCCTGAAAGACACGCTTGTGGCCGCCGTGCTGCGCAAACGTCCACCGGCACCGAAGTGCTCCTCCGAAGAGGATGAGGCCTGTTTTTACAGGTCACGAGTCGACCGATGTTGAATTGATTTTACTGTTGAGTTTACCTGATGCGGTCGGGCAGACAGAATCCAAATCTTCAAAGAACCTTACAACTGTTCGCTCAGCAAAGTGTCCAAATCATGGAGCTTTTGCCCTAAATCCTGATCCCTGTATGCGAGTTCCGATTCGTATTTCACTGTGGAGGTGGCAAACTGCAAGGCGGTCATCGCCAAGAGGTCCTGCATGTCCTTGAAAGCATAATGCGAAGAGTACGACTTGATCCTTTCGTTGATCAAAGAGGCCGCCTTCCGCACCTTGCCCTCGTCAGCACGTGACACAGTCAACTTGTACGACTTGTCGGCAATGACTATGTTGATTGTAATCTCTTCCATCGGCTGACTTTTTTATCTGACTTACTCCTTGGAATTCAAAATCGAAACGCACTGATCGATCTCCTTGATGAGGTCCTTGATGAGCTTCCTTCCTTCTTTTATCTCTTCCTCGTTGCTACCGAGTGCGTTAACAATTGTTGTTTTATTTAGTTTATCCTGCAACTCCTGACCCGTCCGGGCAAAGGCCTCGTTCTCCTCACGAAGCGCCTTGTTCTCGCTGGCCAGCCGCCTGTTTTCCTCAATGAGCTGGTTCTTCGCATCGATGAGCTTCCTCACCTTGACCTCGATTTCGGACAATATGATGCTGGCTTCAGTCATTTTCTTTACAGACTTTGAATTGCAACCGCAAAAATACTAAATTTGTGGCTTCAAAACCAGTTTTTTTAAAAAAAAATTCATCGTTATGAAAAATACCTCTATTGCCATGTTGATTTTTGCCATGATGACTACCGCCTGCACCCCCAAGGAGACCACACTGACCCTCCTCGAAACCACTGATACCCACGGCGCCTATAAGGAATGCGCCAACGATGTCGCCGTGATCAAGGCGATGAAAAACAAGCTGGGAGATCATCTCATCCTTCTGGACAATGGTGACAACATGCAAGGGACCCCATATCAATATTGTTCAAACCACGACATGGAGCATCCCAACCTGGTGTCGGCCTTCCTCAACTTCTTCCCCTACGATGTCGTCGGTGTGGGTAACCACGATGTGGAGGCAGGTCGTGCAGTGTTCGACAAAGTGTTTTCAGAGGTGAACATGCCGGTGGTCTGCGCCAACGTCATCGACGAGGCCACGGGTCAGCCCTACTGGCAACCCTATACTGTGCTGGAACGCGACGGCTTCAAAATCGCCGTGCTGGGATTGCTCACCCCTTATGTGGTCACCTGGGTGCCCGAACGCTTGCGTCAGGGCTTGCGATTCGAGAAGGCTGAAGACGCCGCCGCTTATTGGGTGAAGGCCATCCGCCAGAAAGAACGCCCCGACTTGATGGTGGGCCTCTTCCACTCGGGATGGGAACCCCAGGAACAGAACCTTCCTGAGGATGCACCTCTGGGACGTGAGAACAGCACCAAATGGATCGCTGAAAACGTCCCGGGCTTCGACCTGATCTTCTTTGGCCATGACCATCGCGCCAGGGCCGAAAAGGTGCTGAATGTCAACGGCGACACCGTATATGTGCTCAACTCGGGAACCCGTGGCGCAAACCTTGCCGAAGCCGAGGTGAAACTCGTCAGAAACCAACGGCCTCTTATTAAAATAGGACTGATTCCGACCATCGAACAGGAGGACGACCCCGACTTCGCTGCCTTGCTGCAGCCTTACCTCGACCGGGCCGAGGCCTACCAGAACCAGGAAGTGGCCCTGCTTCCCCTGACCATCTCGCCCAACGACGTGTACCAAGGATCCTGCCTCTGGGTCGACGAGATCCACCGCTGCCAATTCGACTTGGCCGCCGCCAATGGGGTACCTGCTGACATCTCTCTGGCAGCCCCGCTGATGCGACGCTACGACCTGGAACAGGGGATGCTGACCGTAACCGACTTCTTCACATGGTATCCCTTTGAAAACTCGCTGGCCGTGATGGAGATGACAGGCCGTGACGTGAAAGCCCATCTGGAATACGCCTACGAAATACGTAACACCATCTATAATTTCGATTGTGCCGCAGGCATCAATTATGTGATCGACAGCAACAAGCCTTACGGCGAACGCGTCACTATCACCAGTAGGACCGATGGCACGCCGTTTGACCCCGACAAGACCTACCGCGTGGTGCTCAACTCCTACCGTTCGATGGGTGGCGGCAACCACTTTGTGAATGGCTGCGGCTGGGCTCAGGACGAGATTGCCTCGCATCGCCTCTGGAACAGCGAGGAAGACCTGCGCACCCTGTTTATCGAGTGGGCTAAAAGCAAAGGCACCTTGGATTCGGTGCCTTTGAACAATTGGTCGGTAAAATAGCGTTTTTCAGGGACGCCAATTCTTGATGTACGACATGAACTCGTTTCTCACGCGGAGGTCCGACTTGAACACACCGGTGAGGTAGGTGGAGATCATGTAGCCCTCCTTGCGGGCGCCACGGCTCTCCTTGCACATGTGACGGCCTTTCATCATGAGGGCCATGCCGCGGGGCGGGTTCTCCTCGCCAAGGGCCTCGGTGAGCATCTCCACGACCTCCTGCACCAACCGCTCCTGAACCTGTAGCTTCGAGGAACAGTAGTCAATGACACGACCGATCTTCGACAGACCCAAAATGCGTCCGTGCTTGTTGGGGATATAGGCAAACCAATACTCGCCAAAGAAAGTGCGGCAATGGTGCTCGCAGACCGAGTAGAACGGCCCGTTGTCGATGACCATGTTGTCATAAATGATGCCGTCCTGCCCGTTGGGGAAGGTAGTGATGACCGGCTTCTGAGCCGGGTCATAGCCACGAAACATCTCCTTGAACATCCGGAGGATCCTGTCGGGAGTGGCTTTCAAACCCTCACGGTTGGGGTCGTCACCGATGAATTCCAACAATTCCTGGATGTCCTTCTTCGCTTGTTCTTCAGTAATCATGCTTAATGCTTCACGATGAACTTCTCGGTCTTCACAGTCGCCTTGTTGACCTGGATGCTGCAGAAGTAGATGCCGGGCTGCAGGTCATCGACGGCGATGTTGATGCGACCGCGGTTGCCGTTGACCGACTGGACCTTGACTTCTTGTCCCAAAAGGTTGTAAACCACTGCGGTGACATCGGAATGCTCATTGCCGTTGAAATCGAAATGCACCTGGGTGCTGGCTGGGTTCGGATAGGCCTGGCCGAGGCTGATGCTGTTTTCGGACACATTGGCACCTTGACCTGCGAGAACGTTGAGGGCAATGGCCTCTTCGACACGGTTCGCGTTGTAGCCAACATAACGGACAGCGACGACGCCGGTTTCGCCCTCGGTGAACATGACGTGGAAGGACAGCTCCTCGTCAGAGAGCGTTTGGGCAGGCACGGTCACAGGACGGGAGACGATGGTGTCACCAAGCATGCACATTCCCCAGCAAAGCTGAACTATTGCCCCGGGAACTGTCTCAATGACGTATTGCTCCATGACAATGTCCAAGTCGGCGTCGGTCAAATTCCTGATTTTCATGTGTTGGACGTATTCTCCCATCTCCATGTCATAGGGGCAGATGATGGTTTGACCGTCTTCGTAAACGGTGCCTTCCCATTCGAACTGGAAGGATTGGGCCGACAAAAGGGTTGTAACGGCCAGAAGAATCAAAGTAAAGAATGTCTTTTTCATATCGCGATTTTTAATTTATGTCTTGTACCAACTTGCAAAGATATAAAATATCTTTTTAATTTTGCGCAAAATGTCGAAAATATCTTTGATCGGTATCGAAAAAACCACCTCGACCAACGCCTTCATGCTTGAGATGCCTGAAGCCGAACGGGTAGGGAAAGTGGTGTGGACCCGTGAGCAAACAGCAGGCAAAGGCATGGGCGCCAACTATTGGGAGAGCGCTCCCGGGATGAACCTCACGTTTAGCTGGGGCGTCGACATGTCGTTCCTGAAAGCCGCCGACCAGTTCCTGCTCTCACAAGCAGTGCCGCTGGGTATGCTCGAGGTGCTCGACGACCTACTTCCAATGAGGCCCTTGGTGAAATGGCCTAACGACATCATCGTGGAGGGTCGGAAACTGGCAGGTATCCTGATCAACAGTACCATCCATGGCCAAATGATGGGGGTGTCAGTAGTTGGTATTGGGTTGAATGTCAATCAAATGCAGTTCCAGGATTGGCCGACACACCCGGTCTCGCTGCAAATGATCCTTGGTAAGGAAGTGGAGCTGGAACCGTTGTTGCATCAATTGACTGATGCGGTTGACCGGCGCGTGGAGATGCTCCGTACTCCAGAAGGGATTGCTTTGGTTAGGAAAGAATATTTGGACAGGCTATATCGTTACCGAGTGTGGGCCGATTACGAAGTCGCCGGCGAAAAAGTGAGACGCTTCATTACCGGAATAGATGAATTCGGCCGACTGGAAACCCTCGCCGAATCCGGAACAAAACACGTTTACGACATCAAATCAGTGAAATTTGTCTAACTCCTCACTCCTAACTCCTCACTCCTAACTCCCCACTCGATCGCTCCACGCCTGCGGGTCTTTCCTCCATTCCAAAAGGGACTGCTGGTCTTCCTCGCTGATGTATTTCTCCTCGATGGCTTTGTAAATCAAAGTCTCGTAATTGGTGAGCGTGTGTAACGTGCACTCCTTGGCAGCGAAGTTCTCCTCCGCTACAGGGAGCTGATAAGTGAAGATGGCCAACATGCCTTTGACGTTGGCACCGGCTTCGCGGAGGGCGTCTACGGCCAAAAGGCTCGATTTGCCTGTCGACACCAAGTCCTCGATGACGATGACCGACTGGCCCGACTCGATGACGCCTTCGATTTGGTTCTGCATGCCGTGCGACTTCTTCTCGGAACGCACATAGCAGAAAGGCAACCCTAGCTCCTGGGCCACCAAGGCGCCTTGGGCAATGCCGCCTGTGGCTACACCCGCAATGACATCGGGCTTGCCGTAATGCTGCATCACCTGCTCCACGAACTGCTGGCGGATGAAGGTCCTCACCGCCGGATACGACAAGGTGACACGGTTGTCGCAATAGATCGGGCTGTGCAGCCCCGAAGCCCAGGTAAATGGCTGCTTCGGACTTAGTTTCACGGCTTTGATTTGCAAAAGATGCGTCGCTAACACCAGCGCTGAGTCGTCATATTTCATAAAATGTATAATTTTGCAGGTTGAAAAACGTTATCGAGGTTACAAATGTACAAAATATTCTACGAACAACGGGCGTTGATTTTTCCAAATATCGGGGAAAAAGATTTGGATTTAAACATAACTTCAACACAATTAGAGTCTTATGAAGTTGAAAAAATCCACAATTTTCTTCGTCAATGGCTCGTAGTGAACCTCACCGAAGACGTCACCATCGACGGCATCAGCCCCGAGGTGTTGTCGGCTGCCCTTCTCCGTACCTTCCGCTTGGCTCCCGCTGCAGGGGGTGTGGTGATGGCCGAGGACCAGTTTGCCGCCATCGAGCGACATGGCATCCCCGACCTGCCCAAAGGCCATATCGAAGAGGGTGAGGACGCCGCCACTGCTGCCCTGCGTGAAGTGGAGGAGGAGACAGGCCTCCAAGGCTTGAACCTCGTCAAGCAGTTGCCCACCTCCTGGCACTGCTACCTTTATGAAGAGGAATGGCGTCTTAAACCTACCTCCTGGTACCTGATGACCACCGACAACCCTTCGGATACCCAGCCCCAGACCGACGAGGATATCACCCAAGTGACCTTCCTCAGTGAATACGATCTGGAATGGTTCTTGAACAACACCTACCGCTCCATCGCCGAAACCCTCGGGGAAGCGTTGAAAACTATAACTGCTAATTGAATAACTTCAAACTGAATAACTTCTAACTATGAAACGAATCGCTGTATTCCCTGGTTCTTTCGACCCCATCACCCTTGGCCACCGCTCCATCGTGCTACGGGCCCTGCCCATGTTCGACATCATCTACGTCGCCGTGGGTGTCAACATGGAAAAACGCTCCACCTTCCCCCTCGAAAACCGCATCAATTGGTGCAAAGCCGTCTTTGCGGACTATCCCAACGTCATCGTGGAGAGTTACGACGGCCTGACTGCCGACTTCTGCAAAAAGGTGGGTGCGCGATTCATCATCCGTGGCCTGCGCAGTGGGTCCGACTTCGAGTATGAGAATATGATCTGCCACGCCAACAAACGACTTCACCCCGAACTGGAAACCGTTTTCCTGCTCACCGAGAGCGAATTGGTGGGCGTCAGCTCCAGCGTGGTGCGCGACATCTACAAAAACGGTGGCGACACCTCCAAATTCGTTCCAGAAGTGGTTGATCTAGAGGAAGTCAAAAAACCCTGATGAAAAAACATCTCATTGGCATATTGCTGTTTTTGCTGCCATTGGCCGTCAGTTCCCAAAATGTCATCATCACGGGTCGTGTCAACCGTACCGATGCGCTCATCCGACTGATGGTTTGCGACGACCTGCTCAACGGGCATGAGACTACCGTGGCCGAAACCCGTTCCAACGACCAAGGCTTCTTCATCCTGGAAGGCGAGGTGGACCGTATCATGCCTGCCGCCATCTGCGTGGAGCTCGAGAGCGTCGACTTTGTCATCACCCCAAATGCCACCTACGAGGTGGGCATCGTCGTGCCCGACCCCGACCCTTCGCTGTCGTACTTTGAACAACCTCAACCCACCCTCCAGGTCAAAAAAGCCAGCGATAAAGGCTGCTACCGCCAGCTGGTTGCCTCCGAGATGATTGTCGACGACTATGTCTTGGGGTATTTCGACCAGATCTATATGCGCCGGCAGTACCGCTATCTCGATTCCATCAGGGCTGCCATCGACCGGGAAGTCCAGGTCACCGAACCTTACGTCCAGCAAGCCAACACCTATAAGATCGCCTCAGTTCAGATGGCCCTCAACGCCGATGGGGGCAAAAAGGTGATCCAGGAGTATTATGACGGGAAGCCTGTGCTCTACGACTGTCTTCCCTATATGGACCTGTTCAAGGACCTCTTCAAGACCTACACCATCACCGGTGAGTTCGCCAGCCGGAACCCCGAGTTGGCCGATATGGTCAACATCTACCAGCTACGTGGTCTGTATTACGAGGACTACCAAAGCCGCAAGTGGGTGAAAACCCAACTTCAATCCCTCGGTAGACATAGTAAGTCGAAAGCAATCAAAGCCATGGTTGCCAATACCTTGGAACGCTTCGACCGTTTTGCGTTAGGCGCCGAGGCCCCCGACTTCGAACTACAAGCGGCTGACAGCACCAAGGTCAAATTGTCTGATTATAAGAAATCAATGGTAGTGTTGCAGTTTGTTGATGGAATATCGCGAATGGTGGAACACCAGTCTGCTACCTTGGACGAGCTTCATCATCAATGGCAGGACAGCGTGCAAATCCTCACTGTGACCACCAAAGACCAACTGGAAATCCACCGGCGGCGTTTCGAGGAACGTCATTACGATTGGCCCTTGCTCAATTTAGGCAACGACATCCTCTTGCTTGAACGTTACGAGGTGCGCACCTTCCCCGAATACTTCATCATCCTGCCTGGTACCAGGATAGGGCAAGCCCCCGCACCGAATCCCGATCAAACCCTGGGGAAGTACGTTACGAAGTTATGGGGTGAATGATTGTTAGGCGAAGGTGATCAGCAGGTTGGCCACGAAGTTCCATACCGAGGCCATGGCGATGGCAAAACACTTGCTCAAATAGAAGTTCATCTTGGCCTTCTCGTTCAAGAGATACACCACCGAGGTATTAATGCCCAATCCTACCAGCGACACCGCGATGAACATCAAGTATTCGGTCCAGGCCAAGGGGGTCTGACTCTGATAGGTCCAGTATTTGTTCAGAAAGAAGCAGAAAGTGGCTGCCAACGTAAAACCGATGGCGTTGCTGATGAACTTGTTGATTTTCAAGACTTCCTTGCAGAGGAAGGTGGACCCGAAGTCGATGGCAGCACCCGCAAGGCCCACCAGCGCAAACCGAACAATCTTCCCAATGAGGATTCCGTCAAGCAACATCACATTATTTTTCGACAAAATTAAGATTTATTTTGACAAATGACGTATTTTTGCCTTTTTAACATAGAGCTTTGAACAATGACCCCTCCCAGCCAACCCCGTCGCATCGCCGTGCTGATCCCCTGTTACAATGAGGCCCAATCCATCGCAACAGTGGTGGCCGACTTCAAGACAGCACTGCCCGAGGCGACGGTTTACGTATATGACAACAACTCGACCGACGATACCGCAAGGATTGCCGCCGAAGCAGGTGCCGTGGTGAGGAAAGAACCCAAGCAAGGCAAAGGCAATGTGGTACGACGCATGTTCCGCGAGATCGACGCCGACTGCTACCTCATGGTCGACGGCGACGGAACCTATCCAGCCCATGCAGCCTCCATCTTGGTGCAACCCATCCTCGACGACGAGGCCGACATGGTCGTGGGCGATCGCCTCTCAACCACCTACTTCTCTGAAAACAAACGCCCTCTGCACAACTCGGGCAACAAACTGGTGCGGGGACTCATCAACTGGCTATGGCACGTCAACATCCATGACATCATGACGGGTTACCGGGCTTTCAGCCGCAGGTTCGTGAAACTGTTCCCCGTGATGTCGGAAGGCTTCGAGATTGAGACCGAGATGACCATCCATGCCCTCGACAAGCGCTTCACCATTGTGGAGAAGCCCATCGAATATAGCGACCGCAAAGAAGGTAGCTCGAAGTTGAACACGGTGAAAGACGGATTCAAGATCCTGAAAATCATCTTCTCCCTGTTCAAAGACTATCGTCCGCTGCTATTCTTCGGCATCGTGGCGGCCGTGCTGTTCGGCGTGTCGCTGATTCTGTTCATCCCAGTGTTGGTCGAATATTTCAAGATCGGATTGGTGCCTCGATTCCCCACCTTGATCACCGCGGGATTCCTGGCCATCGCCGGACTGCTGTCGTTCTTCACCGGCCTTTGCCTCGATGTGATCATCAGCCAACATCGGAAAGACTTCGAACTCAAACGCATCGCATTCGACAATGAAAACCTTCCTTCGTTATAGTATCGTCTTTGTTTCGCTCATTGCAGCTTACCTGGTCTTTGCCGTGCTTTCCTGCATGGTTCCCGATAAAGGTATCAAAACCAATATTGCGAACTCGGCGACGCAACTGGCTGACGAGGGATTGTATCCAAGCGCCGTCATTAGCGTGAAACAATGCCAGATCGACAACTTCACCGATGCACTTATCATGAACCAGGTTTATAGCATCGACCGGAAACACCCTTGGGAATCGGCCATGAAAATGGTACGAGCTGAAGAGTCGGGACAAGGCTGGAATCAAACAGGACTGCTGCTGCGGTTGGTGAACGGAGAGCACTTGAAAGAACAACCCTACGCTCGTTATTGGCACGGCAATACCTTCTTGTTCAGACCCTTCTTCATGTTCATGGACTTCAACCTGATACGGTTATGGCTCTTTGCCATTAGCACCCTCCTCATGGTAGCCCTGGTGTGCGTCTATTTCCGTGAAGCAGGATTGCTGAAGACCCTGGCACTAGCCTTCGGTTTCGTGGCTACTTGTGGTTTCGTGACCCAGTTCTCCATGCAGTTTTTCCCCATACTGGCTATCACCGTCATCACCAGTCTTATCGTCATCAAACGGGGCGGGTCGAATGATCATGGAGTGTTGTTTTTTATTGTGGGGTCGTTGGCCTGTTTCTTCGATTTGCTCACCACACCCTTGCTTACCCTGGGTATCCCCCTGGCCATCATGCTGTCGCTGAACCGTCAGGAACCCTTCCAGATCAAGGACCGCCTGCTGGAAATCATCAAATTGGCTTTCGTCTGGGGCTTGGGGTTCGGCTTGACCTTTGTCACGAAATGGGGTTTGGCAACCTTGGTGTCGGGTTACAATGTCTTCACTGATGCCATCGACACAGGATTGTACCGTTTGGGCGCCGACGACTTTACGCGTTGGGATGCCGTATCGCAGAATTTCAAGATGTTAAATCTTCCGATGATTGTCACAGCCATCCTGTCAGTCGTGATCCTCATGGTGGTAGGCCGCCACAAGTTCAACTGGAAAAAAGCACTCCTTTTCCTGCTGATCGGCTTGGCTCCCTACCTGTGGTACCTGGTTCTCTCCAACCACAGTTACGTGCATTGGTGGTTCACCTACCGGCTGCAAGCCATCACGGTGATGTGCCTGTTTTTTATGCTGACAGATTCATTTGTCAAAGAAAAAACCTAACTTTGCACGATTTTTGACGAACTATTGTTTTTTAACCCCTAACTTCTAACCCCTAACCCCTAACTGCAAACTCCATGGGCTTTCTAAAGAAACTCTTCGGCGACAAGGCCTCTCGCGATAACAAGGCACTTCAGCCTATATTGCAAAAGACCCTCGCCGCATACGACGAGATCGTGAAACTCGATATCGACTCCATCCGTCATAAAACGGTGGAATTCCAGGAATACATCAAGAACAAGACCGCTGCCGTGGTGGCTCAGATCAATGAGCTGAAAGCCCGCGTCGACGCCGATCCCGACATGGATCCCGATGAGAAGGAAAAGGTCTATACCGAGGTCGACAAGCTCGAGAAACGCGAGCTTGAGTTGATCGAAGAGGCACTCAATGAGATACTTCCCCAGGCTTTCTCCGTGGTGAAAGCCGCAGCCAAATATTTCTGCGAACATGAGACCGTGGAAGTCACCGCCACCGACCTCGACCGTGAGCTGGCCGCCAAATACGAACATATCACCATCGAGGGCGACAAGGCCTATTACAAGAACTCTTGGATGGCCGGCGGTAACATGGTGACCTGGGATATGGTGCATTACGACTGCCAGATCATCGGCGGTATCGTGCTCCACCAAGGCAAGATCGCCGAGATGGCCACCGGTGAGGGTAAGACCCTCGTGGCCACCCTGCCGGTCTACCTCAATGCCCTGGCCGGCAAGGGCGTCCATGTGGTCACCGTCAACGACTACTTGGCCAAACGTGACTCCGAATGGATGGGCGCCATGTATGAGTTCCTCGGCTTGACCGTCGACTGCATCGACAAACACGAACCTAACTCGGCAGCCCGCCGTCGCGCCTACAACTGCGACATCACCTACGGTACCAACAACGAATTCGGTTTCGACTACCTGCGTGACAATATGACAGGCAACCCTGACGAATTGGTGCAACGCAAACACCATTACGCCATCGTCGACGAGGTCGACTCAGTGTTGATCGACGACGCCCGTACGCCTTTGATCATCAGTGGTCCCACTCCGCGTGGCGACCTCCAGGAATTCGACCAGCTGAAACCCGATGTGGTCCGCCTCTACGACAACCAGAAACGTTTGGTGACCACCATCCTGGCCGAAGCCAAGCAGATCCTCAACAACCCCGCCGCCACCGACGAGCAGAAGAGCCACGGCGCAGACCTCCTCTTCCGCGCCTACCGCGGCCTTCCCAAGAACAACGCCCTCATCAAGTTCCTCAGCGAGGAAGGCATGAAGACCCTGCTCCAAAAGACCGAGGGCTTCTATATGCAAAACCGCGGCGAGAACATGCATCTCATCGACGATGAGCTGTATTTCGTCATCGACGAGAAACTCAATACCGTCGATCTCACCGAAAAAGGTATCGACGCCCTCTGCGCCGCCTATAACAACCCCGACTTCTTCGTGATGCCCGACGTGGGCGCCGAAATCGCCGAGCTGGAACATATGGACATCAGCAACGACGAGAAAGTGCTGCGCAAGGCCGAGCTGATGCGTAACTTCTCCGAGAAGTCGGAACGCCTGCATACCGTGCGCCAACTGCTCAAAGCCTATACCTTATTTGAAAAAGACAAGGACTATATCATCCAGGACAACAAGATCAAGATCGTGGATGAGCAGACAGGCCGTGTGATGGAAGGCCGCCGTTGGAGCGATGGCTTGCACCAAGCCGTTGAAGCCAAGGAAAACGTCAAGGTGGAAGCTGCCACCCAGACCTACGCCACCATCACCCTGCAGAACTACTTCCGCATGTACCACAAGCTGGCCGGTATGACCGGTACCGCTGAGACCGAAGCGGGTGAGTTCTGGGATATCTACAAACTCGACGTGGTGGTCATCCCGACCAATAGGCCCATCGCCCGTATCGACAACGAGGACATGATCTATAAGACCAAGCGCGAGAAATACAACGCCGTCATCGAAGAGATACAGCGTCTGGTCGCCGAAGGCCGTCCCGTGCTGGTGGGTACCACCTCGGTCGAAATCTCCGAGTTGCTGAGCCGCATGCTGACCCGTAAGGGCATCCCGCATAACGTGCTGAACGCCAAACTGCACTTCCGCGAGGCGCAGATCGTCCGCGAAGCCGGTCAGGCAGGCACCGTCACCATCGCCACCAACATGGCTGGCCGTGGTACCGATATCAAGCTGGGACCCGGCGTCAAGGAGGCCGGCGGTCTGGCCATCATCGGCACCGAACGCCACGACTCACGCCGTGTCGACCGTCAGCTGCGCGGCCGTTCAGGACGTCAAGGCGACCCGGGTAGCTCACAGTTCTACGTCTCACTCGAAGACGACCTGATGCGTATGTTCGGCTCCGAACGTATCGCACCGATGATGGACCGTCTGGGCCTGCAAGAAGGCGAGGTGATCCAACACCCCATGATTACCAAACAGATCGAGAAAGCCCAGAAGAAAGTCGAAGAGAACCACTTCGGCGTGCGTAAGCACCTGCTCGAGTACGACGATGTGATGAACACCCAGCGTACCGTGATCTACAGCAAACGTCACCATGCCCTCTTCGGCGAGCGCCTCTCCATCGATATTAATAATATGATGTACGACCTCGGTGAGAAACTGCTGCTCGACGCACGCGAAGCCAAAGACTACGAGGGCCTGAAGATGGACCTCCTCTCCACCATGGGTATCGATGTGCCATTCGACGAGGAGGAGTTCGACCGTAGCAAAACCGACGAGCTGGCACAGAAGGTCTTCGACACCGCCCTGGAACACTACCGCGAGAAGTCACGCATCATCGGCGAAAAGACCATGCCGGTCATCAAGAACGTGTATGAGCGTGAGACCCACTTCGAGAATATCGCCATCCCGATCACTGACGGCAAGCATGGCATGAACGTCATCGTCAACCTCAAGAAGGCTGTCGAGAACGGCCCCCGTGAGGTGACCCTCAGCATCGAGAAGAGCATCACCTTGGGACTCATCGACAACGCATGGAAAGAACACCTTCGCGAACTCGACGACTTGAAGGAGTCGGTGCAAAACGCCACCTACGAACAGAAAGACCCGCTGGTCATCTACAAACTCGAGTCGTACAACCTGTTCAGCGCCATGATCGAGAAGATCAACGAAGAGGTCATCTCCTTCCTGATGCGTGCGGACATTCCCGTGCAAGATGCCGACAACGTCAAGGAACACCGTGCCCGCGGCATCGACCGTTCCAAGATCCGTGAACAGCGCCAAGACCTGCTGGCCCAGTCGCATAGCAACACCCAACAGCGCGAGATTACCCAACCCATCCGCGTGGAGAAGAAAGTGGGCCGCAACGACCCATGCCCCTGCGGTTCAGGCAAGAAATACAAGAACTGTCACGGTAGGATGGAAGCCTCCGCTGAGTGATCCTCAAAAGGAAACACCACCCTCGAATACCCGCTTAGGTCGGCCTCGGGATACTCGTAGTCGTAGTGATAGCCTGCTTGATGCAGGTAGTCCTGAAACGCATAGTAACTGACAGGGGTCCTGTGGGTGCGGAAAGCTTCATGGTCTTCGTCCAGATAATAGACAAACTGCTTGTCGAAGTTCTCGGGCAGGACGACATACGCATGCTCTTCCTTTGCTTCAACTAGCTGCTTTACAATGGGTTTTACGTCAAAATGCCATCCGCTGAAGCGTTTGGTGGAACTGTCGGGCGAACATGTGACAGCCATCATCAGGGTGAACACAGCCATCAAAACCAACCCGCCCGTTGTCCGCTTCGGGAAAAGCGATAGGCAGTAGCCGGCCAAGGCAAGGTAAAACACCGGAAAGAGGAAATAGAAGTAACGGTCAAGCAGGAACCCAGTGAAAAAGGATAGGACAAACGAAACCAATAGCGGCACCAACCATAATAGGGTGAGTATTCCAGTGGTTTCAAGACGCGTTTCCTTGATTCGAATCACCCATTTCACCAAAGCGGCACCACCAATGAGGATAGCCGACACGGTGACCAAGGGAACGTTGCACATCCTCCAGAACATATCGTATAGGTCGCTGGCCCCGGTGGCTTTTTCCACCCAGGTGCCATGCAGGCCCGAAGCCATGAAACGGGTGAACAGCACGGGAAACATGGGGATGTAGAGGCAGATGAGGACGGCGGCATGGATGAGGTAATGCTTCCAGATCTGCTTTCTTATCGATTTGAATGTCAAGACGATGACAAACTCCATGACGATAACCCAAATGGAGAGATAGTGCCCATACATGAGCATCAGGTTGGCCAAAGTGAGCAAAATGAACTTGTAGGGTTTCGGTTCCTTGATGATGCTTACAAAGAGCCAGACCGAGCAGGCCGTCATCAGCCCGATGAGGCTATAGACACGGCATTCGTGAGCCATGTAGATGGAGAAGGTGGAACAACAATAGCATAAAGCGGCAGCGATGCCGGCAAACCGATGGAGGTGTCGCTCCCCGAGATAGTAAATGGGGATGACCGTCAGGACGTTAAAGAGCAATGAAAGGGTGCGGATGGCAACTTCGGTGATGCCGAAGAGGGCAATCCAGCCATGGAGCAGCAACTCCCAAAGCGGTGGATTGTCGCCTTGGCAGAGGAGCTTCACGATGTCAGGGAGGCTGAGTTGTGCCATGTAAAGCGAAAAGGCCTCGTCGCTTCCCAGGTCGGTCTTGCCGATGAACAAGCACCTGAGCACTGTAGCCAATGCAACCAGCAGTAAACACTCCAGCCAGGCAAAGCGCTTATTTGAGGTTCCTGCATGCATAGACGAAAAAGTTTTTGACTACGCGTCCACCACGTTCGATGCTGATGGTGTCGAGGGGCTGGATGGTCTCGAAAGCGTCATGATAGAGTGCTTCGGGATATTTCATGTAACGGCTGTCCGACAAGAACCAATAGCTCTCCCCGGGATGGAATCCTCCACGTTCGGCGTTGATCCATAGGTATTTATGTAGATTTTCCGGTTGGCCCATGCCCATGACTCTCAGGTGGAGCGGTCGGGCTACATAATAATCGAGGTTGGCCAAAGGGAACCACTGGTCGGCGATGATGCCGTCTTCCTCATGCATCACGCCTTCGGCAATATGGGATTCGCGCACGACGGCAAATTTAGTCTCCAGTTGGCGCCACCCGTACATGTCGAGTGTGAAGTCGTCATGCCCGAGCCGATCCGCCTGGGTGTTGTGGTCCAACGGGATGAATCCCGTCTGGATCTCGGCAAAGCCAATGCCAACCACCAGCAGCAAGACCGCCAAAGAGGCGATGATGGGCTTCATCGATTTGATCTTACAGGCGATCAAGAATATTAGTAGAATAAAGGCAGGGGCGTTCCAATGGGGCAGGGTAGGACGGGTGAGGGAGAAGAACAGGAAGACGATGATCAAGGGTAGTGCGCTGCAAAGCACCAAGCGTGAGATGGGTTTCCCAACGCTGATTTTCCCCCGGAAGGCCGCAACGATGGCGATGATCGACAGGATGAAGTTCACGGGGTTGTTGTATAGGAACTCACCGGCCAGCTCGGTGCCGAAATAGCTGAAGTTGGGCTTGCCGAAAAGACTGACGCGGTTGCCGTGGAATCCGAGGCTAACAAAGTCGTTCTGAAGGTTCCAATAAAGAATGGGTAGGCAACAGACCAGGGAAACCAGTACGGAGAGGTATAGGAAAGGGTTTTTGAGATGCTTCCGGTCGAAAAGGAGGATGTACAACCCGAGGCCCACCCAGATAAAGACACCGGTGTATTTGGAGAGGATTGCCAGCCCGGTGAACAAGCCGATGAGCATCAGATGCAGGTTGCGCGGCTGCTCCGCCCTGAAATACTTGACAGCCATCCAGAAGGCCAGCAGCCAGAAAAGGCTCAAAGGGGTGTCGGGCAGGATGAAGACTCCAGTGATGACGAAGGCATAGATGGAAGCGGTGTAGAGCAGGGCGGCATAAAGTCCGGTCAGGCTGTCCTTGAGTTCCTTGCCGATGCGAAACATCAGGAAGGTGTTGAGCGTCATGAAGACGATGGAGGAGAGCCTGATGAAGAACTCGCTGTCGAGCCATAAGTTGAGGCTGAACAGCTGGATCATCCAACCCACCATCGGGGGGTGGTCGAAATGACTCCAATCGGGATAGAGCGCGTAGGTCCAGTAATAGACCTCGTCGTTTCCGAATTCGATGGTGGCAGCCAGGATGCAGCGTGTTACGACGCTGAGGCCCAGCAGCCACCACAAGGCTCGGCGGATGCTCCTTTCGTTGTCCCGGATGGCCATTTAGCTTTCGGCGAACAGTTTTATGATATTCAAGATGACCTCGGAGGCTTTTTCCATGCTCTCAAGGGGAACGTACTCCAACTTGCCGTGGAAGTTGTGCCCACCGGCGAAGATGTTGGGACAAGGCAGACCCATGAAGGAGAGATTGGCGCCGTCGGTGCCGCCACGGATGGGTTGTACCTTGGGCTTGATGCCGGCCATCTCCATGGCTTTGATGGCTTTCTCTACGATGAAGAAGTGGGGCTCCACCTCCTGGCGCATGTTGTAATACTGGTGTTTCAACTCCAGCTTCACCACCTTGCCGTATTTCTGGTTGAGGTACTTCACAATGGAGGTCATCAGGGCTTTCTTCTCCTCGAACTTGGCGCGGTCGTGGTCGCGGATGATGTAGTTCATGGTGGTCTCCTCAACGGCGCCGTTGATGCTGGTGAGATGGAAGAAGCCTTCATAGCCCTGAGTGTATCGTGGACGCTGCTCCTCGGGAAGCATGGCGTCGAGTTCCATGGCGATGAGCATCGAGTTCACCATCTTGTCCTTGCCGTAACCGGGATGGATGTTGCTGCCTTGGATGTGGATCTTGGCACCGGCGGCGTTGAAGTTCTCATACTCCAACTCGCCAATCTCGCCGCCATCCATGGTGTAGGCGTAACGGGCACCGAATTTCTCGACGTCGAACTTTACCACACCGCGACCGATCTCCTCGTCGGGAGTGAAGCCGATCTTGATGGTGCCATGCTTGATCTCAGGGTGCTCCATGAGGTACTGGGCAGCCCACATGATCTCGGCCACACCGGCCTTGTCGTCGGCACCCAATAGTGTAGTGCCGTCGGTGGTGATCATCGTCTGGCCTTTGTATTGCAGCATCTCAGGGAACTCTGACGTGCGCAGCACGATGTTCTTCTTCTTGTTGAGCACGATGTCCTTGCCGTCCCATTTGCGGATGATCTGGGGTTTGATGTCCTTGCCCGAGGCGTCGGGAGCAGTGTCGACATGGGCGATGAAGCCAACGGCCGGGATCTTTTTGCGGGTGTTGGCAGGGATGGTGGCCATCACATAGCCGTATTCGTCCAACTCGGCTTTGATGCCCATCTTTTGCAACTCGTCGCGCAGCATGCGCAGCAGGTCAAGCTCCTTGGCTGATGAAGGTTGGGTTTCCGATTCTTCGTTCGAGGTCGTCTCTACAGCCACATAGCGTAGGAATTTATCAAGAAGTTTTTCCATGTTTTTTGAATAATTTTAATATTAATGATATAATGATTATTACATAAACAAGATAGAATAACATGGTTTGGGTCCAGTTGATCTCGGCGGTGCTTTGGTCGATGGGGGTAGGTGTGACGTGTCGTGTGATTGGGTTGAGATAGAAATAGGTCATGTTGTGGACCATCAACTTTACGCGGACGTAAGTGTCGGTGGGCTGGATGACGTACCAGGCCTGCTGGCAACCCTCCATCTGTTTCAGCACCTTGCCTTCCTGTCCGATGAATTCGGCGGTCTGGATGTTGGGTGCCGAGGTCTCGACGACCAAGGTGTCGCCAAGGAGCTCGCATCGGGTGAGGTAATACAATTCCTCATGCATCTTCCTTGCCTTGGCATCCAGCGAATCGCCATAATGGGGGTGGAACTCCACGGTATATGCGCAGCCGCGATCCAAAGCGTCATAAACGCTGTCGGCACTCATGTCGTGGACGTTGATCATGGTGAAGTAACGTCCCAATTCATTGGTGTTCAGTACTTTGTGTGTATCATCGTCGCCGATGCCGTACACACGGTGACCTGTAGAAAGGGCGGCGTCCCAATGTTCGAAAGCTGTTCCGTAGGGATTGCCTACTTCCAGCAGGCGATAGTCGCTAAGACAGTACATGTCGCTGACCTTGTATCCCTGGGTGAACGAAGCGTGGGCAGGGACGGCGAATCGGGTGTGCTGTTGCAAGACGTTGAGCATGTGCTGTTTCATGTCGAGGTTCTGCACAAAGGGGAAGTCCATCCACAGGACTTTCTCGGCACCGATGCAGAGTTGATGGGTCTTGCGGAAGAAGCCATAGCCGTGTTCATAGGCAGGGATGTAATCGGGTCGGTCGCTGCCATGGGTGTTGATGTTCATGTAGTCCGAGATGCCATAATGGTCGTAACCCAACGCCTGATACATGCTGTCGATGTCGGTTTCCTTACTCATTCTGCCATTGGTGATGCCCATATAACGTCGCGAGTGGCAATGGAAATTGTACTGCTTCCACGCCTCGGGGTCCATCCCCTGGTAAGGATTGTAATAGCAGGAACCATGAAAGGGTTGTCCCTGGGTGAAATGGTACCTCGGCGCCATCAGGTACACCAGCAGCCAATAGGCTACAGGAAGCCCAATCACAAAGGTGAGCACAATCAACAAAGCCCTGAGCAACCGATTCTTGATCTTTTTGTACATGCTTCTAAAATTATTGCAAATGTAATTCTTTCTTTTTGATTGCCAATTCACAAAATATGGTTATTTTTGCACGTTATTTAAAATTATTCTTAATTACAAGAAAAAATGGAGTCAAATCCAAAGGAAAACATCATCGAAGAGGTCACCAGCAAGGATTATGAGTTTGGCTTTGTGACCGATATCGAGACCGATTTTGTGCCGAAGGGCTTGAATGAGGACATCATCCGGCTGATCTCCAAGAAAAAGGAGGAACCGGAATGGTTGCTCGAGTTCCGCTTGAAGGCGTTCCGTCACTGGCTGACGCTGAAGCAGCCCAACTGGGGTCATCTCGACCTGCCTGAGATTGATTATCAAGACATTATTTATTATGCAGCTCCTCGGAAACGTCAGGAGAAGCAGAGCCTAGATGAGGTGGATCCGGAGTTGTTGGCTACTTTCGACAAGCTGGGCATCTCGCTCGACGAGCAGAAAAAGCTTTCCGGCGTGGCTGTGGATGCTGTCATGGACAGCACCTCGGTGAAGACCACCTTCCAGGAGACGCTGTCGAAGCACGGCGTCATCTTCATGTCATTCAGCGAGGCGGTGAAACAGCACCCTGACCTTGTGAGGAAGTACCTCGGCAAGGTGGTGCCTTACACCGACAACTTCTTTGCTGCCTTGAACTCGGCTGTGTTCAGCGACGGCTCGTTCTGCTACATCCCCAAGGGCGTGCATTGCCCCTTGGAGCTCTCCACCTATTTCCGTATCAATGCGGCCAACACGGGCCAGTTCGAGCGCACCCTGATCGTGGCCGATGAAGGCGCCTACGTGAGCTATATGGAAGGTTGTACTGCCCCGATGCGTGACGAAAACCAACTCCATGCCGCCATTGTGGAAATCATCGCCGAGACGGACGCTGAGGTGAAGTACAGCACGGTGCAGAACTGGTATCCGGGCGACAAAGAAGGCAAAGGCGGTGTGTATAACTTGGTGACGAAGCGCGGCCTCTGCCGCGGCGACCGTTCCAAGATCTCTTGGACCCAGGTGGAGACCGGCTCGGCCATCACCTGGAAATATCCGGGCTGTGTGCTGATGGGCGACAACTCCATCGGCGAGTTCTACTCCGTGGCTGTCACCAACAATTACCAGCAGGCCGACACCGGTACCAAGATGATCCATCTGGGCAAGAACACCCGCAGCACCATCATCTCGAAGGGTATCTCCGCCGGTCACAGCCAGAACAGCTATCGTGGTCTGGTTCGCGTGGCACCGAAAGCCATTAATTCACGCAACTACTCGCAGTGCGACTCCCTGCTGATGGGCGACCAGTGTGGTGCGCATACCTGGCCTTACGTCCAGTGCGGCAACGAGTCGAGCATCCTCGAGCACGAGGCCACCACCTCCAAGATCTCCGAGGACCAGCTCTTCTATTGCCAGCAGCGCGGCATCCCCACCGAGAAGGCCATCGGCCTTATCGTCAACGGCTACGCCAAGGACGTGTTGAACCGGCTTCCGATGGAGTTCGCCGTTGAGGCACAAAAATTATTGTCAATCACATTAGAAGGTAGTGTAGGATAAAAATTCAACAATATGTTACTCAATATCAAAAACTTACATGTCTCTGTCGCAGGAAAGGAAATCCTGAAGGGATTGAACTTGGGCGTCAACGAAGGTGAAATCCACGCCATCATGGGCCCCAACGGCACCGGCAAGAGCACTTTAGCCGCTGCCATCACCGGCCGCGAAGGCTACGAGATCACCGAGGGCGAGATCTGGTACAAAGGCAAGAACATCGTGGGCATGTCACCCGAAGACCGCGCCAACGAGGGCATCTTCCTCAGCTTCCAATACCCCGTGGAGATCCCCGGCGTGAGCATCCAGAACTTCATGCGCACCGCCGTCAACTCCAAACGCGAATACCTCGGCCTTCCCGCCCTGTCGACCATCGAGTTCATGAAGATGATGAAGGAGAAACAAGCTATGGTGGAAATCACCGAGAAGCTGCAGAACCGCTTCGTCAACGTGGGCTACTCCGGCGGCGAGAAGAAGAAGAACGAAATCTTCCAGATGGCCATGCTCGAGCCCAGCCTTGCCATCCTCGACGAGACCGACTCGGGTCTGGATATCGACGCCCTGCGCATCGTGGCCAACGGCGTCAACCAGCTGCACAACAAGGACAACTCCTTTGTGGTGATCACCCACTACCAGCGCCTGCTCGACTACATCGTGCCCGACTTCGTGCATGTGATGTACGACGGCCGCATCGTCAAGTCGGGTGGCAAGCATCTCGCCATCGAGCTGGAGGAGAAGGGCTACGAATGGATCAAGGATATGAACCTGTAATGCCTACGACGATGGAATTCTTGGAAAACAATATCGTTGTCGAGAGCGGGCAGTACCGGCAGATTGTGTTGTCGGACGACACAGAGCACCTTCAGGCCAACGAGGAGCATTGCGAAATCGTGGTCAAGGAGAATGCCTCCCTTGAGATGTACCGCATCCAGAACCTCGACGACACCACTGGCTTGAAGACTCACATCCACATCCATCAGGAGCGCGACAGTAGGGTGCATTTTGTGGTCATCAGTTTCAATGCCGGCGATTTGAGCAACAATATCACCGTTGATATTGACGGCGAGGGTTGCGAGACCCAAGTGTACGGCTTGTATCTAGTGGATCGGAAGCAGCACATGGAGAACTACCTGAAGATCAACCACAACGTGGCGCATTGCACCAGCGACACCCGCTTCAAGGGCATCATGGACGATGAGGCTACAGCAGTGTTCAACGGCCATGTGTATGTGGCCCCAGGGGCGCAAAAGACCGACGCCCAGCAGAACAACGCCAACATCATCTTGACCTCGACGGCCAAAATCGACACCAAGCCCTTCTTGGAAATCTACGCCGACGACGTGAAGTGCTCACACGGCACCTCTACCGGCCAGCTCGACCAGGAGGCTATGTTCTACATGCGCCAGCGTGGCATCAGCAAGGCCAACGCCCGCATGTTGTTGATGTATGCCTTCGCCGCTGAAATCAGCAACCATATCAAGATCGACAGCCTGCGCGACACCATCGAGGACATGATCAAGCGCCGCCTGCGTGGTGAGCTCTCCAGCTGCGACCGTTGTGTGTTACATTGCAAAAATCCTAAAAAATGATGGATGTCAACGAAATACGTCGTCAGTTCCCAGTGCTAGACCAGCAGGTCTACGGCAAGCCTTTGGTGTACCTAGACAATGCCGCGACCACCCAGAAACCCCTTTGTGTGATTGAACGGGAGCGCGACTACTACCTTCACGAGAACTGCAACATCCACAGGGGTGTTCATTACCTCAGTCAGATGGCTACCGAGGCCTACGAGAACGCCCGTCGCACCGTGGCCCGTTTCGTCAACGCCAAGGAAGCCCATGAGATCGTTTTCACCCGCGGCACCACTGAGTCGCTGAATTTGCTTGCCACCTCTTTGGGAAGGTTGTTGGCGTCAGGTATGTCATTGCGAGGAGCGGAGCTTAGCGGAGCGACGTGGCAATCCACACGTCGCCCCAAAGTGCTTGTGACGGCAATGGAACACCATTCCAATCTGGTCCCTTGGCAGCAGATGGTCCAGCTTTATGGCGGCGAACTCCTCGTAGCCCCTATGGACGACAACGGTGTCCTCGACCTTCAAGCCTACGAAAACCTGCTGAAACAAAGCCCGCAAATCGTTGCCATGGCCCATGTCTCCAATACCTTGGCGACTATCAATCCCGTGAAGGAGATGATCCGGTTGGCCCATCAGTACGGTGCCATTACGGTAGTCGACGGTGCCCAATCAATGGCCCATCTGTCCATCGATGTGCAGGACCTGGACTGCGACTTCTTCGTCTTCTCCGGTCACAAGATGTACGCCCCCATGGGCATTGGTGGCTTGTATGGCAAGACGGCGTGGCTCGAGAAGATGCCTCCCTATCAGTTCGGTGGCGAGATGGTCGAAACCGTGAGTTTCGAGAAGACCACCTTCAATAAATTGCCCTTCAAGTTCGAGGCTGGTACCCCTAACGTAGGTGCCGCCTTGGGTCTGGAGACGGCTATAAAGTTCATCGAGAGCTTTGACCGTAAGGCAGTGGCTGAGCATGAAGAGGCTTTGGTGGCTGCAACCATAGCGGGTTTGTCGAAGATTGAAGGCATGCGCTTCATCGGTCAGGCCCCCGAGCGTAGTGGCCTGGTGAGTTTCATTATCGATGGCATCCATCCATACGACCTTGGCACCATTATTGACAAAATGGGTGTGGCCGTCCGCACTGGTCACCATTGCGCCGAGCCCGTGATGACCCGTTTCGGCATCCCCGGCACCGTGCGTGCCTCGTTCGCAGTATATAACACTTTGGAAGAAGTTGATATTCTAGTTCATGCGGTGAATAAAGCCGCAAATATGTTAAGATAATGACTATCAAAGAAATACAAGACAGTATCGTTGAGGACTTCTCGATGTTCGATGATTGGATGGACCGTTACGCCATGCTAATCGAGATGGGGAAGGAGTGCCCCATTATTGACGAACAATACCGTAACGACCAATATCTGATCAATGGTTGCCAGTCGCGAGTGTGGCTCCATGCCGAGCTCAGGGACGGCAAGGTTTATTTCACCGCCGACAGCGATGCTGTTATCACCAAAGGCATCATTAATTTGCTGATCAAGGTTTTCTCTGGCCAAACTCCGGAAGACATTTTGTCAGCCGACCTGTCTTTCCTCGATGAAATCGGTTTGAAAGAGCATTTGAGCCCCACCCGTTCCAATGGCTTGGTCTCCATGGTGAAGCAAATGATGCTTTACGCTGAAGCTTTCAAAAGCATTTCGTGATTATTGAAAAACCAACATAACTCCTTGCGGGTATCAAAAGTTTGTTGTATTTTTGCAGCATGAAAATACCAGTGGTACGTGCAGCTTTGCCTTAATTGCTGGTGGTTATAGCACTTCCACCATCTGCTGTTGTTTCATCGTAAGCCGTCAGAACCCAGTTTTTGTCGGCTATTTTTTTGCCTTTCTCCCGAAAATTCTTTCGGACGGTCACGATTTTGTTTCCAATTTGAAAGACGGCCTTATCTATGTTTTCGAAAACTGTTCTTCCTGTTTCGATGATTTCTTTTATTTGGTAAGCGGCATCTTCCATGTTGACAAAACTCTTATCATTACCTAAGTGTTTAAGTAGAATGTGTTTCAATCCGCCGTTTTCGTTGCCCCAAACAAGATCGACATCACCGAATCCTTCTCGGTGAAACACGGCTAACAGATCGCCGTCCTCATGATTAATTAAGAATTCAAAAGCTTCTTTGGCCTTTCCTTTGAATTGTCTGTAAATCGGACCAAAATTTCCAATTTCGACTAAGGCTTCTTTTGTGGTGGTTTTTTCTTTTTTCATCTGAAGTGAATCTATGTGAATAATCAAACATAGTTCACTTGTATCTCGTACTAAAAAGCTGCCTCAATAAAGAAAATCCGAAGCGGAGTAATTGTAATCCCCATCCAATCCCAACTCGGCTTTGGCCTCGTCGGAGAGCATGCTGATATCCCACACAGGATCGAAAGTCAGTTCTACGTCCACAGATTTTACCCCCATGATGGCCTCGATGCGGCTTTTTACCTCGGCGGGAAGTACCTCGGCCACGGGGCAGTTGGGAGCCGTCACCGTCATCACGATCTTCACGTTGCCTTCCTCATCCACTTCGACCCCATATATCAGGTGCAAGGTCCAGATATCAATCGGGATCTCTGGGTCGTAGATGGTCTTCAGCACGCTGATGACCGTTTCTTTTAATTGGGTGATTTCTTCAGCGTTCATTTTTCGAGCAAATCTTTAGCCATTCCCAAAAACATTAAGGCGACGGCATTGAAGTCCATGTTCAAATCCTTGCTCAGCCCCACGCGGTCTTTAAAGATAGCCACGTTGTACCACTGCAGGCATTGGAAGGCGCGGTGGAAGTAGAGGCGGTGCAGCTCGTCGTCGGTGGGTTGATGACCCACGTAGCATTCCAGCAGGGCCAGGGCTTTGTCGAAACCGGCGTTGCCGTAGCAGGCGATGTCGTAGAAGGGGTCGTTCATGCCGGCGAACTCCCAGTCCAGCACATAGAGCTTGTCGCCACTGATGACGAGGTTGGTCGGCTGGTAGTCGCAGTGGCAGGGGACCATTTTCACACTGTGGTAGGTCTTGCGCAGTTCTTCCAGCTTAGCCCTTAAATCGAGATACTCTTGAGGATGCATGAATCCCGTTTCGCGGCAGTAGCGTTCGTCGTCGTCGAGGCGGCCGAAGGCGTTATAGTCCTTGAACTTCAGGTTGCTGCCATGGATTTTCTTCAGGGCTTTCACCGACATCTCGTTGTAGGAGACCACGTCGGTGGTGCTCATGATGGTGCCTTCCACGTATTCTGCCAGTTTTTCGCCGGAGAGGATTTCCACGTAGGTGGTCACGTTGTTGAGGCCTAGGCGGTCC